>NZ_CACVCH010000135.1 GCF_902729425.1 Magnetospirillum sp. SS-4 | reverse complement strand
AACATTCTCGGTATCAACGATCCGAGGATTGGGGCCATGGCGTGGCGTTCCGGGCAATCGTATTCGCAGGACTTGCGGGATCGGGTTCTGGCGGCGGTGGATAGTGGCAAGAGCGCCTACGAGGTGGCTCCGCTGTTCCAGGTCAGCGTTTCCTACATCTACAAGGCGCAGGGGCGACGCCGGGCCACGGGCGAGACGACGGCGAGGCCCCGACCGGGACGACCGGGGCAGAAGCTGGCGGCTCATCTGGAAGCGTTGCAGGCGCAGATCAAGGCTGAACCGGACGCGACATTGGCCGAATTGCGGGCCTGGGTGCTGGCGGAATTGGGGGTGTCGATCAGCATCGGCGGGCTGTGGAACACGCTGGAGCGGCTCGAGCTGAGTCTGAAAAAAAGAGTGCGCATGCGTCCGAACAGGAACGGCCCGACGTAGCCGAGGACCGCATCGCCTGGCGTGCCGAACAGCCGATGCTGGATCCGAAGCGTCTGGTCTTCCTTGATGAAACCGGGGCTTCGACCAATATGACCCGGCGTTATGGTCGGGCGCCACGGGGACAGCGCCTGCTGGCTTCGGTGCCGCATGGACATTGGAAGATGACCACGTTCGTCGGTGCGCTCCGCCACGACGGGATCACCGCCCCCTTCGTCATCGATGCGGCCATGAACGGCGCGATCTTCCTGGCCTATGTCGAGCAAGTGCTGGCCCCGACACTGCGGCCCGGCGACATCGTCGTGATGGACAATCTGCCCGCCCACAAAGTGGTGGGCATCAAGGAGGCCATCGAGGCGAGAGGAGCCGCCCTGCGCTATCTGCCGCCCTATTCCCCCGATCTCAACCCCATCGAGTTGGCCTTCGCCAAGCTCAAGAGCCTGCTGCGAAAGGCCGAGGCCCGCACCATCAACACGTTGTGGGACGTGATCGGAAAACTCCTCGATCTCTTCCCGCCCGAGGAGTGCGCAAACTACTTCGCCCACGACGGATATGGACGCTCAATATGAAAATGCTCTAA
>NZ_CACVCH010000134.1 GCF_902729425.1 Magnetospirillum sp. SS-4 | reverse complement strand
GCACCCTGCTAATTCATAACGGTCGCAACCGACTCGTCCGACGATGTAACGAGAGTTTGGCATCTCAAGCGGTTCAGTACATTTACGGGCACGCTCAGCCGTCATTCATAGAAAGACGGCTGAGACGCTTGTAAATTACACTGCCACCGTCGATGTTCCGTCGAGCCGGATGCGCACGGTGGTTGCCCCATTTCCCGCCGCAATTACGGCCACAGGCGCACGGTGTCGAGCGACAGCGGCGCCAAGGCATCGCCGGGGCGGTTCGCATAGCAATGATAGGCGACGCGGCGGCCCGAGCCGTCGAACTCGATGCCGGCCCGGATGCGGGCACCGGCCCCGATGTCGCGGTGCAGGTCCATCGGCACCTGTTCGCGGTCGAGCAGGTCGATGGCGAGCGGCAGCGGTGAAACATCCTCGGCGACGCGCAGGCGGGCGAAGCTCTCGCCGCTTTCGACCATGGCGCGGAAGGCCAGCGCCTGGAGGCCGTAGAAATCGGTGAGGCCGGCGGCATCGGCCCGATCCGTCCAGCGATCCCACAGCGCATGCAGGGTGTCGCGGACCTTGGCGTCGGGATGGCGCGAGCGCGGCTTGATGCCGGCCCCCACCGCGTTGGCGGCCAGCGACTGCACCGCCGCCGAGACCCAGGGATTGTTGCGGGCATACCACCCGGCCCGCCGCGCCGCCGTGGTGGCGCCGGCCTGGATCGAGCCGTTGAGGCCGTCCACCGTGCGGGCACCATCCCAACGCCGACCACCGCCAGCCGCGTCAAACGAGCGGCGGCGGTCGAGGCCAACGGCGCGGAGAAGGGATTTCCACATGCCCCGGATTATCGGAGACGGCGGATTCCCTGGCTATTCAGACAGTTTGGGAAAGATTGGTGGGGGGAAGCAGAAAGGAGGTGTGGTTGCCACTGTCAGCAGGATTTTCAAACGGAAATGGCGCAGAAAGACAGGAGTTGGAGCATCACGGTCGCTCTCGGCCCCATTGTATGAGGGCCTGCCGACAGGCGGATTTAAAGGGGCGGACCC
>NZ_CACVCH010000133.1 GCF_902729425.1 Magnetospirillum sp. SS-4 | reverse complement strand
GGCGACGAGGCCGGAGAGGCCGATGGCGGTCAGCATGGAGGCGCTCCAGCGGCTGACCATGGTGTCGCCGGGCAGGGTGACCACCGGGACGCCCATCCACAGCGCCTCGAAGGTGGTGGTGGAGCCGGTGAACGGGAAGGGGTCGAGGGCGATGTCGACGGCGTCGTAATGGGAGAGGTGGGTGGCGGTGTCGCCGCCCTCGGCCGACAGGTCGACGCGGTCGGCGGCGATGCCGTGTCCGGCCATGATGTCCAGCACCCGCCGGGCGAGGCTGGGGGTGGCGAACCAGGTCTTGTACTTGAGGCGCAGGCGCGATCTTGGGACGGCGCGCAGCACCTCGGCCCACAGGGCCAGGGTTGCGTCGGACAGCTTGGCGGGATTGTTGAAGCTGCCGAAGGTGGTATGGCCGTTGCGGCGCATGGGCGGCGGCGCCACCGGCGGCGCTTCCGCCATGGGGGCGTGGAGGTAGAAGCTGGGCAGGCGGATCGGCCGTTCGGCGAACAGTTCTGTTCCGCGGCGGGGCGTCATGACCCGGTCGGTGATGATGGCGTCGATCACCGACAGACCGCTGGTGGCGGCGTCGTGCAGGCTGATCTGGACCGGGGCCGGCCGATAAGCGGCGACGATGGGGCGGTTGGCGTCGAAGCGGGCGGCCAGCACCACCAGGACGTCGACCTGATCGGCGCGGATCATCGCGGCGACCTCGGCGTCGCTCTGGCCGAACACCGGCCGCCACAGGTCGGCGGCGGCCTGGAAGCGGGCGGTGACGGGGTCGGGTGTGGCGACATGGGCGTAGAAGGCCAGTTCGACCCTGTCGCGGTCGTGGGCCTCGACCAGCGGCAGCAGGTTGCGTCCGACCGGATGGCGGTGGAAATCCGATGACAGGTAGCCGATGCGCAGGCGGCGGCCGGGATCGGGCGGATTGGCGAAGGCCACGGCTTGCGGATAATGCGGCGCGGCGTGCCGGGCCTCGAAGGCGCGGTGCTCGGCGAAGCGCTGCTCCGGCGTCCAGCATGACTGGTAGAGCA
>NZ_CACVCH010000132.1 GCF_902729425.1 Magnetospirillum sp. SS-4 | reverse complement strand
AGTCAACCATGGGCGAGGCGGTGCCCTCCCCAGGTCGGCCCGCGCTTCCGGCGACGGCGTCATCCAGTCCCCTTCAACCCGACGATCAGCTTGTCGAGGCCACGGAAGGCGGCCGCCAGTTCCACATGGGCCTCGCGCATGGCGGCCGGCTCGGGACAGGGATGGCCGCCGATGCGCGAGGTCTGGAGCATGCGCAGGGCGTTGGCGACCGATAGCCCCTTGACGAAGCTCGCCACATGGTTGACGGCGGAGTAATGCACCATCAGATGACCGGCCAGCTTTTCCGGCAGCAGGTGCAGCGACGGCTGTGCCGTCCGCCAGCCATGATCCATCCCGGCCAGGGCCAGCACCGCCGAGACGAACGATACCCCTGCCTCGGCGTTGGGGGGAACCGGAACAGCCTCGAACGCCTGACGGCGGGCCTCCAGTTCCAGGATCAGGATCGTGGCCGCCGCCTGACGGCGCTGCGCCTGGTCGCGTCGCACCTGGGTATTGGCCATGGCGGTTCCCACATGGCCGGCGATGGCGGCGCCCAGCACCAGCATCAGCGCCGCGACGACGGCGGCCAGCAGAAGCGGGATCTCGAGCGGTCCCGACAGCAGTGATGAAGATGAGGGCGGAGGTGGGGACGGGGGTGAAACCGCGGCCGGCGTCACCACGGGGGAGGGCGCCGTCGCGGCAACCGGAGGCGACGGGGAGGGAACCTGGGAAACGGACGGCATCGGCGCCTCGGCCTCGGGAGCGCTTACCGGCCTGACCGCCTGAAAGCCGGGAGTTTCCTCGGCAGGAAGGGCCGGAACGGCCGCCGACGGCACCGGCTGGTACAGTGCCGGCCCCGACGGCGGGTCCTCGTCAGCCGCTCCGGCCGGCATTCCAGCCAGCAGAGCGGTTCCCAGGATGACAACGGCCAGTCTGCGCATCGACACATCACCTTCGCGGTTCAATCCATCATACCGGCGAACCATAGACCATGGGCCGCCGGACATAAAGCGCCTGGGCATGCAACGGAAAAACCCCACCGGAGACCGATGGGGTTTGTTCGACCGGAA
>NZ_CACVCH010000131.1 GCF_902729425.1 Magnetospirillum sp. SS-4 | reverse complement strand
ATGGGCGGGATCGAGCATGTTGCGTCTGGGATCATCGCGGACCTTGCGGCGAAGCTACCAGGGCAGCGTAAGACACAGCGCGGCAAACTTGGGCTCTTGGTTGCGACGCTTCTGGCGGTTCGCAGCGCCAATCTGATGGATTTGGCGGCGTCGTTGCCGCGTCCCTGTGAACGGGTGGACAAGCGCTACCAATGGATCGAACGGTTTCTGTCCAACGCCAGGGTGTCGGTCGACGCGGTAATGGCGCCCTACGCCCGTGAACTTTTGAAGCTGGCGACCGGGACTGGTCGGCATCTCGTCCTGATGATCGACCAGAGCAAGGCGACGGATCGCCATCAAATGGTGATGGTGGCGGTACGCATTGGCGGACGCGCGCTTCCGCTGGCGTGGCGGGTCAAGGAAACTCAGGGCGCGATCGGCTTCGCCGAGCAGCGCGAAGCCCTGGAGGCGGTACTGCCCCTGCTCTCCGAGGGCGCGAAGCCGGTTCTGATGGGCGACCGTTTCTATGGTAGCCCCGACCTGATCGCGTGGTGCCGTGGGCAGGGTTGGAATTGGCGCCTGCGGCTGAAACAGGACTTGCTGGTATTCGACGACGGCGGAGAGAGCACCTTGGCTGAATGCTTCGCGCGCGGCGAGCACATGCTGACCGACGTCCAATTGACCGGGAAGCGTGTTGTCACCAACGTCGCCATGGTCCACGAGGCGGGTCATCCCAAGCCGTGGATCATCGCCATGTCCGAGGCGCCAACCGCTCATCGCGCGTTCGATTACGGCCTGCGCTGGGGCATCGAGGCCATGTTCTCCGACTTCAAGACCAGGGGGTTCGGCCTGGAAGACAGCCAAATCCAGTATCCGGATCGCCTGTCGCGGTTGATCCTGGTCATGGCGCTGGCACTTTATTGGGCCGTCTCATCCGGCATGTGGGATGCCGCCAACCACCCGACGCCCGCCGAAAAAAACGACCTGCCGACCGTCCGCGCAAGGCCCTCCGGGGCATGATTTCCTTCTTCACGCGCGGCATCCGCCGTCTTCAGGCAATCTTCCAATCCTTCGCCCCAGTCCCACCCCTA
>NZ_CACVCH010000130.1 GCF_902729425.1 Magnetospirillum sp. SS-4 | reverse complement strand
ATACCGGTGAACCTATGAAATGACCTTCCGCACCCAGGGGTGGAAGCAGAGGCTTTTGAGCCTATCTGGGTCGGCGCTGAGTGCATTCCATGCATCGCAGCATGCGTCGATGATGGCGTTGCGGTCAGGCCAGACGCACAGCGAGAGAAACCGCTCGCGCAGGAACAGCCAGATTCGCTCGACTGGGTTGCTTTCTGGAGAATAGGGCGGCAATGGGACGAGGGTGATGTTGTCGGGGACGGCCAGTGCCTTGGCTCCGTGCCAGCCAGCCCCATCAAGGACAATCACGGCGTGCTCATCCGGGGCGAGGGTCTTGGCGAATTCCGCCAGGAATAGCGTCATGGTGCGGGTGGAGACTTCTGGCAGAACGAGGGCGAATCCATCGCCGGTGGCGGGTTGGACCGCCCCAAAAATATAGGTCCAGTCGAAACGCTGATCGCAAAGTCCCGGCGGGCGCTGGCCCCGAAGCCACCAGCGATGGCAAAGGCGGCCCTTCTGTCCGACGCGGGCCTCGTCCTGGAACCACAGGCTTATCCGCTTGGTCGGATGAGCCTTTTGCGCAGCCTTCACCGAATCGCGGAGCCCCTTTTTTCAAAGCGTTCCTGCGCTTTGGTGTCTTTCTTGGGATGGACGGGCCGTGCCTTTTGGCGCGACATGCCCATCCGTCGCAGGATACGGCTCAGGCTGCCCGGATGCAGCGTCTTGCCGAATTTGGCCGAAATCCAGATCGCCAGGGCTTCCCGGGTCCAGCTACAGACGCCATCAACCTCGGGCTTCGGTCCTTTGAAGATCACGGCGGCCAACGTCGCCTGCTCGCTCTCGCTCAGCCATTCCGGCCGACGGCCCTTCGGTCGGTCGAAGAGCCCCGTCACGCCCTCGACATTGTAGCGCGTCACCGCGTCCCGCAACGCCTGGCGGTCCATCCCGGCAAGTCGCGCCGCCTCACCACGGCTCAGGCCATCCAGCGCGTTGGCGATAGCGTAGGCCCGTGCCGTCGCTCGCCCATTGCCGCAATGGCGAGCCCAGGATCGAAGCTCACCCGCCGACATCCCTTCCGATATTTTGATCTGACTCGACATGGCTTCCCCCATCCATTTGGTGGAAACCCAGTGATTCACGACTGCCGCGCCTTGGCAAGCATGGAGGAGTCATTTCGAGCGTTCGCCGGTA
>NZ_CACVCH010000129.1 GCF_902729425.1 Magnetospirillum sp. SS-4 | reverse complement strand
GGACGCCTCCAAAAACCCTGGCGATGAGGGCGGGGCTTTGATTCAATGACGGGATCGTGGCGGTGAGGTTGGGCAATGAAGGCACCGGGTTTTTTCGACGTTGAAGAATGTCTGGCGGGTCTTTCGAAGAAGGGCGACGTGCTGGAGCACTTGAACCGGACGATCGATTTCGCGCTGTTCCGTCCTGACCTGGAGCGTGCGGTTCCGCGCTCGAATGGCGCCAAAGGTGGTCGTCCGCCGTTCGATCATGTGCTGATGTTCAAGGTGCTGATCCTGCAGGCGATGAATGGCCTGGGCGACGAGGCCACGGAATATTTCATGCGTGACCGCCTGACCTGGAAGCGGTTCCTTGGGCTTGGGATCTCCGATCCGGTTCCCGATGCCAACACGATCTGGACCTTCCGCGAGCACCTGACCAAGGCCAACGCCATCAAGGGTCTGTTCGAGCGCTTCGATGCGGCTCTGCGCGATGCAGGCTATCTGGCGATGTCGGGGCAATTGCTGGATGCCACCATTGTCGCCGCCCCCAAACAGCGCAATACCGATGGTGAGAAGGCCGCGATCAAGGCCGGAACCATTCCCGACGCCTGGAAGGACAAGCCAGCGAAATTGCGGCAAAAGGACCGCGATGCGCGGTGGACGGTGAAGTATTCCAAGGCCAAGCCCCGTGAGGATGGCCAGCCGCAAGTGGATCTGGCCGTCCCATCCTTCGGCTACAAGAACCACGTTTCGGCGGATCGGGCGCATGGGCTGATCCGCAAATGGCTGGTGACGGATGCGGCAGCCCATGATGGCGCCCGGTTGCCCGATCTACTCGACAAGACCAATACGGCGAGCGGCGTCTGGGCCGACACGGCCTATCGCTCGGAAAAGAACGAGACGTTTATGGCGAAGAACGGCTTCGTCTCGCAGGTCCATCGCAAGAAGCCCAAGGGCAAGCCGATGCCAGACAGAACCCGCAAGGCCAATGCCCTCAAATCCATGGTGCGCTCCAAGATCGAGCATATCTTCGCTCACCAGAAGGGGCCGATGGCCGCCATCGTCCGCACCATCGGCAAGGCCAGGGCGGAAACCAAGATCGGCATGATCAACCTCGCCTACAACATGCGGCGTCTCGTGTGGCTTGAGAGGAAACGTGCGCCCGCTTGAGGGCAAAACCAGGGGAATATTGCCTGAAACCACCAATGTCCTGCGGAAATCGGCGCCGATAGGGCCTGACCAGCACCACGGCCGATCCGATCAGGCCAAAATCAGGCCAGCGCCGAGGTTTTTGGAGGCGTCCAG
>NZ_CACVCH010000128.1 GCF_902729425.1 Magnetospirillum sp. SS-4 | reverse complement strand
TGTCAATGATGCCGACCGCCTCGGCCATGATCCGGCGATGCGTTGGATCGTCGGCGGCCGGGCGGTGACCAAGGAAGCGGCGTCCACCAGCCAGATGGGGCGGTTCGAGACCGGGGTGCTGACCAGCAAGCCGAACCTCGCCGCCCTGGCCGACCTGTCGGGGAAGTGGATCGACGCGGTTCACGCTCGCCGCCCGACCAACGTCGTGGTGCTGGACATGGACAGCAGCGTCAGTCCCACCCACGGCGAGCAGGAAGGCACCGCCTACAACGGCCATTTCGGCTGCACCTGCTACCACCCGCTGTTCGTCTTCAACCAATTCGGCGATCTGGAACGGACCAGCTTGCGCTCCGGCAACGTCCACAGCGCCGACGACTGGCGCTCGGTGCTGGAGCCGGTGTTGGCGCGGTATCGGAACAGGACCAAGCGGCGGTTCTTCCGGGGCGATGCTGCCTTCGCCCTGCCAGACCTCTACGACTACCTGGAGGCAGAGGGCTACAAGTACACCATCCGTCTCAAGGCGAACTCGGTTCTCCAGGCCAATATCGCCCACCAGCTCAAGCGCCCGGTCGGCCGGCCGCCCAAGCATGTCCAACGGTTCTACGCCAGCTTCAGCTATCAGGCCAAATCATGGAGCCGGAAACGCCGCGTGGTCGCCAAGGTCGAATGGCATCCCGGCGAACTGTATCCCCGCGTCGGCTTCATCGTTACCAACCTGACCCGCCCCGCAGCCCGCGTGGTCGCCTTCTACAATCAGCGAGGCACAGCGGAGCAGTACATCAAGGAAGGCAAGAACGCTGTGAAATGGACCCGGCTGTCCTGCCGGACCATGAAGGCCAACGCGGTGCGGCTTCAGCTTCATGCCTTGGCCTACAACCTGTCCAACTTCCTGCGCACTCTGGCCCTGCCCGACGAGATGGAAAGCTGGTCGCTGACCACCATCCGCGAGAAGGTGGTCAAGATCGGCGCGAAGGTCATCACCCACGCCCGCTACGCCGTCTTCCAGATGGCTGAGGTCGCGGTGCCGCGTGATCTGTTCCAGCGCATCCTCGACATGATCGACGATCTGCGACCACGAGAACTCGCGCCATGCTGTTAGCTGGGAGCGTCGGCAAGAGGCGGATGACAGTCGAAGTGTGCCCGCGCCATCGCAAAACAAGCTGGGATCGCGCCAGCGGAGTCGATCTTGGCGGTCGAGGTCGCGATTTTGCTGCTGCGGCGGCTATCGCCGCGCCATTCCGCCTTCCGGTTGGGCCGGAATTTGGCTATTCTGGCGTCAATCAGGGGCGGATGGGCCGCCTATCTGGGAAATGTCGG
>NZ_CACVCH010000127.1 GCF_902729425.1 Magnetospirillum sp. SS-4 | reverse complement strand
CAGGGTGCGGAAAAAGGTCGCCTCACGGCGGCGATCCTGTCCGTTTCGCTCGAAAACGAGCGTTTTGACGGGTTTCCCGGCCGCTTTTGCGGCCATTTTGCCCGGATCCGCCCATTTTCAGGCGGAGTCCGGGTATGCTCAGGCTGCCGCCAGCAGCTTCGGCAGCCTCACCAGATTACAGGCGGCGGTGGTCAGAGTGAAGGTCCAGCCGACACGCTCGTTACCGCAATGGCGCGTCTTGCGGATGCCGCCGCAGGTTTTCATCCAGCCGAAGGCCTCCTCGATACGCTTGCGGACGCGTTGGCTGACGGCGTAGCCGGGATGGCGGGTGGTGCGGCCGTCGATGGCCGAGCGCCGATTGCTGGTGTTCTGCGCCACATGCGGCGTGACCTTGATAGCGCGCAGCTTGGCGATGAAATCGGCCACGTCGTAGGCCTTATCGGCGGCGACGGTGATGCGGTGGCGGCCGAGCAGACGCCCGAGCATGGTCAAAGCGGCTTCGCGTTCGGCCGTGCCGGTGGCGTGGGTGAGCGTAGCATCGACGATCAGGCCGTGGCGGTTCTCCATCAGCACATGGCCCATGTGGCAGAGTTTGGCGCCCTGACCGGAGGACTTCCGGTACAGCCGGGCATCCGGGTCAGTGGTCGAGGCATGGGTGTCGTTGCTGCGCTTCTCCCCGTGAAAGTCGCGCTCGGCATTGCGCCCCGTGGCTTTCGGATGCGCGCTATTCGGGACGCCGGGAGCGGTGTTGTCGCCCTTGGCATCATCCTTCGGTTTGAAGCTCTTCATGCTGGCCCAGGCCTCGATCAGGGTGCCGTCCACCGAGAAGTGATCCTCGGACAGCAACGCCTTCACCCGCGGCTGGTTCAGCACCGCCGCCATGAACTTGGCGGCGACATCTCCGGCCAGCAGCCGCTCGCGGTTCTTGGTGAATACCGTCACATCCCAGATCGGCGCATCCATCGACAACCCGACGAACCAGCGGAACATCAGATTGTAGTCGAGTTGCTCCATCATCTGCCGCTCGGATCGGACCGAGTAGAACGCTTGCAGCAGCAACGCCCGCAGCAGCTTCTCCGGGGGAATCGACGGACGGCCGATGGGGGAATAGAGCTTCTCGAATTCCGGCGAAAGCACCAGCAGGGCCTCGTCCACGATCACCCGGATAGGCCGCAGCGGATGATCCAGCGGCACTCGCGCCTCGCAGCTCACATACGAGAACAGACTCTCCGTCCGAACATCGTCACCGCGCATCTCTGCCCCCCTGAACGTCTCAGGCGAATCGAATCACGACCAGACGTCAGACGGAAGCCTTTTTCC
>NZ_CACVCH010000126.1 GCF_902729425.1 Magnetospirillum sp. SS-4 | reverse complement strand
CCCCCCCTGATGGTGGTGGTCGAGGCCGGTGGCGGCGACTATCTGGCCGGGCAGTGCGCCGCCCTCGGGCTGCGGCTGTCCGATCATCCCGTGGCGGGGAATGTCTGTTTCAACGAGTTGGGCAAACCGATTTTGGCCATAAGCTGAGAAAATATGGCCGTAAGCTGAGAAAAACCTACCAGATCATGGCATAAGTTGCGAAAAGTCTACGCATACAAGATGTTGCGGCCTATGCCTGTGCCATTATACCGCCTGATGTAGGCGGATGCGATGGCAGTTTAGCGCCCATGGCTGTCGTTCCCGAGGGCCAGAACTAGTTCTCGACAGCAGATACTGCAATTTAGTGCGGTGTCACCGTAACCTTCGTCGTCCTAGAGTGGGAGGGCTAGTTGATGTGGCGTTAACCTGGTTGGTGAATAAAGTTCTCTTGAGGCCAAATTAAATATTTTTTTGGCAATTTCCTCAAGATATGGCGCAGACAACATTGGGCGTGCATAAGATTTTTGCTCTGCAGTTACTATCTCTAGCGGATGGAATATTTTAAGCATTGTATTCATGTGAATAATTAGGCGCCTTGAAAATAAAGGATGGTGAATAGCAGCCATTCGCAAGGTGCGCACAACTGCCCCTATTGGATTAGGGTTTTCCTGCAAGTTGACGTCTATGATTTTTTCAGACAGATCTGCAAAGTAATTGTCAGAGCAAATAATTCTTCCGTCATCAATGCAGTAGGCTACAGCATCCCAGTTGAAAAAAGTTGTTAATGGTAACGTTGAAAAATCAGATTTTGTAACGTGTCCGTGCTGGAATGCCCACGTATTATCTAACGCCCAAACGTCAAACGCCTGCTTACCAACCGAAAAACGGTATCCGCCGAACCTGTTTTTGGCTGGCTTCCATTTAAATAGACGACGCTCTATATCATATAGACTTTGACTATCGACGACGATGTCAACGTCAGAATGAAAATTTCTACTACCTAGAAGACAAAGATCACGCAATAGGCCACCAAAAATGGCCGAAGGTCCAACATCCCTTAGAGCCTCCAAGACGATCGAAATTTGGTCGCGCGTAGCAGGCCGCTGCCAAAGGAAGTACCTGAGGCGGCTCCTAAGCGTTTCTCTGCTTATGCAGCTAGGCATCCACGGCTCGCAGTTCACGGCCGTGAAGTGCCTTAAGCTCTCGATAAAGGTTCAGCGCATAGGAGTCAGTCATGCCGGAAACCATGTCGATGACGAGTTGAATCTCCCGGTACCTGATGGGGAGATTTTTTGCATCAACAAAGGCGCGCCGATAATTCTCAGAAATGCGTCCATATACGTAGTTCGCGAACGGGTCCGTACGAGACTGAGTTTCCTTGGTGTCGGTTAATTGTAAGTATTCGGTGCGATTGGTCACCGCTTCCCACAACATGTCCATAAGTCCTTCGATAACGATTGCGCCCTCTA
>NZ_CACVCH010000125.1 GCF_902729425.1 Magnetospirillum sp. SS-4 | reverse complement strand
CGATGGCTCATGGTAACCCCCGAAACGGCGGAGCGAGAGAACGGACCGGCCGGGACGGCCGGCTTTGTCCTCCTGCATAACAAGAACCATGCCAGTCGAGGGTTTCCGGGGGATTTGGCTTCGCCGATCCGGCGGGGACGCCGTGGGGGCCAAGGCCCTGTTTATTTTTAAGGCAGCGCCGGCATTGCAAGCTTATAAATTAAGCAAGGTCTTGCGGCGGATGTGCGTGGGCGGTCTTGGCGCGCTGGGCCGCCCGGGCTTCGTCGGGGGTATAGGCCTTGCCCTGCCACAGCAGGGTATAGGCGATCTCCTCGTTGCCGTTCTCGCAGAGATCGACGACGTTGCGGAACAGCGGCTGGAAGGTGTCGCTTCGATGGGAACGCTCGTGCTCCTCGAAGCTTCGCCAGAAGGTGATGATGAGCGCTTCGCGTCCAGCCAGGGGCGAGCCAACCGCCTTGCCGGCGTCCGAGCCCTCGTTGGAGATCATGCCGGAATTCAGGCAGACGAAGCCGCCGATGAAGCCGGTTTCGGAATGCCAGGTCTTGACGTTCTCGCACAGCACCGCGACCCGCTCCTCCAGGTCGTCGATGGTGTAACCCTGGCGCAGAACCACCCGGTTGACGGTGACAACTCCGTCCGAGGTCAGGCCTTCGATCAGCATCTCTCAGTCTCCCACGGGCAACATTCGATGACTCTAATGTTGGAGGCCGGCCTCCGGCCGTCAACCATGCCCGTGAAAAACCGTGAGATGAAACCCTAATCGTTCTTGGCGGCGCGCTCGGCCTTCTTGCGCTCATTGGGATCGAGCAGGCGCTTCCGGAGGCGAATGGACTTGGGCGTCACCTCCACCAGTTCGTCGTCCTCGATATAGGCGATGGCCTGTTCCAGGCTCATCTTGCGCGGGGGCGTCAGCTTCACCGCCTCGTCCTTGCCGGCGGCGCGGATATTGGTGAGCTGCTTGCCCTTCAGGGCGTTGACCTCAAGATCGTTGGGGCGGTTGTGTTCGCCGATGATCATGCCCTCGTAGATCTTGACGTTGCCGGTGATGAACATGGCGCCGCGATCCTCCAGGTTCCACAGGGCGTAGGTGACCGCCTCGCCCTGGCCGTTGGAGATCAGCACGCCGTTGCGCCGGCCCTCGATGGCGCCCTTGTAGGGGGCGTAGCCGTGGAACATGCGGTTCATCAGGCCGGTGCCGCGGGTGTCGGTCAGGAACTCGCCGTGATAGCCGATCAGGCCGCGGGCCGGGGCCAGGAAGGTGATGCGGGTCTTGCCGCCGCCCGAGGGACGCATGCCGGTCAGTTCGGCCTTGCGCAGGCTCATCTTCTCGACGACGGCGCCGGAATATTCCTCGTCGACGTCGATGAAGACTTCCTCGATCGGCTCCAGCCGCTTGCCGTCCTCGTCGGTCTGGAACAGGACGCGGGGGCGCGAGATCGACAGCTCGAAGCCCTCGCGGCGCATCTGCTCGATCAGAACCCCCAGTTGCAGTTCACCGCGCCCGGACACCTCGAAGGCGTCCTTGCCGGCGGTCTCCCTGACGCGGATGGCGACATTGCTTTCGCATTCGCGGGCCAGGCGGGCGCCGATCATGCGCGACGTCACCTTGTCGCCCTCCAGGCCGGCCAGCGGGCTGTCGTTGACCGAGAAGGTCATGGCCAGGGTCGGCGGATCGATGGGATTGGCCTTCAGCGGCTCGGTCACTTCCGGGGCGCAGATGGTGTCGGCGACGGTGGGCTTGGTCATACCCGAGATGGCGACGATGTCGCCGGCCTCGGCGAAGTCCACCGGCACCCGCTCGATTCCCCGGAAGGCCAGGATCTTGGCCATGCGGAAGGTTTCCAGCACGGTGCCGTCGTGGGACAGCCCCTTGACCTGGGCGTTCAGCCGGGCGGTGCCGGAATAGATGCGGCCCGTGAGCACGCGGCCCAGATAGGGGTCGGCCTCCAAGGTGGTGGCCAGCATGGAGAACGGCGCGTCGAGATCGCGCTTGGGCGGCGGCACATGGGCGACGATCAGGTCGAACAGCGCCGACAGATCCTTGCGCGGGCCTTCCAGCGAGTCGTCGGCCCAGCCGTCGCGCCCCACCGCGAACAGGGTGGGGAAGTCGAGCTGGTCATCGTTGGCGTCCAGCGCGGCGAACAGGTCGAAGCACTCGTCATGCACCTCGTGGGGGCGGGCGTCGCCGCGGTCGACCTTGTTGACGACGACGATGGGGCGAAGCCCCAGGCCCAGGGCCTTGCCGGTGACGAACTTGGTCTGGGGCATCGGCCCCTCGGCCGCGTCGACCAGCACCACCACGCCATCGACCATCGACAGAATGCGCTCCACCTCGCCGCCGAAATCGGCGTGGCCGGGGGTGTCGACGATGTTGATGCGCACTCCCTTCCATTCCACCGAGGTGGCCTTGGCCAGGATGGTGATGCCGCGTTCCTTTTCCAGGTCGTTGGAATCCATCACGCGCTCGGCCACTTGCTGGTTCTCGCGGAAGGTCCCGGACTGGCGCAGCATGGCGTCGACCAGGGTGGTCTTGCCGTGGTCGACGTGGGCGATAATGGCGATGTTACGAAGTTCCATGTCACATATTCTCGAAAGTGTTGGCGCCCAGCTTGGCCCGCGCCAGCTCCCTGAGCGGATGTTCGGGGCGGGCTCCGAAGTGGGAGATGATCTCCCCGGCGGCGATGCCGCCCAGCATGGCGCATATGGGCAGGTCGCGGCCCTGGGTGAAGCCGAACAGGAATCCGGCGGCGTAAAGGTCGCCGGCGCCGGTGGTGTCGACCACCTGCGCGACGGTGTCGGCCCCAACCACATGCACGTCCTCGTCGGTGGCGACCACCGATCCCAGGGCGCCGCGCGTCACCGCCGCCACCTTGCAGTGGCCCCGCACGTTGCGGATGGCGTCGTCGAACGATTCCGTCCGGTAGAGCGAGCACAGCTCGGCCTCGTTGGCGAACAGAATGTCCACATGGCCCGACACCAGGTCGAGGAAGGCGTCGCGGTGGCGGTCGACGCAGAACGGATCGGACAGTGACAGCGACACCATCTTTCCGGCATCGTGGGCGATGGCGGCGGCCTGCTGAAAGGCCTGCTTGGCGGCGGGCGGATCGTAGAGATAGCCTTCGAGATAGGTGACCGCCGCGTTGCCGATCACCGTCCCGTCGATGTCGTCGGGGCCGAAATCGACGCAGGCGCCCAGATAGGTCAGCATGGTGCGCTGGGCGTCGGGAGTGACCAGCACGAAGCAGCGGGCCGTCGACGGGCCGCCGGTGGCGGCCGGGGTGTCGAAGCGGACGCCGGAGCTGCGGATGTCGTGACGGAACACCTGGCCCAGTTGGTCATCCCTGACCTTGCCCATATAGGCGGCGCGGCCGCCCAGGCCGGCGATGCCGACGATGGTGTTGGCGGCGGACCCGCCGGAACACTCGATGCCCGGGGGCAACTGGGCGTAGATGGTCTCGGCCTGGTCGGCGTCGATCAGGGTCATCACGCCCTTGGCGAGGCCCAGCTTGTGCAGCAGCAGGTCGTCGGCGTGGACAAGCACATCGACGATCGCGTTGCCGATGCCGGCGACGTGGGTGCTGTGGTCAGCCATGGTCTAAAGCAGCCTTTCGCAAGTCTTGGCCCGAAAGCGGGTCGGGCGGCCTCCGGGGCCGTCGGTGCCCGTCGGGGGAGGCATTTTGCGGCGCAGTATACTGTCCGGCCCGTCATAAACAACAAAAACCATGCCGGCGAGACCGCGCCCCGGCCACAATCGGGGCCGGCGGCGGGATTCGAACCTGCGACCGAGGCCGCAAGGAGGGTGGCGCTCGGATCAGCACCTTCCCCCTTCCCACACCGGCGCCCTTGCGCTATAAACCTCGCCTCTCGCCCTTGTTTGACCTTGGCGAGACCCGCGCAGCCGTAGCTCAGCTGGATAGAGCGCTGCCCTCCGAAGGCAGAGGTCATAGGTTCGAATCCTATCGGTTGCGCCAATTTCTTTCCCAATGAAATAAATGACTTAGCGGATTGCCGGGCCTCAGCAGAAATCCTGCTGTTGAATTTTCGCTGCAATTGCGCTGCACTGAGCGCCGAATTTGCAGCGCAAATTGCAGCGCGAGGCCCCATGGCAACCTTCCTTGAACGACGGAATCGAGACGGCCAGTTGATCGGCTGGCAGGTGCAAATCCGCAAGAAGGGCTACCCGCCCCAAGTCCGCACCTTCGACAGGAAGGCCGATGCCCAGGTCTGGGCGACGGTCATCGAAAGCGAAATGGTTCGAAAGGTCCACGTTGACCGGACCAAGGCGGAGCGGACCACCTTCCGGGAAGCCGTGGAAACTTACATCCGTGATGTGGCCCCCACGCACAAGGGCGGGCGGGATGAGGGCCTTCGCCTTACCCGCTTCCTGCGCGATGAGCCCAAGCTGGCCGCGCATGCGCTCGCCACCCTCACCACCCGCCTGTTCGAGGACTACCGCGACCGACGCCTGAAGACCGTGGTGGCCGGAACGGTGAAGCGCGAACTGGGACTGCTGCACACCGTCATCGAATCCGTGCGCAAGAGCCACGGCATGGTGGAAAACCCGATCTCCGACGTTCGCCGCCCCACCGTGCGGGACGCCCGCGACACCCGCCTTCAGCCGGGCGAGGAGGAAAAGCTCCTCCAGCACTGCCGCGACGCCCGCAATCCCTGGCTGGTGCCCGCCGTAATCCTAGCCGTCGAAACCGCCCTCCGTCGGAGCGAGCTTCTGGCCCTGCGCTGGGATTGTGTCGATCTGGATCGGCTCCATGCCCATATCCCTGACAGCAAGACCGGCAAAGGCCGCCATATCCCACTCTCGCCTCGGGCCTATGAGGTGCTGTGGGAACTCGGCGCCGAAGCCCGCCCTCCGGATGGCGCCGTCATCGGCACCACCGCTGAAGGGCTGAAGCAGGCATTCGAGCGCGCCAGGTCGCGGGCGGGGATGGGGCACTTCAACTTCCATGACCTGCGCCATGAAGCCACGTCCCGGCTGTTCGAGCGTGGCTGGAACATCATGGAGGTGGCGTCTGTCACCGGGCACCAGGATTTGCAGATGCTGAAGCGGTATACGAACCTGCGGGCAAGCGATTTGGCCAAGAAAATGGAGTAGTGGGGTGCTGGCCGAACCAGTGTGATGATAATCAGCCCACCTCCACTTTACCCACCCGCTTGGGCTGGATACCGAAATGGTCGGAGAAGGAAATCAGGCGATAAACGCGGGCCCCAGGCTCCCCCCTCAGGCTGGCAGGGCGTTGACCACCTTCAGGGTCCGGCAGACGAAGCCGAGCAACTCGGTGGCATCGATCTCTGGCTCAGCTTGAGCATTCACGTCCTCACCGTGGTGGAAGGCAGACGTGTATCCATTTATCTGGTCGAGTTCGTCATAGAGGGCGTGCGCCGGGTGATCGACGCCCCCTTCCCGGATTTTCCGAACGATGTCTCCGAGCCAGTCTTTGTCGCCGAAGTAACCGGGGAAGGTTGAGCGGCAGTGGGTCTCCAAGACCGGCCGCAGCTTCTTGATGATGTCCAGGACCTTGCCATCGGCCGTGGTGGCGTAGCCTTGCAGGTCAGCAATCTCCTTCGCCGACCTCCCCTGGCTGTCCTGCTCGATGTCCCAGGCGTTGATCTTGCACCCGTGGGCATGGGTGTTGGCGATTTGAAGGGCCGACCGCTCGGCCGCAGGCACCCGCTCCCACAATTCCTTCAGGAATGCCGGATCGTGCGACAACACGATCACCTGCTCGCACCTGGCGCCGATCTTCCTGATTTCGTGGATGGTCTGGGTCCGGCGGAAGCGGTCCTGGCTGTTGAAGGGGTCATCGAAAACCACGATTTTCTTCGCCAGATTCCCGTCCCGCTCCAGGTGGGCCAGGAAAAAGGCCAGCGCCAGGGTGCTCCGATCGCCCGCGCTCAAGGTGTTCTTGAAGCTCGGGCGATCAACGGGCGTCTTCCCGTCACCCAGATCGATGGGCGTTTCGTTGATGATGATCTGGTAGCTGGAGGTGGCGATGCCGCCGGGGAAGGCATGCTTGGTCTGGCCGATCTTGAACCCGGCATTGAAGGATTCGAGAAGGGCATTGATCCGTCCCTCGTAAGGCTTCACGACGGCTGCCGTATGGGCATCCAGCTGGTCGCGGACCTTGGTCTTGTCGTCCTCGGCCTTCGCCTTCGCGGCAGTCAGGCGGACATACTCCTCGCAATCCTTGGCGACAGCAGGCTCGTGCCGCTTCTTCGCTGCCAACAGATGCGCCAGGGATTGTTCGGCGGCGGCCACGTCGGCGGCGCCCGTCTCAGCCTTCTTCGCTTGAATGGCGGTGTTCGCGGCGCGGATCGCCGCGTTGACGGCCCCCACGCTCGCCTCGGCCGCCCGGAACTGCTTCAAGGCGTTCTCGACGCGGTCGTCCTGCAACACCCTTTCCAGGGGCGCCTGGGCCTTCCGGTCCAAAAGTTCAAGGACAGCCTGCCCCAGCGCTCGGGCGGCCTCTGAGAAGCCAGCAGGCATCGCCACGGACGCCTCGTTGATGTCGCAATGGGTCCGCCAATAATCGGCGTCGCGCTGGTTCTGGGCGGCCATGGCCGTCAACCGGCCGACGGCAACCTCGCCGAATTGGGCGACCACATGATCCCTGAATGCCTTCACGTCTGCCTTCAGGGCCTTGTAGGCTTCGCTGAACACCGATTTATAGGCGGTGATCAGCGGCAATCCCTTGGTGTCCTGGCCGCAGAATGGGCAGGTGTCGCCGTCGGCATGCGCCATGCCGTGGAGAATCCACCCCTGCCCATCAGCACCCATGCCGTGTGCTGCCATGTGATCGGTTAGCTGCTTCTCGGCGCCATCGGCGATCTCATCGATGGTCTTCTCCAGCAGTCCATCCAGACCGTTCGGCAGCTGCGGCACGCCGATCTCGGCTAACGGGCTGCGAGCCTGGATCTGCCCCGCCTCCTTGACCGCATCCAGCACCCGCTGCCGGGTGGCGATCTTGGCGTCGATTTCGGGTTCGGGCGCCAGCTTGATGAACTGGTCCAAGGACATTCCCTTGGGGACATGGTGGGTGAGGCCCTTGACGGCCCCCGATATCTGGCCGGTCAGTGCGCGACTTTCGGCGGCTAGGTGCGCTTCTTCCTCGGCCAGATGAAGACCGTCATACCCGATGATGACGCGGTAGAGGCTGCGCTTGTGGTCGGTCTCGACCACCTCGCCGGAATGGACGTTCTCTGAGATGAAGGTGCCGTCGAAGATGGCGATGTCCGGGTAGGCGGCCGACCACTTCTTCCCGTCGAAGCGGATGTTGCCCGCGTCGGCCAGCAATTCGACCGAAGCATCGTCGACAGCGCCCAGCGTCTTGCGCCCCAGAAGATGGGCGGGGTCGTTGGCCTGCAGTGAACGGAGGATTGCGCAGAGGGTGGTCTTGCCATGACCGTTGGCGCCGAACACATGGCTGTACTTCGCCAGGTGGGTGTCACCCTTGGCGCCCGAATTACGGAACCGTCCGACATTCTTGATGGCGACAATCTTCTTCAGCATGGCATGCTCTCTAGCCCCCATCTCCCAAGACAACAATCCCAGTCCGAGTGCGCTAGAATCAGCATGGCGGTGACGTTGACGGCCGAACGGAATGAGCGGTAGCCGCAAAGATAACAACGACGGCCGCCATGAACAATCTGGAGTTTTATTTTCTAATGCACCGCCCGGCTACGGCGTGCGGACGCACCGGCAGAATGCCGCCTGGGTGTCCGATAGGAGTTCATCCCGAGTTTTTAGACTTGCTGCAATGGCACGCTATCTCGAAAGCCACCCGTCCGCTCTCGGCCCGCTTCGGTCACCGCCCCAAGCGCTATTGAGTGTGAGCCCCCTCCCACATAGCAGCCGTTCACGTCAACGCCATCATGGTGGCGGCGATCAATCTCCCACACCCAAGGCGCTATATTCCATCAATGCCGCCATCCCTTGGGCGCTTCAGGGGCTCGATACCTGTCGGGTGAACCGCCGGAGCAGATGGCGGGCGAGGCGGCTCTTCATTCGGAGGCCGTGACTTCACCACCGCCTGCCGCAGATGCCCAATCAGCTCGTCGGCAAAGGCCGCCGTGACAGGGGCATCGCTCGCCTTCAATTGGCAGCCTCGCTCCACCAGCATGGTGAACAGGATAGCTGGTCGCCCGGATGGAAGAGAGATTCCTGCCATGGGCACGGTAGACCTTGTCGCTCTCGTATTTGAGCGGAGCGACGTCGACGCCAAGATTGCGGTAGTTCTTGCCGGAAACCCGCCATTGGGAGCGGCCATCCCGCTCGATTTCCGCATTGATGACTGCGGCAATACGCTCGCGCAGCTCCATCAATGCTCCGGCACCACCGATCCGGACCTTCATCCGGCCAAACCGCCAGCCACCATCGTCCCCCCGCCATGCCGGCCGGTCGTGGTAGATAAAATGGGCATGGAGGTGACGCGGATCGCCGAGCAGTTTGTACTCGTGATCCTCGGTCAGCTTTCCCACCAGCGCATCGGCAATGGCCTTGTTCACCGGAGGGTGATGGATCGCGGCTGACCAGCCCAATACCATGCCGCGCTCCCGATCAGCTGGATGGACATAGCTCTCCAGGAGATCGGCGATGCCGTGGATGATGGCGCGCATGGAATCGGGTGTATCGAGCCAGTGCGGAATGTTCACCAGGAGGTGATTGCAGATTGTCGTCTGCCCACTTGGCCGCACACCCCGTTCATGCTCGTAGGCGGCGTCCCAGAACCGGCTTTTCTCCTCCCGGCTCTGCCCAAGATTGCCGTACAGAGCCGCAACCTCTTCCTGGTCCTCAAGATGGCCATCTTTGGCCAATTGTTGTCGTTCGGCCTCGGTGAGCGAGCCTTTCTCACAGCGATCGATATAGTCCTGGAGTCCCCTGCCACTTCGCCCGCCTTTGGCGAGGCAGGTCCGGAGGCGGATCGGCCAGGGCCGCACCTTCAACGCGCCGTCCTGAGCAAAACGAGGCCTTGCCAGATCGGCAAGCGCAATGGTGGCATCGGATTGGGCCGCACCGTTTCGACGGTTCCGCCGCCCCATCCGGAAATCGTCGTCATCCCAACCCGGGGCTAGGCGAAATCGGCTCATTGGCAATCCATCCGCAACCATGGGTACCAATGATTATATATGAGTGATGATGTAGTGGTCCAGTTAGCAGAATAACTGCTATTTGGACCACTACATCACATCACGAACATTGCAGGTTAATGCATGACATTGCACCTGAATGCGTACAATTGCACGGTTAGTCAATTACTACATTTTTCTGTATTTCCGCTCCTGCCGGCCATATATTTAGCCATGGCAATTCAGATGTCGGAGGAATCCGTGGCAAGAATTTCGGAAAAGGCTCTTCCAACGATCGGAACGGAAAAAAGCATCGACGAATGGAGGGCGGTGGTGCGCTCTTTGTCGGGAAGGACTCCGAAGCAGGTGATCGCCCGCGAACGCATTCTCGCCATCAAGGACGACATCCTGGCCGCACGGGCTCGCGGCGTCTCGGCGGCGGAACTGGCAAAGGCCCTGTCGGATTCGACTGCCGGCGTCTCGGTTCGATTGATCAGAGAGCTCTGCGCCGAGCGTTCGTCAGCGGACCAACCTGAGCTGGCATGAGCGCGACATTCTTTGCGCTGCGCGACCGGCCGAGCCACCGCCTTTATGGTGACAATCCGCCGCGTGTCACTGTGCCCGCCGCCATCACGGCGGATATCGAAGCTGGACTGCAATTGCCGACAAATGCGGTGATCCGGATGGAGCCGGTGTCGCCGATAGCCATCGAGGGGCTGGAGGTGCGGTATATCCCCGCCGCCCGCCGCCTGGTGAGTCTGGTCCAATGGGCAAAGGTCAATGACTATGCGGTGACCTACAGCCGTGCCTTGGCCGGCGTCGATGACGGCGAGTTCGTGTTCACCAACATCTATGCCGATGAGCCGAGGGCGAATTGTGGCGCGCTGTCGCCCTTCACCCTTGGCCAAATGATCGGGTTCGAACCCAACGATATGGGCTGGCTGAATACGGTCTACGGACACGGCGTCGAGGGTGGCATGGAGGCGGCGACCATGCATGAAAATGCCGAACGATTCCTCGAAATGCGGCGAGGCGAAATCAAATCGGGAAGCATTCGCGCCGACGGCTATTTCCATCTTGTCGAAGCGGTTTCTGCGGTGTGCGTCTACGCCCTTCGCCATGGCGTTGATATTGGGTGGCGGTGATGGACGTCGTCAGGAAAATGGAACCAGAATAGGAGCTTGGGATGAGCAGAGAGCCTGCTGCCGATAATGTGGGAAATCCGCTCGTCCGTCCGGGTTGCCATGGGACGGGGAGTTGCCTCTCACAATGACTATGGATGGATCGAGAATTTGCTGAAGTCCATCGTTGGGATGGATGGACCATCAATCTGCGAAATATCGACCAACAACACCTTAGGGTCCGCTTGACGGTCAGGACTCGGCAAGAGATAGTTGCTGTCGCGCACATACACCTTGGGGAAGATCATGGCTCATTGCGGTACCTCCAGGCTTGGACGGATGTCCTTGCTAGCCTCGGCGATCTGTGTCCCGGTTGTCCTGACCGGTTGCAAGACGGTGGAGACCGCTTTTGATAATGACTGTAAGGCCGGCGGCGCCGCTATCGGCGCAGTCGTAGGCGGCGTTGCCGCCGGCATGCTCCTGGGTAAAGGCAGCGGAAAGATTGGAACCGCACTTCTAGGTGCGGCAGTTGGCGGTTTGATCGGCCAGCAAGTTGGTTCGCTTCTTGACTGCCAGGACCGCCAGGCTGTCGATGCCAAGACCGCAGAGGCCGTAACCTCGGCGAAGGATGGCGAGAAGGTCACATGGAGTAATCCGCAGACGGGCGCTTCGGCGGTAATCACTCCCCAGGAAACCAAGACCGAGCAGCGTACAGTCGCTCTTGTCCGTGAAAAGCGGATGGCTCCCCTGCCAAAGCTTGAGCTGATCGGGGAAACCTGGGAGGCAAAGAAGGCCGCCAATGTCCGCACCGCCCCCACCACAGATTCTGAAATCGTCAATGGGCTGAAGGTCGGCGAGCTCTTCACCGCTGTGGGTAAGGTCGAGGGTAGCGACTGGATCGTCGTCGGGCGAGGCAAGCGCACCGTCGGCTATGTCGCTGCCTCACTGGTGCAGAAGGCATCTCCGACAACCGTGGTGGCATCAGTTCCCACTGCAAGTGTGCGTCCTGCGGTAAATCTCGATACCGTCGAAAAGGATCGTGCCGTTGATCTTGATGCCGCGAATACCGTAACCCAGGAAGTGACCACCGCATCGACCTGCCGCACGATGGATGTCAAAGTGACGGCCAAGGATGGCCAGACCGGTCAGCAGAACGTGAAGGCCTGCAAGGGTACGGATGGCGCCTGGGAGATCCTGTAGATGCGTTACAAAGTGGCCATCGCCGCCGCGGCGCTGATCCTGACAGCGGAATCGACACTCGCCGCCGATCCGCATCGATTGGCTTATTCTGAGAAGATGGGCGTAGAAGTTTTCGCCCAACCCGACGCTACCGGCGCGTGGTGTCGGCCGGCCCTGGCTCTGTCCCTTATGCTCAAGGACAACAGCCCATTGATCCAGGGTGGCGTGACCGAATTTCTTCCCAAGTTGGCACCGGTTCTGGCTCAAGAATGCCCGGCTGCGACAACGTTTGCCGCCGCCGCATACAAGGCATCTGACCGCTCCCAAGTCGGAACCACCTATACCTCATCCAAGGCGGCAGGTTGGGCCACCACGACGGTGACCACACCGCAACAGACACAAACGGCCCCTAATGTGCAGGTTGCTCCACAGCAGCCTCCGCCCCAGATTGTTGCCGTTGCCCCGCCCAGCCCTACTCCGGCTCCCACCGCGACTCCGAGCGCGACACAAGCACCTGTGCCGCCGGTTCCGATACCGGTAGCACCACCGTCTCCGGTCGCTGCGGTCGCGCCCCCTCCCGTTCCGGTTCGATCGCTTCGTGAATTGGCGGATCCGATCGACTACTGGCCGCTGATATTCCGTTATGTGAAGGAATATCCGGTGGCGGCGGACAATACGGAAACTCTCAAGTCCTATGCCTCCGCATCCGACTGCCGAAATTTTGCGCCTGTCGCCAAAAATGAATTTCGACTAACCGACTACCTGGCGAAAGCAAAGACGTCGCTGATGTCAGAGGTGGCGAAGCCCTACATCCGCATCACCCTCAATGCGCGATTTGGGCAGTACGACCCGAAAGCCGGCTCATTCGAGTTCGCGCCTCTGGCGGAAAGCTCTTACTGGGATGCTCCGAATACCTTCTGTTCCGGTAGCTCAAGAGCGGCCATTACCCGGTTCTCGACCAGTTGGGGTGGGGGCAAGACGGTGTTTGGTCTGCCGGCAAATGCAAGCGAGGCCGAGGCATTGGTTGATTATATCGATCGCAAGCGGTACGGCCGTCGCGATGTGTATCTGGAGCTGATAGTCAAGCCGACCTTTACTCCCGCGACTCCTGACGGCATTGCTCACGTGACGTTTGAGTTGATCGAAGCCACGGCCTATCGTGATCGCGATTCCGCCAAAGTGCTTTACTCCTATACAGCGGACGATTTGGTCAATGCCGCCAAGGCACGTGAGCAGGCCATCGCTGTAGCAGTTGAGGCCAAGCGCAGGGCGGAAGAGGAGAAGGGGCGCCAGCGGGCCTTGATGCAGCAGCGCTATCAGGCGGAAGCAGACTTGCGCACTCTTCCTAACGCCAGCCATGCGGCACGGGTGGCCTATTTCCATGACGGTAGCCGCGCCCTGTCCACAGTCAGCGCCACCATTGGCCGCTCGCTCGTGCAAGGGGGGCCGCAGCCCGCCATCTTCATGGTGAAGGCGGGTGGGAATGGAACGTCCTCGGTCAAGACGGCCTGGCCCGGTCGATTGAAGCTCGATCTGGCCGGCGGGCTACCGGAACTTGTCAAGGGACAATGGTACGTGGTGTCCGGCGATCTTCAGGCTGATAACGCAAATAGGGCGGACAGCAAACCCTATGTGGGGCGTTTGGCCGTGAAGTCGGTGTCTGGTTGCCAGCGGAATGGCTGCGCCGACGCGGATGATGTGCCCAGCCTCGTCCGTCGGCGCTATCCCGAACTTTCCGCGCAAACCGGCAGCACTCAGTGAGTCTCAATATGGAAAAGTCCAAACTCATCAAGTTCGCCGCCGCCGGAACTGCCATCCTGGTCCTCGCAGGCTATTTTGGCCTGCAACATTGGGCCGACGATAAAGCTGATCGAGAGATCAAGCGGACCCTAATCGGCCTCGATCTTGATCGAGTCATCCGATATGGCTCCGTCAACGCCTCGATCCTTGGGCGTTCCGTGACGCTTTCGGACGTGACTCTGACCAGTCCGGACGGACGAGGCCCCAGCGTGACCGTGAAGAACGCCAAGATTTCTGACCTGGACACTTACCGCGATCAGTTGTCGGCTGCGCGCATCAAGCTTGCCGGTATTTCCATACCCATGCTCGAAATTGCCCAGGCTCAGCGCAAAGGCTCTTCCGACGGCAATCTTGAACGATTCATCGGCATGGGCTATTCCGTCGTGACCGGGGAATCAGAACTCTATTTCCGCCTTGCTCCAGATAAACAGCGGGGCGAGGTGGCAATTTCTGCGGATTTGGACGATCTGGGAGGGGCATCCTTCACGTTGGCGCTCGATCGCGTTGATCAACGCCTTGCCGACTTTGGTCGCCAAACCCGCGATGCCGTCATGGCACAAAATCCGATGCTGTTACTTCGCGATGCGCCAGTCATGGTCGATAACCTAGCACGTCTTGAACTGGCGGACCTGTCGGTCGGCATTAAGGATCGAGGCCTGCGTAAGCGCCTGCTTACGGAGGCCGCCGAAGATGCTCTGGTGACCGAGGATGCGGATAGATTGGCAACGACCATGGGAGCGGAATTAACGAAAAGCATCCGCGAGCAACTCGACCGCCAGCGAGTCGACCCGCGCTTGTCCAGTGACGTTGCCTCCAAGATCGGCGCGTACGTAGAAAGCGGCGGAGAGCTAAAGCTGACAACCCGGATTGACCGCCCGATTCCTCTGTTTGATCGTGGAGGTTTCCTTGGCATTCAACCCGCCCCATTCTTGATGAGTCTGGATCGCTTCTTCACGCTGACGGGAGCCCGCCTGGAGAGGTAGATCTTTTTGGGTTCCCACATTACCCGCCTCGAGCCCCCAATGCCCCATCAACGAATTGTGATTCCAGGCAATATGGCATTGTCACCGCAGAAACCTGGCGACAGTTGCTGAATTCAGCATGTTCTGTTCGTAGGAGGGTCAATCCCCGCCTGCAAGGTTCACTCTCAGCAAAAGCCCGGGCTCCAACCCGATGGCGCGGCAATAGCGAACATAGTCGAGGATATCGAGCCGGCGTTCGCCGCGCTCGAATTTCGAGATCTGCGATTGCTCGACGCCCATCATCCGGGCGACATCCCATTGGGTCAGCCGCTGGCGTTTCCGCTCGGCGATCAATCCGTCGACGATGGCCCTGTAGGCCGGGTCGTATTTGTCACGAGTTCCCACGCGCCCTCCTGCTCCTTGACAACAAATAGGTCGTATCGGCATATTAGGTCGAATTGGACTAATTGCTCTCGTCCGTGCCGGAGGCCTACGATGCCCGAAACGTTCGACTCCCCCTTCCCGCCCTTCGATGCCCCCGGCATGGCGACGCGAATCCGCCCGCCCGAGGCCACGGAACGCTTCAACGGCGAGGTCGCCCGCATGGAGGCCGCTTTCCTGGCCCGGGCCGGCGTCTCGGTCCCGCCGGTGCTGGACCTTCGCCCTCCCCTGCCGTCACCGCTTCCCACCCGAGACGAGCAGGTGAATTTCGCCGGCTGGAGCTATCGTTGCTACGTCCCCGGCATCTACCATGCCTGGCCCACCGATCCCGACTTTCGCGACCGCATCCTGCGTCCCTGGATGGCGCTGCTCGACCGGGCTTCCGGCCAGATGATCCAGAGCCTGCACGAAAGGGCCGGTGCGCTGGTGACCGGCGCCATCTTCTGTGTCGGCCGGATCGGTGATGGCTCTGCCAAATGCGTCTTCCCCGACGCGATCACCGCGCCCATGTGGTTCGGCCCCGGCCCGGAGGATTACGAATTCGTGCCCATCGTCAGCCTCGCGGCGCGGCGGCCGCTGACCGCCTTCCTGATCGAAATGATCCGTGCCCACGGCATGAACGGACGGCTGACGGATCTCGAGTACTGGACCATGGCCGGAGAGCCGCTGCTCCCCGAGCGCGCCGTGACGCGCACTCATTCACCGGGATGGGTGGATCGCATCGGCGCCCTCAGGACCGTCACCGAGGGTACGGACGGCGCGATCCTGTTCCTCGACAGCGGCTGGATCCCCGCCCCCGACCACCCGACCTTCACCGTCACGCCGGAGATGATCGAGCCCGCCATGCGCTGGCCGGCGGCGCTGAAGCGCGAGACCCTGCTCGGCACCGCCACGACGGCATGACACCGGCGACTCAATTTCGCGGAGAGAGGACATGGACCCGTTCACCGAGGGCTACCACGCCGGCCTGGCGATGCTGCCGCTGCGCTTCACCGCCGAATGTCCCCATGCCGATGGTTCGGACGCGGCCAGGGCCTGGTGGAGCGGCTGGCTGAAGGGCGAGCACGAGGTGATGGCGGCCAGCCCCGCCGCATTGCTGGTCGCGGGTGAGATCGGCTTTCCGGTGCTGTTCATGCCCGACTGGCCGGAAAGCCGCAAGGCGGTCATTCAGGACTGGATCGCCAATTGCAGCGACACGGCGCTGCTCGCGCATCTCGAGGCGACGCGGCGCTACATGGAAGCCCTGGACGACGACGGCGAGGACGGCCCATCGCGAATGATGCCGTCACAAGCGAAAACCTGAGGCGGAATCATGCTGGCCTTGCTGGACATCGAAGCGAGCAGCCTGCTGTCTCCCCATTCTTATCCCATCGAGATTGGCTGGGTCGCCGCGGATCTGAGCGCCGGCTATGTCGCCCTGATCTCTCCGGAGCCGGATTGGACGGACTGGTCCGCCGAGGCCGAATTGATCCACGGCCTGGCGCCCGACGCCATCCGGCGCCTCGGCGAGCCGGCCACCGAGGTGGCCTCTGCCCTGAATGACATGCTGTCAGGGGCCGAAATCGCCACCGACAGTCCCGGAATCGACGCACGTTGGCTGCAGCGGCTTTTCGTGGCCGCCTATATCCCAGCGGTGATCCCCTTGCTCCCTTGCATGGATGGCGAGGCAGCCGGTCCCCATGTCATCCAGGACAGCGACACCATCCTGGTCCGGACTGCCGAACAATCCTCGATCTCGGCTGAAGACCTGGAAGTGATCGGATCGGCAGTATTTCACGGCGCCGGCCTGCGGCGGCACCGGGCGCTGGACGATGCTCTGTTCCAGGCCATTTGCTTCCAGATCGCCCGATGGGATCGGCAATCCTCGGAGCGCGAGTTGCTCGGGCACTTGACCGCCCAGATCGAGAACGTCAAGGCCCGGATCCTGGGCGGCGCCGTCGCCCGCCATGCCCGCAGGGGCGGCAATGACGCCGATCTGCTGCGTGCCATCCTCGCCCGCTGATAAACCGCAGGGGGACCCACTTCGAGAGCGAATGCATCGGCACACCCGGCAGCCGAGATCGACTTACAATGCCAAGGCTCCGGCAAGATCATCGTGATCGAAGGCGCTTTCCATCCGCCTGATCTCAGTCGATCGTGCCCCCAGTGCGGCGGCAACGTCCCGCCAGGTCGCGGTTGACGCCGCCACCTCTTTCACGATGGCCTTCGCGGCAGCCATCCCCAGGCCGAAGTAGCCCGCAACCGATAGCGCCAGCTCAAGGTCGCAGGTTCCTTCGTCCAGGGTGATATTGGTGGTCAGTATGCGTCGGCGCATATCGGTCGGAGTCGGGTTCAGATCGTAGGCGGGAGACAACGTCCAACCAGCCTGCCCTGCCCATAGGAAACCGTGATTGCGCAGATGATCATCGACGTTGGAGATCAGAATGTTGAAAATCATGCGCCGATAGAGTTCGTGAGCATCCCGCGCAGCCCCAGCCCCGTATTGTGTCAGAACATCGACCAGTTCGGGGTAGCTGCCGTGATCACCATCTTTCAGACCCATCATGGACAGGGCCGAAAGGAAAGGAACACGGGCTCCACCCACGCGATCGAAGCGCCGGGACAACAGGACGGGCTTGTCCGCCACCCGGATCAGTTCATGCTCCGGGGTGCGAATGCCGGCACCGGCAGCAAGTCGCAGAGCCACGGCCTCCCAGAGCTCAACGCTATAATCGTCGGTTTCCTTGGGAAATTTGGCGATGGCCAGCCGGCCATGCTGGTCGATAACCGAGGCTTTTGGCCGTGCCCCACCCAGCGATGACCCCGGCGCGAAAATTAATTGCAGATCCTCGTCACTCTCCTCGTCTCGCAGAATGCGCTCTGTAACCTGAAGCAGGCGTCCCAACTCGATCAGACTCGGCACGCCCGTCGATGTCTGCGCCTGGAACTGATTCTCGCCGGCAAGACGGAATCTCAAGGCACCCAAGCGGGAAACATCGGCGACGCCAAGCAGATAGTCCGCCTCCATCAGCGTCCGCACCGCCCGCCCTTCGCGGTCGGCACGCCGTCGCTCGGCACGCTGCATCAAGCGCCGTCCCCAGGTGTCCGGCGCCGAATCGCCGATGGAGCCGAAGATCTGGAAGCCCTCAGCCGGGGCAAAGGCCCCGCGGTTCAGGGTCAGGGCCGGTTCCAGCGAGAATCGCGTCGAGTCACCCAGCCAATCAGGATGGTATTCGAAGCTGGTGGCCTCGCCGCCGCGCCGGGGCTGGCGACGCAGCGTCCCCACCCGCTTCATGCCCAGGGCAAAATCGATATGCACCTCGATGTCATCGGCCATCGTCGGACTCCTCCACCTTGCGGGGGCGGCGCAATCGAACCCGTTCCGGCAATTGTTCCGAAGCGAGAGCAAGCCCGACGGAATCCTTGCCCGGATCGGCCAACTCTCCCAGCCCGTCGAGCAGACCCAAGGCCTGAAGCACGGCGGCATAGATACCGATGCCCACGCCGTGGTCGCCCGCCTCGATCCGACGCAAGGTCGGGCGGCTGGTGAAAGCCCGCTCGGCCACGATCTCGGCCGGCAATCCCCGCCGTCGCCGTGCATCCCGGATATCCTGGCCAAGCTTACGAAGCGTCCGGCGAACGGCGATGGATGGGTGGTGTGGGGTTGGCATAATGGTATCTTCGCGTTCCGTAAAATTCGATTATTGTAACCTGATGATTTCGTATTGGCCAACAGAATGCGATAATTTCAATAGCTTTAACGGGGAGGGTATCGACGCCACAAAAAAGTATCAATTACCTGTTGACGGTTTTTTCTATCTCGCTTATTGTTCTGGGTAACGAGGGGCGAGCCATCATGCAGGCAACCAAACATTTTCAACATCGGATGTCCCAGCGCGGCGTCAGCGCCGACATGGTCCGGATCGTCCTGGATTACGGGACCGTGACCCAGGACAAATTCATTCTGGGCCGGAAAGAGGCCGCCCGGAGGCTGAGTGCCATTGAAGATGAAATGCGGGTCTTGAAAAAGATCATCGATAAAGGCGGCGTTACCGTCGTTGCTGACGGCGACGCGCTGATCACCGCTTACAACTGCCCTCGCTGAGGTTCGAATCATCATGCTCGACAAAGCGATCTTTCAGATATGCGACAGCTTGCGGACATCGCTGACGATGCCGGATGCATTCAGGCTTTCCCTCCAAATTTTGGCCTGGGCAAAGCTGTCGTCCACAAAACGCCTTCCGGAGCCCCTTTGCCTCAGTGCACGGATGCTTGAAGAGTCGGGGCGCGCAATCGACGTCCTGATGCGGCTTGGCCAAGAGGGCGAACTGATGGGGCCGGCCTTTTCCGGCGCGCAGCAGCTTGGTGAATTAAGCGCAGCCTCGCTTCGGCCGACCCTCGAATTGGCCCTGCGCATGACCGAAGCCGGTGTGCTGGTGGACTTAGACGCATCTGATGCCATCGTCATAGCCGAGCCATGGACGACGGGTGGGTTCGCATTACCGGCAGAACTGGCCGATTTGATGATTGGCTTGGCTGATCCCTGCGCGGGCGAAAGCGCCTATACGCCTTGGGACCATGGGGGGCAATTGGCAACCCGGGTGGCACGGCGGGACGCACAGGCGTATCTCGAAACACCTCAGCCCCCTACCATTGCTGCCTTGATCAGCCTTCTGGCGGATAAGCCATTTCATGTTTCAAAAGGCGACCCCATCAGCTCTCCATCGGCAATTGAGGGGGGCAAGCCAATACAGTTCGACTGCGCCATCGCGTTTCCGCCGCTGGGCCAACGCTATGAGCTGGACGTTGTCGATCGCGATTGGTTCGACCGCTTTCCCGAACGGACCCAGTCGGTCGCGGTTCTCGCAACGAGGCATCTACTTTGCCAAGCGCGGCGGCGAGTGGTGCTTGCTGCGCCCAACAGCCTCTTATTCAGTCCGGGGTCCGAATTCGCCCTGCGGCAAGACCTGGTGCGCCGGGGCATCGTGCAGGCGGTTATTGCCTTGCCGGGAGGGTTGCTGAACATGACGAGCATTCCTCTGGCTATCCTGGTGCTCGACCCCGCCGGCGGTCATGAGCAGATCAAGTTCATTAACGCCGACACACCGCGCTTTCGCGAGCCGATTTCCAAGGCCAGGTCGCGCATTTGCAATGTTGGGGCTCTTGTCGAAGCGGTGCTGACCTCGGCAATGTCCGCAGATTCCGCCATCGTCCCCATATCGGACGTGCTTGCGAATGACGCCCAATTACAAGTCGGGCGGTATGTGCTCCCCGATATCAAGAAGCATCTTCAGACCCTGCTTACCCGAGAACACACGGTCCTGCTCGGCGATGTCGCATCCACCTATCGGCCAATGCAGACGACCTCGGTCGAGGACGATGCAGTCGACGTGTTCGAAGTTGGGGCCGCCGATCTGCCCAGCTTTGGCTACATCACGAGGCCAGGGCGAACCGTCAAGGTTGAGGCCACTACTGCTTCTAAGAACGCGCAGCAGTTTCTGCGCCCCCTCGACATTGTTCTGATCATCAAGGGAAGTGTGGGAAAGGTTGGGATTGTCCCGCCAGATGCCCCCCCTCCCGGCCCTGGGGGCTGGGTTGTGGGTCAATCGGCGACGATCCTGCGTGTCGCCAAGGACTCTGTCGTCACCGCGCCAGCACTGGCAGTGCAACTTCGATCATCCATCGGACAGGAATTGCTGAGCGGAATCGTGTCCGGCGCGTCAATTCAACTGATCCGGCTAAGCGAGCTAATGCGTCTCCCGATTCTTGTGCCAGATCATACGATGGCGCAAAAGGCCACGGAGGCTCTTGCGCAGGAAGCAAAATTGCAGCAAGAGATTGATACGCTGAGGGCTGAGCAATCTCAACTGGCGAGCGATCTTTGGTCGGTGGCGGGTCTGTTATGACGCAATGGGCAAAGATGATCTGTGAGGATGAACGGCACCATAATGACTGACCCATCCGCCAGCCTACCCCCCGTCACCCTGCCCGAGCTCGAATCCCATCTGTGGGAGGCGGCCAATATCCTGCGTGGCAGTCCGGTTGATCGCACCGACTGGAAGAGCTACATCCTGCCGCTGCTGTTCTTCAAGCGCGTCTGTGATGTCTGGGATGAAGAGCACGCCGCCATGCTGGGTGAGTACGGCGCGGATTTTGCCGACGAGCATCGCTTTCAGGTCCCGGACGGCTGCCATTGGCAAGACGTGCGCGAGGCCCCGCGGAATGTGGGCAATGCGCTGGCCAATGCCATGCGGGGGATCAAGGCCGCCAACCAGAAGCACCTGTATGGTGTCTTTGGCGACGCCCAGTGGACCAACAAGGACCGCCTGCCCGACGAGTTGCTGAAGGACCTGATCGAGCACTTCTCGGCTCTGCCCCTGGGCAACGAGCGGGTGGCGTCCGATGTGATCGGCGACGCCTATGAATACCTCATCAAGCAATTCGCCGATTCAACCAACAAGAAAGCCGGCGAGTTCTACACCCCGCGCAGCGTGGTGCGCCTCATGGTGGATACCGATCGAGATCGCCTGAAGACCTTCGACGTAGTCCTGGCCAACCCGCCCTATTCCATCAAACAATGGAACCGCGAGGCCTGGAGCAGCGATGCCTGGGGCCGCAACTTCCTGGGCACCCCGCCCCAGGGCCGCGCCGATTACGCCTTTTTCCAGCACATCCTCAAGAGCCTGGATTCCAAGACCGGCCGCTGCGCCATTCTGTTTCCCCACGGCGTGCTGTTCCGCAAGGAAGAGGCCGAATTGCGGCGCAAGCTGGTGGAGGCCGATCTGGTGGAATGCGTTCTGGGGCTGGGGCCAAACCTGTTCTACAACTCCCCCATGGAGGCCTGCGTCGTCTTCTGCCGCACCAATAAGCCCTCCGAGCGGCACGGCAAGGTGCTGTTGATTGATGCGGTCAACGAAGTTGCCCGCGAACGCGCCGTCAGCTTCCTGAAACCGGAGCACCAGACCCGGATCGAAGCCACCTATGCCGCCTTTGCCCCTGAACCCGGCTTCGCCGCCTTGGTCACCATCGACGAGATCGCGGCCCAGGGCTGGAGCCTGTCCATCCCACTTTATGTCAAGCGTCCGACCGCTGGTGCCTCGGCAGCGGGGCAGGGGGCGAAGAGTCTGACAGAAGCCTGGGCGGAATGGGAAAGCACCGGCCGCAGCTTCTGGATCGAGATGGATGCCGTGGTGGACATGTTGGATGGGCTGGTCGGCGACGACACGGTGGAGGCGGCCAATGGCTGAGCTGAAGCCAGGATGGCAGCGGGTGAAATTCGGCGAGGTGGTGCGCCTGAGCAAGGAGCGCTGCGCGGACCCGATCGCCGCAGGGATCGAACGCTATATCGGGCTGGAACATCTTGACCCCGGCGACCTGCGGGTGCGGTCCTGGGGCGATGTTGCCGACGGCACTACCTTCACCACGCGGGTGCGCCCTGGGCAGGTGCTGTTCGGCAAGCGCCGCGCCTATCAGCGCAAGGTGGCGGTCGCCGATTTCGATGCCGTCTGCTCCGGCGATATCTACGTGTTCGAAAGCGCCGACCCGAGTCGGTTGCTCCCGGACCTGCTGCCATTCCTCTGCCAGACGGATGCCTTCTTCGACCATGCGGTGGGCACCTCGGCTGGATCGCTTTCACCACGGACCAACTGGTCAAGCCTTGCCGAGCATGAGTTTTTGCTGCCGCCATGGGAGGAGCAACTTCTGGTAGCTGGGCATTTGGATAGAATCGCCTCTATACGCGAAAAATATATAGATGCAATTATAGCGGCGAATTTCCTTGCTGAGGCATTTTGCAGGAATACTGTAGAGGCCACCCCAATTGAGGCGCAGATAAAGGTAGGAGATGTTTGCAAATTCACCAGCGGCAAAAGCATAGCGGTAACATCATTGCCGCAAGCCCCGTCCCCGGACGCGCAAATCCCCGTATATGGCGGCAACGGTCTCGCTGGGTACACGTCCAAACCTCTTGCCGGTGTCGTTCAAGAAACGGTGGTCATCGGAAGAGTCGGGCAGTTGTGTGGCGTGACGCGAATGACCGATGGCCCAGCTTGGATCACTGATAACGCGCTTTATCCTGTATCCCTGGATGATTGCATTGACGTGCGATATCTTGCCTTGGTGTTGCGTGGACGATGCTTGAATAGGGGCAAGCTTGGTGAGTATCTGCCACTGATCACGCAAAAGATCGTACATGCTACTCCAATCCCGCTTCCTCCCCTTGACCAGCAGCGCAAACTGCTTGAGGCGCTGCATGAAATAGAAGGTACGCGAAGGAAGTTGCAGGAAAGGCTTGGGGCCATTGAGGCGCTCCACCAATGCGTGCTTAATGGGGCGCTCTGAAGGGGGACGCTATGACCTTCACCGAAGCCAATTCCGTCGAGAACCTCATCCGCGACCTACTCTGCGGCAAGGTTCTTCCCCACACCGCCGCCGAGCCCGGTCTGGCCCGCTCTGGCGGCAGGATCGCCGGGCTAGGTTGGCATTATCTGGCGCCGGCCCATGTTCCCCGCCAGCCGCAGGAGGTCATGGTCGAGGCCTGGGTCCGCGACGCGCTGATCCGCCTCAATCCCGAGATTGCTGCGATCCCCGACCGTGCCGACGAGGTGCTGTACAAGCTGCGCGCCATCGTGCTGTCGGTGCGCTCAGACGGGCTGATCAAGGCCAATGAGGAGCTGACCGCCTGGTTGCGCGGCGACCGTTCCATGCCGTTCGGGCCCAATCATCAGCACACCACCGTGCGGCTGATGGATTTCGAGGATATCGAGAACAACCACTTCGTCGTCACCAGCCAGTTTACCTTCCGCGCCGGGCCCGCCGAACGGCGTGCCGATCTGGTGCTGCTGGTCAACGGCTTGCCGCTGGTGCTGATCGAGGCCAAGACCCCGGTGCGCCACGCGGTCAGCTGGCTGGACGGCGCCCTGCAGGTCCACAGGGATTACGAACCCAACGTCCCTGAGCTGTTTGTCGCCAACGTCTTCAGCGTCGCCACCGAGGGCAAGGAGCTGAAATACGGCTCGATCCGCATGCCGGTCGAGCTGTGGGGGCCGTGGCGCGGTGACGACGAGACGGCACCGGGCACCCTGGCCGGCGTGAAGGCGGCGGTGAACGGGCTGCTGCGCCCGGCCGTGCTGCTCGATATCCTCGCCAACTTCACCCTGTTCGCCACGGATTCCAAAAAGCGCCGCATCAAGGTGGTCTGCCGCTATCAGCAATACGAGGCGGTCAACCTGATCGTGCAGCGGGTCCTGGCCGGCGCGCCGCGCAAGGGGCTGATCTGGCATTTCCAAGGCTCGGGCAAATCGCTGCTGATGGTCTTTGCCGCGCAAAAGCTGCGGTATCAGCCCCAGCTGGGCAATCCCACGGTCATCATCGTGGTGGACCGCATCGACCTGGATGCCCAGATCAGCTCCACATTCCACGCCTCCGACGTCCCCAATCTGGTCAAGGCCGAGAGCTGCGAGGACCTGACCCGGCTGCTGGTCCAGGGCACCCGCAAGATCATCATCACCACCATCTTCAAGTTCGAGGATGCCGAGGGGGTTTTGAACGAGCGGGATAATATCATTGCCCTGGTGGACGAGGCCCACCGCACCCAGGAAGGCAATCTGGGCATCAAGATGCGCACGGCGCTACCCAATGCGTTCCTGTTCGGCCTGACCGGCACGCCCATCAACCGCCGCGACCGCAATACCTATTATGCCTTCGGCGCGCCCGAGGATGAGCGCGGCTATATGAGCCGCTATGGCTTCGAGGAATCGGTCCGGGACGGCGCCACCCTGGAGCTGCATTTCGAGCCGCGCCTGCTGGATCTGCGCATCGACAAGGCCGCCATCGACCAGGCGTTCCAGACCCTGACCGGCGACCTGTCCGATCTGGACCGCGACAATCTCGGCAAAACCGCTTCGAAGATGGCGGTGCTGGTCAAGGCGCCCGAGCGGGTTGAGCGGATCTGCGCCGATATCACCCGGCATTTCCTGGACACCGTCGCCCCCAACGGCTTCAAGGGCATGGTCGTCACCTTCGATCGGGAATGTTGCCTGCTTTACAAGGAGGCGCTTGATCGGCTTCTGCCGCCCGAGGCCAGCGAGGTGGTGATTTCGGTCACCGGTAAGGAGGAGCGGTTCAAACCCTATGACCGGTCCCGCGATGAGGAGGAAAAGCTCCTCGACCGCTTCCGCGACCCCAATGATCCCCTCCAGATCCTGATCGTCACCGCCAAGCTGCTGACCGGCTTTGATGCGCCCATCCTCCAGGCCATGTACCTGGATAAGCCGCTGCGCGATCACACCTTGCTCCAAGCCATCTGCCGCACAAACCGAACCTATGGCAACCAAAAGACCCACGGGTTGATCGTCGATTATCTCGGGGTATTCGACGACGTGGCCAAGGCCCTGGAATTCGACGAAACCGGCTTTGCCAAGGTCGTGGACAATATCCGCGGGCTCCGCGACCAGCTGCCCGAGGCCATGCAGAAGTGCCTTGCCTTCTTCCCCGGCGTGGACCGGACCCAAACTGGCTATGAGGGCCTGATGGCCGCGCAGGACTGCCTGCCCAACAACGATGTCCGTGATGCCTTTGCCGCGGAATACTCGGTGCTGGGCAAGCTGTGGGAAGCCATCTCGCCCGATCCCATGCTGGCGGCGTTCGAGGCCGATTACCGCTGGCTGACCCAAGTCTACATCTCGGTTCAGCCGACCAGCGGCACCGGAAAGCTGATCTGGCATGCGCTTGGCGCCAAGACCATCGAGCTGATCCACCAGAACATCCATGTGGATGCCATCCGCGATGACCTCGATACACTGGTCCTGGATGCCGAGCTGCTGGAAGCCGTCATGGGCTCGCCCGACCCGAAGAAGCGGGTGAAGGAATTCGAGGCCAAGGTGACGGCTCGGTTGCGCAAGCATATGGGCAATCCGCGCTATAAGCGGCTGTCCGAGCGGCTCGAAGCCCTGAAGGACCGCCACGAGAAAGGATTGCTCAACAGCGTCGAGTTCCTGAAGAACTTGCTCGACCTGGCCCGTGAATTGGTGGCCACCGAAAAGGATACCCCACCCGAGGAAGACGAGGATCGCGGCAAGGCGGCACTGACCGAGCTGTTCCAGCAGGTCCGGACGGAAAAGACCCCGGTGGTGGTCGAGCGTATCGTTGCCGATATCGACGAGATCGTCCGCCTGGTGCGCTTCCCCGGCTGGCAGCAGACCGCCGCCGGCGAGCGCGAGGTCAGGAAGGCCCTGCGCAAAAGCCTGCTCAAATACCAGCTTCACCAGGACACCGAGCTATTCGAGCAGGCCTACGACTACATCCGGCAATACTACTGATCAGCGGCCAGCTGACAGCCACCAGCCCAGCAGGGCGCAGATGGCGCCCAAGGCCAGTGCAGCCTTGCGCCACCGGTTCCTGGCGGCCGTCATCTCGGCGAGATCGTCGTTACGCTCGTGGAGTGCGCCTTCCAAATCGGAAACCATGGCCCTGGCTGTGTGCAGATTGCTGTCGCTATGCTGCAGGCGCCGCTCGGCGGCGGTCAGCTTGGCCGTCTCGGAGATCAGTGCCATCTTGGCCTGGCCAAGCTCATCCCGGGCAGCGCGAAGGGCCTTCATTTCCACCGGGGTGGAGAGGCAGTGGGTTCTGATGTAACTGGCCATCAGCTTTGGGGGGCCGAAATACACCTCCATTGAAGAATGACCGTCTCGATCATACAACCATGGAAATTTATCTCGGGTTAGATGAGTAAATTTATTTTGATCGCGAATAAATCTATGAAATTTCTGCTCATTCCATAGAGCCGCAGAGAACGGGTATAAGCACTCTTCACCATCAACTGAGAACATAACCCAATCGGATGCGCCACCATAATTCGTATTCCTTAACTGGTTCGTTCTGGTGTCTTTATCGACACTCTTGCCAATTTTTAAGACCCTGCACCCACGATCATTCAGATTGTGGACCGACATTGGCCTATCCCGAAGCAGCCGCCCAAGCAAGCTGCGGCTGGTCTGGATGTAGATTATTCCTGACGCAAATTTGCCATTGTTGCTTCCCGCCATGCGGCCCTCCTGACGCTTTGAAGAATCTCTATGAATCTCTTTAATTAGGGGGCCACCCAGGCACTGCTTTTGAGCCCATCTTGGTGCCACCAAGACACCGGATTTCATCCAGTGGTGCCGTAGAGGCACTGCTTTTCGCTGAGATCATCCCGTGGTGTCTCCCTGACACCACTTTTTTCGGACTCCCGCAGGGATGTGCTTGGCGTTTTGGGCTGCCCATGCTCGGAAAGCATCCCTTTGAGATGCGGAAGGCGCCGCGATCACCTGCACACCGACGGCGCCTGCTTCCACCACTTGAATTGCAATGACGACCCTGACGATCCCGTCCTTAGGCAGCGGATGCCCCGAAGCCAAAAGGTTGGCAAGCGTTTTTCTGGCTTCGTTATGCTCGATAGGAATGTATGGCCAAACTGCGGTGGCAACCTGCTGGTCACCCAATTTGATCGGCACTCGCTCCACGAGACGATGACGGCCTCGAGCACCAGGGCGCGCAGGGTCAGACTCGAGGTACCCGACAGATCGCAGCGCAGCGTAGGCACGGATGACTTGCCGCCGCGATACTCCCGACAGCTCGGCGACGCGGTCTACCGATGGAAAAGCGGCCCCAGTCCGGAGATCGCAATGACTCTTGAGCGCGAGGAGTACTGCCGTCGCATATGGGCCAACTTTTGCGGCATCCCCACCGAGGACGTATTGGCGCAGCATGTGGACCCAAAGGGTGTCTGCTGTAAGCGTTGGTGTGGAGATCACTTGCCACCTCCCGGAAGAGTCGGCTTCCTGGGCCGCCCTCGCCGCCCTGTAGGGGCGGTAAAGGGGCGCGACTTGATCGCAGAAATAACGTCTTCGCGGTCGTAAAAAGTCTTCGAGCCAAGTCCATATCGCGGCAAAATACTCGCCGGAAGATGTGCAATAAAACTTTCGCTGAATCCAAACTCGTCGCACACCTGCGCGCGCGACATGAATCCGGACGAAGGTCGTGGCTGTCGATATATTTTTGGCATATCGGCTGTCTCCATCGCTATACACAGCCGTATCCAAGCATGGCAGGACAATCATATCCATAAGCAGATAATCATAACCAGTGTAGCATTCAATAATTTACTCTTTATCTCTTCAATATAAGGTGTCGTGTACTTAAGGCGACATACATCTACAAGAAATCTTGCTCTTGCGCGCAATGTCTATCCAATAATATGAAGATAGTCCTATTTATTCTATAATCAGTGCCCTTAGTTTTGGACTATGCGCAACCAATTATCGACTGTATGTGAAAAAATACCGAATGTAGGCACCTTCCCCACGAAGCCGCCATCACCCGCTTGATCGGTGCCAGCCTGCTGGAGCAGAACGACGAATGGGCTGTCCAGCGAGCCCGCTACATGACCCCAGGGGAATCACTTCTGACGAATGAGGGTTTCGAGGTCATCGTGGAAGACGACGTCGAGCACCCAATGGAGCCGGTTTTCGATCCCCCTATGGGCTGGGTGATGATCCCCTGACCAGCATACCGCCCGTCGCGGCAGCCTGATCAATCCGGCCAAGCCTGCCGGAGATCAAACGGCGACTGCGCTGTTACACCAATCCAAGGGACACGATCGCGGTCAGCGGGATTTTTACGTGGGGAATGCGAATTTCTCTGTCAAATGGCTCATGGGTCGTGCGCTGCAAATGCGCTGCACTGAGGACGCAGAACCATGCAATCCAGGACAAGGCTATGCAGCGCAACCCGTTGTTACTCAATAATATTCAATATATTTCAACGCCCTATAATCGCCCTCCGAAGGCAGAGGTCGTAGGTTCGAATCCTACCGGTTGCGCCAATTTCCCGGGTCTACCCCAAAGAGAGTCTCCATCCCAACGTCAAGCTGGTCCAATGCGGGCGCGGTCCGAGGTGCTTCGTGCCATGGCGACTATCCGCAGGCACAAGCCCTGACGGTATAATAGCCATATGCCTGTGGGCGATATGGGCCTGGTTAAAATCATTCCATATTGCGTATCTCGCCAAAACCAACTATTTTGGCAAGATCACTCCATTCACCCAGTCCATTTGAGGGAGCCCATAGAATGTCCGACTCGTGCCAGAGCCCATCGCTGGTGGGCCAAGCCGCCCCCGATTTCACTGCTCCGGCGGTGATGCCCGACAACGAGATCAACCCGGCATTCAACCTGAAGTCATATCTCCAGGGCTCGTACGGGTTGGTGTTCTTCTATCCGCTGGACTTCACCTTCGTGTGCCCGTCCGAGATCCTGGCCCACGATCACCGCGTCAAGGCGTTCGCCGAGCGCAACACCAAGGTCATCGCCGTCAGCGTCGATTCCCACTTCACCCATCTGGCGTGGAAGAACACCCCGGTGGAAAAGGGCGGCCTGGGCAATGTCCAGTTTCCCATGGTGGCCGACCTGACCAAGAGCATCGCCCGCGATTACGGTGTGCTGCTGCCGGGCGGCGTCGCCCTGCGCGGCACCTTCCTGATCGACAGGAACGGGGTGGTGCAGTCCAGCCATGTCAACAATCTGCCGCTGGGCCGCAACGTGGACGAGGGGCTGCGTCTGGTCGACGCCCTCCAGTTCTCGGAAGAGCATGGCGAGGTCTGCCCCGCCGGCTGGAACAAGGGCAAGGCCGGCATGAAGCCCAATCCCAACGGCGTCGCCGATTATCTGTCCAAGCACGCTTCCGAGCTGTAATCGGACGCACGTTTTCCAGGGGCGCGCCGCTTGCCAGCGGCGCGCCCTCTCCTTATGCTGTCTTGCAACAAATCTATTCCAGACAGGGGGCGTCCGATGGCTCACCATCACAGCAAGGTCTTGATTTTGGGCTCCGGCCCGGCCGGATGCACCGCCGCCATCTATGCCGCCCGCGCCAATCTCGAACCGATGCTGGTGGCCGGCATGCAGCGGGGCGGCCAGCTGACCATCACCACCGACGTCGAGAATTTTCCCGGCTTCGCCGAGCCCATCCAGGGGCCCTGGCTGATGGAGCAGATGCAGGCCCAGGCCGAGCATGTGGGCACCCGCTTCATGGACGACATGATCGTGTCGGCCGACCTGTCCAGGCGGCCGTTCCAGGCGGTGGGCGATTCCGGCGACACCTATTCCGGCGACACCGTCATCATCTGCACCGGCGCCACCGCCCGCTGGCTGGGCATCGAATCGGAAAAGACCTTTTCCGGCTTCGGCGTCTCGGCCTGCGCCACCTGCGACGGCTTCTTCTTCCGCGGCAAGGAGGTCGCGGTGGTCGGCGGCGGCAATTCGGCGGTGGAGGAGGCGATCTATCTGGCCGGCATCGCGTCCAAGGTCACCCTGATCCATCGCCGCGACAGCTTCCGTGCGGAAAAGATCGCCCAGGACCGCCTGTTCGCCAATCCCAAGGTCTCGGTGGTGTGGGACAGCGTCGTCGACGAGATCGTCGGCACCCAGAACCCGCCCGGCGTCACCGGCGTGCGGCTGAAGAACGTCAAGACCGGCCAGTCGTCGGACCTGGCGGTCGACGGCGTCTTCGTCGCCATCGGCCATACCCCCAACACCGACCTGTTCAAGGGGGTGCTGGAAATGGATCACGAGGGCTATCTGATCACCACTCCGGGCTCGACCACCACCAACGTTCCCGGCGTCTTCGCCGCCGGCGACGTTCAGGACAAGATCTATCGCCAGGCGGTGACGGCGGCCGGCACCGGCTGCATGGCGGCGCTGGAGGCGGAACGTTTCCTTACGGCGCATGGACACCCGGCATAAGTTGCGTCAAACTATCCGACGAAGGGAATAAGGGCGGGATCAACCGCTCTCCTGTGGGGAGGAGTCTTGGCGTCGTTATGGATTGGGATAAGCTGAGGGTCTTCCACGCCGTCTCCGAGGCGGGCAGCTTCACCCACGCGGGAGAGGTGCTCAACCTCAGCCAGTCGGCCGTCAGCCGCCAGATCAGCGCGCTGGAGGAAAGCCTTAACCTGCCCCTGTTCCATCGCCACGCCCGCGGCCTGATCCTGACCGAACAGGGCGAATTGCTGTACAAGACGGCGCGTGAGGTGTTCTCGCGCCTCGCCATGACCGAGGCGCTGCTGACCGAGAGCCGCGAGCGGGCGCAAGGCCCGCTCAAGATCACCACCACGGTGGCGTTCGGCTCGCTGTGGCTGACGCCCCGGATCAAGGATTTCCTCGATCTCTATCCCGATATCGCCGTGACCATGGTGCTGTTCGACGGCGAACTGGACCTCGCCATGCGCGAGGCCGACGTGGCCATCCGCATGATGCCGCCGCGCCAGCCCGACCTGATCCAGCGCCACCTGCTGTCCATGCATTACAGCGTCTATGCCGCGCCGGCCTATCTGGAGAAGTACGGAACCCCCAAGTCGGCCGACGATCTCGACCGCCACCGCATCATCGTCTATGGCGACGATACCCGGGTGGCGGCGCCGGTCTCCAACGTCAACTGGCTGCTGGAGGCCGGGGCGTCGCCCGACCGGCCGCGCAAGCCGGTGCTGGAGGTCAACAACATCTATGGCATCTACCGCGCCGTCAAAAGCGGGTTGGGCATCGCCGCCATGCCCGATTACCTCAGCAGCGAGACCGATTCCCTGGTCCAGATCCTGCCGGAGCTGAAGGGGCCGAAGGTCGAGACCTATTTCGTCTATCCGGAAGAGTTGCGCAATTCCAAGCGCATCACCGTCTTTCGCGACTTCCTGCTGTCCAAGATCGCCGAGACCCTCTGACGTTTCGCCGCCACCGCCGAGACATGCGGCCGGCGCATGCCACCACCCCGCTTTTTAGAGTGGTTGTGGACAGCGCGATCTCCTATATCAGTATTCACTACTTGCTGCGTCGCAGCAGGACGCGAGTTCCGGCGGTGTTCACCGCCACGCTCGTTCCCGGGTGTGATGCCCGGGTCTCGGGTCTTCTGACCCTACGTCTCCTAGACGTGAAGCCTCCCTGTTTGACTTAGCCCCCGGTGCATAACCGGGGGCTTTCTTTTTCAATGGTTTGGCGGTTTACCGGCTGCGTGGGCGGCAGGAAAATGACGCGCCAAGTGGCATAGGAGTGGCAAAAACATTCGGTGGGATGGGGGCGTGGGCACGCGCCCCAGCAATGCTCTATCCGGGGCTTGACCCCACTTTTCTCTCTATCCGCGGATCGGGAAAGTCATTCCACAGGCCGAGCGGCATCGCTGGGGTCGCTTGGCGCAAGGCTATTCCTTCGTCCGGGATGAAGGTGGATTATGGCCCGGTTGCGATATCAGAGCCGCCGGCCGGGCGGCGAAAGCGAGGAAATCCCCGATGGCCGACGCGACCTATGACCTGTGCATCATCGGCGCCGGTTCGGCAGGCCTGTCCATCGCCGCCGGAGCGGCGCAGATGGGGGCCAGGACCGTCCTGATCGAGGGCGAGCGCATGGGCGGCGATTGCCTCAATACCGGCTGCGTGCCGTCGAAATCCCTGCTGGCCGCCGCCCACGCCGCCCATGCCGCCCGGCACGCGGGCGCCTTCGGCGTCACCGCCGGGGATGTGGCGGTCGATTTCAAGGCGGTCCACGACCACGTCCATTCCGTCATCGCCGCCATCGCCCCCCACGATTCCGAGGAGCGCTTCCGTGGCCTGGGCTGCACCGTCATCAAGGCCCATGGGCGCTTCGTCGATCCCGCCACATTGGAGGCGGGCGGCACCCGCATCAAGGCGCGCCGCTTCGTCGTCGCCACCGGCAGCCGGGCCATGGCGCCGCCCATTCCGGGCCTGGACCAGGTGCCCTGTCTCACCAATGAGACCCTGTTCGAGCTGACCGCCTTGCCCGCCCATCTGGTGGTGATCGGGGCCGGTCCCATCGGCTGCGAGATGGCGCAGGCCTTCCGCCGCCTGGGGGCCGACGTCACCATCCTCGACAAGGGTGCCATGCTGCCCAGGGACGATCCCGAGGCGGTGGCGGTGGTGCGGGATGCCTACGCCGCCGAAGGGATCGCCCTGGCCGAGAAGGTCGACATCGAGCGGATCGAGGCCATACCCGGTGGCGTCGCCGTTGTCCTGTCCGGCGGCCGCCGCGTCGAGGGCTCGCACCTGCTGGTCGCCGCCGGACGCCGTCCCAATGTGGAGGATCTGGGGCTCGATGCTGCGGGGGTTATCGTCACCCCCAAGGGCATCCAGGTGGACGAGCGCCTGCGCACCAGCAATGCCAAGGTCTTCGCCGCCGGCGACGTGGCGGGCGGGCCGCAATTCACCCATTGGGCCGGCTATCATGCCGGCATCATCCTGCGCAATGCCCTGTTCCGCCTGCCCACCAAGGTGGACATGCGGGCGCTGCCCTGGGTCACCTATACCGAGCCGGAACTGGCCCAGGTGGGGCTGACCGAGGCCGATTCCCGCGCCCGCCTTGGCGGGTCCATCCGGGTCCTGAAGGTGCCCTTCGCCGACAACGACCGGGCTCGCGCCGAGCGCCGCACCGAGGGCTTCGCCAAGGCGATCACCGATGCCAAGGGCCGCATCCTGGGGGCCACCATCGTCGGCCCCCATGCCGGAGAACTGATCCAGACCTGGGGGCTGGCCATCTCGTCGGGCCTGAAGATCGGGGCCGTGGCGGGAATGATCGCGCCTTACCCGACCTTGGGCGAGATCAACAAGCGGGCCGCCGGCAGCTTCTACACACCCACCCTGTTCAGCCGCCGCACCCGCTGGCTGGTCCGCCTGCTGGGGTGCTTCGGATGAAGCGCGCAGCCCCCCTGGTCCTGCTGGCCGTGCTGGCGGCGATGGTGTTCGCCCTCGACCTGCACCGTTACCTCACCCTGGATGCGCTGCGCGACAATCGCCAAGCTCTGCAGGCCGCCGTCGCTGATAATTTCGCGCTGTCGGCCCTGGCCTATGTGGCCGTTTACGTCGTCGCCGTCGCGATATCGCTGCCCGGCGCCACCATCCTGACCCTGGCGGGGGGCTTCCTGTTCGGCGCGCTGATGGGGGGAATCCTGACCGTGACCGCCGCCACCCTCGGGGCGGTCCTGGTGTTCCTTGCCGCCAGGACGGTGGTCGGCGACAGCCTGCGCCGCCGGGCCGGGCCGTTCCTGCGCCGCATGGAGGATGGCTTCCGCGCCAACGCCTTCAGCTATCTGCTGTTCCTGCGTCTGGTGCCCGCCTTTCCGTTCTGGGCGGTGAATCTGGTTCCGGCCCTGGCCGGCGTGGGACTGCCGGTGTTCGCCGCCGCCACCGTCATCGGCATCATTCCCGGCACCTTCGTCTTCGCCGCCTTCGGCGCCGGTCTGGGCGATTTGTTCTCAGGCGGAGGCGATATCAGGCTGTCCGATGTGCTGAGCCCGACCATGATCCTGGCCTTCGCCGGGCTGGGATTGCTGGCGCTGCTGCCGGTGGCGATGCGGAAATGGCGCAAGCCATGAGCCTTAGCGTCGTCATCCCCACCCTGAATGCCGCCCGTCATTTGCCGGGTGCCGTCGCCAGCCTGGGCGGAGCCGACGAGGTCATCGTCGCCGACGGCGGGTCGGGCGACGGAACCCCCGATCTGGCCCGCGATCTCGGGCTGCCTGTGGTCGTCGCCGAGCGTGGCCGGGGGACGCAACTGGCGGCGGGAGCCGCCGCCGCCTCTCACCCATGGCTGCTGTTCCTGCATGCCGACACCCGGCTGGCCGCTGACTGGCGATCCGAGGCCGAGGCCTTCATGGCGGATCGCCACAACGAGCGGCGGGCGGCGGTGTTCCGCTTCGCCCTCGATTCGACGGCGTGGCAGGCCAGGGCCCTGGAAGCCCTGGTCGAATGGCGCACGCGCTGGCTGGGACTACCCTATGGCGACCAGGGCTTGCTGATTTCCCGATCCCACTACCGGGAGATCGGCGGCTATCGCCCGCTGCCCCTGATGGAGGACGTGGATCTGGTGCGCCGGATCGGACGCGGCGGCCTGTCCGTGCTGAAGACGCAAGCCGTCACCTCGGCCGAACGCTGGCGGCGGGACGGCTGGCTGCGGCGCTCGGCCCGCAACCTGCTCTGCCTCGGCCTCTATTTCGCCGGGCTGTCGCCCCGGACCATCCAGCGGCTTTATGGGTGAGCGTATGGCCCTGTCCCGGCATCTGGTCATCTTCGCGCGGCTGCCCCGGCTGGGAACGGGGAAGCGCCGCCTAGCCGCCCATATCGGGCCGGTGGAGGCGCTCCGATTCCAGCGCTGGGCGTTGTCGTCGCTGATCCGCCGCCTTGGCCGTGATCCGCGATGGACCACCTGGCTGGCGGTGACGCCGTTCCAGGGCGGTCCCTGGCCCGCCGGCATCCCCGTGATCGCCCAGCCCAAGGGGGATTTGGGGCGGCGCATGGCGGGCGTGGCTCGGGCGCTGCCGCCGGGGCCGGTCCTGATCGTCGGCGGCGACATTCCCGATATCCGCCCCCGTCACATCGCCGCCGGCTTCGCGGCCCTGGGCAATCATGACGCCGTGTTCGGCCCCGCCCTGGACGGCGGCTATTGGCTGGTGGGGCTGAAGCGCCACCCGCGCGTCATCGATCCTTTCGACGGCGTACGCTGGTCCTCCCGCCACGCCCTGGCCGATACCCTGGCCAATCTTAAGGGGTACCGGACCGCGCTCATCGACACGCTGGACGACATCGACGACGGCGACGCCCTGCGCCGTTTCCATCAAAGGGCCGCATGCCCGTGACCTGTCCTATCGCTTCATCTGGGCTTCCACCGCCGCCAGGGCGGTGATGTTGACGATGTTCCTCACCGTCGCCGAGGGGGTCAGGATGTGGGCCGGCTGGGCGACACCCATCAGGATCGGCCCCACCGACAGGGCGTCACCCGCCACCTTCAGCAGGTTGAACGAGATGTTGGCGGCGTCCAGGGTCGGCATGATCAGCAGGTTGGCGGCGCCCTTCAGCCGGGAATTGGGGAAGATGCGTTCCCTGATTTCCGCCGACAGGGCGGCGTCGCCGTGCATCTCGCCCTCAGCCTCCAGATAGGGGGCCTTGTCGCGCAGCAGGGCCAGGGCCTCTCGCTGGCGCAGGGCCGAGGACGAGGTCCGGTTGCCGAAATTGGCGTGCGACAGGAACGCAACCTTCGGCTCGATACCGAAGCGCCGCACCTCCTCCGAGGCCAGCAGGGCCATGTCGCAGACCTGCTCCGGCGTCGGTTCCGGCGTGACGTAGGTGTCGCAGATGAAGAAGGTGCCCTTGGGCATGATCAGCAGGTTCATGGCCGCCGGCACCTTGACGCCGTCGCGGGTGCCGATGACGTTGAGGATGTGGGACAGGTGCTTGTCGTAGCGGCCGATGGTCCCGCAGATCAGGGCGTCGGCCTCCCTGCGCTTCAGCATCAGGGTGCCGATGACGGTGTTCCTGGTGCGCACCACCGTGCGGGCGTATTCCGGGCTGACGCCCTGGCGCTCCATCAGCGAGTGGTAGAGCTTCCAGTATTCGCTGAAGCGGGGATCGTCTTCCGGGTCGCACAGGTCGAAATGCTCGCCGATGCGGATGCGCAGGTCCAGGTCGCGGATGCGCTTGGCCACCACTTCGCGCCGGCCGATCAGGATGGGACGCGCCAGTCCCTCGTCCACCACGGTCTGGACGGCGTGCAGCACCCGGCGGCCCTCGCCCTCGGTGTAGACGACGCGGCGCATGTCCTGGCGGGCGCGGTCGAACACCGGCTTCATCACCAGGCCGGAGCGGAACACGAACTGGTTCAACTGGTCGAGATAGGCCTCGAAATCGATGATCGGGCGTCGCGCCACCCCGGATTCCATGGCGGCGCGGGCCACCGCCGGCGCGATCTTGAGGATCAGGCGGGAATCGAACGGCTTGGGGATCAGGTATTCCGGGCCGAAGGTCAGCGGCGCGGTGCCGTAGGCGGCGCGGACCCGTTCGTCGGATTCGGCCATGGCGAGGCCGGCCAGGGCATAGACGCAGGCCAGCTTCATCTCGTCATTGATCTTGGTGGCGCCGACGTCGAGCGCGCCCCGGAAGATGTAGGGGAACACCAGGACGTTGTTGACCTGATTGGGATAGTCCGAGCGGCCGGTGGCGATGATGGCGTCCGGCCTGACGGCCTTGACCTCCTCGGGCAGGATTTCCGGAGTCGGATTGGCCAGGGCGAAGACGATGGGCTTGGCCGCCATCTTGTCGACCATCTCGCCGGTCAGCACGCGCGGCGCCGACAGGCCCAGGAAGATGTCGGCGCCCTCGATGATCTCGTCCAGGACGCGCTTGTCGGTCTTCTGGGCGTAGATGGACTTGTACTCGTCCATCAGCTCGGTACGGCCCTCGTAGACCACGCCCTTGATGTCGCTGATCCAGACGTTCTCGCGCCGGATGCCCAGCTTGACCAGCAGGTTGATGCAGGCCAGGGCGGCGGCGCCGGCGCCCGAGGCCACCAGCTTGACCTGTCCGATGTCCTTGCCCACCACGCGCAGCGCGTTGACCATGGCGGCGCCCACCACGATGGCGGTGCCGTGCTGGTCGTCGTGCATCACCGGAATCCTGACCCGCTCCTGAAGCTTGCGCTCGACCTCGAAGCATTCGGGGGCCTTGATGTCTTCCAGGTTGATGGCGCCGAAGGTGGGCTCCATGGCGGCGATGATGTCCACCAGCCGGTCGGGGTCAAGCTCGGCCAGTTCCATGTCGAACACGTCGATGCCGGCGAACTTCTTGAACAGGACGCCCTTGCCCTCCATCACCGGCTTGGCGGCCAGCGGCCCGATGGCGCCCAGGCCCAGCACGGCGGTTCCGTTGGTCACCACCGCCACCAGGTTGCCGCGCGCGGTGACGTCGGCGACGCTGTCCGGATCGCTGACGATCAGTTCGCAGGCGGCGGCGACGCCGGGGCTGTAGGCCAGCGCCAGATCGCGCTGGGTCGCCAGCGGCTTGGTCGGCGTGACGCTGATCTTACCGGGGGTGGGAAGGCGATGGTATTCCAGGGCCGCGTCGCGCAGCTCTTCGGACATGCTCATGGACCGGAACCTCGGGTAACGAAATTTCACGACAGGGGGCACACCATACCCGTTTCGCCGCCCAAGGCAAAGGGGGGCATCGGGGCGATTGCGGAAAACCACAGGATTTACGCGGCGTTGACGGTAATACCACCGGAATTCTTACGGGTATCAAAGTTGCGCGGATGGGGCTCGCCACAACGCACAAGGCCCGCCGGGATCAGCCGGCGGGCCTTGTGCGTCGGGATGGTGCGGCCAAGAAGACTCGAACTTCCACGGGAGTTACCCCACAAGCACCTCAAGCTTGCGCGTCTACCAATTCCGCCATGGCCGCGAACCGGTCGCTCGAAGGGCTTGCCAACGAGGAGACAGGGGAATACCAAATCGGTTCGCCCGAATCAAGCGGAGTCACCATGTTCTCACCCGTCGAGTGGCGAATATCGGACCGGCCGGTCGCCTATCCCGACGCCGTGGCCGAAATGGAGGCCCGCGTCGCCGCCATCCGCGCCGGCCAGGCGCCGGAACTGGCGTGGCTGCTGGAGCATCCGCCGCTCTATACCGCCGGCACCAGCGCCGATCCCGCCGACCTGGTCGATCCCGACCGCTTTCCGGTGTTTCCGGCCGGGCGCGGCGGCCAGTACACCTATCACGGTCCCGGCCAGCGGGTGGCCTATGTCATGCTGGATCTGAAGCGGCGCAGCCCGGACGTGCGGGCCTATGTCCATGGCCTGGAGGACTGGCTGATCGCCACCCTGGCCCGCTTCAACGTCAAGGGTGAACGCCGCGATGGCCGCGTCGGCATCTGGGTGGACCGGGGGAACGGCCGGGAAGACAAGATCGCCGCCATCGGCGTCCGGGTGCGCCGCTGGGTCACCTATCACGGTGTGGCGATCAACCTCGACCCCGACCTGTCGCATTTCGCGGGCATCGTGCCCTGCGGCATCCGCGAGCACGGCGTGACCTCGCTGTGGGACCTGGGACTCACCCCGGCCATGGCCGATCTCGACTGTGCCCTGATGGCCGGTTTCGCCCAGGTGTTCGGGGGAGGGGAAAACCCGTCCTGACGTTCAGGCGGCCTTGGCGAAGATGTCGGGAAACCGGGCGGCGTCGCACCATTCCCGGCTGACGATGGCGCCGTCGGCGCCCAGGACCTCGTACCACACGATATTGTCGACGACGCGGGCGATCTGGCACAGGGCCGGCTTGCTCTGACCGGCGGCAAGCGCGTCCCGGCACATCAGGCGGGCGTGTTCGAAGCGAAGGCCGGACGAGGGTTTCATGGCAGGCTTCCTTGTTGTCGGGATCGCCGCGCGGCCCTTGGCCGCAGGGTTCTCGGTGCAGTGCAGCATAGCCCGGAAAGTCTTGCCAAATCATTGAGGTTCGAGCGGCGGCCACCGTTCCGTCATTCAATCTTCCGGTTGGGTCAGAATCGGGCTATATCTGCCGCCGATCCGGGGCGGATGGACCTCTCGAACGGGAAGTGCCGACTGAATGGTGCCGCGATGGACCTGATAACCCACGGCGTGCTCGGCGCCGCCTTGGCCGCCACCTTGGCGCCGTCCCACCAGCGCCGCCTCGCGGCGGCCGTCGGCATGGCCGGCGGCATGCTGCCGGACGCCGACACCTTGATCCAGAGCCCGGACGATGTCCTGCTGGTGCTGGACTATCACCGCCACTTCACCCACGCGCTGGCGTTTGCGCCCGTCGGCGCCCTGATTGCCGCGTCGCTGCTGTGGCTGTTGCTGCGCAATCACCTGAGCTTCCCCAGGATCTATCTCTACGGTCTGGCGGGGTATGGCGTCGCCGGCCTGCTCGATGCCTGCACCAGCTACGGCACCCATCTCTGGCTGCCATTCTCCGAACGCAAGGAAGCGTGGAACCTGATCGCCGTCTTCGATCCCCTCTTCACCTTGCTGCTTCTGGTGCCGCTGGCTCTGGCGCTATGGCGGCCACGGCGTCGCCTGGCCCCCGTCGGCCTGGCCCTGGCGGCGGCCTATCTGGGACTCGGCCTGTTGCAGCACCAGCGCGCCGAAGCCGCCCTGCGCGACGTTCTCGCCGCGCGGGGCCATCCGGCCGCCGATGTGGTGATCAAGCCGACCATGGCCAATCAGGTGCTTTGGCGCACGCTTTACGTGCGCGACGGACGCCTGTACACCGATGCCTTCCATCTGGGCTGGAAGACACGCCACTACCCGGGCGAGTTCGCCCCGCTGATGAATCAGGCGGCCGTATCGCGTCTGGTCGGCCATCATCCCCGGCGACGCGAGGACCTGGAACGCTTCCGGCATTTTTCCGACGGATTCCTGATCGCCGATCCCGCCCGGCCGGGCTTTGTCGGCGACGGCCGCTATGCGTTGCTGCCGACGCGGATCGCCCCGATCTGGGGACTCGAATGGACCGCCGACGGCGCGCCGGCCTTCGTCACCCGCCGCGATGTGACGTCCGAGATCCGTCGGGCCTTCATCGCCATGCTGGAGGGCAATGCGTTTGACTGTCAGACGGACAACGCAAGGATAGAGCGCGCGGCCTGCTGAGGCCGCGTTCTTAGTCGCGGAAATTGATGAACTGAAGCGGCTGGTCGACGTCGAGCGTCTTCAGCAGGGCGATGGCCTCCTGGAGGTCGTCGCGCTTCTTGCCGGTCACCCGCAATTCGTCGCCCTGGATGGCGACCTGGACCTTCATCTTGGAATCCTTGATCTCCTTCGCCAGCCGTTTGGCCAGCACGGATTCGATGCCGTCCTTGATCCTGATCGGCTGGCGGACGCTGTTGCCCGAGGCCTTTTCCACCGTCTGGTAGTCAAGCGCCTTGGGGTCGACGCTGCGGCGGGTGAAATGGACCTTCAGCAATTCGTGCATCTGCTTCAGCTTGGCGTCGTCGTCGGCCAGCACGGTGATGATCTGGTCCTTGCGCTCGACCGAGCACTTGGAGCCCTTGAAGTCGAAGCGCTGCGCCACTTCGCGGGTGATGCCGGCCAGCGCGTTGTCCACCTCGGCCATGTTGGTCTTGGAAACGATATCGAAGGATGGCATGCGAAGAGCCCTCGTTCAGCCTGAATTCGGGCGGCACTTTAGCTTCAAACGCGAAAGGCCGCACCCCGTTTCCGGGACGCGGCCTCGTCGCGGGCGGGCCTGAAGGAATCAGGCGGCCTTCTTGGCGATGTCCTGGAAGGCGGCGACCTGCTTTTGCACCGGCTCGAAGGCGGCGGTGAACACCGAGGTGGTCAGCTCGGCGATGGCGCGGCTGTCGGCCAGGGCGGACTCGAAGCCTTCCTTGACCAGCTTCTGCTGCACTTCGAAGAACTCGACCGGGCTCTTGACCGAGGCCAGGGTCTTGATGCCGGCGGCCAGCTTCTCGACGTTGCGGGTGGCGAGGTCCTGATAGGCCTTGGTCAGGCTTTCCAGGCCGGAGATGGCGGCGTTGCCGCTCTTGGTCAGGGCCTCGGCATTGGTCTTGGCGACGATGGTCAGCTTCTCGATGTTGGCCTTGGCGCTGACGGTGAACTGGTCGGTGGAGGAAGTAGCCATGATGTGTGCTCCTGAGCTTTCCGGGGGGGCGGGCAGTGCGGTCGAGGACCGATTGCTGCACCGCAACATTAATATCTTTATACACCCTTCCTCTCGGGACGCAAGGCTTATGTTGCACTGCAACAAAACCGTATCACAGCCCGGCCGGCCGCCCCACCGCCACGACGACGAGGGCGTCGGGGTCGAGCAGGCGCCGCGCCACCCGGCGGATATCCTCGATAGTGACCGCTTCGATCAGAGCGGCCCGGCGGTCGAGGAAGTCGATGCCCAGCCGGTCGGTCTGGAGCTGTACCAGCAGGCCGGCGATGGCGACGGTCGAGTCCAGCGACAGCGGAAACGAACCGTTCAGATAGGTCTTGGCGCTGGCCAGTTCCTCGGCGTCCGGCCCGTCGTCGCGCATGCGGCGGAATTCAACCCGGATCAGGCCGAGGGATTCGGCGAAGCGGGCGTTCTCGGTGGCGACGCCGCCGATGATGACGCCGGCCTGCTTCATGGGGGCGAGATAGGAATAGACCGAATAGGCGAGGCCGCGCTTTTCCCGCACTTCCTCGGTCAGCCGCGACGAGAAGCCGCCGCCGCCCAGGATGTAGTTCATCACGTAGGCGGGATACCAGTCGGGATCGTCGCGCCGGATGCCGGCTGCGCCGAACACCGCCACGGTCTGGGGATTGTCCTTGTCGATCACGGTGACGCCGCCGGCCGATGGCGGCGTGGCCTCGGGAATGGCGGCCGCCTTCCCGCGTTCGGGCAAATCGCCGAAGGTGGCGTCCAGCAGGCGCGACAGCTCGGCCGGGGTGATGTCGCCGACCACGCCGACGGTCAGGCGGTCGCGGGTCAACTGGGCCTGGGCGAAGGCCTTCAAGTCGGCCGTCCGGATGGCCTTGACCGAATCGATGGTGCCGTTGGCGGGGCGGCCATAGGGGTGGCCGGGGAACATGATCTCGAACCAGCGCCGCGACGCCATGGCGTTGGGGTCCTGGGATTCCCGCATCAATCCGGCCAGCATCTGGTTACGGACCCGCTCCACCGGCTCCTTGGCGAAGTGGGGCTGGGTCAGGGCGAGACGCAGCAGGTCGAAGGCGGTGTCGCGGTTGGTGGTCAGGGTCTTGACGTGACCGCGCAGACCGTCGCGGCCGGCGCTGAAGTGCAGGCTGATGGCAAGGTCTTCCAGTTTTTGCTGGAAGGCGGCGGAATCCAGCGGGCCCGCGCCTTCGTCCAGCAGGCCGGCGGTCATCGCCGCCAGCCCCGGCCTGGTCTCGGGATCGAGCGAGGCGCCGCCGGCGAACGACATCTCCAGGGCGATGATGGGATTCGAGCTGTCTTGGACCAGCCACGCCTCGATGCCCTTGGCGCTGACGACCCGCTCCACCGTGACGGCGGCGGCCGGCCACGAGATCAGCAGCAGGCCGAGGCCGAACAGGACGGTTCGGGCAAGGCTGTTCCGGCCGTCCGGCCGCTTGGGGGCGTTCATCAATGCACCTCCTTCGAGAAGGCCGGCCGGGCCGGCTGGCCGCGAACCGGCGCCGCCGCCTTCGGATCGGGCAGCAGCAGGCCGGTGACCGAGGCCTTGGGATCGAGGACCCGCCGGGCGGCCTCCGCCATCTGGTCGGGGGTGACGGCGGCGATGCGGTCGGGCCAGGATTCCACCTCCGCCACCGACATTCCCACCGCCAGGGCCTGTCCCAGCACCCGCGCGCCGGTATGCAGCGAATCGCGGGCATAGGCGGCCTGGGCGACCAGCCGGGTCTTGGCGCGTTCGACCTCGTCGGCGGGAATGCCGTCATGGGTGATGCGGGACAGTTCCCGCTCGACGGCGTCCTCCAGCTTGTCCAGGGCCACGCCGGGCCGTGGCGACGCCGACAGACGGAAGACGCCGTTGTCGACCGCCACCGGATCGTAATCGGCGTAGGCGGCGGCGGCCAGCCCCTGATCGACCACCAGCGCCCGGTAAAGCCGCGAGGTGGAGCCGCCGCCCAGAATCTCGGCCAGCACTTCCAGCGGAACGGCCATGGCGGTCTCGCCGGCGCGGTAGCCGGGCGCCTGATACAGCCGCGACCAGCCGGGCTGGCCGACGCGGGCGTCGGTCAGGGTGACGCGCCGCGCCGCCCGGTTCGGCGGTTCCTGGGTGCGCAGGCGCGTTCCGATGCCGGATGGTTCCAGCGGGCCGTAATATTTTTCGGCCAGCGGCCGCACCATCGCCGCGTCCACCGCGCCGGCGACGATCAGGATGGCGTTGTCGGGGGCGTACCAGCGGCGATAGAAGGCCAGGGCGTCGTCACGGGTCAGGGCGGCGATCTCGTCGGCCCAGCCGATGATGGGGCGGCCATAGGGACTGTTGAGGTAGAGCGCCGCCTCCATCTGTTCGGCCAGCAGGGCGGCGGGGTTGTTGTCGGTGCGCGAGCGGCGCTCTTCCTGGACCACCGAGCGCTCGGTGCGGAAATTGTCCTCGTCCAGGATCAGGTTGCGCATGCGGTCGGCCTCCATGCGCATCACCATCTCCAGCTTGTCGACGGCGATGTTCTGGAAATAGGCGGTGTAGTCGGACGAGGTGAAGGCGTTGTCGCGCCCGCCGTTGCGCGCCACGATCTTCGAGAACTCGCCCGGCGGAACCGAGGGCGTCCCCTTGAACATCAGGTGTTCCAGCAGATGGGCCAGACCGCTTTTGCCCGGCATCTCGTCGGCGGCGCCGACCTTGTACCACACCATGTGCGAGACGATGGGAACCCGGTGATTGGGAATCACCACCACCTGCATGCCGTTGGCCAGGGTGAAGGTCTCGGGGTCGAACAGCCTTGCCTTGGCCGGCAAGGCGGTCGCGACCATGACGGCGAACAGCGCCACTGCGCCGCGGATGGCGGAAACGGATAACATCTGGCCTCCGGGGAAAGCCCATTGGGGTCAACGCCATATGGGCCGAATCGCTGGGCCGCGCAAGGGCCGCGGCTGTTTCCCGCCCTCAAGGGGCCGGCGGCGGCGGCGGCAGGGTGAACAGGAAGGTGCTGCCACCGTCCGGTCCGGGCTCGGCCCAGATGCGGCCCCGATGGCGCTGGACGATGCACTTGCACACGGCAAGGCCGATGCCGGTGCCGGGGTATTCCGCATGGGTGTGCAGGCGGCGGAAGATCTCGAAGATATCCTGGCTGCTGGGCTGGATGCCGATGCCGTTGTCGGAGATGGAGACCAGCCATTCCTCTCCCCTGGGTTCGGCCCGGACCGTGATGCGCGGGGCGACGCCGGGATGACGGAACTTGACGGCGTTGCCCAGCAGGTTCTGGAACAGCTGGACCAGTTGAACGTCGTCGCCGCAGACCTCGGGCAGGTCGCCGACGGTGACGGCGGCGCCGGCCTCCTCGACGCTGGATTTCAGGTTGCGCAGGGCCTGGGAGCAGACCCTGGACAGGGAAACGGGGACGAACGCCCGCCCCTCGCCGGCGATGCGGGAATAGATCAGCAGGTCGTTGATCAGTTCGTGCATGTGCCTGGCGGCGTCGATGATGAAGCCCATGTACTCCTCGGCCTCGACGTCCAGGCGCCCCTGCTGGTGACGGGCCAGCAACTGGGTGAACGAGGTCAGGGTGCGCAGCGGTTCCTGGAGGTCGTGGGAGGCCACATAGGCGAAGCGCTCCAGTTCGGCGTTGACCTCGGTGAGGTGTTCCACCGCCCGCGCCACCTCCTGATCCTTCAATTGCCGCTGGGTGACGTCCTGGGTGATGCCGACATAGTGGGTGATGTCGCCCTTGGGGCCGCGGACCGGCGAGATGGAGGCGTCGTCCCAGTAGAACGAGCCGTCCTTGCGGCGGTTGTGGAACATTCCTCGCCAGACGTTGCCGGCGCGGATGGTCCGCCACAGCTCGGCGTATTCCTCGGCGGAGGTGTGGCCGCCCTTGACGATGGCCGGGGTTCGCCCCAGCGCCTCGTGGCGGGCGAAGCCGGTATTGTCGCAAAAGCACGGATTGGCATAGGTGATGACGCCGTCGGTATCGGTGATCAGCACCGATACCGGGCTTTGCTCCACCGCCATGGACAAGACCCGCACCTGTTCCTCGGCCTTGCGCCGCCTGGTTCGCTCGGCGGCGTCGCTGACCTCGCGCTCGATGGCGGGAACCAGCCGGGCCAGCGAGGACTTGTCCAGGAAATCGTGGGCACCGCGCTTCATCAGCGTGATGGCGTCCCTGGGATTGACCATGCCGGACAGGATGACGAAAGGCAGGTCCTGGCCGCTGGCTTGCAGGATGTCCAGCGCCGCCTCGGCGCTGAACGCCGGCAGGTTGTAGTCGCTCAGCACCACGTCCCAGCCGTCGAGGTCGAGGGCCGCCCGCATGGCGGCGGCGGTCTCCACCCTGTGGATGGAGGGCAGCAGGCCGCCGCGGATCAGTTCAAGCTCAACCAGTTCGGCGTCGTCCGGCGAGTCCTCGACCAGCAGTATCCGAAGCGGCTTCGGCATTACCATTCCCCCCCCCTCCCCCTCGTCGCCGGCCGGGGCGGATGGACGGTGCGCGCCCCGCAAGGAGAAGCATGCGTCGAGGTTGTGCCCATCAGGATAGCAACTAAGGCCGTCCCTGTCCCGCGTCCGATTCGTGGAAGAGCCTGATTCGCGGGGCCTGGCTTCGCTCAACCCATGCGCCGGCCGGGGGCGGCCGGCCCGTTTCGAACGCCGAAACGGCCGGCCTTCTGCTATTGATTGAGCCGGGTCACGACTTGAGGGCGGTGACCTCGATCTCGACCTTCATGCGCGGATCGACCAGGCCGCAGACGATGGTGGTGTTGGCCGGGCGAATGCCCTTGAAGGCCTTGCCCAGCACCGGCGCGACGGTCTGGAAATAGGCGGCGTCGGTGATGTAGACGGTGACGCGGACCACGTCCTTCAGCCCGGCTCCCGCCTGTTCCAGCGCCGCCGCGATGGTCTCGATGCACTGTTCGGCCTGGGCGACGACGTCGTCGGCGATCTGGCCGTCCTTGAAGCCGGAGGTGCCAGCGACGAATACCCAGGGGTCCTGGTGGACGGCGCGGGAATAGCCGGCAATCTCCTCGAACGGAGAGCCGGAGGAAATCAGGCGACGGGTCATGCGATCGATCCTTGTCAGCGAAGGGGACTGGGGGCGAGTCATAGCGGAATTTTCCGCCAAGGCAACTGGTCAGCCGCCCAATATGCGTTCGATGAACGGCAGGCGGCCGTGGCGATCCTCCACCTCCAGCACCCACAGGTCGCGATCATGCTCGCGCTGGCGGCGGATATAGGCGTCGGCCCTGGCCTCGTCCACCGGCTCGGAGCCGGTGGCGCGCAACCAGGCCGGCCGGCCGTCGCCGTCGCGCACCTGGGTGAAGACCTCGCAGCCGCCTTCGCCACGGTTGAGCTTGACCAGAATCGCGCCGGCGTCGTCGTCGCCCTTGCTCACCACCATGGCGGGAACGCCCAGCACGCCGCATTGGCGGATGGCGGCGTGAATCCACAGCCTGGCCTTCAGGCGGGGTTCGCTCATGGTCGGGGCGGCCTTTCCGTCACAAGGGTGAACTCCGCCACCAGCGGAGCGTGGTAGCTTTCCGGCGAACCGTGGATGGAGGCCGGCGAGACCAGTTCGTCGCCCAGGGATTCGTTGTGAATCTCGACGCCGCGATAAAGCCCCAGCAGCGGCCGCGACACCAGGACATGATCCAGCATCGCCGGGCGGCCGTGATGGATCACCGAGAAACGGACGCTTTCGGGCAGCGAGCGTTCGGTGGGAACCAGCATCCGCATGGCGAGGTGGCCGTTGCCGGTATCCTCCTCGTCGCCGCGGACGATGCGCAACGCCGCTTCGTGGTCGGTGGCGTTGAAGTCGCCGCACACCGCGATCAGGGCGTCGGGCTCGGCGTCCTGGATGCGTTCCACCAGCAGGCGGGCCTCCAGCGCCTGTCCGGCCTGCTTGATGCTGGCCAGGAAGAAGCCTTCGGCCCAGCCGCCCACCGACAGCCAGCGGCCGGGCCGTTCCTTCTGCCCCGCCAGCCAGACGGCGCGCGGCGCCCGCAGATGGACGTTGATCACATGCAGGCGGCGGCAATCGGGCAACTGGATCACCGCGTGCAGGATCGGGCGGTCCCACTCCACCGGCTGGGGGGTGTCCGGGCGTGGATGCGACAGGGTCGGCCGCCAGGAACAGGGGTCGACATGGTCATGCCAGACCTGGTCGTGGGACAGCACCGGCAGGCGCGAGAGGATGACCAGGTTGTGGCGGTCGGCCGAGCGGACGCCGCCCCGGTTCAGGCTGATCACCCGGTGCCAGTCGTGGTATCCGGTCCCCTCCAGCAGCCTGTCCAGCCCGGTGGGATGGCGGGGGCCGCGCTTGCCGTCGGAATGGGCGTTGACCTCCTGGAGACAGACGATGTCGGCGCGCAGCCGCAGGAATTGCGGCCGCATGATTCTGATCCGGTCGTCGAAATCCAGGCCGCCCTGGGGGCGGTCGTCCAGGTTCTCCAGGTTGAAGGTGGCGATGCGCAGGGTCTGGGTCATGGGGCAAGCTTAGCCCAACCCCGGCGCCGCGGCGAGCGCCCTTGCGGATGCAATCCGCTGTTGTGGCGGTCGGGAAATGACCCTATACTCCCGCCCCGTGAGCCAGCCATATTTCGACATCATCCGCCTGATCGAACGTTTGCACAGACATTTTCTCGATGTCTTGCGGACCGAGCTGCGTCGTCTCGGCATCGAGGACATCAACGCGGTCCAGGCGCTGCTTCTCTACAATATCGGCGAGAACGAGGTGGTGATTCGCGACCTGAAGGACCGCGGCTATTACCAGGGCTCCAACGTATCCTACAATATCAAGGCGCTGACGGAATGCGGCTACCTGACGCAGGAACGCTCGCCCCATGACCGCCGCTCGGTCCGCCTCAAGCTGGCCGAGAAGGGGCTGACCCTCTGCGCCGCCGTGCGCAAGCTTCAGGACGATCTCGCCACCGCGCTCGGCAACGACGAGCAGACCCAGGACAATCTGGGCACCACCCTCCACACCATGCAGCGTCTGGAACGCACCTGGACCGATTTCGTCCAGTACGGCCGCATCCGCGGGGTTTGACCCGCCGCCCCGCCCCGGAATCGGTCATTCGTCGTCGAAGCGGCCGGGGCACGGCGGCAGGTTGGGCAGGGAATCGAAGCTGTCGGCCTCTCCCACCGCCTTGGCCTTGAGGACCCGGCGGAGAATCTTGCCGCTGGTGGTCTTTGGCAATTCGGCGATGAAGTGGATTTCACGCGGGGCCATCGAGGCGCCGAGTTCCTGACGGGCGAAGGACAGCAGTTCCGCCCGCAGCGCGTCGCCGGCCTCGAAGCCGGGATTGAGCGAGGCGAACGCCACCGGCACCTCGCGCAGCAGCAGGTCGGGCTTGCCGACCACGCCGACCTCGGCGATGGCGGGATGATCCATCAGCATGGCCTCGACCTCGAACGGGCCGATCCGCAGGCCGCCGCATTTGATCATGTCGTCGGCGCGGCCGACGAACCAGAAGAAGCCGTCGCCATCGCGCTTGACCAGGTCGCCGGTGAAGTACCAGCCCTCCCGGAAGCAGCCGCCGGGGCGGTCGTCGTCGCCGAGATAGCCCGAGAACATGGACGGCCAGCCGGCCCGCAACACCAGCTCGCCCACCGTGTCGGCGCCGTCGGCCGGGACGGGGGCGCCGTCGGCGCATTGAACCACCCGGGCCTCGATGCCGGTCAGGACGCGGCCCATGCTGCCGGGGCGGCGGCCCTGGCCGGGGGCGTTGGCGATGACGATGGCGCCGGTCTCGGTCTGCCACCAGGTGTCCAGGAACGGCACGCCCAGCGCCTTCTGGCCCCAGCTGACCGCCTCGCCGTTGAGCGGTTCGCCGACGCTGGCCGCCACCCGCAGCGAATTGTCGCGGTACGACCGCGCCAGGGCGGCGCCATAGCGCATCATGGTGCGGATGGCGGTGGGGGTGGTGTACCAGGCGGTGACCTTTTCCTCGTGCAGGATGGCGTACCAGCGGCGCGGGTCGATGTCGGCCTCGTCCACCAGCAAGGTCGCGCCGCACGCCAGCGGCGCGATGACGCCGTAGGCGGTGCTGGTGACCCAGCCGGGATCGGCGGTGCACCAGAACACGTCGGCTCCGGACAGGCCGAACACGGTGCGCCCGGTCACCAGATGGGACAGCACGGCGCGATGGGGATGCAGGGCGCCCTTGGGGTTGCCGGTGGTGCCGCTGGTGAAGTGGAGAAAGGCGGGATCGTCGGGCCGGGTGTCGGCCGCCGCCGCCGGTTCGGCCGCCGCCAGCAGGGCGCGGAAGTCCAGGCAGCCATCGGGAAGCGGGCCATCGTCGGTTCTCACCAACAGCACATGGCGCAGACCGGACAAGCCGTCGCGGTTGGCTGCCAGCTTGCGGGCGTAAAGCTCGTCCGACACGATCAGGACCCTGGCCCGGCCGATTTCCAGCCGTGCCCTGAGAGGGCCGGGGCCGAAGGCGGAAAACAGCGGGCAATAGACGCCGCCGGCCTTCCAGGTGCCCAGCGCGGCGGCGTAAAGTTCGGGGATGCGGTCCAGCATCACCGCCACGGTGTCGCCGGGGGCGAGGCCGAGATCGCCCAGCACCCGGGCGGCGCGGCCGGACAGGTCGGCAAGTTCGGCGAAGGTGATGTCGCGGCGGTCCTGGCGGCGCCCCAGCCAGCGCAACGCCACCCGCTGGCCGCCACCGGCGGCCACATGGCGGTCGACGCAGGCGACGGCGATGTTCAGGCCTCCCGATGGGGCGGCCAGTTCCGCCAGGGCATCGCCCCAGGGGGATGCCGCATCGCCCGCCATGTCCCTTGCCGCCGCACCCGACTTGCCTGACTCACCCGAAGCCATGCGCCCTCCCCGAATGGTTCAATCGCCGGTAGAGGCTGTCCCTCCCCGGCGTTCGTCCCATTCTGGCGATGCGGCCGCCATCCTGCAACACAAGGAAACGCAAACCACCGATGCGACGATGGCGGGCGGCGTCATTTCGCCGGACCGTGCATCCTGTCGTGCATGGCCTTGTGCTCGGGGTCCGTCATGTGCTGTTCGTGCATGGTCCGGTACGCCGGGTCCTTCATGCGCTCATCGTGCATGGACGGGTCCATGGGGTGGTCGTGATCCATGGGCTTCGACCGGTTCATGGCCCCGGCGCCCTCGACCGTCACGGTGACGGAAACGTCGCCGGCCGCGGCGAAGGTCAGGGTCAGGGGAAAGCTCTGGCCGGGCCTGAGTTGGCCCTTGAGGTCGTGCAGCATCAGGTGCAGGCCGCCGGGGGCGAACCTCACCGTCTGGCCGGCCGCCAGGTCGACCTTGTCCTGCCGGCGCATCTTCATCAGGCCGTCCTGGTGGACGTGGGCGTGGAACTCGATCCGTCCGGCGGCGGGAGTGGTGGCGGCCACCAGCGAATCGGCGGCGGTCCCGGCATTGGCCAGGGTGACGAAGGCGATGCCGATGCGGGTGTCGGCGCTGGTGGCCCTGGCCCAGGCGTCGGTCGCGGCGATGTCGCCGGCGATGGCGGGGGCAGCGGTTCCCAGCAGCAGGGCAAGGGCGATTCCCAGGACGGTCTTCATCTGCGATGATCTCCAGGCGGCGGTGTCGGGCCGCCATTCAACCCAAGGCGAACGGCGAAAGCAATGAACGATCGGCGGGATGACGACCTTCCATCCGGCAACCGGCTGGCGGCGTGGCGGATCGTGGCGGGCGCCCGCAAGGCCGCCTTGGCCACCAGCCAGGACGGTCGTCCCTATGTCTCGCTGGTGACGGTGGCGTTCGATCACGACATGTCGGGCATTCTGCTGCTGTCGCGTCTGGCCGACCATACCCGCAATCTGCTGGCCGATTCCAAGGTCGCGCTTCTGCTGGACGGCAGCGACGGCCACGCCAACCCCCAGACCGGCCCCCGCGTCACCCTGGTCGGCGAGGCGGCCGAGGATGGCCGGCCGCATCTCCGCCGGCGCTTTCTGGCCCGCCATCCCGCCGCCGTCCTTTACGCCGGGTTCGGGGATTTCGCCGTCTGGCGGCTGAGGGTGGACAAGGCCCATTTCGTCGGCGGCTTTGCCCGCGCCGTCTGGCTGACCCCGCCGCTGACCTCCGGATGCGAGGCGCTGGCGGCGGCCGAGGACGCCTTGCTGGAACGGATCAACTCCCGCCATCCCGACATGGTGGCGGCGCTGGCCCTGCGGGCCGGCGGCGACAGCGCCGCCGGCTGGCGGCTGGCGGCGGTGGACGGCCTGGGCTGCGACCTGAGCGGCGACGGGCGAAATCTCCGGCTGGATTTCGCCGGGCCGGTCGGCGATGGCGAGGCCGCTTTCCAGGCGCTGAGCGCCCTTGCGGGCGAATCCGGTTGATTATCGCAGCAAGACCATTGCCCGGCCGGGTTCTGGCCGCTATCTTCCCGACCACTTTTTTACAGCGGCGTGACGCCCGCAGGCTTGCGGTGGTCACAAGGGGTCTTCGAAAGGGAGAACTTTGAAGATGACCAGGCACGGTATTCCCGGCGGGACGACCATGAATTCCAAACTTCTGGCATGGATCGACGAGATGGCGCAGCTGTGCCGTCCGGCCAGCATCCACGTCTGCGACGGTTCCCAGGCGGAATACGATGGTCTGTGCGAGATGATGGTGGCCAGCGGCACCATGATCCGGCTGAATGAAAAGCTTCGCCCCGGCAGCTATCTCTGCCGTTCCGACCCCCGCGACGTCGCCCGTGTCGAAGACCGCACCTTCATCTGCTCCCACAGCAAGAACGACGCCGGCCCCACCAACAACTGGGTCGAGCCCAAGGAGATGCGGGCCCGCATGTCCAGGCTGTACGACGGCTGCATGAAGGGCCGCACCATGTACGTGGTGCCGTTCTCCATGGGGCCGCTGGGGTCCGACATCGCCCATATCGGCGTCCAGATCACCGATTCCGCCTATGCTGTCGCCAACATGCGCATCATGACCCGCATGGGCCAGAAGGTGCTGGACATCCTGGGGGCCGACGGCGACTTCGTGCAGTGCCTGCATTCGGTGGGCAAGCCGCTGGCCGAGGGCGAAAAGGATGTGGTCTGGCCCTGCAATCCCGACAACATCACCATCTCGCATTTCCCCGAGGACCGTCAGATATGGTCCTACGGCTCGGGCTACGGCGGCAACGCCCTGCTGGGCAAGAAGTGCTTCGCGCTCCGCATCGCCTCGGTGATGGCCCGCGACGAGGGCTGGCTGGCCGAGCACATGCTGATCGTCGGCGTCGAAAGCCCCAAGGGCGAGAAGACCTATGTCGCCGCCGCCTTCCCGTCGGCCTGCGGCAAGACCAATTTCGCCATGCTGGTGCCGCCGGGCGGCTTCGACGGCTGGAAGATCTGGACGGTGGGCGACGACATCGCCTGGATCAAGCCCGGCCCCGACGGCCGCTTCCACGCCATCAATCCCGAGGCCGGGTTCTTCGGCGTGGCCCCCGGCACCGGCGCCTCCACCAATCCCAGCGCCATCGCCGCCTGCGCCAGCAATTCCATCTTCACCAACGTCGCCATGACCGATGACGGCGACGTGTGGTGGGAAGGCCTCAGCGACGCCCCCCCCGCCCATCTGATCGACTGGAAGGGCAACGACTGGACGCCGGATTCCAAGGACCCCGCCGCCCATCCCAACGCCCGCTTCACCGCGCCGGTCAGCCAGTGCCCCAGCGTCGATCCCGATTGGGAGAACCCGGCCGGCGTGCCGATCTCGGCCTTCATCGTCGGCGGCCGCCTGTCCAAGAACGCGCCGCTGGTGGTGCAGTCGTTCAACTGGGCGCACGGCGTCTATCTGGGCGCCACCATGGGGTCCGAGGCCACTGCCGCCGCCGTCGGCCAGGCCGCCATCCGCCGCGATCCCTTCGCCATGCTACCGTTCTGCGGCTACAACATGGCGGATTACTTCAATCACTGGCTCAACATGGGCCGCGCCGTCAACAATCCGCCGCCGATCTTCCGGGTCAATTGGTTCCGCCGCGACGAGAACAACAAGTTCATGTGGCCGGGCTATGGCCAGAACATGCGCGTGCTGAAGTGGATCGTCGATCGCGTCGCCGGCCGCGCCCGCGCCGTGGAAAGCCCGATCGGACTGGTGCCGGAATACGAGGACATGGAGTGGGGCGGTCTCGACTACGCCCGCGACAGGTTCGAGGAACTGATGCGCATCGACCGCGAGGCCGGCGTCGCCGACGCCCGCAGCCAGGAAGAGCTGTTCGACAAGTTCTTCGACCGGGTGCCGAAGGAGATGCTGTTCGAGCGCGAACTGCTGAAGTCGCGCCTGTGGCGCGCCCCGGCGGTGTGGAAGCTGGCCCGCGAACGGGCCTAGCCCGCTTCCCTGGGAGATCAGTCGGCCGGACGATCCGAAGCCCCCTTCCCGGAAACGGGAGGGGGGTTCTGGTTTCCGGGCGCGGCTTCCGGTTCGGACAGGACGGGCGGCGCCGAATCGCGCCCCACCAGCCGGATCGGAATCTGATCTTTCGAGGACCAGGAATAGAAGCGCAGGGCGCCGTCGGGGCCGAACATCAGCCCCGCCTCGTTGTTGGTGACGGTCCAGCCGCCCCAGGCGTAGACGCCGCCGGGCAGGAAATTGGCCAGCTTTCCCCGCGCCTTCGATCCCACATAGGTCAGCATGCGCGATCCGTCGGACAGCACCTCGTCGCGGTCGGGTTCGCCCAGCGCCTTGATAGCCTCGGCGGCGGTGGTCCGCCCCACCCGAAGCTGGGCGATCTCGTGTTCCTCCACGCCGGCGCAGCCCGCCAGCAGCATCAGTCCGGCCGTCGCCACCGCCCATCGCTTCATTGCTGAATCCCCGCCTGTTGCGCCGCCATCATGGCCGAAGCGGCGCTTCAGGGCAATCGTCGGCGATCAGGTCGGCAGCGGCGGGATTGGCGGAATCCAGCCGGCAGAATCCCTTTGCGCGACCCGAAGGTTGGCGCTATAAGAAGCGCCTCGCAGGCGACCGGAGTGTAGCTCAGCCTGGTAGAGCACTGTCTTCGGGAGGCAGGGGCCGGAGGTTCGAATCCTCTCACTCCGACCATCCACAAGCCGCGGAACTCCGCGGTTTGTGGATGGGTCCGCGAAGCAAATCCACGCCATCCATTGAATTGGCCGGACATTAGGGTGGCCATTCGGCGCTGTCCCGGAGTGTTGTCCGATGGCGACTGTCCCGGCGTCCATTCCCCAGGGGGAATGGCCATTGCTTTGTTCCTTTCGAAATCAATGCTCTAGAGGTGGAAAATGATTCCTCGCTATTCCCGGGCCGAGATGACCCGTATCTGGGAGCCGGAGAACCGCTTCCGCATCTGGTTCGAGATCGAGGCCCATGCCTGCGATGCCCTGGCCGAGATCGGCGTCATCCCCAAGGATTCGGCCCGCACCATCTGGGAAAAGGGCAACAAGCCCTATACCCCCTCGCGCTCGGCCCGCATCGACGAGATCGAGGCCGAGACCAAGCACGACGTCATCGCCTTCCTGACCGAGCTGGCCGAGCATATCGGCCCCGATTCCCGCTTCGTCCACCAGGGCATGACCTCGTCGGACGTGCTCGACACCTGTCTGGCGGTGCAGCTGACCCAGGCGGCCGATATCCTGCTGACCGATCTCGACCGGCTGCTGACGGCGCTGGAGAAGCGCGCCTTCGAATACAAGGACCTGGTCTGCATGGGCCGCTCGCACGGCATCCATGCCGAGCCGGTGACCATGGGCCTCAAGTTCGCCGGCTTCCATGCCGAGTTCCAGAGGAACCGCCGCCGCCTGAAATCGGCGCGGGAAGACGTCGCCACCTGCGCCATCTCGGGCGCGGTCGGCACCTTCGCCAACATCGATCCCCGCGTCGAGGAGCATGTGGCGGCCAAGCTGGGCCTGAAGCCCGAGCCGGTCTCGACCCAGGTGATTCCGCGCGACCGCCATGCCCAGTTCTTCGCCACCCTGGGCGTCATCGCCAGTTCCATCGAGCATGTGGCCATCGAGATCCGCCATCTTCAGCGCACCGAGGTGCGGGAAGCCGAGGAGTATTTCTCGCCCGGACAGAAGGGCAGCTCGGCCATGCCGCACAAGCGCAACCCGGTGCTGACCGAGAACCTGACCGGCCTCGCCCGGCTGGTGCGCGGCATGGTGGTTCCCGCCATGGAGAACGTGGCCCTGTGGCACGAACGCGACATCTCGCATTCCTCGGTGGAGCGCATGATCGGCCCCGACGCCACCGTCACCCTCGATTTCGCCCTGAACCGGCTGGCCGGGGTGATCGAGAAGCTGGTGGTCTATCCCGACGCGGTCGAGCGCAATCTCAATCAGCTGGGCGGGCTGGTGTTCTCGCAGCGGGTGCTGCTGGCGCTGACCCAGGCCGGCATGAGCCGCGAGGACAGCTACAAGGCGGTGCAGCGCAACGCCATGAAGGTGTGGCAGGAGGGCGCCAGTTTCCTGGACCTGCTGAAGGCCGATGCCGAGGTGGCCGGCCATATTCCGGCCAGGACGCTGGAGGAGCTGTTCGACCTGGGCTACCACACCAAGCATGTGGACACCATTTTCACCCGCGTGTTCGGGAAGGCCTGAGGCATGGACGACGAAACCAAGGACAGCAACGGCGCCGCTCTCAAGGACGGCGATTCGGTCCAGCTGATTCGCGACCTCAAGGTCAAGAACTCGTCGCTCAACCTCAAGCGCGGCAGCGTCATGAAGAACATCCGCCTGACCCACGACCCCGAGGAGATCGAGGTCAGGGACGGAAAGTCCACCCTGGTGCTGAAGACCTGCTACCTGAAGAAGGCCTAGACCAAAGGATTCAGGCCACCATCGCCGTCGGCAGGCGGACGGTGATGGTGGTGCCCTGGCCGGGGACGCTGTCGATCAGCAGGCTGCCGCCGTGCAGTTCCACCAGTTGCCGGCTGAGCGGCAGGCCGAGGCCGACGCCGTCCTGGCGGCGCCGGGTGAAGGGGTCGCCCAACTGGCCGAACGGGGTCAGCGCCTTGGCGATGCCGGCCTCATCCATGCCGATGCCGGTATCGGCGACGGCGATGTCCATGCCGCCGTCGCCGTTGCGTGCCGCCCTCAGGGAGACGGATCCGCCGGCCGGGGTGAATTTGACGGCGTTGGCCAGCAGGTTGACCAGGACCTGGCGCATCCTGCGTCCGTCGACGTGCAGAACCATCGGCGGCACCGGTTCCTCGAAGGTCAGGACCACGCCCTTGATGTCGGCGCCGGGACGCACCATTCCCAGCGCCTCGTCGCACAGCCGGCCCGCGTCCATGTCGGCGGGATGAAGCTCCATCCGGCCGGCCTCGATGATGGAAATGTCCAGGATGTCGTTGATCAGCGCCAGCAGGTGCTGGCCGGATTCGTTGATGTGCCTCAGGTACTCGACGCAGCGCGGCGGATAGGTCTCGCCGAAGGCCCCCGACAGCAACGCATCCGAGAACCCCAGCACGGCGTTGAGCGGCGTGCGCAATTCATGACTGAAATTGGCGAGGAACGCGCTTTTGGCCTTGTTGGCCCGTTCCGCCTCGTCCCGGGCCAGCCTCGCCTCGCGTTCGGTCGCCACCCGGTGGGTGACGTCATGGGTGACCAGCAGAAGATGGGGGCGGCCATCCACCGAGATAGCCACGAAATCGGCCTCGATGTCCAGCCGCCGGCCGAAGGTGGTCAGCATGCGGGTGGCCAGGCGGCGATGGCCGCCTCGGGCCAGCACGTCGCGGGCGACGTCCAGCATGCCGGAACTTCGCCACGAGGCGAGATCTCGGAAATTCTGGGTCAGAAGCTGTCCGACGGTGCCGCCGGTCAGGTCGGCGGTGGCCTGGTTGGCGAGGACGCAGCGGCCGTCCTCGCCATAAAGCGCGATGGCCAGTGGCGAATGGGCGACGACGCTGGTGTTGAAGTCGGACAGTTCCCTGATGCGGGATTCCTTGGTCTGGGCCACCGCCTCCAGGCGGCCCAGCAGGTTCCACAGCATGGCGCCGCCGCCCAGGATCATCAGCGACACCGCCACCGCCCCCAGCCCCGCCAGGGTCAGGCGCTGATGCCAGGGCGCCAGGACCTCGTCCACGGGCGAGGTCAGGACCAGGGTCAGGTCGTAGTGCTTGATGGGGCGCGCCACCACCAGCCGCGCCCGGCCGTCGATGGGCGATTTCTCGACGATGTCGACATCCCGGGGCGAATTGGTGATCCCCAGGCGCTGAAAGACCAGGTTGCTGAACTTGCGGCCGATCAGGCCGTCTCCGGCCGGCGAGCGGGCCAGCAGCGTTCCGTCGTTCCGGTAAAGGGCGACGGAACTGTCCGGCCCGGTGCGGATGGCTTCGTAGAGACGGTCGAGACGGCTGGTATGGATGGCGGCATGGACGATGACGATGCGGCCAGCCGGCCGGTCCAGCCGCCGGGACGCCGGGATCACCCATTCGCCGGTGATGCGGCTGAACACCGGTTGCGACACGATCATCCGCCCCGCCTGGGCATCGCGGAAATAGTCGCGGTCCGCCACCACCGCCGCCGCCTTGCCGTCGGATTCCGGCAGCATGTACATGATGCCGGCGGAATCGATCATGCGGATGTTCAAGGTGGAATCCAGCAGCTTGACGCATTCCGTCACCAGCCTGTCCACCGTGGAATCGGCCAGCGGGTCCGCCTCGGAATTGGCGGCCAGGAAGCCGGCGATGCCGGCGAAGGTCATGTCCACCACCGAGAACAGCCGTTCGGTCTGTTCGGCCGTCACCACGCTGCGCCGCCACAGGCTGTCCTTGCCGGCGTTCAGGGTGGCGTCGTGGTCCGACCACAGCCAAAGCCCGGTCGCCCCCCAGGTGATGGCGATGGCGGCGGCCACCAGCCAGACCACCACCCTTCGGGTCCGGCGATAGCCGGCCCGGGTGGCGTCAGGTCGGGATGTCGGCGCGGCCTGTCCCAAGATGCGTTGGAATCCCGTGGTTGTGGCGAACAGGCCGGTCAGTCAAAACCATAATGGGGCGGTTGGCAATCACGGCGGTTGAACCGATCTCTACCGTCGGCTTCAATCGGCCCGGGGCAGGGTCAGCTTGACGGTGGTTCCGCCGTCGCCGTTGCCCTCGATCCATATCCGCCCTCCCAGGTCCTCGACGATGCGGCGGCATTGCGCCAGCCCCATGCCGGTCCCCGCCTGCTGCTGCTGCGGAACCAGCCGCCGGAATACCGAGAACAGGTCGGCGCGGTACTGTTCGGGAATACCGATGCCGTTGTCGGCCACCGCCAGTTCCAGCCAGCCCCCCTCGGGCCGGGCGGTCACCTTGATGCAAGGTGGCCGTTCGGGATGGCGGAAGCGGAGCGAATTGGAGACCAGATTGACCAGCAGGAGCTGCAAGCGGGAACGGTATCCCGAGACCTCGCCCAGGGACGTTCCCGACAAGCGGGCGCCGCTGGCGGCGATTTCCTGGCCGAGGGCGTTGGCGACGTCTTGCATCACCCGGTCGAGATCGACCCGTTCGCGCGGCCGGGCCGAACGGCCGGTCTCGCTGTAGGCGGCCAGGTCCTGGACCATGGCGCGCATCCTCAATGCGTCGTCGACGATGAAGCCGAGATAGGAGCCGGTCTCCTCGTCGATCCGGTTTTCCAGCTTCCGCCGCAGCAACTGGGCGAACAGAACCTGACGCCGGGTCGGCTCTTGCAGGTCGTGGGCGGCGATCTGGGCGAAGCGTTCCAGTTCGGCGTTGCTGTCGGTCAGGTCGGCGATGGTGCGCTGCATCTGCCGTTCCTGAGCCTTCTGGGCCTGTTCGGCCTTGACCCAGTTGAAGATGTCCATGGCGATGGATGCCAGCTCGGCGACGATGTCCAGATCGTCCTGGTCGTAGTCCGCCGCCTTGTTGCCGACGCCGATGATGGCGGCGAAGCCATGCTCGCCCGGGACCGGCACGCTCAGCATGCGGGTGATGGGGGCGTGCCCCTCGGGCAATCCCCGCTTGCCGGGCAGGGCTGGGTAGTCGTTGCAGATCACCGCCCGCCCCTGGCGCAGGCAATCGGCCCATGTGCCGGCTTCATCGACCGGATAATGCAGCCCCTGGCCCTCGGCCTTGCACATGTGGGCCAGGGTGTTGCTGGACCACGCCTGGAGGGTGAGGCTGGCCTGGTCCGGACTGACCAGATGAAGGAAGCCGATGGTGCTGGCGGTCAGGCGCTCGGCGGTGTCGAGGACCTCGGTCATCAGGACGCCGATGTCGCCCGACCGTCCCACCTCGGACAGGTGCAGCCTGGCCTTCAGCAGGGAATCGGCGCGGTGCCGGCGGCGGAGGTCGCGCAGGAAGGCGAAGTATCGCCCTCCCTCCACGTCGGAATAGAGGCAGGTGACCTCCACGTCCCAGATCGATCCGTCCTTGCGGCGATGGCGGCTTTCAAAGGTGACCGAGCCGGCGGCGCGGATACGTTCCATCCGGGCCGTCGTGTCGGCCTCGCTTTCCATGGCCTCCAGATCGGGAATGGCCATGCCGCGCAACTCGTCGAGCGAATAGCCCGACATGGCGGCGTAGGTGCTGTTGGCGTTCAGGATGCGGCCGGTCTGATCCACCTGCCAGAACCCGTCGGCGGAGGCCTCGATGGAGGCGCGGTAGAGCGCCTCGCGCTCCCGCAGCGCCCGTTCCGCCGCCCGCCGCGCCGAGATGTCCTGAATCCAGCCGGCGATGTAGTCCTCGTCGTCGTGGCGGATGTGGCTGGTGGAAATCTCCACCGGCACGACGGTGCCGTCGGCGCGGTGGAAGCTGGCGGCGATGACCTCGGGCGTCGTGGTGCCCCGGATGCGGCGCCAAAGGGCGGACAGCCATTCATCCGTCATCATGGGATCGAAGCGGGACATGGCGGCGCCGATGAGGTCGTTCCGGCCGGTTCCCGCCAGGGCGCAGGCGGCGTCGTTGACGTAGACCAGCGCGAATCCCCGGTCGGGCGCGATGCAATAGATGGGGTCGGCGCTGCGGTTGACCAGGGTCCCCAGGAAATCGACCTCGCCCCGCAGCCGGGCCTGCTCGGTGATGTCGCGGCTGATGCCGACCAGCCCCACCACATGCCCGGACTGGTCGTGGAACGGCACCTTCATGGTGTCGAGCAGGAAGCGCCGCCCGTCGGGATAGGTCACCCATTCCTCGTTGCGGTGCGCCGCCCCGGTCCTGAACATGGCGATGTCGTGGTCGCGGAAGAACCGGGCGGTCTCGGGCGCGAACAGATCGAAGTCGTCGCGGTTCAGCATCTCGGCCTCGCTCCGTCCGGCGAATTCCTCGAACGGCCGGTTGCAGCCGATGTAGCGGAACTGGGAATCCTTGATGAACACCAGATCGGGAATGGTGTCCATGATCGCCCGCAGCCGGGTCTGCTCGGCGGCCAGATGCTGCCTGGACAGGGTTTCCTCGGTGACGTCCTGGACGGTTCCGATGGAACGCAACGGCGTGCCGTCCCCGGCATAGATCGTTTCGCCGCGTTCCTCGACCCAGCGGACCGTTCCGTCCTTCCACCGCAGCCGGTGGCGGATGGAATAGGGGGTGCGTTCGGCCACGGAAACCCGGTAGGCCCGGTTGACCGCCTCGCGGTCGTCGGGGTGGATCATGTCCAGGAAGGCGTCGTAGCTGGGCGAGAGGCCGGCCGGGTCAAGCCCGAAGAGGGCGAATATCTGGCTCGACCAGAACAGCGAGCCGGAGGCGATCTCCAGATCCCAGAACCCCAGCCGCCCCAGCCGCATGGCCTCGGCCAGTTGCCGCTCCTGCCGCTCCATCCGTTGGCGCTGGAGCATGTCGTCGGTGACGTCGCGGGCGACGGCGAAGATCAATCCGTCCTCGTCGGCCGGGGTCGAGCGCCAGCACAGGTGACGGTAATCGCCGCCCCTGGTCCGGTAGCGGTTGACGAAATCGACGACCGGCCGGCCGTTCCTCAACCCACCCAGCACCGCCGCCGTCGCCGCGTGGTCGTCGGAGTGGATGAAGTCCATGAACGGCCTGGACATCAGTTCGCCGGTTTCATACCCCAGCAGCCGGCTCCAGGACTCGGACAGTCTCAGGAACCGGCCCTCGGGGTCGGCGACGCACAGCAGGTCGGAACTCAGTTGGAAAAACCGCTCGATACCGGCAATGTCCGGCCGCTGCGGATCGAATGAATCGGCCATCACCACACGCGCGCATTCACGACAAGCCCGTTCCCCCCATACAAAAGAGTAGTCGCTTTCGTCGTGGGGGTTAAGTCTTATTCCATTTCAGTCGTCATCGGCCTCCTCGGTCCGGCGCGGGGGCGATCCGGACGGTTTCGGCCCGGTCTTTCCGCGCGGGCGGGGGCGCCATGCCCAGGGGCGGTCGCCCTGCCAGCCGGCCACGGTCTCGATCCTGACGCCGCCGTCGGGGGCCAGCCACAGGGCATGGGCGCCTCGCCGCCACAGGTCGAAGCGATCCACCACCACCCTGGCGCCGCGACAGGCGCCGCGCAGCGGCACGCTGCTGATCACCACGTCGGCTCCGGCGCAGGCGGTTTCCGGGGCGGTCTCGCCCCGGACCAGCGCCACCACCCGGCCTTTGGTCCGCCACAGGCAGCCGCGCTCGTCGCAACGCAGGCCGCCGTCGCGCGACGAGCTTTTCTTCGGCCAGCGCTCGGGCGCCTCGGGGCCGGCGCGGCGGCTCCAGGTCTCCTTGAGGATGCGGCCGCCGCGGCCGTTGAGCAGCAACTGCCCCTCGGCGGTGCGCAACGCCATGCCGTCGCCGCGCCCGTCCACCAGCAGGTCGGGCGGATGGGCCAGCGCCATTGAGGCCAGGCCTGCCGCCATGGGCAGGACGCCCCACCAGCGCCAGCGTCGCCGCCACAGGCACAGCCAGAGCCCGCCCAGGGTGAAGACCAGCATTCCCCACAACGGCAGCACCGGGACGGTGACGGCGGAATGGGGCAGCGCCGCCACCCCCAGGGCGATGCGGTTCATGGCGTCCACGCCCCAGCCCATGGGAACCAGGGCAAGGTTCTCCAGCCCCAGCGGCAGCAGCAGGAACATGACCAGCGCCCACGGCATCACCCAGAACCCGGTCAGCGGCACCGCCAGCATGTTGGCCGCCACCGACCACAGGGCGAAGCGGTTGAAATGGAAGACACCGTAGACGGCGGTGGCCGAGCCGGCGATCAGGGTGGTGAGCGCCACGCCGGACAGGTACAGCCCGATGGCGGGAACCGGGCCGGGATGGGCGGCGCGCCAGGCGGCGACGCGCGGCGTCAGTCCCTCGTAGGCGGCGATCAGGGCGGCGACGGCGGCGAACGACATCTGGAAGCTGGGGCCGATCATTTCCTCCGGCGCCCACAGCAGAACCGCCACCGCCGCCCAGGCCACCAGCCGCATCGACAGCGCCACCCGGTCCAGCAGCACCGCCGCCAGCGCCAGGGCGGTCATGAGGAAGGCGCGCTGGGCCGGCACCGGCGCGCCGGCCAGCAGGGTGTAGAACCAGGCGAAGGCGATGGCCAGCGCCGCCGCCCATTTCTTGATGGGGTAGCGCAGCGCCAGGGGCGGCGCCAGCGCCAGTACGGCCCGCAGCCCGACGAACACCAGTCCGGCCGCCATGGTGATGTGCAGGCCGGAAATGGACAGGATGTGGACCAGTCCGGAATCCCGGTAGGCCTGGATCATCGGTGCCGAAATCGGCATCTGGTCGCCGACGCTCAGCGCCACCGCGACGGCGCCGGCGTCGCCGGGCAGCACCGCCAGGATACGGGCGGCGATGGAGTGGCGCAGGGCGTTGACGGCGGTGGTCCAGCCGCCCGGCTCGGCACGGGCCAGGATCTCGGGCGGCCCCAGGGCGGTTCCCACCGCCCCCAATTGCCGGAACCAGGAAAAACGGGCGAAATCGAAGCTGCCCGGCATGGCCGGCTGCGGCGGCGGCATCAACATGGCCCGCAGGCGGATGCGATCGCCGGCGGTGACGTCGTTTCCGGCCAGGGACGGCTTCAGCCGGATCCGCGCCTTCAGCGGCACCGCCACGTCGTCGCGGTCGATGGCCAGATGCTCCAGGGTGAGGCGGGCGCCGCCCTCGGGCAGCGTCTCCACCTCGGCGACGCGGCCTTCCAGCATCAGCGCGCCGGTGTGGCGTTCCACCACCGGCGCCGCCACCTGGGCCGCGCGAATCTGGATGACGGCGAAGCCGGCGGCCACGGTCAGGGCCGCCATCGCGCCCAGGAACAGCGGCGGCCACCGCCGGGTGGCCGCCACCCCCGTCGCCGCCGCCAGCGCCGCCAGCGGCCCGGCCCATGCCGGCGGTTCGGCGGGCTGGGCGAAGTAGAGCCCGATCCCCAGGCCCAGGAAAACCGGCAGCCACAGCGGCCAGCGTCCACGCTCGGCGACCAGGGCCTGGCCAAGCGCAAGGCGCAGACCGCCCGCCCACCCCCCAAGGGCCAGGGTAAATCCCATCCTATCGGGCGGGTAATTCGCCATCCACCCTCAACACCGGGCTGTCACGGCACCAAAGATATGCTACACAGGGCAGCTCTGTCCCGACCTTCCCTGGAAGCCCTTGCCCCGATCATGACCGTCGTTACCCGATTCGCGCCCTCGCCCACCGGCTTCCTTCATATCGGAGGGGGGCGCACGGCCCTGTTCAACTGGCTGTTCGCCCGCCATCACGGCGGCAAGTTCCTGCTCAGGATCGAGGACACCGACCGGGCGCGCTCGACTCCCGAGGCGGTCGAGGCCATCTTCGACGGCATCCGCTGGCTGGGCCTCGACTGGGACGGCGAGGCGGTGATGCAGTTCGCCCGCGCCGGCCGCCATGCCGAGGTGGCCCGCAAACTGCTGGCCGAGGGCAAGGCCTATCTGTGCTATTGCAGCCAGGACGAACTGGCCGCCATCCGCGAGGACCAGCGGGCCAAGGGCCTGCCCATGCGCTATCCCGGCATCTGGCGCGACCGCGACCCGTCCGAGGCCCCGGCCGGCGTGCCGGGCGTGGTGCGGCTGAAGGCGCCCGGCCAGGGCGAGACCATTATCGCCGATCTGGTCCAGGGCGACGTCCGCGTCGCCAACGACCAGTTGGACGACATGGTGCTGCTGCGCGCCGACGGCACGCCCACCTACATGCTGTCGGTGGTGGTGGACGACCACGACATGGGCATCACCCACGTCATCCGTGGCGACGACCACCTGACCAACGCCTTTCGCCAGTACCAGCTGTACAAGGCCTGCGGCTGGGATGTCCCGACCTTCGCTCATATCCCGCTGATCCACGGCCCCGACGGCGCCAAGCTGTCCAAGCGCCACGGCGCCCTGGGCGTCGACGCCTACCGCGACATGGGCTTCCTGCCCGAGGCGATGCGCAACTACCTGCTGCGCCTGGGCTGGAGCCACGGCGACGACGAGATCATCTCCACCGAGCAGGCCATCGCGTGGTTCAACCTGGATTCGGTGGGGCGGTCGGCGTCGCGCTTCGACTTCGTCAAGCTGACCCAGCTGAATGGCCATTACCTGCGCCAGGCCGACGACGCCCGTCTCGCCGCCCTGCTGGTTCCCATGCTGGAGAGCCGGCTGGGCCGCGCCCTGGCTCCGGTTGAAGGCGACCGCGTCCGGGCCGGCATGGCCGGCCTGAAGGACCGGGCCAAGACCATGGTGGAACTGGCGGATTCCGCCCTGTTCTACGTGACGGCCCGGCCGCTGGCGCTGGACGACAAGGCGGCCAAGGCGATGGCCGATCCGGCCGCCCGCGCCGACCTGGCCGAATACGCCGCCCTTGCCGGGGCGTTGGGCGAGTGGTCGCGCCAGTCGCTGGAGGACGCCGCCCGCGCCTTCGCCGAGGCGCGTGGACAGAAGCTCGGCAAGATCGCCCAGCCCCTGCGGGCGGCGCTGGCCGGATCATCGGTATCGCCTCCGATCTTCGAGGTGATGGAAGTGCTGGGGCGGGAGGAATCCCTGGGCCGCATCGGTGACGTCACCGGGCAGGCCCCGCCCTCGGAATCGACGGCCGCCTGACGGCGGCCGGCAACGCAGGTCAACATCGTAGGAAAACGGGAATCGCACACATGACGAAAGACAACAGCGCCGCGAAAGAAACCGTCACCCTGACCAACAACAGCACCGGCAAGACCATCGAGCTGCCGCTGCTGGCCGGCTCGGTCGGCCCCAAGGTAATGGACATCCGCTCGCTCTACAGCGCGCAGGATATCTTCACCTACGACCCCGGCTACATGTCGACCGGTTCGTGCAAGTCGGCGATCACCTATATCGACGGCGACGCCGGCGTGCTGCTGCATCGCGGCTATCCCATCGACCAGCTGGCCGAGCACGGCGATTATCTCGAAGTGGCCTACGCCATCCTGAAGGGCGAGTTGCCGAATCCGGCCCAGAAGGCGAAATTCGTCAATGACGTCACCCGCCATTCCATGGTGCACGAACAGATCAACTTCTTCTTCCGGGGCTTCCGCCGCGACTCGCACCCGATGGCGGTGCTGTGCGGCGTGGTCGGCGCCATGGCGGCGTTCTACCACGATTCCATCGACATCAACGACCCGCATCACCGCATGATCGCCAGCTACCGGCTGATCGCCAAGATGCCGACGGTGGTGGCCTGGACCTACAAGTACGCCATGGGCCAGCCCTTCATCTATCCGAAGAACAACATGGGCTATGCCGAGAACTTCCTGCACATGATGTTCGCCACCCCGTGCGAGGAATACAAGGTCAGCCCGGTCCTGTCCCGCGCCATGGACCGCATCTTGATCCTGCATGCCGATCACGAGCAGAACGCCTCGACCTCGACGGTGCGTCTGGCCGGCTCGTCCGGCGCCAATCCGTTCGCCTGCATCGCCGCCGGCATCGCCTCGCTGTGGGGACCCGCCCATGGCGGCGCCAACGAGGCGGTTCTCAGCATGCTGCACGAGATCGGCTCGGTGGACCGCATTCCCGAATTCATCGCCAAGGCCAAGGACAAGGACGATCCGTTCCGCCTGATGGGCTTCGGCCACCGGGTCTACAAGAACTACGACCCGCGCGCCAAGATCATGCAGAAGACCTGCCACGACGTGCTGAACGAACTGGGCGTCCATGACGAGCCGCTGCTGAAGCTGGCCATCGAACTGGAGCGCATCGCCCTGTCCGATCCCTATTTCGTCGAGCGCAAGCTGTTCCCGAATGTCGACTTCTATTCGGGCATCATCTTCCGCGCCATGGGCATCCCCACCTCGATGTTCACCAGCCTGTTCGCGCTGGCCCGCACCGTCGGCTGGATCGCCCAGTGGAACGAGATGCTGACCGATCCCGACCAGAAGATCGGCCGGCCGCGCCAGCTGTACGTGGGGGCACCCAAGCGGGAATACGTCCCGCTGCACCAGCGTGCCTAGCACGGGGCCGTCCGGGAATTCGCAGGGACGGCGCCCCATGGCGTCGTCCCGTCGGATTCCGGCTCCCGCCAACGACAACCGTCATCCCGATGGCCGCCGGCGACTGATCGTTGCCGCGGCTATCGTCCTGCTGACCCTGGCCGCCATGGTTCTGGGCGTGCAGACCTCCTGATCCGGCGACGGGCGCGGGGCGTGGATGCCGCCCGTGAAAATAGGGTTGTTGGCCGATTGACCGCCGCCGCGCCATGCCGCACCATCGCCGTCCGGGCCGATAACGGTATCGGCGTTCGAGTCAGGATGGGAAACAGTCATGGTTGCCGAAATTTTCGCCGATGGCGTGGGACGGGTCGATTTCGTCAGCGGCGTCGTCCGCATCGAGCTGGTGTCGCTGGAACCCGCCGAATCGGGCCAGGGCAAGATGGAGGTTCGCCAGCGCATCGCCATGCCGGTGGATGGCTTTCTCCACTCGCTCAACACCATGGGCGACCTGGTCAATAAACTGGTGGAGGCCGGCGTGCTCAAGCGCAACGAGAACGCGCCGCCCCCCAAGAAGTAGTCAGGGTTTCGGCTGAACGAACTCGACGGCGCTGGGGCGGACATTGGGGTCGGTCCCGGCGCCGTCGGCGGCGGCCGACGGTTCCGGCGTCGCGGCGGCCGGTCCCGGCTTCGCCCCCTCGGCCGCCGGGACGGCCGCGTGGGCCTGCTGGCCGCGACGCGACGCGGCGATGGCGGCCTCGCGGGTCTGGCGGTACAGGCTGCGGATGGCGGCGTATTCATCCAGCGATGTCCGGCGCAGCTCCTTGATGGGGTCCAGGTACTGGGTGCGGGTGTCCAGGATGTCCACCCCGGTCTGGACGGTGTTGAAGACGCCCAGCCCCTGCGAGGCCATGACCGAGCCGGTGGGGCTGGCGAAGGCGTCGGCGACGCGGCCGGCGCCGTCGCGCAGGCTGGACGGTCCGAAGAACGGCAGCATCAGGTACGGCCCCTCGTCAAGGCCCCATACGCCGAAGGTGGTGCCGATGTCGGTCTTGTGGGGCTTGGGACCGCCACTTTCCGCCACCGCGTCCCGAAAGCCGAGCATGCCGAAGGTGGAATTGATCATGAAACGCCCCAGGGCGTCGGCGGCGGCGCGGGGATTGCCCTGAAGCAGGTCGTTGCCGGCGACGTAGGGTTCCTGGAGATTGACCAGGAAATTGTGGATGGCCTCGCGGAACCAGTCGGGAAAGGTATCGCGGTAGCCTTCGGCCACCGGCTCCATCAGGTTTTCGTCCAGGTACATGTTGAACTGGAACAAGGCGCGGTTGGTCGGCTCCAGCGGATCGTTGAGGGCCTCGGCCTCGGCGCGCTCCTCCGGGTCCTCCGGCAGCGTGGCGCAGCCCGTCAGCATCGTCATGGCCATTGCCGAGGCGGCAATCAGGCAAGCAAAGCGGCGCGCCATTCTCAGTCCCTCCTGTCGATGCCGGTTCGTATCCGCAGCGTTCCAGATGGTGTCGTTCGCATGGCCGGCAGCGCGAGTCAATAGACTCGGGCAAAGAGTCCCTTGGCGAGCGGCGAATTAACCCCCATGATCAGGGACGGAAAGTAAAGAACGCCGTGCGATGGGGGTGTGACGTGACCCGTTCCGTTCTGATCGTCGATGACGAGCCCAACATCGTCATTTCCCTGGAATTCCTGGTCAAGCAGGCCGGTTACGAGGCCCGCATCGCCCGCGATGGCGAAGCGGCCCTGGCCGCGGTGGCCGAGCGTCTTCCCGACCTGATCCTGCTGGACGTCATGATGCCCAAGCGCGATGGCTACGACGTCTGCCAGACCATCCGCGCCAATCCCGACTGGAGGGGGGTGCGCATCGTCATGCTGACCGCGCGCGGGCGCGAGATCGATCGCGAGAAGGGGTATGCCCTGGGCGTGGACGACTACGTCACCAAGCCGTTTTCGACCCGCGAGGTCGCCGAGCTGATCAAGCATTACCTGGAACCGTAGGGTTGGAACCCAATCGGCCCTGAAGCGGAAGGGAGGGGCATTTGCGGGACAGAACCTGGATCGCCCTGACCTTCTTCGGACTGGCCCTGGCGGCGGCGGCGGCGCCGTTCGCGGCGGTCTGGTGGCTGGGTCAGCCGGCGGGGACGTCGCAGGCGGTGCCGTCCCTGGTCGCCGCCGCCCTGCTCGCCTTCGCCTGGTGGCGGGTCGACCGCCTGATCCTGGAGCCCGGAGGCCGGCTGGCCGAGGCGCTGGAAACGTGGCTGCGGACTCCCGCCCTCGACCACCCCCTGCATTCACAGCCCAAGCTCGCCCTTGACGGGTTGCCCGACGCCATCCGCCATCTCGCCGACGCCGCCTGCCAGCAGCGGCGCGGCCTCCGGCAGGTCAGCCGTCAGGCGGCGGAGCAGGCGGAGGAACAGCGCAACTGGCTGGATGTCGCCTTGCGCCACCTGGCGGAAAGCGTCGTGGTCTGCGATACCCGGCACCGCATCCTGTTCCACAACGCCGCCGCCGTCCGGCTGCTGGGAAACCTCGCCGAGGGACATTGCCTGTCCATCCAGGTTCCGCGCGCCGCTCTCGACCACGCCCTCGACTGCCTGAGGGCGCGGCTGGACGCGCTGGGCGGGCGGCTGGGCGGCGATGTCGGAACCGCGCTGTTTTCCTGCCTGATCCGCCAGGGGCATCGGGTGGCGCATGGCCAGATGTCGCTGGTCCAGGTTCCGCGCCACGGCGTCACCGGCTATGTGGCGGTATTCCGCGACGTCAGCGAGGACTGGGCCGATTCCGCCCCCCACGACGCGGTGGCCGTCGCCCTGACCCGCGACCTGCGGGGGCCGTTGGGGGCGCTGGACGCGGCGGCGCAGATGCTGGGCGAGTATCCGGACATGGAACGGACCGACCGCGCCCGCTTCATCAAGGTGATCGGCGAGGAATGCGCGCGTCTGCGGCACCGGGTCGATTCCCTGGCCGATGGCCGGGTCCGGCCGTCCCGGACGGCGTGGCCCATGGCCGACCTGCATTTCACCGAGCTGTTCGCCTGCGTTTCGGCGTCGCTGAGGCAGCGTCTGGACATCAACCTCACCATGGTGGGGGTGCCGCTCTGGCTGCACGGCGACAGCCAGAGCCTGATGGAGGCCTTTCTGGCCCTGTTCGCCGCCCTGCACATCCATACCGGCCGTTCGGACTTCGACATGGAATGCCTGCTGGGCGACCGGCAGGTCTATGTGGACATCAACTGGAAGGGCGATCCGATTCCCGACGGACGTCTGGGCGCGTGGCTGGAGGGCGGGGTCAGCACCCAGCTTGGGCCGCAGACGGTGCGCGATGTGCTGGAACGTCACGGCAGCCAGCCCTGGAGTCTCGCCAAGCGCGGCGGGTTCGCCGCCCTGCGCCTGCCGCTGCCGCCGTCGCGGCGTCCGCAGTTTACCGAGGAGGAATGGACCGGACTGGGCAGCCCGCCCTCCCTGACCGAGGCCGACCGGCGGGAGGAATTGCTGCGGCGCTCCACGGTCGGGGCCTTCGCCGGCCGCGCCCTCGACCGCATGCCATTCGTGGCGGTGTGCGCCGTCCTGCCGCCGGGGGCGGTCCAGTCCGGCGATCGCCGCCGCATCACCGCCCTGGGCGCTGTCCGCATCGAGGACGGCCGCCTGCTGACCGCCGGCAGTTTCGAGCGCCGCATCAGCGCCACCGTCGCCGGCAGCGACGGCCGGCCGCCCCTGCCGGTGGTGCTGCCGCAATTCTGGACCTTCGCCGGCGACGCGGTGCTGGTGGCGCATGACATCGGCCCCTGCCTGGGATTACTGGAGGAGCGCGAGGCCGCCGGAACCATCCCGCCGGTGCTCGACACCATGGAACTGTCGCGGCTGCTGGACCCCGACGCGGACGATCACGGCCTGGAGGCCGTCGCCCGCCGCCTGGGCCTCCGGGTCGGCGATCATCGGACCGAGATCGGCAAGGCGCTGCTGGCCGCCGAGATTCTGCTGCGCCAGATCGAGCACCTGCGCGAACTGGGAATCGTCCGTTTCGACCAGTTGATCGAGGCGGTCAGGTCGCAACCGAGCCGGACCGGGGCTCCGGTGGAAGGGTAGGGACGCCATGCCGCATCGCCGCGCCTTCCGCTCCGGCAAGGCCATCCGCGACAAGCTCGTCGCCCTGTTTCTGCTGGGCGTCGCCCTGTTCACGCCGCCGTTGCTGCTGCTGTTCGCCGGCGGCGGGCGGTTGGGCGGCATTCCGGTCCTGTATCTCTACATCTTCGGCGCCTGGATCGTCCTGACCCTGCTGCTGGCGCTGGTGGTGGAACGGGGCGAGCGTTCCCCCGGCCGGGGAGACACACCCTAGCATGTCCTACGGCCTGCCCACCCTGATCTCGTTCCTCTACCTGATGGTGCTGTTCGCCATCGCCTATCGTGGCGACCAGCGCGCCTCGGCGGTGGGCGGGGCCGCCACCAGCCCCTGGGTCTATTCGCTGTCCCTGGCGGTCTATTGCACCTCCTGGACCTTCTTCGGCAGCGTCGGCCTGGCGTCGCAGCGCGGCATCATGTTCCTGCCCATCTATATCGGCCCCACCCTGATGGCGGCGCTGTGGCCGATGGTGGTGGGCAAGATGGTCCGCATCGGCCGCGCCGAGCGCATCACCTCCATCGCCGACTTCATCTCGTCGCGCTACGGCAAGAGCCACACGGTGGGCGCGCTGGTGACGGTGATCGCCATCATCGGCATCGTCCCCTACATCTCGTTGCAGCTGAAGGCGGTTTCGGACACCTTCCATCTTCTGGTGGGCGATCCGCTGGTCCATCCGGCCGTCGCCAAGGCGCCGGTGCCGTTCGACACCGCCTTTCACGTCACCTTGATCCTGACCGCCTTCACCATCTTGTTCGGCGCCAGGCGCATCGACGCCTCCGAGCATCATCGCGGCATGGTCAACGCCATCGCCTTCGAATCGCTGGTCAAGCTGGTGTCGTTCATGGCGGTTGGCGCGCTGGTCACCTACAGCTTCCGGGACGGCCTGGCCGAGCTGTTCGACGCCGCCGCCGCCCGGCCCGAGATCGCCGGCCTGTTCACCGTTTCCGGGGCGGGGGACTGGGGCAGCTGGCTGTCGCTGACGCTGCTGTCCATGATGGCCATCATCTGCCTGCCGCGCCAGTTCCAGGTCGCCGTGGTCGAGAACGTCGACGAAGGCCATGTGCGCCAGGCCACCTGGCTGTTTCCGCTCTACCTGATCCTGATCAACCTGTTCGTCCTGCCGATCGCCCTGGCCGGGCGGCTGGAATTCGCCGGGCTGGGGGTCGATCCCGACACCTATGTCCTGGCGCTGCCGCTGGCCCGGGAATCCGCCACCTTCGCCATGATCGCCTTCCTGGGTGGCCTGTCGGCGGCCACCGGCATGGTGATCGTCGAGACCATCGCCCTGGCCACCATGTTCTCCAATTACATCGCCATGCCGGTGCTGGTGCGGACCTACATGGCGGCGCAGCCCAAGCAGGAAAGCCTCAGCGGCATCGTGCTGGCCATCCGCCGCCTCGCCATCGCCGGTTTCCTGTTCCTCGGCTATCTCTACGCCCGCCTGACCGGCGAGAACTTCACCCTGGTCGGCATCGGCCTGATGTCGTTCGCCGCCGTCGCCCAGTTCGCCCCGGCGCTGCTGGGGGGGCTGTTCTGGCGCGGCGGCAGCAAGGCCGGCGCCCTGGCCGGACTGGGCAGCGGCTTCCTGGTCTGGGCCTATACCTTGTTCCTGCCGTCGCTGGCCCGGTCCGGGGTTCTGCCCATGGAATTCACCGAGCGGGGGCTGTTCGGCATCGAGCTGCTGAAGCCCGGCGCCCTGTTCGGCCTTGCCGGCATGGAGGCGGTTCCCCACGCCCTGCTGTGGAGCATGATGGCCAATGTGGGCTTCTACGTGCTGGTGTCGCTGGTCACCCGCCAAAGCGCCATCGAGCGCATCCAGGCATCGCTGTTCGTGGATTCCACGGCGGTTCCCGGGGGGACCTCGCAGTTCTGGCGCGGCAACGCCACCATCTCGGACCTTCAGGCGCTGGCGGCGCGGTTCGTCGGGGCCGAGCATGCCGAGGCGGCCTTCGCCGAGTTCTCTCGCTCGCGCCGGTTCAATCCGTCGCGCGACGAGGCCAATCCCGAACTGGTCGAGTTCACCGAGCGCCTGCTGGCCGGCGCCATCGGCACCGCCACCGCCCGCGTGGTGGTGGCCTCGGTCGCCAAGGGCGACATCGTCAGCCTGCACGAGGTGATGGAGATCCTGGACGAGAACTCCCAGGTCATCGCCTACAGCCACAAGCTGGAACAGAAATCGCGCGAACTGGAGACCACCACCGCCGAATTGCGGGCGGCCTACGAGAAGCTGACCGAACTGTCGCGCCTCAAGGACGAGTTCATCGCCACCGTCACCCACGAATTGCGGACGCCGCTGACCTCGATCCGCTCGTTCTCGGAAATCCTGTTCGACAATCCCGAGGTCGACGTGGCCCAGCGGCAGGAGTTCCTGGGCATCATCATCAAGGAAAGCGAGCGCCTGACCCGACTGATCAACCAAGTGCTCGACCTGGCCAAGCTGGAGGACGGAACCGTCAATTGGGACATGGCCGAGACCGAGCTGGTCCAGACGGTCGACGACGCCGCCAGTTCGGTCGGCCAGCTGTTCAAGGACAAGGGCGTCACCCTGGAGGTGATCGTGCCGTCCGCCCCGGTCTGGCTGCTGACCGATCGCGACCGTTTCTCGCAGGTGGTGATCAACCTGCTGTCCAACGCCGTCAAGTTCTGCGAGCCCGACAGCGGCCGGGTCAGGCTGACCCTGGGCGATTCCGCCGCCGGCATCACCATCGCCGTCAGCGACAACGGCCCCGGCATTCCTCCCGAGGCCCAGCAGAAGGTGTTCGAGAAGTTTCAGCAGGTGGGCGACACCATGACCGGCAAGCCGGCGGGAACCGGCCTGGGTCTGACCATCTGCCGCAACATCGTCACCCATCTCGGCGGACGCATCTGGGTGGACAGCCATCCCGGCCATGGCGCCACCTTCTCGTTCTTCCTGCCCCGGACGCAGGGATAGAGCGGCGAGCCCCAGCGGGGGGTGAAGGATCACGGCACCGGCGTGCGCAGCTTGACCGGGGCGCGGCGGCCGCGCCGCGCCAGCAGGTTGAGGATCTCGATGCCGAGCGAGAACCCCATGGCGAAGTAGAGATATCCCTTCGGCACATGGAAGCCCGTTCCCTCCGCCACCAGGGTCATGCCCACCAGCAGCAGGAAGGACAGGGCCAGCATCTTGATGGTCGGGTGCCGCTCGATCAGGGCGGACAGCGGATTGGCGGCGATCACCATGACGATGGAGGCCAGGACGACGGCGGCGATCATCACCCACAGATTGTCCGCCATGCCGACGGCGGTGATCACCGAATCCAGCGAGAAGACGATGTCGAGCAGGGCGATCTGGATGATGACGGCGGTCATGCCGGCCTTGGCCGCCGCCGCCGCGGCGGCGGGGTCGGCGGCGGGGCCGTCCTGGTCGCCGTCGCCTTCCAGGCTGCCGTGAATCTCGTGGGTGGCCTTTGCCACCAGGAAGAGGCCGCCGCCGATCATGATGATGTCGCGCCAGCTGACCGGATGGTTCCAGATGGAGAAGACCGGTTCGACCAGTCCGGCGATCCAGCTGATGGAGGCCAGCAGGATGACACGGGTGACCAGGGCGAAGATCAGCCCCAGCCGCCTTCCCACCGGGCGAAGATGCTCGGGCAGGCGATTGGAGATAATGGCGAGATAAAGGAGATTGTCGACGCCGAGGATGATTTCGAGCAGGGAAAGAGTGGCGAGACTCAGCCAGATCTGCGGGTCAGAAAGCCATTCCATGATCGAATGATCCCCTTGCTTGAAACGCGACCCGGCGAATGTAGGGGATTTCCGGATGGATTCCACCCCCCTTACGGCGGGCAGACCATCCTCAGCCGCCGTTCCAGGTCTTCGGACAGGTTGCGCAGTTCGAAGGCGATGCCGGCCTGGCCGGCCTGGCGGCGCAGCTCCTCCAGCAGGTCTTCCAGCGCCGGGTCCGCCTGCCGCAGGCCGGTCAGATCGACGATGATCCTGGCGATGTCGCGGTCAAGGGCGCCTTCCAGGCCGATCCGGGCCGCTTCGAACGCATCCTGGTCCGGGGAGCGGGACAGCTTGATGATGGTTTCGGTCGCGGTATGGGCGACAAGACAGGTCATGTTGGCACGCTCTCCCCCCTGATGGGGCTGGGTCTGGATGCTATGCCTGAATGGTAGTAGCCTTCTGTGGTGGCGTTATGCTGTTAGTATAAATGCATACATACCAGAGTATAAAATTTCGGTAAATCGATTTTCATCGATGACGGATATGGCCTTCGGACGGGTCGGGTGGGGCGGCGGGTTATTGCCCGGGCTTGTCCTCGGCCCGGTATGCCGAGCCGGTCCAATGCAGCCACTGGGTCGGGGTTTCGATGGTGGCCCAGCCTTTCGCCCGTTCGGTGGTGACGAACACCCCGTCGGAATCGGCGAAGCCCCAGCCGATGGCGGCCCAGCCCCTGGCGGTCCAGTGCGCCACCAGCAAGGGTCGGCCCCTGTCGCCCTGCCAGTCGGGGGAATCGATCAACAGCAGCAATTCCATCTGCCCGTCTTCGTTCAGGTCGATGCGGCCGGCGCGGACCTGATCGCGGAAGAACCCATGGCGGGCGCCGCTGTTGTAATACGCCCGCCAGTGCGCCCGCAGCAGGGCGTCGATATCCGGGGTTTCGGTCTCGGGCAACGGCTGCATTCCCACCAGCGCCGCCGGCCGCCCGTGGTCCTGGGCGGTGGCGGGAAGGGCGGTCGCGACCAGCAGCGCGGCGATGGGAATGGCGTATCGAAGCATGGCGGCGCGAGATTAGGCGGCGGCGGCGGCGGCGTCAATGCGGCCGGCCCCCGCATTTAACAAAATACATGTGTTATTATTTTAACCTATTTCGGCATTGTGCGTATTTTTGTGTTGAATTAGGTGCCGCAATGCGGTATCACCATATCAACGACGCTAAATGCCCTCGCACAAGGATCATTGCCATGAGCGCTTCCGAAATCGGCCTGATCGAGCTGGAGCCCGAGACCGTCAAGGCGATGCTGGATTCCGGCGAGGCCGTTCTGGTCGATGTCCGCGAGGACGAGGAATTCGCCGAGGCCCACATCGAGGGATCGATCCTCTCGCCCATGAGCGATTTCGAGGTCGAGACCTGGCCCAGCTTTCCCGGCAGGAAGGTGATCATCTCCTGCCTGGGCGGCGTGCGCTCGGCCGCCGTGGCCCGCAAGCTGATCGCATCCGGCCAGGGCTGGGCCATCCACCTGAAGGGTGGTCTCAACGCCTGGCGCGACGCCGGCCTTCCCACCATCAGCCAGGCCTGACCCCCCCCCCTCTCCGGTCCGGCTCGACGGCCTGGGCGATCATCTTGGGATGGTCGCCCTTTTCTTTTGCCCCGGGGAGGTCTACATCGGAGGGGAACGTCTCTGAACGGGTGAGGACATGCGCCGTCTCGGTCGAATCCTGATTGTCCTGCTCGCCGTCGTCGGCCTGCTTGCGCTGGCCGCCACCGGTGCCGGGGTGTGGGTCGCCTATCACATCTCGCCCCGCACCGAGCATGATTTGCCCAGGACGGCGGTGCTGTCGCTGGATTTCGACGCCCGTTTCCGCGACACCTCCGACGCCGATCCCCTGGCCGCCCTGTCCAACGAAAGGACCTATGTCCTGGGCGAGGTTGTCGCCGCCATCGATCGCGCCGCCGTCGATCCCCGCGTGGTCGGGCTGTTCGCCACCCTGGGCCATGTCCGGCTCGGCCTGGGCGACATTCAGGAATTGCGCGACGCGGTGCTGCGCTTTGGCGCCACCGGCAAGCCGAGCCTGCTGTTCGCCGAGACCATGGGCGAGGGTGGCAGCGGCACCCTGGACTACTACCTCGCCTCCGCCTTCGGCCGCATCTGGCTGCAACCCTCCGGCGACGTCGGGCTGACCGGCCTGATGGTGGAGGCGCCGTTCATCCGGGGCACCCTCGACCTGCTGGGCATCAAGGCCCAGTTCTCCGGCCGCCACGAGTACAAATCGGCCATCGACATGTTCACCGAGACCGGCTTTACCCCGGCGCACCGCGAGAATCTGGGGCGGCTGATGGATTCGCTGGCCGAACAGATGGCCGCCGGCATCGCCTCGGGCCGCAGGCTGCCGCCCGACGCGGTCAAGGGGCTGCTGGGCAAGGGGCCGTTCCTGGCCTCCGAGGCCAAGGCCGCCGGACTGGTCGACCAGATCGGCTATCGCGATGCCGCCTGGGCCGCCATCGCCGGCGATGGCGACAGCGCCGCCGAGGAGATGGACGTGGCCGATTACGCCGACCATCTCGGTCCCGAGCGCGGCTCCAGGATCGCCCTGATCAGCGGCCGCGGCGCCATCCATCGCGGCGAATCCCATCGCGGGCTCGGTTCCGAGCCGGATTTCGGCTCGCGGACCGTCGCCGAGGCGATCCGCGACGCGGTCGACGACGACGCCATCAAGGCGATCTTGTTCCGCGTCGACAGCCCCGGCGGTTCCTACACCGCCTCGGACACGGTCTGGAACGAGGTCAGGCGCGCCCGCGAGGCCGGCAAGCCGGTGGTGGTCTCCATGGGTAACATGGCGGCCTCGGGCGGCTATTTCGTCGCCATGGCCGCCGACCGCATCGTCGCCCAGCCGGGGACCGTCACCGGGTCGATCGGCGTGTTCACCGGCAAGATGGTGCTGGATGAGTTCTGGAAGAAGCTGGGCGTATCGTGGGACGAGATGCATCGCGGCGAGAATGCCGCCATCTGGAGCGCCAACCGGCCGTTCTCGCCCGAGGCGCAAGCGCGCATCGACGCCCTGCTGGATCATATCTACGCCGATTTCACCGGCAAGGCGGCGCAAGGACGCGGCATCCCCCCCGACCGCATGGACCAGGTGGCGCGCGGACGCATCTGGACCGGGGCCGACGCCAAGGGATTGGGGTTGGTGGACGGGCTGGGCGGTCTGCACGAGGCCAAGGCGATGGTGCGCGAGGTGGCGGGGCTGAAGCCCGACGATCCCCTGCGGCTGGTGCCGTTTCCCCGCCCCCGCAAGCCGTGGGAAATGCTGGCCGAACTGATGGCCGGCGGCTCGGTGGCCGAGCGCCGCCAGATGGCGTCCCTGCTGCGCGGCCTGGCGGTGCTGGAACCGGTGCTGTCGCGGCTGGCGCCGCTGGCCGCCTCGCCCGCCGAATCCGTCTTGCGCCTGCCTTCCGCCATCGATCCTCCGGGGACGCGGCGGTGAGCGGCGACACCCGCGCCGTCGTCGTCACCGGCGCCAGCCGGGGCATCGGCCACGCCATCGCGCGGCGTTTCCTGGCCGAGGGCTGGCGGGTCATCACCTGCGCCCGCGCCGATGTGCCCAAGGAATGCATGATGGACCGCAACTGGGCCAGCCACATCGTCGCCGACCTGGCCGACCCGGACAGCGCCCAATCCTTCGTGGCCGAGGCCAACGCCATCCTGGGCGAGGCGCCGCTGCACGCGCTGATCAACAATGCCGGCGTCAGCCCCAAGACCCCCTATCGCGAGCGCCTCGGCGTGCTGAACGGTCCCATCGACGGCTGGAAGGACGTGTTCGAGCTGAATTTCTTCGCGCCGTTGCGCCTGGCCCGGGGCTTCGCCAGCGCGCTTCATCGCGGCAAGGGGGCCATCGTCAACATCACCTCCATCGCCGGCCATTACGTCCACCCCTTCGCCGGGTCGGCCTATTCCACCTCCAAGGCGGCGCTGTCCGGCCTGACTCGCGAGATGGCGGCCGAGATGGCGCAACTGGGGGTGCGGGTCAACGCGGTGGCCCCAGGCGAGATCCGCACCGCCATGATCTCGCCGGAATACGAGGCGCTGGTGCCGCGCATCCCGCTGGAACGCATGGGCACGCCGGAGGACGTCGCCGGCACGGTGTTCCGCCTGTGCGGCGACGATTTCGCCTACGTCACCGGCAGCGAGGTGTTCGTCACCGGCGGCCAGCACCTGTACTGACGGACGAAGGCTATTGCGCCGCCGCGATGGCCTCGCGGCTGACCGGGTGTTCCAGCCGGTTCAGCATTTCCTTGGGCACCACCTGCCAGAACTTGAGAAGCTCGCGATCCCAATCGGCCAGGATGGCCTCGGCCCACGCCGATTGGGTGACCTCGGCGTGTTCCTTGACCAGCGCCTTCAGCACATCCTGCCAATGGGCGGCCTCGGGGCGCAGCCAGACCACCGTGTCGGGATTGACCCGCCTGGGAAAGCTGGCGTCGGAATCGTAGACGAAGGCCATGCCGCCGGTCATGCCGGCGGCGAAGTTGGCCCCCACCGCCCCCAGGATCACGGCGGTGCCGCCGGTCATGTATTCGCAGCCGTTGGAGCCGCAGCCCTCGATCACCGCCACCGCGCCGGAATTCCGGACGGCGAAGCGCTCGCCCGCCTGGCCGGCGGCGAACAGCCTGCCCGCCGTGGCGCCGTAGAGAACGGTGTTGCCGATGATGGTGTTGTCCTGGCTTTTCAGCCGTGCGGCCACCGGCGGCCGCACGATGATGGTGCCGCCGGACAGGCCCTTGCCCACGTAATCGTTGGAATCGCCGAACACTTCCAGGGTCAGCCCCTGGACGGCGAAGGCGCCCAGGCTTTGCCCGGCCGAGCCGCGCAGCCGCACGGTGACCTGGCCGGGGGCGAGGCCGGCCATGCCGTGCTTCTTGAAGATCTTATGGGACAGCTTGGTGCCGATGGCGCGTTCCACGTTGCGGACGTTGTAGTCCAGTTGCATCTTCTCGCCGTCGTCGAGCGCCGGGCGGGCGTCGACGATCATGCGGGCGTCCAGGGTCTCGGGCACGGCGTTGCCGGTTTCCTCGGCGCAATAGCGCGGGAAGCCGCCGGTGTCGGCCTGGGCCAGCAGCGGATTGAGGTCGAGGTCGTCGAGATGCGAGGCGCCGCGGCTGACCTGGCATAGCAGGTCGGTGCGGCCGATCACCTCGGCCAGCGAGCGCACGCCCAGGCCGGCCAGGATCTCGCGGACCTCCTCGGCGATGAAGCTGAACAGGTTCACCACCTTTTCCGGGCTGCCGCCGAACTTCTGGCGCAGCGCCGGGTCCTGGGTGCAGACCCCCACCGGGCAGGTGTTGGAATGGCACTGGCGCACCATGATGCAGCCCATGGCGATCAGCGAGGTGGTGCCGATGCCGAATTCCTCGGCCCCCAGCATGGCGGCGATGACGATGTCGCGGCCGGTCTTGAGGCCGCCATCGGCGCGCAGCTTCACCCGGTGGCGCAGGCGGTTCAGCGTCAGCACCTGATGCGCTTCCGACAGGCCCAGTTCCCACGGCAGGCCGGCGAACTTGATCGATGTCTGCGGGCTGGCGCCGGTGCCCCCCACATGGCCGGAGATCAGGATGGTGTCGGCCTTGGCCTTGGCGACGCCGGCGGCGATGGTGCCGATGCCGGAGCGGCTCACCAGCTTGACGGTGACGCGGGCCTCGGGGTTGATCTGCTTCAGGTCGTAGATCAGCTGGGCCAGGTCCTCGATGGAATAGATGTCGTGGTGGGGCGGCGGGCTGATCAGCATGACGCCCGGCGTGGCGTGGCGCAGCGCCGCGATCTCGGCGGTGACCTTGAAGCCGGGCAACTGGCCGCCCTCGCCGGGCTTGGCGCCCTGGGCCACCTTGATCTCGATCTCGCGGCACATGTTCAGGTATTCGGCGGTGACGCCGAAGCGGCCGGACGCGATCTGCTTGACCGCCGAATTGGCGTTGTCGCCGTTGGGACGCGGGCGGTAGCGGTCGCGGACCTCGCCGCCCTCGCCCGACACGCTTTTCGCGCCGATGCGGTTCATGGCGATGTTCAGGGTTCCGTGCGCCTCGGGGCTCAGCGCCCCCAGGCTCATGCCGGGGGTCAGGAAGCGCTTCCTGATCTCGGTGATGCTTTCCACCTCGTCCAGGCTGATGGACTGGGGCGCCGGCCGCAGGTCGAGCAGGTCGCGGATGGTGATGGGGGGAAGGCGCCGCATGCCCTCGGAATATTTCTTGTAGAGGGCGTAGGAATCGTCGGCCACCGCCATCTGCAACAGGTGGATCAGGGTGCCGTCGAAGGAATGGGCCTCGGCGCCCCGGCGAAAGCGGTAGAAACCGCCGATGGGCAGCACCGGGGCCGCGCCGGCGAAGCCGGTGCCGTGCTGCTCGATGGTCTTCTTCTGGATGCCGGTGAGGCCGATGCCGGAAATGCGGGAGGTCATGCCGGGGAAGAACTCGGCCACCAGGGTGCGCGACAGGCCCACCGCCTCGAAGTTGTAGCCGCCGCGATAGGAACTGACCACCGAGATGCCCATCTTGGCCATGATCTTCAGCAGTCCCTGGTCCAGGGCGTACTTGTAGCGCCGCACGCATTCCTCCAGCGCCATGGCGCCGAACAGGCCGCGCCGCTGGCGCTCGGCGATGGCTTCCTGCGCCAGATAGGCGTTGACGGTGGTGGCGCCGACGCCGATCAGCACCGCGAAGTAATGCACATCCAGGCACTCGCCCGACCGGACGTTGAGCGAGGTCCAGGTGCGCAGCGATTCCCGCACCAGATGGGAATGGACGCCGCCGGCGGCCAGGATCATCGGAATGGGGGCGCGGTCCGGCCCCACCGCCTCGTCGGTGAGGATCAGGTGGGTGCAGCCGCCCCTGACCTTGTCCTCGGCCTCGTTGCGCACCCGGCTCAGGGCCTCCTTCAGCGCGTTGTCGCCGCCCCGGGGATCGAAGGTGCAGTCGACGGTTCCGGCCAGTTCGCCCATGTGCTTGCGCATGGCGGCGAACTCGGCGTTGGACAGAACCGGGCTTTCCAGTTGCAGCAGGTCGCACTGGCTTTCATCCTCGTCCAGGATGTTGCCGAGATTGCCGAGCCGGGTGCGCAGGCTCATCACCCGGGATTCGCGCAAGGAATCGATCGGCGGGTTGGTGACCTGGCTGAAGTTCTGCTTGAAGAAGTGGTGCAGGCCGCGATAGCCCTCGGACAGCACCGCCAAGGGTGTGTCGTCGCCCATGGAGCCCACCGCCTCCTTGGCCTCCTCGACCATGGGCTGGAGGATCAGTTCCATGTCCTCCATGGTGAGGCCGTAGGCGGCCTGACGGCGGCGCAATTCCTCCGACGACAGCTCGGCCGGCTCGGGCGCGCCGGTCCTGACCAGGGAATCCAGCTCGGTGATGCGCTTGACCCAGGCGCCGTAATCCTTGCGCGCCGACAGCACGTCCTTGATCTCGCGGTCGCGGTACAGGCGGCCGGAGCCCAACTCGACGGCGATGCTCTGGCCCGGTCCCACCCGGCCCTTCTCGACCACGTCGCAATCGGCCACCTTGACCATGCCGGTCTCGGACCCCAGGATCAGCAGCCCGCCCCGGGTGATGGTGAAGCGCATGGGCCTGAGGCCGTTGCGGTCGACGCCCGCCACCGCCCAGGCGCCGTCGGTGGCGCAGATGGCGGCCGGGCCGTCCCACGGCTCGATCACCGAATTGCAGTAGCCGAAGAAGGTGCGGTGCGCCTCGGGCATCATGGCGTTGGAACCCAGGGATTCCGGAATCAGCATCTGCTTGACCAGCGGCGCCGGCCGGCCGGCGCGGCACATCACCTCGAACACGTTGTCCAGCGCCGCCGAATCCGATCCGCCCGGCTGGACCACGGGCTTCAGATCGTCCATGGCCTGGCCGAAGACCTCGTGCTCCATGCGGGGCTCGTGCGCCTTCATCCAGTTGATGTTGCCGGTCAGGGTGTTGATCTCGCCGTTGTGGGCCAGCATGCGGAACGGCTGCGCCAGCCGCCAGGTCGGAAAGGTGTTGGTGGAATAGCGCTGGTGATAGATGGCGAAGCGCGACACGAAGCGCTCGTCCAGCAGGTCGGGATAGAAGGTGGTCAGCTGTTCGGCCAGGAACATGCCCTTGTAGATGATCGAGCGGCACGACAGCGAGCAGATGTAGAAGTCGGTGACGTGCTCGGCCAGCACCCGCTTCTCGATGCGGCGGCGGATGATGAACAGGTCGGCCTCGAACCGGTCCTCCGGCGTGCCCAGGGTGTTAGCCACCATGATCTGCTCGATCTCGGGGCGGGTGGCGTTGGCCTTCTCGCCGATGACGGCGACGTCCACCGGCACCTGGCGCCAGCCATAGATGGTGTAGCCGAAATTGAGAATCTCGGTCTCGACGATGCAGCGGCAGCGCTCCTGCGCCCCCAGATCGGTCTTGGGCAGGAACACCATGCCCACCGCCAGATGGCCGGCCACCGGCTCGTGGCCCTGGTGGCGGATATGGGCCTTGAAGAAATCCTGCGGAATCTCGACATGGATGCCGGCACCGTCGCCGGTCTTGCCGTCGGCGTCGACCGCGCCGCGATGGAACAGCACCTTCAATGCCTCGATGCCGGCCACCACCACGTCGCGCCGCGCCTTTCCGTCCAGGGCGGCGACCATGCCGACGCCACAGGCGTCGCGGGGGGCGGTGTCGATGCCGGCCGCTTCGAGAATGGCCTGGTTGGCGAGGTATTCGGCGATGAAATCGGACATGGCGTTTTCCTACTCCGCCGCCTGGGCGGTCTTTGCGCTGACATAGCGGTGGATGGATTCGGCCGCGTCGCGACCGTCCTTGATGGCCCAAACCACCAGCGAGGCGCCGCGCTTGATGTCGCCGGCGGCGAACACGCCGTCCAGGCTGGTCATCAGGCCGTCGTCGGTCTCGATGGTGCCCCAGGCGCTGAGGGCAAGGCCGGGGATCGCCATCTCCTCGGGGTCGAAGCCCAGGGCGGCGATGACCATGCCGGCGGGCAGGGTGAAGGCCGAGCCCTCGATCACCACCGGGCTCTGGCGGCCGGAGGCGTCCGGCATGCCGAGATGCATGCGGTTGGCGCGAACCCCCTCGGTGGTGATCGACTCGGGCGTCGCCATCCAGACGAATTCGACGCCTTCCTCCTCGGCATGACTGACCTCGCGCTTGCTGCCGGGCATGTTGGCGCGGTCGCGGCGATACAGGCACTTCACCGATTTGGCGCCCTGGCGGATGGCGGTGCGCACGCAATCCATGGCGGTGTCGCCGCCGCCGATCACCACGACATCCTTGCCCCTGGCGTCGAGCAGGGGGACGGAATCGCCCAGGTCGCGGCGGTTCTGGGCGATCAGGTAATCCAGCGCGGCATGGACATGGGGCAGGTCGTCGCCGGGAATTCCCAGCGGCTTGGCCTTGTAGACCCCGGTGGCGATCAGCACCGCGTCGTGACGGGCGCGCAATTCATCGAACGGGACGTCGCGGCCGATGGCGGTGCCGGTGACGAAGCGCACGCCGGATTCGGCCAGCAGGCGGATGCGCCGCTCCACCACGCTTTTCTCCAGCTTGAAGCCGGGGATGCCGTAGATCAGCAATCCGCCCATGCGGTCGTGGCGGTCGTAGACGGTGACGCCGTGGCCCTTGCGGCGCAACGCCTCGGCCGCCGCCAGTCCGGCGGGGCCGCCGCCGACGATGCCGATGGAATCGCCCCGTTCGATGGCGGGCAGCGCCGGCCGCACCCAGCCCTCGGCGAAGGCGGTCTCGGTGATGTGCTTTTCCACCGCGCCGATGGTGACGTTGCCATGCCTGGACTGCTCCAGCACGCAGGACCCCTCGCACAGCCGGTCCTGGGGACAGATGCGGCCGCAGATCTCGGGGAAGGTGTTGGTGGCCGACGATACCGCGTAGGCCTCCTCCATCCGCCCGGCGGCCACCAGCATCAGCCAGTCGGGAATGTTATTGCCCAGCGGACAGTGGATGGAGCAGAACGGGATGCCGCATTGCTCGCAACGCGATGATTGCTCGCCGGCCGAGGATTCGGTGAAGGCCTTGCTGATCTCGCCGAAATCGCCGCGCCGTTCCGCCGCGCCGCGCTTGTCCGGCTGGCGCTGGGGAAGGTGGGTGAATTGCAGCATCTTGCGGGGCATGGCGGAGTCCTCCGGAGGCGGATGGCCGGATGTTACGTCAGGCGATGCGTCCGTTCAATTGAAATCAGCTATATGCGTCAGCAACGCTGACCTATTGTGCAGGGGTATCTGCAGGTGGCGGCATGATATTCCGGACTTATCCGCAGAGGCAGATATTTTAGTCCCATTCCGGTCGTTTCCCGTTCCCCTTTCAGGTTGCCCCCAGGCGGTGGTATAAGAACGGGTCGCATCGGGGGGATACCGGTTTGACGTTATTCGACGTATTGCTGATCGCCCTGATTCAGGGGTTGGGAGAGGCGCTGCCGCTGGGGGCCTCCGGGCATCTGGCCGCCCTGCCCATGCTCGCCGGCACCCCCGAAGGCCGCGCCGCCCTGTCCGTCGCCGCCCATGTCGGCATTCTGCTGGCTCTGGCTGTCTATTTCTGGCGCGACGTCGGGGGCATGGCCGCCGGCATCTGGCGGCTGCTGAAGGGCAAGCCGGATAGCGGTTCGCGTCTGTTCCTCCATGTCCTGGCCGGCACCGTCCCGGCAGCGGTGGCGGGATGGTACCTGATCGACCGGGCCGCCGGCCTGATCGGGCCGGTCACCGTCTCCGCCCTCATTCTCGGCGGCGGCGTCCTGCTGCTGGCCTGCGACAAGCTGGGGGTGACGGTGCGCCGGATCGAGCACATGGGCTTCGCCAGTTCGACCGGTCTTGGGCTGCTTCAGATCGCGGCGCTGATTCCGGGGGTGTCGCGGACCGGCGCCGTCATCACCATGGCCCGCCTGCTGGGGTGGGAACGTCAGGCGGCGGCCCGGTTTTCGCTGCTGCTGGCCATGCCCCTGATCCTGGGCCATGCCGGCTTCACCTTCTGGACCTTGTCCCGGCGAACCGAAGTGATCCTGTCCGCCGACCTGGCGATCGCGGCGGCGGCGGCGGGGGCGGTCTCGCTACTGGCGGTGGCCGGCATGATGGCATGGGTCGAGCGCCGGAGCTTCGCGCCCCTGGCCGTGCTGCGCATCCTGTTCGGCCTGGGCGCCCTGGTCTGGGCGCTGTGGGTTCGGGCGTAGCCTACGCCGCCGCCTCGGGCGCGCCCGGCCGGCCGTAGCGCTTCATGTAGAGCGGCAGGATGACCTCAGCCGCCACCGGGGCGATGCCCAGTTCGGCCAGTCCCGGCTTGCCCCCGCGCACCACGTTGTCGACCTTCATCAGCTTGACCTGATCCCTGGTCAGCATCGGCTTGGGCAGCATCTGGAGGAAGGTGGCCTTCAGCATGCCGAGGCCGAACGGAACCGGCACCAGCATGCGGCGGTGGCCGGTGGTCCGGTTGACCAGTTCCATGATCTCCTTCATGGAATAGCGGCGCGGGCCGCCAAGCTCGTAGATCTTGCCGGCAAGGCGGGAATCGTCGAGCACCGCCAGGATGGCGGCGGCGACGTCGCCCACATGGACCGGCTGGAAAATGGGGCCGCCCGAGCCGAACAGGTCGATGGCGCAGACGCCGTCGCGGCAGACCGGCTTGAAGCCATCGGCGGTGAACACCGGCAGCACCGGCGAGATCATCGCCATCTTGCCGAAGCGGTTGAAGAAATCGTCGTCGGGGCCGAACACCACCGAGGGGCGGATGATGGTGGCGCCGGGGAAGGCGGCCAGCACCGCCTCCTCGCCGCCGGCCTTGCTGCGGGCATAGGCGGATTCGGAATTGCGGTCGGCGCCCAGCGCCGACATCTGGACCAGACGGGGCACTCCGGCGGCCTTGGCGGCGGCGGCGACGTTGGCGGCGCCCTTGACGTGGGTCGCCTCGAAGGTGGCGCGGCCGCTTTCATAGAGAATGCCGACCAGATTGACCACCGCGTCGGCCCCGGCCACCGCCATGGCCACCGCCTTGGCGTCGTTGATGTCGGCGCGCAGCGGCGTCACCTGGCCGACATCGCCCATGGGCTTCAGGAACTCGGCGGCGATGGGGTCGCGGACGGCGGCCCGCACCACCCAGCCCTGGGCGGCCAGCCGGCGCACCAGCGTCCGGCCGATGAATCCCGAAGCTCCGAACACCGTGACCAGACGCCGAGTCATCCGCACCCCTCCTGTCGTCATGAGGACGGCTGTCGCCATTCCCCCACATTCGGGTGGGAAGCTAGCCCATAAGACGGAAACCTGTAAAGGCCGCGCGCAAGGAAATCGAAAATCGATGTGAAATCACCGTTGACACGGCGGGCCGGGTCGCATATTTCTTCGCGCCTCGGACGGCTTGGCTGTTCGAGAGGCTACCTGCCCAGGTGGCGGAATTGGTAGACGCGCACGGTTCAGGTCCGTGTGGCAGTGATGTCGTGGAAGTTCGAGTCTTCTCCTGGGCACCATCTCCCTCCCACCCTTTCGATGACGACGGGGTGGGAGCGATGGAGATGACGGACGCGGAGCCACTCTCCCCCCTGGGATAGCAACGGAGCGGACCGTGACCGTATTCTACCATGTCAACGACCTTCCCGCGGATGTGGCCCTCGGCCCGGTGGTCGCCATCGATTCCGAGACCATGGGGCTCAAGCTTCATCGCGACCGCCTGTGCGTGATCCAGTTGTCGGACGGCAACGGCGACGCCCATGTGGTCCACTTCCCCGGGCCCAGCTGGAACGCGCCCAATCTGGTCCGGCTGTTCGCCGATCCCAAGGTGGTGAAGCTGTTCCACTTCGCCCGCTTCGATCTGGCGATGATCCGCCGCCATCTCGGCGTGCGCTGCGCCCCGGTGTTCTGCACCAAGGTCGCCTCCAAGCTGACCCGGACCAATACCGACAGCCACAGCCTCAAGACCCTGTGCAAGGAATTCCTGGGGATCGATCTGTCCAAGGTGCAGCAAAGCTCGGATTGGGGGGCCGCCTCCCTCAGCCAGGATCAGCTGGCCTATGCCGCCTCGGACGTTCTCTATCTGCATCAGCTGAAGGAACGGTTCGAGACCCTGCTGGACCGCGAGGGCCGCCGCGCCCTGGCCGAGGCCTGCTTCGCCTTCCTGCCCGACCGGGCCGAGCTCGACCTGGCCGGCTGGGAGGAAGAGGACATCTTCGCTCACTGACGCCCCGGACGGGGCGGGGGGCCGCGCCCGTGCGGCCGGTTCCTACCAGCCGCCCCGTTCCAGCCATTCGGCCACCATGTCCAGCCGATCGGCGCCCCAGAACCCCTCGCCGTCGACGATGAAGAACGGCGAGCCGAACACCCCCTTGTCGATGGCGGCCTCGGTCTCGTCCTTCAGGCGTCGCTTGCAGGCGGGGTCTTGCAGCGCCGCCTGCAGCGCCGCGGTGTCGACGCCCAGCGATCCGGCGATGTCCAGGGTAATGGCGGTTTCGGAAATATCGCGGTTCTCGGCGAAATAGGCGTGATAGACCGCCAGGGCGAACCGCCGGGCCAGGGCCGGGTCCCGCCCGTCCAGCCACCAGAAGGCCCGGGACGGCGGCAGCGACGCCACCGGAAACCGGTCGGGCATGCGGTAGGGGACCTTCAGCAGGCGGCCCATGCGGTCCCAGTCATGGCGGGAATAGATGCCCTTCAGCGGCTGGTCCACCAGCGGCAGGTTGCCCGACGCCTTGAAGGCCGATCCGATCATGATCGGTTTCCACGCCACCTTCCGGCCGAACCGGGACAGCGCCTTGTCCACCCGCAGGCAGGCGAAATAGCCGTATGGGGACGAGAAGTCGAAGTAGAATTCAACGTCGTCGCTCATCTGGCGCCTCCCTACCACTCCAGGATGCGTCCATCGTAATGGATCATGCGGCCGTTGTCGCGTTCCGACAGCCCGGCCAGAACCTTGCGCAGTCCGGCCACCGCCTCGGGCGCCTCCAGCGGCGCGTCGGGGCCGCCCATGTCGGTCCGCACCCAGCCCGGCGACAGCGCCACCGCCCGCGCGCCCTTTGGCGCCAGGTCGATGGACAGGTTGCGGACGACCATGTTCAGCGCCGCCTTGGCGGCCCGGTAGGCGTAGGAGCCGCCCGACGAATTGTCGGCCATGGAGCCCATGTTGGACGACACGGCGGCGAAGATCCCCCCTTCGCCCAGCCGGCCGGCCAGGGCCTGGGCGGTCAGAAGTGGCGCCAGGGCGTCGATGCGCATCACCGTCATGAAGGCCTCGGCCTCCACCTGCCCCAGACCCTGATTTTCACCGTAGATGCCGGCGTTGTGCAAGACCACGTCCAGGCGGATATCGACAAGCGCCGCCGCCAGCCGGGCGATGGAGGCGCAATCGCCGACATCGCAGACATAGACCTCGGCCCCCGCGTCGGAAACGGCGCGGCCCTTGAGCGGGTCGCGCACCGTCGCCAGCACCCGCCAGCCGTCGGCGGCGTACTGGCGGACGAATTCCAGGCCCAGCCCGCGGCTGGCTCCGATGATCAGGATGGCAGGCATGGCGACGACTCCCGGGGCTTGGCGTCAATGCGACATCAGCAGGCAGATGTTCGCATGACGTAGCACATGGGCGGTGGCGCCGCCCAGCACCACTTCCCGCATGCGGGAATGGCCGTAGCCGCCCATGACCAGCAGATCAGCCGAGAATTCGGCGGCGGCGGCCAGGATGGCCCCGCCCACGTCGTGGCCGGCGGGCGTCGCCGCCCTGGCCTCGGCGTTGACGCCGTTGCGGACCAGATGGCGCTTGATCTCCGACAGGCTTTCGGAATCGCCGCCGCCGACCTGGACCACCAGCACCGCCTCGGCCGCCGCCAGCAAGGGCATGGCGTCGGCCAGGGCGCGGGCGGATTCACGGGTGCCGTTCCAGGCCGCCGCCACCCGCCGCCCCGGCACCGGGGCCGTCGCGGCATCCGGCACCACCAGCACCGGCCGGCCGCTGCCCAGCAGCACGGCGTGCAGCAGGTCGCCGCCCGGCAGTTCCTCCTCGCCGTCCCTGGCCTGCTGGCCGAGCACGGCGAGCGAGGCGTGACGGGCGCGGCGGCACACCCGCTCGATGGCCAGTTCGGTCTCGGTCTGCTCCAGCCACCATTCCACCTTCAGACCGCGGGCGGCGGCGGCGGCGCGGAAGCCATCCTCGATCCGCCGGGAATCGGCGGCGATGGCGTCGGCCTGCATCTTCAGCGCCTCCGGCCGGATGGCGGCGCGGAAGGTCTCGGGAACGTGGGGGTGGCTTTCGACCCGCAATCCGATCAGCCCCGCCCCCAGGCCGGCGGCCAGGCCGGCGGCCAGGTCGAGGCGGGTCTCGGAATGCCGGCCGCGGTCGAGATGCACCATGATGTCGAGATAGGGCATGATTCGTACTCCGGATGGATCTCAGCCGCCGCCATAGACCTGCTTGGGCAGCCACAGGATCAGATCCTGCCAGTAGAAGCAGGCGACGATCATGGACAGTTGCAGCAGGACGAAGGGGATGACGCCGCGATAGATGTGGCCGATGGTGATGGATGGGGGACAGACGCCCTTCAGGTAGAACAGCGAGAAGCCCACCGGCGGCGTCAGGAACGAGGTTTGCAGCGTCACCGCGAAGATGACCACGAACCAGGTCAGATCGAAGCCCAGCGACTTCACCACCGGCGCCACCAGCGGCAGCATGATCAGGGTGATTTCCAGCCAGTCGAGGAAGAAGCCCAGCAGGAAGGCGACCAGCAGGATGAACACAACCACGCCGGAAGGGCCGAACGGCAGCGACTTCAGCAATTCACCGATGAACTCGTCGCCGCCCAGAGAGCGCATCACCAGCGAGAAGGCGGTGGCGCCGATGAAGATGCCGAAGATGAAGCAGGTGGTGTGCATGGTCTCGATGCAGGCTTCCCGCAGCACCTTCAGGTTCAGTTTGCGGTTGGCGGCGGCCAGCAGCAGGGCGCCGAAGGCTCCGACCCCCGATGCCTCGGTCGGCGTGGCGACGCCGAAGAAGATGGTGCCCAGCACCGCCAGGATCAGGCCGGCGGCCGGCACGATCGCCCAGATCACCGCCAGCACCGCCTTGATGTCCATCGGCGGGATGTCGGTGGGAATGGGGGCCATCTTGGGCTTCAGATTGGCCAGCACCACCACGTAGGCGGCGTAGAACAGGCCCAGTCCGACGCCGGGGATCATGGCGCCCATGAACAGGTCGCCCACCGACAGCGACAGCTGGTCGGCCATCAGCACCAGCATGATCGAGGGCGGGATCAGGATGCCCAGCGTGCCGGAGGCGGCGACCACGCCGGTGGCCAGCTCCTTGGAATAACGGTGCTGCTCCATGATCGGGATCGACATCATGGCCAGCAGCACCACCGAGGCGCCGACGATGCCGGTCGAGGCTGCCAGCAGCACGCCGATCAGCACCACGGTCAGCGCCAGCCCGCCCCGCACGCGGCCGAAGGCGCGGACGAAATTGTTCATCATGATCTCGGCGATGCCGGAGCGGTCCAGCATCTGGCCCATGAAGATGAACATGGGCAGGGCCACCAGCACCCAGTTGCCGACCTGGGCCCAGATGCGGTCCGAGATGATGGCGAAGTCGGACCAGTCGTTCAGCAGGAAGGTGTCGACGTCGAAGGAATGGGCCAGCACGATGCCGATGCCGGTGAAGGCGATGGACAGGCCGCCCAGGATCCAGGCGATGGGAAAGCCGGTGAACAGCAGGGCGATGAAGGTCACCAGATAAAGGGTGACGAGAATCTGAAACGGTTCCATGACGGCTCCCCTCAATCGCGGGATATCGGCTTGGGGAAGCCGAACAGCAGGGCGGCGCAGCGGGTCAGGCGGGCGAAGGCGGCCAGCGCGATCAGGCCGAACCCCAGGGGAATGAACGACTTGATCACCCAGCGATGGGACAGGCCGCCCGGAGCAGCCGAGATCTCGTTCAGGTGCCAGGCGGTATAGGCCAGCTTGCCGCCCTCGATCATCACGCCGATGGCGAAGGGCAGCAGGAAGATCGCGATGCCGGCGATCTCGATGCCGGCGCGGGTGCGGGGGCTGAATTTCTCGGCGACCACGTCGATGCGCACATGGCGGTCCGCTTGCAGGCAGTAGCCGACTCCCAGCAGGAAGCCGATTCCGTAGATGTGCCACTGCAACTCTTCCAGCAGGATCGATCCCTGGCCGAATACGTAGCGCAGCAGGACCTGGCCGATGATCACCAGGACCAGGACCAGCCAAAGCCAGGAAGAACTTTCCCCGATGACGGTGATGAGGCGGCCGATGGCCCGCGAAATGGCGGTCTCGGGCAAGGATTCGGCATGTCCCTTGGATGCGGAACTCATGACGTGTGTCTCCAAGATGCCGCGCCCGAAGGCCGTGGGAGCCTTCGGGCGCGGAGGCCGGGGAGGATTACTTCCAGTCGCGGGGCAGGTAGCCCAGGTCCTTCCAGGTGGCGTAGACGGCGGAGAACGCCTTTTGCGACTCCAGCACCTTCTTGAACTCGGCGCTCTTGCCGGATTCCTCGGCCATGACCTCGTCGGAAGCCTTCTTCAGCGCGTGCAGGATGTCGTCGTTCAGCTTGACCGCCTTGACGCCTTCCTTCTCGAACTGCTTGATCACCCCGCCCTGAAGGGCCTCGGCCTTGGCCAGCGAGATGGTGACGCCGGCGGTGCAGGCGGTCTCGATCTGGGCGCGGGCGTTGGGGGCCAGATCATCCCACGCAGCCTTCTTCACGTAGAGGTACTGGGCGGTGTAGGGCTGGTGCCAGCCGGGGAAGTAATTGAACTTGGCGACCTTGTAGAAGCCAAGCTGCTGATCCACTGACGGCAGCGAGAACTCGGTGGCGTCCAGCACGCCCTTTTCCAGCGCTTGGAACAGTTCGCCGCCCGGCAGCACGGTGACCGAGGCGCCCACCTTCTGAAGCACCTTGCCGCCCAGGCCGGCGGCCCGCATCTTCAGCCCCTTGATCTGGTCCAGCGACTTGATCTCGAAACGGAACCAGCCGGCGGTTTCCGGGCTGATGATGCCGCAGAACACCGGCACCACGTTGTGCGGCGCGTAGACTTCCTTCAGCAGGGCGTCGCCGCCGCCGTTGTACATCCACGCCATGAATTCCCACGGCTCCATGCCGAATGGCACCGCGCCGAACAGCACCGAGGCCGGGACCTTGCCCTGCTCGTAGCCCATCCAGGAATAGCCGGCGTCCACCTTGCCCGACGACACCGCATCGAAGATCTCGATGCCGGAAACCAGCTTGCCGGGTTCGAAGATCTCGAACTTGATCTTGCCGTCGGACATCTGGGTCAGGCTGTTGGCCACCCACGGCAGGGTGTCGCCAAGCGCGGTCAGGTTCGTTCCGAAGGCGATGGGAACCGACCAGCGGACCCGGTCGCTCTTGGCGTCGGCGGGATTGGCGAGGGCGGTGGCCAGGGCCAGGGTGGCGGCCGAGGCGGCCAGGGTGCGAAGGGCGCCGCGGCGCATGGACTTCCAAGACATGAGACTGATCCTCCCATTACGTGAACGCGGTTGGTGGCGGGCGATCCCCTGTCCTGGGCTTGCGTCAGGTATTAGGGCCACCAGCTGAGGGCGCGGCACAACGCCTTTGCCCAAAAACACGAAATGGATAAAACTTTTTACCAAATACGTCAATGTCTAACTTTCGCCCCTGCCGCCCCGCCTGATCGGCGGCAGCATCCAGCTTTGCCCTTCCCCTTGTTTCGTGTATGTAGGAGCCGGTGCCGTTCCGTGCGGCGTCGATTCCGATCACTTCCGTCGAATGAGGACTTTCATGACCGCTCCCGCACCCTTGATGGCCGGCAAGAGAGGCCTTGTCATGGGCGTCGCCAACGATCGCTCCATCGCCTGGGGCATCGCCCAGGCCGCCTGTGCCCAGGGGGCCGAGATCGCCTTCACCTATCAGGGCGAGGCGCTGGAAAAGCGGGTGCGGCCGCTGGCGGAAAGTGTCGGCTCCAAGCTGGTGCTGCCCTGTGACGTGGCGGACGAAGCCTCCATCGACGCGGTGTTCGCCGCCATCGAGAAGGAATGGGGCAAGCTGGACTTCGTCGTCCACGCCATCGGCTATTCCGACAAGGAGGAACTGCGCGGCCGCTACGCCGACACCAGCCTCCAGAACTTCCTGACCTCGATGCACATCTCGGTGTTCTCGTTCACCTCGGTGGCGCGGCGCGCCTCGGCCCTGATGCCCGACGGCGGCTCGCTGCTGACGCTCACCTATTACGGCGCCGAGCGGGTGATGCCGCACTACAACGTCATGGGTGTCGCCAAGGCGGCACTGGAGGCCAGCGTGCGCTATCTCGCCGTCGACCTGGGCGGCCAGAACATCCGCGTCAACTCGCTGTCGGCCGGCCCGATCAAGACCCTGGCGGCGTCGGGCATCGGCGATTTCCGCTACATCTTGAAGTGGAACCAGTACAACAGCCCGCTGAAACGCAACGTCACCCTGGAAGACATCGGCGGCGCCGGTCTCTATCTGCTGTCCAACCTGTCGTCCGGTGTGTCGGGCGAGACCCATCACGTCGATTGCGGCTATCACGTCGTCGGCATGAAGGCGGTGGACGCCCCCGACATCGCGGTGGTGTAAGGCCACCATGACCGGCAACGCCTTCGGCCACCTGTTCCGCTTCACCACCTTCGGCGAGAGCCACGGGCCGGCGATCGGATGCGTGGTCGACGGCGTGCCGTCGCGCATCCCGCTGGCCGAGGCCGACATCCAGGTCTGGCTGGACCGGCGCAAGCCCGGCCAGAACCGCTTCACCACCCAGCGGCAGGAAGCCGACGCGGTCAGGATACTGTCGGGCGTGTTCGAGGGGATGACCACCGGCACTCCCATCGGCCTTCTGATCGAGAACACCGACCAGCGTTCCAAGGATTACGGCGAGATCCGGGACACCTATCGTCCCGGCCACGCCGACTGGGTCTATCAGCAGAAATACGGCATCCGCGACTATCGCGGCGGCGGGCGCTCCTCGGCGCGGGAAACCGCCATGCGGGTGGCCGCCGGCGCGGTGGCGCGCAAGGTGCTGGACGCCCTGGCGCCGGGCGGAATCTCCATTCGCGGCGCCATGGTCGCCATGGGTCGCCACGCCATCGACCGCGCCGCCTGGAATTGGGCGGAAACCACGGCCAACCCGTTCTGGTGCCCCGACGCCAAGGCGGCCCGGGACTGGGAAGATTACCTGGACACCATCCGCAAGTCGGGATCGTCCATCGGCGGCGTGGTCGAGGTGGTGGCAAGCGGCGTTCCGGTCGGCCTGGGCTCGCCGGTCTACGACAAGCTCGACGCCGATCTGGCCAAGGCGATGATGAGCATCAACGCCGTCAAGGGCGTCGAGATCGGCGCCGGTTTCGAGGCCGCCACCCTGTCCGGCGAGGACAATGCCGACGAGATGCGCATCGGCGGCGATGGCCGGGTCCGCTTCCTGTCCAATCATGCCGGCGGCATCCTGGGCGGCATCTCCACCGGCCAGGACGTGGTGGTGCGTCTGGCGGTCAAGCCCACCAGTTCGATCCTGACGCCGAAGAAAAGCATCGACGTTCACGGCAACGAGGTGGACGTCTCCACCAAGGGCCGCCATGATCCCTGTGTCGCCATTCGGGCGGTGCCGGTGGCCGAGGCCATGATGGCCTGCACCTTGGCGGATCACCTGCTGCGCCTGCGCGCCCAGGCTGGAGGGTTCTGAATGAATCAGCAAGACTTCGCCGTCCTGATGGCCCCGGTCATCGACTTCACCGCCGGCAAGCCGGTCGACCGCGCCCTGGCCGACGCCCTCAACCAGCGCTTCCCCGGAGCCAGCCCCGAGATAAGGACCATCGAGCGGGCCTGCCATGACGCCATCGCCGCCGGCTGGATGTGTTCGCAGGGCGGCGCCGGCCGCCGCTTCGGCCGGGTGATCGAGGCCACCCCCGACACCCGCGATCTCAGCGTCGACGTGGTCGACCTGACCGAGGTGGTCGGACCGCTGCACCGTCATCCCGATGGCGAGGTCTGCCTGGTGATGCCGGTGGACGAGACCGCCAAATTCGACGGCAAGAGCCGTGGCTGGTGCGTCTACGGCCCCGGCTCGGCCCACCGTCCCACCGTCAAGGGGGGGCGCGCCCTGGTGCTCTACCTGCTGCCCGGCGGAAAGATCGAATTCCAGGAATAGGCTGACCGGCATGCGAATCGACGTCGACCTGAGTCCGATCACCGCGCTCATCATCGACGACAGCCGCTATGCCCGCTCGTTCATCCGGACAGGGCTGCAATCGTTTGGCGTCAAGACCGTCCTGGAAGCGGCCGACGGCCCGGCCGGCCTGGAGATTCTCGGTCATACCCCGGTCCACCTGGTCATCGTCGATCAGGACATGTCGCCCATGAACGGGATCGATTTCGTCCGCTATGTCCGCAGCGGCGACATGGTGGCCTGTGTCGACGTGGCCATCTTGATGGTATCGGGGGACGCCGCCAAGGAGGTGGTGGTCGAGGCCAGGGGCGCCGGGGTCAACGAGTTTCTGGTCAAGCCGGTTTCCGCCGAGTCCCTGTTCCGGCGGGTGCGCAACGTCCTGGTCAACCCCAAGCCGTTCATCCGGACCGCCGACTTCATCGGCCCCGACCGTCGGGGGCTGTCCAGGCCGCCGCCGGGAATCGCCGAACGCCGGGTGGCGCCGCCCCTGCCCAGGCCGCCGCCGCTGGTGGTTCCCATCGGGGTCGAGCTTCCCCCCTCCGCCGCCGCGCCCCCTCCGCCGCCGCCCCGGCCGACCACCGCCGAACGCACCAGCCACAAGACCTTCGCCGCCGGCCAGGTCATCTTTTCCGAAGGCGACCGCGGCGACGTCGCCTATGTGGTGGAAAGCGGCACCGTCGCCATCTTCAAGACCGTCGACGGCGCCCGGGTGGTGCTGGGAACCATCAAGACCAACGGCGTGTTCGGCGAAATGGCGCTGATCGACAACGAACCGCGCATGGCCTCGGCCATGGCGGTCGAGGCCACCACCTGCCTGGTCATTCCCATGGCGGCGCTGAAGGCTCAGATCGGCAAGACCCCCGACCTGGTGATATTGGTGCTGGAGACCTTGCTGCACGACATCCGCAAGATGGGCCGTGAACTGGGGCAGGTCCGCGCCGCGCTGGAACAGCGGCGCAAGGGTGGGTGATCAGGCGCCGTCGGTCGCCTCGCCGTCGGCGGCCTCGTCGGTTTCCACCTTGTAGACCCCGCTCAGCCAGCGGTTCAGGTCCACGTCGGCGCAGCGGCCCGAGCAGAACGGCCGGTAACGGGGTTCGGCGGCGGGCTTGCCGCAGATGGGGCAGGGCTTGGCGGCGGCGGGGGCCGTGGTCATGTTCGCGCATCCTCGATCACGATGTCGTCACGGTCGCGGGCGGCATCCTGGCGCAGCGCCAGCGGGCGGCCCAGCCGCCGCTCGGTCTCGGCCAGCGCCTCGCCCTGGCGGGCCAGGGCGGCGAACACCTCGGGCGCCAGCACCAGTCCCAGCCGCGCCGCCGGGCGCAATCCGGCCTCGGCCAGGACCCGGCGCAGGGCCGTCAGCGCCAGGCTGTCGGCCGAAGCCACCAGTGAGCGCCGGCACAGCACGTCGGCCAGGGGAATTCCCCGGCGTTCCCGCGACATTTCCACCAGCCCCAGCGGCGACACCCCGAAGACATGGGTGGGAGTCGGATCGGCGGCAACCGCCTTTTTCAGCGCCGCCGCCATCCGGTAGGGGGTTCCCTTGGGGCCGGAGACGAAATCCACCACGATCTGGCCGCCCAGTCCCCGCAACCGGCTCTGTCGGGCGATTTCGGCCACTGCCTCGCGGTTGGCGTCGGCCGGCCGGCCGGCCCCGGAATCCACGTCGATGGCGGTCAGCGCCGCCGTCGATTCGATCACCAGCCGCCCCCCCGAGGGCAGCGCCACCACCGGATTCAGCGCGGCCTCGACGGCTTCGTCCAGGTCGGACAGCGGCGCCTGGGCGGCATCGGGAAAGAAACGGCGGGCCTCGGCCAGGGCGGCGGCGTCGTTTACAACCACCCGCCGGGCGCCGGGATGGGCGGCCAGCAGCGTTTCCAGCACATGCGGCCGCCACAGCGGCGACGGAATCCTGGCCGACGCGGCGGCTTCGAGAATGGATGCCGGGCACCCACCGGGATCGGTCGACAATTTCGGCCCCTTGCCCGCCCTGGCCTCGGCGATGACTCGGACCACCAGGGACTGGCCGTCGTTCAGCCCCCTCGCCTTGGCGCCGGGCAGGAAACCGGGCGTCTCGCCCAGCCCCAACTGGATGAAGGCGGCGTCGAGCGAGCGGTCAACGGCCGAGACCCGCCCCAGGCAGACGGTTCCCAGCAGGCGGTCGGGACGTTCGATCGCCAGTTCGACGATCCGCCCGCCGGCCAGCAGGGCCAGCACCGACTGGCCCGGTCCCCACGACCATTGGATTTCGCTGATGTCGGACGGCGCGGGCAATGGGCGGGTGCTCCGTTCCACGAGTTTTCACTACCGGTGCGTCGATGCCGGGACGAGCGGGTCGCTGAACGGCAATGGCATGCCGTCGGGCCAGGACAGCAGGTGGCTGGGGCAGGTCCCGCAGTCGCTGGACCCGAATCCTGGCACCGGCACCGGCATGCCGGCCAGCAGGGTCACCAGCCCGCATTCATCCCCGTCGGGAAACACCCAGGCTCCGGCCACCGTTCCCCCGGTGGTCAGCCGGTCGACATGCCAGCGGATGGCCTTGTCCGGCCGCATGTGCCGGCCCACGCGGGCCTTGATGCCGCCGGGGCCATGGGCGCTGCCGCAATACAGATAGTTTCCCGGAGGCAGGGTGATGACCCCGGAACGTCCCGCCAGCGTCAGGGGCAGGCGGTCCGAAAGCCGGATCAACAGCACATAGGCCCCGGTTCCGGCCGGAAGCCCCGTCGCGTCGGCGTGGAAATCGGCATGAACCGCCACGGACGCGGCCGGGCTGGAGTGGTCCACGGGATCGATGGCGGTCGCCACCGATCTCATGGAGCATTCCGCTCCACCCACTTTTCCAGCCAGTGGATGTCGTAATCGCCGTTGACGAAGTCGGAATCCTGGACCAGCCGGTTGTGCAGCGGCAAGGTGGTCTTGATCCCCTCGATCACGTATTCGCCCAGCGCCCGGCGCAGGCGCATCAGCGCCTCGTTGCGGGAATTGCCGTGGACGATCAGCTTGGCGATCATGCTGTCGTAATGCGGCGGGATGCGATAGCCGGCATAAAGTCCGGAATCGACCCGCACCCCCAGCCCGCCGGGGGCGTGATAGCCCTCGATGCGGCCGGGGCACGGGGTGAAGGTCTGCGGGTCCTCGGCGTTGACCCGGCATTCCAGGGCGTGGCCGGAAAAGCGGACATCGGCCTGGGTGTAGCCCAGGGGCGCGCCGGCGGCGATGCGGATCTGCTCGCGCACCAGATCGATGCCGGTGATGGCCTCGGTGATGGGGTGCTCCACCTGGAGGCGGGTGTTCATCTCGATGAAGTAGAACTCGCCGTTCTCGAACAGGAATTCGATGGTGCCGGCGTTGCGATAGCCCAGCTTGGCGATGGCGTCACAGGCGATCTTGCCGATGCGTTCGCGCTGGTCGGTGTTGAGCGCCGGCGACGGCGCCTCTTCCAGCACCTTCTGGTGCTTGCGTTGCAACGAGCAGTCGCGCTCGCCCAGATGCACCACGGCGCCGTAATTGTCGGCCAGGATCTGCATCTCGATATGGCGCGGCTTGCCGAGATACTTTTCCATGTAGACGTCGGCGTTGCCGAAGGCGGCCTTGGCCTCGTTGCGGGCCATCTTCCAGGATTCGATCAGTTCGTCCGGATTGCGGGCGACCTTCATGCCCTTGCCGCCGCCGCCGGCGGTGGCCTTGATCAGGACCGGATAGCCGATCGTCTCGGCGACGCTCAGCGCCTGTTCCTCGGAATCGATGGAGCCGGCCGAACCGGGCACCACCGGAATGCCGGCATCCCGGGCCGCCTGCTTGGCGGTGATCTTGTCGCCCATCATGCGGATATGGTCCGCCGTCGGGCCGATGAAGACGAAGCCGTGTTCCTCGACCATCTGGGCGAAATCGGCGTTCTCGGACAGGAAGCCGTAGCCGGGATGGATGGCGTCGGCCCCGGTGATGGTGGCCGCCGACAGAATCGCCGCCTTGTTCAGGTAGGACTCGCGGGCCGGGGGCGGGCCGATGCACACGGCCTCGTCGGCGAGGCGCACATGCATGGCGTCGTTGTCGGCGGTGGAATGCACCGCGACGGTGCGGATGCCCATCTCGCGGCAGGCGCGGTGGATGCGCAGTGCGATCTCGCCCCGATTGGCGATGAGGACCTTTTCGAACATCATCGTTATTCGATGATCATCAGGGGTTCGCCGAATTCCACCGGCTGGCTGTCGGTGACCAGGATGCGGATGACCTTGCCGCCACGGGGCGCCCGGATGGGATTGAAGGTCTTCATGGCCTCGATCAGCATCACCGTCTGGCCCTCGGCCACCATGTCGCCGGGATTGATGAACTTGGCGGCGCCGGGCTCGGGCGACAGATAGGCGACGCCCACCATGGGCGAGGTCACCGCGCCGGGATGGTCGGCGTCGCTGGCGGCCGCGACCTGGCCCTGCTGCGACATCGGCGAGGCGACATGCCCCATGGCCGGGCCATGATGGACGGAGACCGGGGCGGCGGTCCGCGCCACCCTGATCCTGACGTCGCCGACGCCGTATTCGATCTCGGTGAGGTTGGTTTCGTCGAGCAAGGCGGCAAGGGTGCGCACCATCTCGCTGTCGATGGGAGTCGTGTTGCCCATTATGTCTGTGAACTTCCCTTGATCAGGCGGGCCAGCGCATCGAGCGCGAGGACGTAGCCGTGGCTGCCGAAGCCGCAGATCATGCCCCTGGCCGCCTTGGCCACGTAAGAGTGATGGCGGAACGAATCCCGCTGGTGGATGTTGGACAGGTGCACCTCGACCGCCGGCACTTCGGCCGCCAGCAAGGCGTCGAGGATGGCCACCGAGGTGTGGGTATAGGCGCCGGCGTTGATGACGATGCCCGCCGCCCGTCCCCGGCAGTCCTGTATCCAGGTCACAAGGTCGCCCTCGTGGTTGCTCTGGCGGAATTCGACGCCGAGGCCCAGGGCGGCGGCATGGCCGCGGCACAGGGCCTCGATGTCGGCAAGGCTTTCGCGCCCGTACAATTCGGGTTGCCGCGTTCCCAACATGTTGAGGTTGGGGCCGTTGAGGATGCTGATGATAGGGGTGGCGCTCACGTCACGTCCCCCGTCTCCCGCTCGTTCGCCATGGCTGGTTTATAGCACGGGCCGGCTTCGGCGCAATGGGGAGAAGCTATGGACCCACGGCAACGGGACCAGGCCGACGAGCGGCGCGCGAGTGCGGCGGGATTGCGCAGGCGTTGAAACGTCCGCGGTCTGGCCGATTGCGTATTGGTGGGGGCGGCGGGACTTGAACCCGCAGGGCCGAGGCCGGACGATTTTAAGTCGTCTGTGTTTACCGTTTCACCACGCCCCCACGGCGCTGCTACAGCCCGCTTTCCAGGATGGCGGCGGCGATGCGTCCGCCGATGGCCTTGTTGAAGCGCGGCGAGTAATGGATGGTGTCGATATAGGCGTTGCCGTCGGCCGGCTCCAGTTCCGCCAGCCACAGCAGGTTCCGGTCCCACAGCTGCCCTTCGGCCCGCATCTGCGCCATCTTGGGATAGCCGCGCGCCGAATTGATGTGATAGCCCAGCATCTCCTCCTTGACCGGGAAGGGGCGCTTGCGGTTGTCGTAGGAATAGGTCGGCACCGGCTGCTGCACGAACAGCGCCTTGAAGCCCATGCGGTCGGCGATGGCGTCGATCATGCGGCGGTTGGCGTCCAGGCGGTGGACCACCTTGTCCACATCGGCCTCGGTCTCGCAGAAGCTGCCCCATTCGCGCACCGACACCGACCTGTCGCCGCCCAGGTGGCGGGCCAGCTGCACCACGTTGGAGCGGTGCGACAGCTCCAGCGCCAGCGGCATGCGCGAACGCGCCCGGGTCAGCTGGATCAGCCGCTCGTTCCAGGCGCTGACGTCGGGGATGGTGCAGTAGTAGAAGTCGTTGACGCCGTCGATGAACACCGCCACGTCGGGCTTGACCCCGGCGGTCAGGTGGCGTTCGAGCGCGATGCGCTCCTGGGTCGAATAGTACGAGACCACGCCGAAATTGAACACCTGGATGTCGTCGCGGCCGGCGGCCCTCAGCGCCTGTTCCACATAGGCGGGAATGGTCTCGTCGTCGGCGACGCCGATGCCCATGGCGGTCGAGCCGCCATAGACGAAGACCTTGCGGCCTTCCGCCCTCAGGTCCTGGGGGCCGGCGCCGTTGGCGCGATAGCCGTCCTCGACGATGTTGAAATGCTTGCCGGCATAGGGCGTCATCCGGTACTCGACGAACGGGCTGTACAAGGTGTCGGACTGGCGCCAGCTTTCCGACAGGATCTGGGCGTAGCGGGTGGGATCGTCGGTGTCGTAGAGCTTGCGGATGTCCTCGGCGGTATAGGCGATCGAGAAGGACGGCCGCTTGTCGCGGATGGCCTTCAGGGCCAGGCCGGAAGCGTATTCGGCGATGGCCAGCAGGATAAGGGTGCAGAGCAACGTGACCGCCACGCCGGAAAACAGGCGGCTCAGCGGATTCGATTGGTTCCTGCGCATCTGGGGCAATACCTTACGAGGGTTCGTGGTTTTGATAGCGCGAATACCCGCGCCGACGCAATGAGGAGTAATCAGGCATGTTCGCGCTCCATCCCCGGCTGCTGGCCGATACCGTCCCGGTGGCCGACTGGCCGCTGTGCCGGGTGGTCCTGATGAACGAGTCCGCCTATCCCTGGCTGATCCTGGTGCCGCGCCGCGCCGGCGTTTCCGAGATCGCCGACCTGGACGCCGCCGACCGGGCGGTGCTGGCCGAGGAGATCGCGGCGGCCTCGTCCGGCCTGCGCGCCATGCTTTCGCCCGACCGCATCAACGTCGCCGCCCTCGGCAACGTGGTCGAGCAGCTGCATGTCCACGTCATCGCCCGCTTCGCCGCCGACGCCGCGTGGCCCAGGCCGGTCTGGGGGCTGGCCCCGCCGGTGCCCTATGGCGATGCCGGGGCCAGGGCGGCGGAGATCGCGGCGTGGCTCAGGCCGCCGGCAGATACACGGTGAAGGTGCTGCCCTCGCCGACGACGCTGTCGATCACCAGCAGGCCCCGATGGCGGTTGACGATGTGCTTGACGATGGCGAGGCCGAGACCGGTGCCGCCCAGCTTGCGCGACCGCGCGGTGTCGACCCGGTAGAAGCGCTCGGTCAGGCGCGGCAGGTGCTCGCGGGCGATGCCCTCGCCGTGGTCCCTGACCGAGATCCTGACGGCGCCGCCGGCGCGCAGGGGGACGCCGGCGGCGGCCGGCAGGCCGTCGGCCATGGCGGCGGCGACCTCGACCGCGGTTCCGTCGCGGCCGTACTTGACGGCGTTGTCCAGCAGGTTCTGGAACAACTGCGCCAGTTCGTCGGGTTGCCCCGGCACCGCCGCCAGATCGGGCGCGATGTCGAGATCGATGCGGATGGCCTTGGCCGCGGCCAGCGGCGCCAGCGCCTGGGCGGCGCTGTTCAGCAGGTGGCCGGGGTCGACCCGTTCGCCGGGGGGCGTGTGCTCGTTCAGCTCGATGCGCGACAGCGACAGCAGGTCGGCCACCAGCCGGCTCATGCGGCCGGCCTGTTCGGCCATGATGGCGAGGAAGCTCTCGCGCGCCTCGGCGTCGTCGCGGGCGGGGCCTTGCAGCGTCTCGATGAAGCCCGACAGGGCGGCCAGCGGCGTCCGCAATTCGTGGCTGGCATTGGCGACGAAATCCGCCCGCATGCGCTCCATGCGCTTGATGCTGGTCAGGTCGTGCAGCGTCAGGATGGCGGTCCCGCCATCGGCGGGGTGGCCGTCCAGGCGCTCGATGCGGGCCTGGAACACCCGCTCCAGCGGCGCCAGCTGCGAGAATTCGCACTCCCGCATGACCTCGCGGCCGGACAGCACCGCCTCGGTGGCGTCCAGCAGGTGGGGATCGCGCAGCACGGCGACCATGTCCCGGCCGGACAGGTCGCGGCCGAACAGCCGGGTGGCGGCCTGATTGGCCCGCACCACCCGGCGCGAGCCGTCCAGCAGCAGCAGCGGATCGGGCAGGTTGTCCAGCAGGCTTTCGTTGCGCCGGGCCGATTCCGCCAGTTCGGCCGAGCGCTGCCGCCATTCGCGCTTCAGGCTGCCGAAGGCGGCCACCGTCTCGGCCAGGGCGGCGTCGTCGCGGCCCGGCGGCGGTCCGGATTCGTCGTTCAGCGACAGCGATCGTATCCAGCGCGCCAGGGCGTCGAGCTTGGCGAGATGGCTTCGCGCCATCAGCCCCATGGCGACGGCCACCGCCGCCCAGCCGGCGAAGGCGATGCCGCCGCCCAGCCGGCCAAGGACCACCAGCCCCGCCAGCACCATTCCGGCGGGGGCCGACAGCAGCAGCGCCAGCGGGACAAGGCGTCCGGTCATGTCACTTCAGCGCGTCATGGCAGGCCAGGACCGCCATGTTGACGATGTCGTTGGCGCTGGCGTCCATGGAGGTGATCTGCACCGGCCGGGACAGCCCCACCAGGATCGGGCCGATGACGCTGGCGCCACCCAGCTTTTGCAGCAGCTTCGAGCTGATGGTGGCGGAATAGAGCCCCGGCATCACCAACACGTTGGCCGGTTCCTTCAGGCGCGAGAACGGGTAGTGTCCCAGCAGTTCCGGGTCCAGCGCCACGTCGGCGCCCATCTCGCCGTCATAGGCGAAATCGACCCGGCGGCTGTCGAGAATCTCCACCGCCTGGCGCACCCGGTCGGCGCGCTCGTTGCTGGGATTGCCGAAGGTGGAATAGCTGATCATGGCGACGCGGGGCTCATGCCCCATCTGACGGGCCTTGTGGGCGGTCTGCACCGCGATGTCGGCCAGTTGCTCCGGCGTCGGCGTCTCGACCACCGTGGTGTCGGCGACGAACACCACCCGGCCCTTGGCGATGAAAACGGTCATGCCGAACATCAGCTCGCCCGGAATCGGGTCGATGACCTTCTTGATCTCCTCGAAGGCCTGCCAGTAATTGCGGGTCAGGCCGGTGACCATGGCGTCGGCGTCGCCGGCGTCCACCATCAGGGCGCCGAAGATGTTGCGCTCCTGGTTGACCAGCCGCTGGGCGTCGCGGTACAGCGCCCCCTTGCGCTGCATGCGCCGGTACAGCATGTCGGTGTAGTCGCGGGTGCGCGGCGACAGGCGGGAATTGACGATCTCGAGCGATTCCGCCGCCGGCAGGCCGATCGCCTTCATGGTTTCGCGGATGCGCTCCTCGCGGCCGATCAGGATGGGGTGGCCGAGTCCGGCGTTGCTGAAGGCGACGGCGGCCCGGATCTGCTTCTCCTCCTCGCCCTCGGCGAACACGACCCGCTTGGGGTGGGCGCGAACCGCCTCGGTGATGGCCTGCATGCTGGCCGAGGCCGGATCGAGGCGGGCGGACAGTTCACGCTTGTAGGCCGCCATGTCGATGATGGGCTTCCTGGCCACGCCGCTGTCCATGGCCGCCTTGGCGACGGCGGGCGGAATGGTGGAGATCAGCCTGGGGTCGAACGGCACCGGAATGATGTAGTCGGGGCCGTAGCGCAGGCGGCGTCCGGAATAGGCGGCGTCGACCTCGTCGGGCACGTCCTCGCGGGCCAGCGAGGCGATGGCCCTGGCGGCGGCGATCTTCATGGCCTCGTTGATGGTGGACGCCCTGACGTCGAGCGCGCCCCGGAAGATATAGGGGAAGCCCAGCACGTTGTTGATCTGGTTGGGATAGTCCGAGCGGCCGGTGGCGACGATGGCATCGGGCCTGACCGCCTTGACCTCTTCCGGCGTGATCTCGGGATCGGGATTGGCCATGGCGAAGATGATGGGCCGGGCGGCCATGGCGGCGACCATCTCGGGCGTCACCGCCCCCTTGACCGACAGGCCGAGGAACACGTCGGCGCCGTCCAGGGCCTCGGCCAGGGTGCGGGCGTCGGTGGGAACCGCGTGGGCCGACTTCCACTGGTTCATGCCCTCGGTGCGGCCCTGGTAGATGACGCCCTTGGTGTCGCACAGGATCACGTTCTCGTGACGGACGCCCATGGCCTTGATCAGTTCCAGGCAGGCGATGCCGGCGGCGCCGGCGCCATTGACCACCACCCTGGTTTTGGCCATGTCGCGGCCGGTGAGGTCGCACGAATTGATCAGGCCGGCCGCCGCGATGATGGCGGTGCCGTGCTGGTCGTCGTGGAATACCGGAATCGGCATCAGTTCGCGCAGGCGCTGCTCGATGATGAAGCATTCCGGCGCCTTGATGTCCTCCAGGTTGATGCCGCCGAAGCTCGGCCCCAGATAGCGGACCGCGCCGACGAATTCCTCGACGTCCCGGGTGTCCACCTCCAGGTCGATGGAATCCACGTCGGCGAAGCGCTTGAACAGAACCGCCTTGCCCTCCATCACCGGCTTGCCGGCCAGGGCGCCCAGGTCGCCCAGCCCCAGCACGGCGGTGCCGTTGGAGATCACCGCCACCAGATTGCCCTTGGCGGTGTAGTCGTAGGCCAGCGACGGATCGCGGGCGATGTGCAGGCAGGGAAAGGCGACGCCCGGCGAATAGGCCAGCGACAGGTCGCGCTGGGTGGCCAGCGGCTTGGTCGGCACGATCTCGATCTTGCCGGGCCGGCCCGAGGCGTGCATCAGCAAGGTGTCGCGTTCAAGTGCGCTGACGCCCTTGTCCTCGGAACCGTTGGCCGGAGTATTGAATATGGCTGCCATGACGTGTCTTCCTCGGATCGTGGCGGGTCAGTGCCGCTTGCCCCTGGCGCGTTCGAAAATGTGGATGTTGGTGCCGCCGTTGCTTTCCAGCAGCGTCTTGATCCGTTCCTCCTCCGAGGCGGTCTCGACGCTGACCCACAAGATGACGCTGCCGGCGGCCAGGGCCCGGACGAAGTCGTCGGAATCGGGAATGGCGGCGACCTCGTCCAGCACCCCCTTGAGGGCGACGCCGCCGACGCCGGCGGCCACCAGTCCGGCGATGACCGCGCCCACCGGGCCGGCGGCCAGGGCGATCAGGCCGGCGGCGACCAGCGGGCCTTCGTATTTCATCTCGCCCACCGTGGCGACCAGGGCGTCGCGCCATTTCTCCGCCTTGTCGCCGGCCACGTCCAGGGAGTCATGGGACGACAGCACCGACAGGCGGCTGCGGTCGAAGCCGGATTGCATCAGGGCGCTGACGGCGGCCTCGAAGTGGCCGCGGTCGGCGAAGGTGCCGACCACTTCGCGCAGGGCGGCGGTGCGGGGTTGGGTCTGGGGGGTCATGATGTGCTCCTCGTCATCGCCTGGGCCTCTGATTGTGACCCAAGCCGCCGAGTCTGCCTAGTGCCCTGAGACGCCCCGAGATGCCGATTCCAACCGACGTCCGTCCGGTGGAACGATCCGGGCCGGTTGCAGCGAACAGTCCGGCGTCGTAAGGTGTGGCGGGGCCTGGGCCGTGCGGCCCGGTTCGGGGAGAGGGCATGCGCAGTACTTGGCCATTCGTCGCGGGAGTCATCGTTGCCGCCCTGGTGACGGCGTTCAACCTGCCGATCATGGCGGCGACGGCGCTGGGCATGATGTATGTCCGCTCCCTGGACGGCGCCGCCGCCATGCTGCAAGGCGAATCCAGCGTCATGCTCCGCGAAGACGGCGGCCGTCTGTCCATCCGGATGGTCAATACCGGCTACAGCATCGCGAGCGTGCCCGTGGTGGGCGAGCCCCGGCCGCGCCGGCTGCTGGTGCGTCAGCATGTCGTGCTGGGCGAGGATGGCCTCGGCCGCGCCAGCCTCGACGCCTGGCCGATGGGGTCGGTGGCCGAGCTTCGCAAGGCGCCGCTCTATTCGGTGCGGGCCATCGCTTCCGGCGCCAGCCTGGGTGACGACGGCATGTTCTGGACCGAACACGCCGGCCGCCGCACCGCCTATTCCCTGACCGATGGCTTCCGGCTGTTCGATGCCGACCTGCCCCTGGTCCAGTTCGCCTTCGAGCCGGATTCCCGCCGCATGGCCGCCCTGGCCCTGGCCGACGAGGAATACGCCGAGCGGGGCGGGGTGGCGGTCATCACCTATGCCGCGCCGGCCAGGGTGCTGCGGCGGCTGGTCCTGGTGGCCGACGATCCCATGAGGGCGGCGACGCTGCGCGCCACCATGACCTCGACCCGGCTGGTTTCGTACACCGATGAAGCGATGGGCGGGCGGGTGATCGAATTGCCGCTGGCCGCCGGACCGGTGCGCGTGCCGGTGACCGTCTCCGACCTGGAGACCGGCCGGGCGGTGCTGCCGGCCGGCCTGCGCCTGGTTCCCCTGCGCGAATGGGGGACTCCCTAGGGGGGGCGCGGCGCTCCGGCGGGCGGAAGCGCCGCGCGGGCGCGCTATGCCTGGGACGTCGCCCCGGCCTGCATCTCCTCCAGCCGCGAACGGTAGAGGGCGACGAAGTCCAGCGGTTGCAGCATCAGCGGCGGGAAGCCGCCGTCGCGGGTCATGTCGGCGACGACGTTGCGGGCGAACGGGAACAGCAGGCGCGGACATTCGATCATCAGCACCGGATAGACCTGCTCTTCCGGCAGATTGACGGTGAACAGCCCGCCGTAATCCAGTTCCAGGATGAACAGCGACTTGGACGGCAGCTTGGCCTCGACCCGGAGATGCAGCACCACCTCGAACAGATTCGGGCCGACACCGTTGACGTTGACGTCCACATGAATGGGGATGTCGGGCTGTTCGCTCTGCATCTCCATGAAAACCTGCGGCGCGGCCGGAATCTCGAAGGACAGGTCCTTGATGTACTGGCCGTTGATTTGCAGCTGCGGCAGGTCGGCCTGCGGCGCCGGGGTATCGTTCATAGTGCTTCTCCTGACTGATCGGAACGCCCGCGCGGGCTGATTTGTCATGGATCAGGGGGGTACCACGGATCGGACGGATGCACAACCTTAGGCCCCGGCGTTCCGGAACCGGTTCATGGGCGCGAGGGGCGGCCCGGGCCGCCGTTCGTGTCCAGTCGGTAGAAATCGACGATGGCGGCCCACGCCTCCTCGGCGGTTTCCACGAAGGTGAACAGATCCTTGTCGCCGGGGCTGGCCATGCCTTCGTCGATCAGCACGTCGATGTTGAATACCCGCTCCCAGTAATCGCGGCCGAACAGCAGGATCGGGATGGGGTCGATCTTGCCGGTCTGGATCAGGGTCGCCGCCTCGAACAGTTCGTCCAGGGTGCCGAAGCCGCCGGGAAACACCACCAGCGCCTTGGAACGGGTGAGGAAGTGCATCTTGCGGATGGCGAAATAGTGGAAGCGGAAGCACAGCTCCGGCGTGATGTAGGCGTTGGGTTCCTGTTCGGTCGACAGCACGATGTTGAGGCCGATGGACTTGCCGCCGGCCTCGGCGGCGCCGCGATTGGCCGCCTCCATGATGCCGGGGCCGCCGCCGGTCTTGACCACGAAATCGCACAGTTCCCTGTTGGCGCAGGCGGTGGTGACGATCTGGGCGAAGCGGCGGGCCTCCTCGTAGTAACGGGTGTTGGCGGCCATGCGGCGGGCGACGCCCAGGTGGGCGGCGGCCTTGGCGTCGTCGGGGACGCGGCGGGCCTCCTCCTCCGCGGCGGCGACCAGCGCGCCCGCTTGCTCGGGGGCCGGCACGCGGGCCGAACCGAACACCGCCACCGTCGACTTGATGCCATGCTGCTGTTGCAGCAGCTCCGGCTTCAGCAGTTCCAGTTGCAGGCGCACCGGCCGCAGGTCCTGGCGCAGCAGGAAATCCACGTCCTCGAAGGCCAGGCGATAGGACGGCGACAGGGTTTGGGGCGTCTCCCTGGGGGGCGGCGCCTGCTTGGCCGCTTCGTGCCGGGCGGAGGGAAGCGGACCGCGTCTCGGGATCTTGGTCATCGAACGGAGGACTCCTGGGGCGCCGGGGATGCGGGGGGGCGCCGGTTCCGAGTGTCGGCCATGCAGTCTTACCAGGGGGTAAAGGCGAAAGCATGACTTGGAAAGCGGCGCGGCCTTCGCTATTAGGGTGCGAACGGCCCTCAAGGAATTTCCTGTCATGACACATCAGCACCTCGGCGATTTCGGCGACTTCTCGCTTTCGGTGGTGGTCACCAGCCCGCCCTGGTACGAGAACTGCTTCCTCGTGCTGCACAAGCCCAGCCGCGCCCTGGCGGTGGTCGACCCCGGCGGCGACGGCGACAGCCTGCTCGACGCCGTCAAGGCCCTGGACGGCAAGGCCGAGGTCATCTTGCTGACCCACGGCCATCCTGATCACCTCGGCGCGGCGCACCAGCTGGAGACGGCACTGGGTGTTCCCACCCGCGCCCATGCCGACGAGGCGTCGGTGATCGCCAGTTCCAGCGAGTTGAACCGCGAGTTCACCGGCCAGCCGCAGATGGGGCCGGCCAGCCTGGAGACCTTCGACGGAGAGCCCACCTTGACCCTGGGCGGCGCGCCGCTGCGGGTGATCCATACCCCCGGCCACACTCCCGGCGGCGTCTGCTTCGATTTCGGCGCCTTCGTCCTGACCGGCGACACCTTGTTTCGCAACGGCGTCGGCCGCACCGACCTGCCGGGCGGCAGCGAACAGCAGTTGTGGACCTCCATCACCCGCCTGCTCGGCATGGTGAGCGAGGACGCCATGCTCTACAGCGGCCACGGTCCGGACTGGAGCGCCAGGGATGCCCGGCGCTGGTGGCGGATGGTCGGGTAGTTTTCCCGCCCGCTCAGTCGCCGACGGCGCTGGTTCCCAGCAGACGGGTGGGGAAGCCGGCGCCGCGAAGGGTTTCGAGCATGGCGTGAAGATGGGCGGCGTCGACGGTTTCCACCGCCACGTCCAGTTCGGCGTATTTGACCGGAACGTCCTGGAACAGGCGCTGGTGGTGGACTTCCAGGATGTTGCCGCCGCCCGCGCCGATCAGGGCGCCGACCTTGGCCAGGGTGCCGGGAGCGTCCGATATCTCGATGCGCAGCCGCGCCAGGCGGCCATCGCGCACCAGTCCGCGCATCAGCAGCGACGACAGCAGGCGGTTGTCGATGTTGCCGCCCGAGATCACCAGGCCGACCTTGCGTCCGGCGAAGCGGCCGGGATCGCTCGTCACCGCCGCCAGCGGCGTCGCCCCCGCCCCCTCGGCCACCTGCTTCTGCCGTTCCAGCAGGCTCTCGACCGCCTGTTCGACCGCCGTTTCCTCCACCGTCACCACGTCGTCCACCAATGCCTCGATGATGGCCCGGGTGCGGCGGCCGGGATGCTTGACCGCGATGCCCTCGGCCAGGGTCTGGGCGCGCCCGCCATTGTCCGCCGCCGGCTTGCGGGCCAGGGGGGAGAAGCCCTGGACCTGGACGCCGATCAGGGTCACGGTGGGATGCCTGGCCCGGACGAAGGAGGCGATTCCGGCGATCAGGCCGCCACCGCCCACCGGCACCACCAGGGTGTCCAGGTCGGGGGCGTCGGCCAGCATCTCGGCCGCGACGGTTCCCTGGCCGGCCATGACGCGGTGGTCGTCGTAGGGATGAATCAGGGTCAGTCCCCGCTCGCCCACCAGACGTTCGGCCTGGGCCTGGGCCTCGGCGAGGCCGTCGCCGACCAGCACCACGCTCGCTCCCAGGCTTTCGGTCCTCTCCACCTTGGTGAACGGAGTCGTGACCGGCATGACGATGGTGGCGGGAATTCCCAGGCGCCGGGCGTGCCAGGCCACCCCCTGGGCGTGGTTTCCCGCCGACATGGCGACCACTCCCGCCGTCCTGGCCGCCCGGTCCAGGGCCAGCAGCCGGATCAGGGCGCCGCGCGCCTTGAACGAGCCGGTGACCTGGAGGTTCTCCAGTTTCAGAAAAAGGCGGATGCCGGTGTCGGCGGAAAGGGCGGCGGCCTCGACCAGGGGGGTGCGCACCACCGCTCCGGCCAGGGCGAGCCCGGCGGCGTCGATCTCGGCAATGGGGATCGGGGTCCGGTCATCGATCGGTTCCGGCTGGTTCGGCATCGTTCAATCCCAATCCTGATCCCGGCGCTCGGAACAGGATCACTCACCGCGTCAGTTGCCGCAACCCCTTCTCTCCCACCGGAGCCTCCGCCTGCCAGGGCACCAGAACCGAGCGTGCCGCCAGTTCGTCGGCCACCTTGCGGATGAAGGGGATCTCGCGGCGGCCCCGGCCGGCCAGCAGCGGATGGGTGGTGCCGCTGGCCAGCAGGCTCTGATTGATGATCCAGGCATGGGGGACGATGCCGGCGCGGCCGAGGTCCTGGGCCAGGCGCTCCGCCTCGTGAACCGGCGTCGGCTCGGCCAGGGTGACGATGATGATGCGGGTGAAGGCGGGATCACGCAGGCGCGGCAGCAGGTGGCGCACCGCGTCGGGCATGTCGGCCTGGGTGCGCAGCACCTCGCGGTGATAGGCCTCGGCGGCGTCCAGCAGCAAGATGGTGTGGCCGGTCGGCGCGGTGTCCAGCACCACGAACCCGTCGCGTCCCTCGTCGACGGTGCGGGCGAAGGCGCGGAAGACGGCGATCTCCTCGGTGCAGGGCGAGCGCAGATCCTCTTCCAGCATGGCTTGGCCGGCGGCGTCCAGCCCGGAACCGGCCTTGGCCAGCACCTCGTCGCGATAGCGCCCGACCTCCAGCCCGGGGTCGATGCGGGCAATGGTCGGATTCAGACCGTCACCGGCCATGGTCGCGTCCACATGGGCCGCCGGATCGGTGGTGGACAGCGTCACCTTGTGGCCGCGTGTCGCCAGGGCCACGGCGATGGCGGCGGCCATGGTGGTCTTGCCGACGCCGCCCTTGCCCATGGTCATGATCACGCCGTGGCCGGCGCGTTCCAGATCATCGACCAGCGACGTCAGGGTGGCGGGCAGGTTGGCGGCGGGCGGCGGTCCGGCGGCGACGGCCCCGCCATCCGGCCGGAGCGGCGCCGTGACGGGGGCGAACATGGCGCCGAGCGAATCCAGGCCGACGGTTCCTTCCGGCAGCAACGGCGTCTCGTCCCTGGGCAGGCGCGCCAGTTCCGCCGGCATTCCGGCCAGGGCGGCGCGGCCGCGGCCGTCCATGGCCAGGGCGATGGCGTCGGCGGTCTCGCCCGCCGAGAACATGCCGTTCAGGGCCAGGCGCAGATTGCCGATCCCCAGTTCGGCCAGTTCGGCGCGGGTGCGTTCCGCCTCGCGCAGTGCCGACGCCTCGGGACGGGCCACCAGCACGATGGTGGTGGCGGCGGGGTCGGACAACCGCGCCACCGTGGCGGCGTAGAGAGCCTTCTGCTTTTCCAGCCCGGCCAGCGGCCCCAGGCAGGAGGCGCCGCCGGTGCTGGAGGCGATGAAGTCGGTCCAGGCCGAGGGCAGGCTCAGCAGCCGCAGGGTATGGCCGGTGGGCGCGGTGTCGAAGATGACGTGATCGAAGCCGGCGGTGGCGCCGGGATCGCCCAGCAGCTTGGCGAATTCGTCGAAGGCGGCGATCTCGACGGTGCAGGCGCCGGAGAACTGTTCCTCCATGCTGGCGATGGCCGCCGCCGGCAGGACGCCGCGATAGGGAGCGACCATGTGTTCCCGATAGGCGTGGGCGGCCGCCTCCGGGTCGATATTCAGGGCGAACAGGCCGGGGGCGCCGGTAATCGCGGTGGGGGTCTGGCCCAGCACGGTTCCCAGCACCTCGTCCAGGTTGGAGGCCGGATCGGTGCTGACGATCAGGACCCGCCGGCCGGAATTCGCCAGGGCGAGGCCGGTGGCGCAGGACAGCGAGGTCTTGCCGACGCCGCCCTTGCCGGTGAAGAACAGCGTGCGGGTATGGCGCATCAGCAGCATCCCTGCTTGGGCGGGCAGCACGACCCGGCGGCGGGTGCCGCCGCGCCGCCGCCGGCAAGGCCCAGTTTGGCCGCCAGCTGGTCGCGCGACAGATGGATTCCGGTCGAGACGATATGCCCGTCCACCGCGATGATGGGCAGGCGGTCCATGCCGGCCTCCATCTCGCGGACCACCGCCGGATTGGCGGCGAAGGCCTGCGGTTCCTGCCCCAGATTGTAGCGCCGGACGGTGATGCCCTGCTCGGCCACCCATTTCAGGTCGGCGGCGAAGGCGACCAGCGCCGGATCGACCTCGGGGCCGCAGACGCCGGTGGCGCAGCACATGGCGGGGTCATAGACTTCGAGCGTCTTCATGATGATCTCCTCTCGTACCAGCCCTTGCTGGCGTTGACGATCCTGACCACCGACAGCATCACCGGCACCTCGATCAGCACGCCGACCACGGTGGCCAGGGCGGCGCCCGACTGGAATCCGAACAAGCTGATGGCGGCCGCGACCGCCAGTTCAAAGAAGTTGGAGGCGCCGATCAGGGCCGACGGCCCGGCGACGCAATGGGTGACGCCCAGCCGCCGGTTGAGCCAGTAGGCCAGGCCGGAATTGAAGTAGACCTGGATGGTGATGGGAACCGCCAGCATGAGGATCACCAGCGGCTGGTTGATGATCTGCTCTCCCTGGAAGCCGAACAGCAGCACCAGGGTGGTCAGCAGCGCCGCCAGCGACAGCGGGCCGAGCCTGGAAAGGGTGGACGCCAGCGCCTCCGGCCCACGGGCCAGCAGCGCCTTGCGCCACGCCTGGGCGGCGATCACCGGCACCACGATGTAAAGCGCCACCGACAGCAGCAGGGTCTCCCACGGGACGGTGATGGAGGACAACCCCAGCAGCAGCGCCACGATGGGGGCGAAGGCGACAACCATGATCAGGTCGTTGAGCGCCACCTGCGACAAGGTGAAATGGGGCTCGCCATCGCACAGGTTCGACCACACGAACACCATGGCGGTGCAGGGCGCGGCGGCCAGCAGGATCAGCCCGGCGATATAGGACTCGATCTGGTCGGCGGGCAGATAGGGCCGGAACAAGGTGCTGATGAACACCCAGCCCAGCAGCGCCATCGAGAACGGCTTCACTCCCCAATTGATGAACAGGGTGACGCCGATGCCCTTCCAATGCTCCCTGACCTGATGCAGCGCCCCGAAATCGATCTTGAGCAGCATGGGAACGATCATCAGCCAGATCAGGACGGCGACCGGCAGGTTGACCTGCGCCAGTTCCATGCGCCCGATGGCCTGGAACGGGCCGGGCAGGATATGGCCCAGCGCCACGCCGGCGACGATGCACAGGGCCACCCACAAGGTCAGATAGCGTTCGAACAGGTTCATCTCAGACCTCGGCGGCGCGGTCGGGACCAAGCTCGATCAGGCGGCGGACCTTGGCCTCGATCATGGCGTAGACCTTGCGGAATTCTGCAAGTTGCTCCTCGTGGCTGCCCTTGGCGTCGGCCGGGTCGGGAAAGCCCAGATGAACCTTGGCCGGATGACCCGGCCAGATGGGGCAGACCTCGCCCGCCGCGTTGTCGCAGACGGTGATCACCAGATCCATTCTGGGGGCGTCGGGCCGGGCGAACTCGTCCCAGGACTTGGAGCGATACCCCTCGGTGGAATGTCCTTTCTCGGCCAGGATTTCGAGGGACAGCGGATTGACGCGACCGACCGGCCTGGAACCGGCGCTGTAGGCCTTCCAGCGGCCGCCGCCCAGGGCGTTGATCAGGCATTCGCCAAGCACGCTGCGCGCCGAATTGCCGGTGCAGAGAACCAGGACGTTGATGGGAGTGTCGGTCATTTCGTCGGTTCCTTGGAAGTCAGGCGCGGGGGAAGTCAGGCGCGGGGCTTGCCGATGTCGTCGAGGTGTTTCTGAAGCGAAAGACGATTCAGGGAGGCGATCGGCAAGGCGGAAAAGATGCTGATCCGGTTGTTCAGCATGCGCATCACCTCGGCGGCGAATGCGGCCCTCTCGACATCGCTGCCCTTGAAGCCCACCGGATCGGGGACGCCCCAATGGGCGGTCATGGGCTGGCCCGGCCATGCCGGACAGACCTCGCCGGCGGCGTTGTCGCAGACGGTGAAGACGAAATCCAGCTCCGGCGCGCCGGGCATGGCGAACTCTTCCCAGGATTTGGAGCGCAAGGACTCGGTGGGATAATTGGTCTTTTTCAGCAGGCTCAGTACGGTGGGATCGATATGCCCCTTGGGGTGGCTGCCGGCGCTGAACGCCTTGAACTTGCCGCTGAGGTCGCGGTTCAGGATGCACTCGGCCATGATGCTGCGCGCCGAATTGCCGGTGCACAGGAACAGAACGTTGTAGGTCTTCTCGTTCATCGCGGTCCCTCGCAGCAAGAGGCGCCCGGGGTGTCGGAAACCAAGCCGGCGGGCAGGGCGGCGCGCCCCTGATCGCACAGCACCTGAACCGGAACCTGATCGACCAGGGACAGCAACCGGCGATCCTCGGCGATGGTGGGATCATCCTCCAGCGAGGCGGCCACCATGGCCAGGAAACGCGGGGCATAGGGGTTGAACGCCCGGTCGGCCAGCCGGTAATAGACCCATTTGCCGTCCCGGCGCTGCTGAAGCAGTCCGGCGACCTTGAGGGCGGCCAGATGCTTGGAGATGGTGGCGGTCGCCAGGCCGAGGACGGCGGTGATCTGGCAGACGCACAACTCGCCCGGTTCCAGCAGCTTGAGGATGCGGACCCGCGAGGGATCGGCGACGGCCTTGGATACGGTTTCGAATGTCTCGATCATGGCGGAATGATATCATCAATTAGCCAAACAGGAAAATGATACTTCCGTGACGGTGTGGCTCCCCGATTTGCCCCCTAACCCGGCGTTGAATCTCTCGCCGGAACGGTGCATAGTGGATCATTGGCTTTGTCAGAAGGGCTTGCCATGGTCGCTGTATCCCCCCTGTCCGGCTCCAATCTTCCAATTCGCGTCGGCGACACGCTGAATATCGGCCTGCGTCCGGCCGCGCCCGGCACGCCGCCAAGCACGGCGTCCGCCGCCAAGACCCTGACCGCCAAGCAGGGGGCCGAGGCCGTGGGCAAGGCGCTCGGCAACGCCACCGAGGCCTTCGCCGCCCTGTCGGGATTGCAGGAGCAGATCAAGGCGGCGACCCGGCCCGGCGCCACCCTCGGCAAGGAAGAGGCGCAGGCGCTTAACGACAGGATCAAGGAGGTCAAGGCCAAGGTCGACAAACTGGCCGCCGACGCCAAGGTGGGCGAGGCCAACCTGTTGTCCGACAGCCAGCGCAGCGTCAGCGTCGCCACCGCTTCCGGCCTCAAGGTCAACATCGCCACCCAGTCGCTGGACAGCAAGGCGCTGGGGCTGGACGACATCGACGTCACCGACGCCGATTCGCTGCGCAAGGCCACCGGCAGGGTCGCCCAGGCGGTGGGACAGACCCAGCTGGCGGTCTTCCGCCTGCAAACCGCCGACGGCGCCACCGGCGCCCCGGCGCCGTCCGGTCCGGGCGTTTCCGCCTACGAGAAGATCGCGGCTAGCTTGGCCGCGACGCCGGAGCCGGGCTCGGCGGCGGCGTCGCTGGAAAAGGCCCTGGCCAACCAGGCTGCCGCCAACGCCACCAGCTACGGCAGTTCCGGCGGCTTCGGCGCGTCCGCGACTCCGGCCCCGAGCATCCTCAGCCTGTTCACCTGACCGCCGCCGCATTGCCGATTCGCGCCAGAATCTCGGCGGCGAAGGTGGACAAGGTGTCGTCGCGCGCGCCCATCACCACGACGCGGTCGCCGGGACGCGCCCGCTCCACCAGGACGTCGCCGCACCGGGCGCGGTCGCCCAGGGCCAGGGCGTCGCGTCCCCGCGCCCGCACGCCCTCGGCGATGTCGGCGCTGGTGACGGCCCGATCCACCGTGCCGCCGAAATAGACCGGATCGGGCAGCAGCAGCAGGTCGTCGGGGCCAAGCCGGGCGGCGAAGGTGGCGATGAACTCGTCCTTCATCAGCTTCAGTGGCCCGAATCCGTGGGGCTGGAACATCACCAGCAGGCGGCCGGGAAAGGCGTGCAGGGTGTCGAAGCTGGCGGCCAGCTTGTCGGGATTGTGGGCGAAATCGTCGATCACCGTCACGCCGCCGATGCTGCCCACCACCTCCAGGCGGCGGCGGATGCCGGCGAAGCCGTCCAGGGCGTGGACGGCCTCGGCCAGTGTCAGCCCAAGGGCGCGGGCGGCTCCAACCGCCGCCAGGGCATTGGCGACATTGTGGCGGCCGGGCACCCCCAGGCGCAGGCCGGCCCGATTCCCGCCCTCGGCCACGGCGAACGCGACGCCGTCGGCGGCCGGGACGATATCCTGGGCCAGCAGGTCGGCCGAGGGATCGTCCAGGCTGTAGGTGATCCGCTGTCCGGACGCCACCCGGCCGGCCAGGGCGCGGGTCTCGGCGTTGTCCAGGTTCAGCACCGCCATGCTGGCCTTGGCGACGAAATCGCCGAACAGGGTCCGCAACTCGTCCATGGATTTGTGGTCGAGCGCGATATTGTTGAGGACCGCCACCGTGGGCCGGTAGCGGGCGATGGAGCCGTCGCTTTCGTCCACCTCGGCGACGAAGGCGTCGCCGCCACCCACCAGGGCGCTGGCGAACGGGGTGTCGGCGGTGATGAAATTCCGCATCACCGCCCCGTTCATCACGGTGGGGTCGCGCCCGGCCTGGTGCAGCAGCCAGCCGATCATGCCGGTGGTGGTGGACTTGCCGCTGGTGCCGGCGACGCCGATTGCCAGCGGGGCGGCGTTGAACAGTTGGGCCAGCACTTCGGCCCGCGTCATCAGCCGGGCGCCGGCGCGCCGCGCCGCCTGGACGTCGGGAACGCTTTCCTCCACCGCCGCCGAGGTCACCAGCACCACATGCGGCCCGGCGATTCCGCTGCCGTCCTGGGGATGAAGCGCGATGCCGCGCGCCCGCAGGAAGTCGAATTTCGGGGCGGTGCGGCCCTGGTCGAGCGAGCGGTCCGAACCGGCCACGGCAAGGCCGCGCGCCTGGACGATCAGGGCCAGCGGCAGCATGCCGCTGCCGCCGATGCCGCAGAAGAAATAGAGGCTGTCTCGGTCCATGGCCGGAAGCTACAATCCACCCCGTGGCGAGGCAAGGAATTCGCAATGACAGGGTTCAGAATCGGCGTCGTCGCCCCCGGCTCGCGCATGGACCCGGCGGTGGCCGACCGGGTGGCCGGTCTGGCGCGCAGGCTTTATCCGGACGGCCGGCTGGAACTGTGGTTCCATCCTCAATGCTTCGAATCGTCGGGACACTTCGCCGGCGCCGACGACATCCGCGTCCGGGCCTTTCTCGACGTCGCCAACGACCGGCGCTTCGACGCCCTGTGGTTCGGGCGCGGCGGCTACGGCGCCTGCCGCCTGATCGAACGCCTGCTGCCGGCCCTGGACAAGGCGGCGCGGCGCAAGGCCTATCTGGGCTACAGCGATGCCGGCTCGCTGCTGGGGGCGCTGTACGGCGCCGGCTTTCCCGCGATCGCCCACGGCCCCATGGCCACCGACATCACCCGCGCCGGCGGCGAGGCGGCGGTGGCCCGCGCCCTGGCTTTCCTGGTGGAGGGCGACCCGGCGAGCCTGGAGCCCGGCCTGGCCGCGGGACAGGCGGCGGCGGCGTTCAACCTGACCATTCTGTGCCACCTGCTGGGAACGCCGTGGCAGCCCGACCTGTCGGGGCATGTCCTGATGCTGGAGGAGGTGTCCGAGCACCTCTATCGCATCGACCGTGATTTCTGCCAGCTCACCGCCAATCCCGCCATCCGCCGGGTGGCGGGGGTCAGGCTGGGCCGGTGCGGCGACATTCCCGACAACGATCCCGCCTTCGGCCAGACCGAGGAGGATATCGCCCGGCACTGGTGCGCCCGCTCCGGCATCGCCTATCTGGGCCGCGCCGACATCGGCCACGACGCCGCCAACAAGGTGGTGCCGTTCGGATCGTGGCGGCGATGACGGAGGCCCGCCGCCGGGCGGTTTGGCCACGGTCCCACCCCTTCGAGCGGGCTTGTTTCCCCCGCTGGAGTCGAACATAATCGCCGCCATACGCATATGGGGAAACACCCCGCGCGGTTGATCGCCGACGCGGGTCAATCAGAAAAGGGAGACACCCCCGAATGTCCGATGTCTATCCGATTCCCGCCGATATCGCCAAGAACGCCCTTATCGACGAGAAGACCTATAACGAATGGTATGAGCGCTCGATCAAGGACCCGGAAGGGTTCTGGGCCGAGCATGGCAAGCGTGTCGATTGGATCAAGCCGTTCACCAAGGTGAAGGACACCTCCTATACCGGTGACGTCCATATCAAGTGGTTCCACGACGGCACCCTGAACGTCGCCGCCAATTGCCTCGACCGCCATCTGGCCAAGCGTGGCGACCAGACCGCCATCATCTGGGAAGGCGACGATCCCAACGAATCCGCCCACATCACCTATCGCGACCTGCACGAGCGCGTCTGCCGCCTGTCCAACGCCATGACCGACATGGGGATCAAGGCCGGCGATCGCGTCACCATCTACCTGCCCATGATTCCCGAGGCGGCGGTGGCCATGCTGGCCTGCGCCCGCATCGGCGCGGTGCATTCCATCGTGTTCGGCGGCTTCTCGCCCGACGCGCTGGCCGGCCGCATCCAGGATTGCGATTCCAATCTGGTGATCACCGCCGACGAGGGCCTGCGCGGCGGCCGCAAGGTGCCGCTGAAGGCCAATGTCGACAAGGCGCTGGAGACCTGCTGGTCGGTCAAGAACGTCATCGTGGTCAAGCGCACCGGCGGCAACATCCACATGGTGACCGGCCGCGACAGCTGGTACGAGGATCTGGTGGCCAAGGCGTCGCCGGACCACAAGCCGGTCGAGATGGACGCCGAGGCGCCGCTGTTCCTGCTCTACACCTCCGGCTCCACCGGCAAGCCCAAGGGCGTGCTGCACACCACCGGCGGCTATCTGGTCTATGCCTCGATGACGCACCAGTACGTCTTCGACTACCACGAGGGCGACATCTACTGGTGCACCGCCGACGTGGGCTGGGTCACCGGGCATTCCTACATCGTCTATGGGCCGCTGGCCAACGGCGCCACCACCCTGATGTTCGAGGGCATTCCCAACTACCCGACCGTGTCGCGGTTCTGGGAGGTGGTCGACAAGCACAAGGTCAACATCTTCTACACCGCGCCCACCGCCATCCGCTCGCTGATGCGCGAAGGCGAGGACCCGGTGAAGAAGACCAGCCGCAAGTCCTTGCGCCTGCTGGGATCGGTGGGCGAGCCCATCAACCCCGAGGCCTGGACCTGGTATCACCGCGTGGTCGGCGACAACCGCTGCCCCATCGTCGACACCTGGTGGCAGACCGAGACCGGCGGCATCCTGATCACCCCGCTGCCGGGCGCCACCCCGCTGAAGCCCGGCTCGGCCACCCGTCCGTTCTTCGGCATCGTGCCGCTGATGGTCGACGCCGAGGGCAAGGAATTGCTGGGCGCCACCGACGGCAATCTGTGCATCGCCGATTCGTGGCCGGGCCAGATGCGCACCCTGTGGGGCGATCACGAGCGCTTCAAGCAATCCTACTTCACCACCTATCCCGGCCGTTACTTCACCGGCGACGGCGCCAGGCGCGACGAGGACGGCTATTACTGGATCACCGGCCGCGTCGACGACGTCATCAACGTGTCCGGCCACCGCATGGGCACCGCCGAGGTCGAATCGGCCCTGGTCGCCCATCCCAAGGTGGCCGAGGCCGCCGTGGTCGGCTACCCGCACGAGATCAAGGGCCAGGGCATCTACGCCTATGTCACCCTGATCGGCGGCGAGGAGCCCACCGAGGACCTGCGCAAGGAACTGGTCGCCTGGGTCCGCAAGGAAATCGGCCCCATCGCCAGCCCCGACCTGATCCAGTGGTCGCCCGGTCTGCCCAAGACCCGTTCCGGCAAGATCATGCGCCGCATCCTGCGCAAGATCGCCGAGAACGATTACGGCTCGCTCGGCGACACCTCGACGCTGGCCGATCCCGGCGTGGTCGACGACCTGGTGGATAACCGCATGAATCGCGGCTAGTCCGTGCAATCGTGCGCGCGGGGCCCGTGGAGTGATCCACGGGCCCCGTTCGTTATGGGGGGAGGCGCATGCTGAAGGTGCTGGGACTGGTCCTGCTGGCCCTGGGGGGGCTTTATCTGCTGCTGCTGGTCTTGATGGCCCTGTTCCAGCGGGGCATGATCTATCACCCCGATCCCAAACGGGGCGATCCGGCCGAGGCCGGCGTGCCCGAAATGGTGCCGGTTCCGCTGCGCGCCGACGACGGCTGGCCGGTGGCGGGCTGGTACGCCCCGCCGCGCATTCCCGGCAAGCCGACCGTGGTGTTCTTTCACGGCAATTCGGGAACCATCGCGTCGCGCGCCTTCAAGGCCCGGGTTCTGCTGGATGCCGGCTACGGCGTGTTCCTGGCCGAGTACCGCGGCTATGGCGGCAGTCCCGGCAGTCCCAGCGAGACGGGGCTGTACGCCGACGGCCGTGCGGTTGTCTCGTGGCTGACCGCCCGGGGCATTCCCGCCTCCCGCATCGTCCTTTACGGCGAATCGCTGGGATCGGGCGTCGCCATGGAGATGACCCGGCTGATCGAGCCGATGATGGTGGTGCTGGAATGCCCGTTCACCAGCCTGCCCGACCTGGCGCCGTCCTACGTCATTCCCGGCCTGGCCCATATGCTGATGGCGGATCGCTACGACAATCTCGCCAAGATCAGGGACCTGAAGGCGCCGCTGCTGATCGTTCACGGCGACAGGGACGAGACCATTCCGGTCGCCCAGGGACGCGCCCTGCTGAAGGCGGCCGACACCATCAAGCACGGCGTCTTCCTGCCCGACGCCCATCACAACGATCTGTGGGATCACGGCGCCGACAACCACATCCTCGACTTCCTGTCCCGGCAGCACGACTGACGCCGACGGAAGGCCGGCGGCCATTCCGGCCATGTCATCCGGAACGCGCCATCCAGCCCTTGAAGTCGTCGGCGGGCAAGGGGCGGCTGTAGAGGAAACCCTGGCACGAATCGCAACCGCTGCCGGACAGGAAGTCGAGTTGGGCATGGGTTTCGACGCCTTCGGCCAGAACCGAGAGCTTCAGGTTCTTGGCCATGGCGATGATCGTCGAGGTGATTTCGATGGCCCCCTGGTCGTGGGGAATGTCGCGGACGAAACTCTGGTCGATCTTGAGCTTGTCCAGGGGAAAGCGGCGGAGATAGGCGAGCGAGGAATATCCGGTGCCAAAGTCGTCGATCGCCAGGTGAATCCCCTGGTCCTTGAGAGCGGCCATCTGAGTCACGGCATGGTCCCCCTGGGCCATGATGGTCGTCTCGGTCAATTCCAGTTCGAGACAGGACGGCGGCAGCCGGCTGTCGTGCAGGATGTCGCGGACCCGCTCGTGCAGGCTGGACAGGCGGAATTGCTGCGGCGACAGGTTGACCGCCACCTTGTTCAGGCCCAGTCCGAGATCGAGCCAGCGCCTCATCTGCGAGCATGCCTCCCGCAGCACCCAGTCGCCCAGGGTGACGATCAGGCCGGTTTCCTCGGCCAGGGGGATGAACTGACAGGGCGGAACGAGGTCCTGGCCCGGAGGCTGCCACCGCACCAGCGCCTCGACGCCGTCGGCGCGGCCGCTGGCCAGCGAAACCAGCGGCTGGTAGTGCAGCACGAATTCCTTCTGTTCCAGGGCCCGCCTCAGCCCGGACTCCATCGCCAGCCGCCGGTTGGCTTTCTCGGTCAGGGACCGGGTGTAGAAGCGGTAGCCGCCGCGCCCTTCCTGCTTGGCCTGATAGGTGGCGGTGTCCGCGTGCTGAATCAGCTGGTCGGCGCTGTCGCCGTCGTCGGGAAACAGGCTGATGCCCACGCTCGCCCTGATGCAGACCTCGTGACCGTTGTTCAGGCGGTGGGGGGCGCCGATGTTTTCGATCATCTCTTGCGCCACGCCGGCGGCGTCCTCGACGCGGACGACGTCATCGAGCACCACCACGAACTCGTCGCCCCCCAGGCGGGCCAGGGTATCGGCCCCCCCTATCTGCCGGCGCAGCCGTCCGGCGGCCATCCGCAGCACCTCGTCCCCGCAATCGTGGCCCAGGCTGTCGTTGACCACCTTGAAGTGGTCGAGATCCAGGGACAGCACGGCGCAGCGGCTGCCGTCGCGCCGCGACCGGTCCAGCGCGTGTTCGAGCCGCAACCGCAGCAGGACCCGGTTGGGAAGATCGGTCAGGGGATCGTGATGGGCCAGATGCTGTAGCTTCGCCTCGGAATGCTTGAGGCGGGAAAGATCGGTGAAGACCCCGACGTAACTGACCGATTCCCCTCCTTCGTTGACCACCGACGTCATTCCCAGCCACGCGGGAAAGATATCGCCCCCCCGGCGACGGCAGGACACCTCGCCCTGCCAGCTCCCCTTGGCCCAGACCTCCCGCCACATCGCCTGATAGAACGCCCGGTCGTCGTGACCCGGCTGCAAGATGTCCAGTCCCCTGGACAGGACCTCGTCCTCGGGATATTCCGAAATGATGCTGAACGCCGGATTGACGGCGAGAATGACGCCGTCGCGGTCGGTGACGAAGACCGCCTCCAGGGTCGAGGTGAACACCGCCGCCGCCTGACGCAGGCCGGCCTCGGCCAGCTTGCTCTCGGTCAGGTCGACATGGGTTCCGACCAGCCGTTCCGGCTGCCCCTGGCCGTCCCGGATCAGGAAGGCCGGAGCGCGGATGTGGCGGTCGCCGCCATCCTTGTGCCGCATCCTGAACCGGAGTTCGATGCGGTCGTCCCCGCCCTTGAGGAACTCTCCCATCCGCGCCTGGGTGGGAAGGCGGTCGTCGGGATGGAGCAGGTTGATCCAGGTGAACGGAGACGACGACAGCTCGTCCTCGGCGTAGCCAAGCATGGCTTTCCAGCGAGGGGAAAAGTACACGTCGTTGGATTTCAGGTTCCAGTCCCACAGTCCGTCGTTGGCGCCGCGCATCGCCAGCTGGAACCGTTCCTCGCTGATCCGAAGGCTTTCCTCGGCCCGACGCAGCGCCTCCCGCTCCGAGGCTTCGAGCAAGGCCCGCCGGACCGAGGGCGCCAGCCGGGCCAGATTGTCCTTCAAGACGAAGTCCCAGGCGCCGATCTTGAGAATCTCGACGGCTTCCTCTTCCCCGATGCTGCCGGAAATCAACAAAACGGGCAGGTTGGGGAAACGTCCCCGGATACGGGTCAGGTTCTCGCGGAAATCCAGGCCGGGAACATTGTAGTCGGACAGCACGAGGTCCCATCCTCCCCGGTCCAGGGCGTCCCCGATCTCGGCGGCATTGGCGGCCCAAAGGCAGCGCGCGGCGATCTGGTTGCGGTGAAGATGGCGCTCGATCATCAGGAAGTCGGCCTTGACGTCCTCGATGACCAGGATATTGACGGGCCTGTCCATGATCATCTCACTTCACCGGGGGATCGTTGGTTATCAGCCAGTACACGCCCAGGCGCGCGGCTGTTTCGGCGAATTCGCTGAAATCCAGGGGCTTGCGGACAAAGCTGTTGGCGCCTTCCTCGTAGCCGGTCAGGCGGTCCCGTTCCTCGTCCGACGAGGTCAGCAGCACGACCGGCACCAGGCTGGTGCGGGGGTCGCGGCGAAGCTGTCTCAGGACATCCAGTCCGTTGACCCGGGGCAGGTTGATGTCGAGCAGGACGACGGCGGGGCTTCCCGTGTCCGGGCGCCCGGCGAACTCGCCTTCCCGGAAAAGGTAGTCGAGGGCCTGCTGCCCATCCCGGACGATGTCGACCGTATTGGCCAGGTTGACCTTGCGCAGCGCCCGCATGATCAGCATCTCGTCCTGGCGGTTGTCCTCAACCAGGAGAATCGTCTTGCCGGCCATCGGGGGCTCCTTCCTCGCTTGTCTCCGCTTCCGTCATCGGCAGGGTGAACCGGAACACGGCCCCCTTTCCCGGCGACGCCACGGCCTGGATCGTCCCCCCGTGGCGGTGGATGATCCGCCGGACCGTCGCCAGCCCGATGCCGATGCCGGGAAACTCGTCCTGGCGGTGCAGGCGGGAAAACGGCTTGAACAGCTTTTCCGCGTGCTTGGGGTCGAAGCCGGCGCCGTTGTCGGCGACGCAATAGACCGGGCCGGCCCCGTCGTCCTCGGTATGAACCGAAATCGTCGCGTCGTCGGTGTGGGCTGTATACTTCCAGGCGTTGTCCAGAAGATTGCGCAAGGCGGCGTCGATCATCCTGGAATCGCCCCATGCCGTCAGGCCGTCCGCGATCCGCCACCGCACCCGGCGCTTGGGCTTGATGCGGGAATATTCGTCGCGGACCGTGCGCGCCATGCCGGAAAGGTCGACGTGGTCGATGCGCAATTCCCTGCGGGTGGCCCTGGCCAGTTGCAGCAGCCCGTCGATCAGTTCGCCCATATGCCGCCCACCCCGGACGATCTCGCTCAGATAGCCGCGCGCCTCGTCGGCCAGCGATTCTCCGTAATCCTCCACCAGCGCCTGACTGAATCCGGTCATGGCCCGCAGCGGAGCCCGCAGGTCGTGCGATACCGCGTAGGAAAAGCTTTCCAGTTCCTCGTTGGCCGCCTGCAATTCGCTGGTGCGTTCCCGAACCCGCTGCTCCAGGCTGGCGTTGAGGCGCAGGACGTCGTTTTCGGCCTGCTTGCGGCGCTGGATATCCTCCATCACCGCGATGAAATAGTCGGGGCCGCCCAGCGCGTCGCGGACCAGCGACATGGTCAGGCTGATCCACACCGGCCGCGCGTCCTGGCCGACGCAGCGCTTTTCGACGGTGTAGGTCTGGATGTCGCCGGCGATCAGCGCCCGGACCTGGGGGGCGTCCAGGTCCCGGTCGTCGGGGGCGGTCACGTCGCCGATGGCGCGGTTCAGCAGCGCGTCCCGGTCAAGGCCGAGAATGTCGCAAAGCCTGGCGTTGACGCGCAGGAAGCGGCCATCCGGGGCAAGCTGGGCGATTCCAACCGCCGCCTGCTCGAAGATCGCCCGGAACCGGGCCTCGCTTTCGCGCAGCCTGGTCAGCTTGCGCCGGCGCTCGTCGATCAGCCGCCCCGCCCGGGCCTGCAATTCCTCCAGCGAGAACGGCTTGTGGACATAGTCCTGAACCGCGTCGCGCAGCAGCTTGATCCGCAATTCGTCATCGGCCTTGGCCGTCAGCATGATGATGGGGATGTCGTCCATCCCGGGGGCGCCGCGCAGGGCCGCCACCATTTCGTCGCCGCTCATCCGCGGCATCATGACGTCGCTGATGATCAGGTCCGGATGGAGTTCCCGGGCCTTGTCCAGGCCGTCCTGCCCATCCGCGGCCAGGGCGATCCGGTACTGGGAGGCCAGCGCCTCGGCCACGAAATCCCTCATGTCCGGATTGTCCTCGACGATCAGGATCAGCGGCGCCCCGGCCGGCCCCCGAGAGGGCGCGGTTCCGTCCCGCCGCGGATCGTCCTCCATCCGGGGAAGCAGGCCGGGATCGATCGCCAGGGCGACGCCGGTTTCGATCTCGGTTCCGGCCGGGGCGGCAAGCGGCAGGTCGACCGAGAACAGCGCTCCGCCGCCGGGCGCGTCGGAAACGGCGACGCCGCCGCCGTGGAGGCCGCAGAACTCCCGGACGATCGCCAGTCCGAGCCCGGTGCCGCCCGACCGGCTCTCGCCCTGCCGGAACCGTTCGAAGATGACGTCGCGCAGGGCGGCGGGAACGCCGGGGCCGCTGTCCTCCACCTGGATGACCGCGTGACCGTCCCGTTCCCGCAACGACAGCGTGATGGCGCCGCCGTCGGGGGTGTGGCGGAAGGCGTTGGCTAGGAGGTTGAGCACGATGCGCTCGCACATTTCCTGGTCGACCTGCGCCGGCAGTCGGTCCGGCCCCCGGATCGCGTAGCGGATGCCCCGCTCCTCCGCCAGCGATTCGAAATGAGAGGCGATCAGGCGGAGCTCGTGGCCCAGGTCGACCTGGGCGTAGCGGATCAGCATCCGGCCCGCCTCAAGCTTGGAGATGTCGAGCAGGTTGCTGACATGCCGGTAAAGCAGGCGGGCGTTGCGGTGAACGCCCTCCATGTCCCGCCGGACGGCCTCGGCAAGCTCCGGATCGGTCCTTCGCCGGTCCACCAGTCCCAGAATCAACGCCAGGGGGGTGCGCAGCTCGTGGCTGACATTGGCGAAGAACCGGGACTTCAGTTCGTCCAGTTCCATGGTCTTTTCATAAAGCCGGGCCAGTTCCCTGTTGGCCTGCTTGAGCTTGAAATTGCTCTCCGCCACCTCCCTGGACCGGGCGTAGACCTCGGCCTCCATCTGTCCGGCGCGTTCGCGGAGGCTTTCGGCCAGCCGGGACCGTTCGGCCTCGCGATCCTGAAGCTGGATGAACCCGGTGACGTCCTCGACCCGGTGGATGATGTAGGCCAGCGATCCGTCCGGCCGCAGGACCGGCGAATTGATCGGGCTCCAGTAGCGGACCTCGAAGCCGCCCCCCTCGGTCTCGGGCTTGCGGATGTCGTATTTCTGAACCGCCATCGCGTCGGCGGCTCTGGTGGCCAGGACCCGCTCCAGCGAGGCTCTCAGGTTGCGGACGCCGTCGGCGTTGGCGTCGTCGGGGTTGTCGGGGAAAATATCGAAGATCTTGCGGCCGACGATATCCTGGCGGCGGGTCATGGTCGCCTGGGCATAGGCGTCGCTGACCGCCACGATCCCGAGATCGGCGTCAAGGACAAGGTAAAGGCCGGGAACCGCCTCGAACAATGCGCGGAAATCTGGGGCCGGCGCGGCGGACCGGTCCCCTTTGGCGACAGGCGGAGTCGATGACTTCCCCACCATTTCCAAACTCCAAGCGGTAGTTCTTACGCATCCCCCCGCCCAAGCTCCCCTTTCTCCCTTATCACGACTTCATCCCGCCGCAACAGAGAAGAATGCCTGCCTGTTCAAATTCCATCTAAAAGTATTGGGCTGATCCATATCGGCCGGCCTGTCCATATGGACTTCCGTCCGATGGGCGGGATGGCGAGGGTTCCGTTAGTGCGGGGGCTGTTCCGGTCCGGCGATGCCGGGGCGCCGCGCCTCCAGCATCCTGGGCGGAGTCGACATGGACAGGGCGCGGGCATGGGCGGCGCCGTTCAGAAGCAGGCGTTCGGCCAGATCCATGTCGGCCCTGGCGTCGGCCCGGCGTGCCGGCGGACAGCCGCCGCGCAGCCTGAGACGCAGATCGGTCTCGCCCAGGCCGGCGCTGCGCCATACCGCCAGGGTCTCGGGCAGGGTCGGCGACCACTTGCCCCTGGCCAGTCCGTCCAGGATGGCGGTGGGGGTGGCGCCCTGGCCGGTGCACAGCGTCGGCAGCACCCCCAGTCCGTGCAGGGCATAGCCGGACGGCGCGTGGAAACGCGACCAGGTGAGCGTGATCTCGCCGCCGTTGGGCAGGTCGATGACGGTCTGGACGGTGCCCTTGCCGTAGGAATTGGTGCCGACCACCACGGCCCTTCCGGCGTCTTGCAGCGCCGAGGCGACGATTTCGGCCGCCGAGGCGGAGCGGCCGTCCACCAGCACCACCACCGGCAGATCCTCGGCGATATCGCCGGGATGGGCGGCGAAGGCGTGGACTGATTCGGGATGGCGGCCCTTGGTGGAGACGATGGGGCCTTGGGCGATGAACAGGTCGGCCACCGCCACCGCCTTGTCCAGCAGGCCGCCGGGATTGCCGCGCAGGTCCAGCACCACCCCCAGCAGGCCCGGTCCCAGCCGGTCGCGGGCGATTTTCACCTGTTCTTCCAGGCTGTGGGCGGTCAGCCGGTTGAAGCTGCTGACGCGCAGGCGGGCGATGCCGTCGGACAGGGTCATGGTGACGGTGCGCGGCACGATGCGCGAGCGTCTGAGGCCGATGTCCAGCGGCTGGCCGTCGCGCCGCACCGTCAGCGACAGCTCGGTCGAGACGGCGCCGCGCAGGCGGCTGGAAATGTCGACCCGGTCGAGGGTGGCCACCGGCTGGCCGTCGATGGTGATGATGACGTCGCCGACCCGAAGGCCGGCCCGGGCCGCCGGCGTATCTTCTATGACCTCGACGATCCGGGGCTCGGAATCCACCAGATCGAAGCGGATGCCGATGCCGCCAAACCCGTTGCGGCTGGCGCGGTGCTCGCGCGCTTCCCAGGCTCCGGCATAGCGGGAATGCAGGTCGGCCTTGCCCAGCGCGCCCTCGAACACCGCCTGATACAGCTTTTCCGCATCGGCGTCGCGCAGCCGTGCGGACTGGAGTCGTGCGGCCTCGATCACGGCGGCGGTCACCTTGGCCCATCCGGCGGCGTCGTTGTCGGCCGGGGACCCGAACTCGCCCACCGTCGCCTCGGCGGTCGACAGCCGCACGCCCCCGTCCCGGACCGAGACCGCGAACTGGGGATCGATGTCGGCCAGTCCGCGCATGCCGTCGACGGCCAGGGTGGCGGCGCTGACCGGGTGCAGGTGGCGTTCGACGATGGCGGCGAAACCGAAGGCGATGGTGCGTTCGGCCTCGGCCGGAATCCAATCGGCCAGGGCCGGCCCCGGCGCGACCAGCGCCAGAAGGGGCAAAAGCCGCCGGATCATGGAAAACCGCGTCGCCATGCCCCGGATTATGAGCGGGCGGCGACGGAAAAGCAAAGGGGCCGGACGCCCGCCCGGCATCCGGCCCCTCCCGCCCATGGCGTTCCGCCTATCGCTTGATGTTGACCAGTTCGTCCAGCATCTGGTCGGCGGTGGTGATGATCTTCGCCGCCGCCGAATAGGCGCGCTGGGTGACGATCATGGTGGTGAACTCGGCGCCGATGTCGACGGTGGACGCTTCCAGCGAGGCCGAGTTGATGGCGCCGGCGCCGGCGTTGTTGGCGACGCGCAGGGTGTAGGACCCCGAGATGTTGGTCTCGATCCAGGAATTGCCGGTCAGTGATTCGAGGCCGTTGGGATTGGTGAAGGTGGCGACCGGAATCTGGAACACCGGGCGGCGGACGCCGTTGTCGAACAGGGCGGTGACCACGCCGTCGGACCCCACGGACACGCCGGAGAAGTTGCCGAACTTGGCGCCGTTCTGGGTCAGGTAGGACAGCTGGTAGTTGCCGCCCAGTTGGGTCATGCCGTCGGCCTGCGAGGTGTTGCCGATGAACCAGTCGATGCGCTGGTCGGCGCCGGTGCCGTTGGGAACCTCCATCATGCTCTGGGCGCCGTTGGCCCACACGATGCCCAGCTTGTCCACGTTGATGGTCTGGGGCGTGCCGTCGCCGTTGAAGGTCATGGCGGCGCCGCTCTGGTTGATGGCTTCCAGGGTGAAGGTGCCGGTGATGGTGTCCACCGACGGAATGGCCGAGCTCCACTGCCGGGCCTGCGACTGGGTGACCGAGGTTCCCAGGGTGGAGACGTCGACGCTCATCTCCGGGCCGTTGACCTGCTGCATGATCTCCACCGTGCCGCCATTGGCGCGGAACAGCGGGATGGTGCTGCCCAGCCCGATCACGTCGGCGGTCAGGTCGGTGTTGGTCGAACTGTCCCAGTTCTGCGGATTGCGCAGCGCCTCGGCGATCAGGGTGGCCACGTCGGAGGCCGAGTCGGTGGCGGCGTTGCTGAGGTCGATGATCACTTCCCGGCCGGCGGCGTTGGCGGCGGAACCGGTGGTGTCGAAATAGACCGTCAGGGTGACGCTGTTGACGGTGAAGGTCATGCTCTTGCCTTCCAGCGCCAGCACGTCGGCCCTGGACGAGGCGGTGAAGTCCAGGCGGGCCTGGCTGCCGTAGACGTTGCCGCTTTCGTCGTAGACGTTCATCACCGCCGCTCCGGACGGCGCCGACATGCCGCGCTGGTCCTGATAGGGGGTCTGGTCGATCTCGACGTACTGGGCGGCGGTCAGGGTGGCGTCGAGGCCGGCGACGCCGCTGACCTTGTAATAGCCGGTGTTGGTGGTCGAGCTGATGTAGATGATGTCGCCGTTGGTCAGGCCGTGGGCCGAGCCGAAGGTGACGACGCCGCCGGCGGCGACGGTGCAGTTGGTGATGGCGGTGGTGCTGCCGTTGGCGGTCATGGTGATGGTGTGGGCGACCGCGTCGGCGACCATGGCGGCCGAGGTCTGCGGCTGGGTCTGCACCACGAAGGTGCCGTTGTTGGCCGCCGTGGTGGCGGCGGTGACCTCGATCACCGCGCCGGCCGGAACCTGGGCCGGAGTGGCGATGGTGGCGGCGGTGAAGGCGATGACGCCGTTGTCCTCGAAGAAGCCCATGGTGGTGCCGGCGGCGGCCAGGGTGGTGCTGCCGCTGCCGTCGCGGGCGCCCTTGACGCTGATCACCGCCGTGGTCTCGTTGTCGGTGTCGGTCAGGGACAGCGGGCTGGCGGCGTGAACGTTGGTCTTGTTCTGCACGTCCCACTGGTTGGCGTTGGTCTTCATCCAGTTGACGTTGAAGCTGTGGGTGGACCCCAGCGAGTCGTAGATCAGCACGCTGGTCTGGTGCAGGCCGGTGGACGAGGTCAGGGCCGGATTGTAGATGGTGTCGCCGGCCGGCAGGTTGGCGCCCATCTTGATCTGGGTGGTCTGGTCGGCGGTGCCGCCGATGGTCTTGAGGTTGAGCGACCTCATTTCCTGGGGATTGATGATGTTCTGGTTGATGTAGTGATACTGGCCGTCGGATTCCTTGTAGGCCTTCATGTAGGTGTTGCCGTCCACCGTGACCTCGGTGGGCTTGGCCAGCACGTTGTTGTTGGTGGGCGCCAGCGGCCAGCCCTGGAGGTAGAAGCCCGAGACGTTCTGGAGATAGCCTTCCTTGTCGACCTTGAACGAGGCGGCGCGGGTATAGGCGAACATGCCGCTGCCCGAGGTGGCGGCGTCGGGGTCGGTGTTGACCACGAACATGCCCTGGCCCGACAGCGCCAGATCGGTGGAACTGGAGGTGGCCTGCAACAGGCCCTGCACGTCGATGCTTGACCTCGGCTTGGACTGCACGCCGCCCGGCGAGTATTGGGTGATGGACACCTGCTTGGTGACCAGCGTCTGGAAGTTCACCTGGGCGCCCTTGTAGCCCACGGTGTTGACGTTGGTGATGTTGTCCGAGATCGCGCCCATGGCGCTGGACTGGGAGGCCAGGCCCGAGACACCGGAAAATAATGCGCCGTACAAGCTCATGATAGCCTCCTGGGATTACTGTGCGGCGGCGGCGTCGGCCGCTGCCTGTTCTGCCTCGGCCTGCGCCGCCTCAAGGGCCTGCAACTGGGCCAGCGCCGCCTGGTATTGGGCGTTGGCGGCCAGAAGCTGGGAATTGCCGACGATGTTGTTCGCGGTGACGCTGAGCACCTGATCGGGGGTGACCGTCACCTTGGCGTCGTCGTCGCCGGCGCCGATTTCCAGCATGGCGCCGAAGGTGGCGTCGTTGGTCACCTTGGTCACCGTGCCCTGCACCGTGGTGGTGGCGGTCAGCGGAGTGCCGTCGACGCCCTTGGCGACGACGCTGACGGTGTAAAGGCCGTCGTCCTGCTTCTCGCCCGAACTGTCGGTGCCGTCCCAGGCCAGGTCGTGCCGGCCGGCGGCGGTGTCGGCCTGGGTCTTGTAGACCAGCACGCCCGAGGAATCGCGGATTTGGACCTCGCAGCTGCTGGCCGAGGCCGGCAGGGTATAGCTGAAAGCGGCGGCTCCGCCCTGCAACGGCAGCTTGGACCCCGACACCTCGACCGTCTGGTTGAGATAGGAAATGGAATCCGATGTCTGGGTCGCCTGTTGCAGCTTGATCAGCTTTTCCAGGTTGGAATTGGCGTTGATCTGCTGCTCGACGCTGGAGAACTGGACCAGCTGGTTGGTGAACTGGGTCGAGTCCATGGGCGACAGCGGGTCCTGGTGCTTCAACTGGGTGGTCAGCATGGTCAGGAAGGTGTTGAAGTTGGTCCCCAGGGTGGACTTGGAGGTGACCGACTTTTCCGCGCTGCCGCTGGTGTCGACGCCTGTGATCGAGGTCATGGCGGTTGCTCCTAGACCGAAATGTCGACGCCGGAGCGTCCGTTGGCGCGGCGCGGCGGCGGCGCCTCGGCCGAGGCCGCCGGATTGTCGCCGTCGGCGAAACCGGGGCCGCCGCCGTGATTGCGGCCGGCGCGCTGGTTGTTGTTGCCGCGGTCGGCGTTGTTCTGATGCTCGCCGCCCCTGAGGTTGAAGCTGGTGGAATTGGCCTCCGGCTTCAGGCCGGCGTCTTCCAGCGCCTTTTCCAGTCCCTTGGAATCGCGCTGCAACAGCGCCAGGGTCTCGGGCTTGTCGGCGGTGACGGTGGCGGTGACGCGGCCGTCGTGCATTTCCAGCCGGACCTCGATCTTGCCGAGGTCGTGGGGACGCAGCTGAATCCGGACGCTGTCGGCGCCGTCCTTGACCGCCTTGTCGATCTGGACGCTGACCTGCTCCATCACCTGCTGCTGCAACGGCACCCGTGGGGCGCGCGGCCCCTGGGCGGCCTGGGCCGGAGCGGATTTGTCGGCGGCCTGGGCGGCTCCGGGACCGGCGATGCCGGAAAGCGGGCGCTGCTCCGGAGCCGCGTCGATCACCTTGGCGTTGGCGTCGACCTGGGCGGCCAGCACGGCGCTGAACACCCTGGCATCGGCGGCGGGAGCGGCCTTGGCGGCGTCGGCGGCGGCGGCGTTCGCCTGGGTCTGGGCGGCGGCCTTGGCGGCATCGCCACCCGGCTGGCCGCCCTGCTGGCGGGCCGACGGATCAAACCCCTGTTCGGCCTCGCCCTGAAGCGCGGGGTCGATCCGGGTGAACGATTCGGTCACCGCCGCGGCGGTTTCCACCGTGGCGGTGGGCTGATTGGCGGTGGTCTGGACCTTGACGTCGAGGCGGACGCCGGTATTGGCGACCATCTCGGTCAGGCCGGCGGCCTGTTCGCGCATCAGGTCGGTCTCGCCGGTCTGCTGTGGGCCGGCCTTGGCCTGCTGCGCCCCCGCCTGACGGATCAGGTGGTCCACCATCTTGGTGGCGGCGTCCAGCGCCTCGTCGGAGGCGTCGGCATCCTTGTCGGCGACGATCAGCTTGCCCAGGTCGGTCACCCGCTGGCGGTCGTCCTTGCCCAGTCCGGCCAGGGGATCATCCCCCTCGGCCTGGACGGCGGCGGCGTCGCCGGCGGCGGCGTCGGACGCCACGGTGGTTTCGGCCTGCAAGGCCGCCACCTCGATCTCGATCTCGGTCCGGGGCTGGACGACGACCTGCACGGCCGGTTCGTCCTGGGCCTGGGGGTCGGCCTGGTTGTCCTGGCCGGCGTCGGCGCGGCTGGTCTCGGCGGGGGCGGCGGCATCGTCGGAGGCCGCCGGAGCCTCGGCCTTGTCGGTCTTCACCGGCGCGGCATCCTTGGCGTCCGCCTTGCGCGAGGCAGCGGCGCCGTCCTCGGCCTGGCGCGGCCGGTCGGTCTTGGCGGCGGGACGGGCGTCCTTGGCGGCGGTACGGGCCGGCGCGGCGTCGTCGCGGTTCGGCTGGGGCCTTTCGGCCTTGGGTTCGGCCTGCTTGCGGGAGAAGTGGTTCGCCAGCACGGTGGTGGCCGAGGTCGATCCCGCCAGCTTGTTGCCGAAACGCTGGGAGGTCTGCGAGAGCAGCGCCACGAAGGCGTCCTCCGCCGACACGCTCCCCTGCGGCCGGTCCTGGCCGGCCGGAGTCATGTTGGTCTCGGGAACCACTCTCTTGTCGATGGATTGCACGGTCATGGTCACGTCCCCGAAAATGGGATTGTCGCGCCATCTCCCACGCAAGGGGCGGGCCAGTTCATGCCTGATGGGGCAATTGACTGATTTGCAATGATATTTCCGGATTGTTCGGTGGGGATGCCAGGGGGAATGGCATGGCGGAAGGGGAAAATTCTGCCGGGCGGCGGAAAAACCTGCCGGGGATCGCCCTCTCTCAGCCGATGAAGACCTCGTGCCATGCCCGCGCCGCGCGGAGGTCGCCCGCGGCGTCGCGGTCCCTGTCCGGACGCAGGGCGTGGCCGATCAGGGCGGTCCAGAACGCTTGCGCGTGATAATGCCGGGCCGCCCAGGCGTGGCCATCCTCGGCAACCCGCCGGGCCGCCTCGGGACGCCGGCCCATCAGGCGGACGATCTGGACGATGTCGGCCACGTCGGTCCACGGCAGGTAGTGGCGCCAGGGAGTGAAGAAGCGCGCGACGGCGTCGTTGTCCTGCTCGATCAGCAGCGCCCCGGCGGCGATCGTCTCCCACACCCGTCCGGTGACCAGATGTTCCGACGGGGTATGGGCCGAGACGTTGACGACGGCCCCGGCCCCGGCCAGCCTGCGGGCATAGGCGGCGGTGTCGGGCCGTTCGGCGGCGAGGTGCTTGCCGATGATGGCGGTGACGGGGATGTCCTCGGTCAGCAGCACCGACAGCACCGCCTGGCGCACCGCGAAATTGGCCGCGCCGATGAACAGCAGATGACCGCCCCGCGGCGGCCGCTCCAGGAAGGGACCGTGCAGGGCCGGCACCGGCAGGACGATGGCCTTGGCGTTGGCCGGGGCGAGACGCGGGTCGAGCAGCGGCGAGGCCGGGTCGAACAGCAGCATGGAATCGCAGGCCGGCAGCCATGCCCGCAATCCCGGCAGGGCATAGGAATGGGCGTCGCGCATCAGGCAGACCAGGTGAAAGCCGAACCGCTCCTTCAGGTCCGCCATCACCGCCGGATTCAGGCCGCGAAATCCCAGCGGACCGCAGCAATCGACGATGACCACCGCTGGCCGGGCGGCGGCCAGATGGGCGGCGAAGGCTTCGATTCGCCCGCGCACGAAGCCGTCCGGCCGGCGGCATTCGTCGGGGGTCGCCAGGGCGGCGTCAAGATGAAGGTCGAGGGTCACGCCGGCCGCCGCCGCCGTCCCCGCCAGATGCTCGGCCATGTCGTTGGGCAGCGCCCCGTGGGGGAAGCTGACCAGCATCACCGTCGCATCGGCGGGAACCGGCCCGAAATCCCCCGGCGGCAGCCGGGCCAGCCGATCCTCGTCCAGACGGAAGGCGTGGTCGATCCGCCGCAGCAACCCGGATTCGACGGCGTCGTCATAGGGGGGGACGCTGCCCGGGAAGTTGCCGAACACCTTGACCATCTCGTTGCCGGGGCGCGGCCAGACGGAGGTGAACAGCCGGCGCGCGGTGGCGGCGTCGCCGCACAGCAGGGCCAGGCCGGCGATATCGGCCGCGGCGGCCGGAGCCACCGGCCAGCGCCGCATCCAGGCGGCGAGGAAGGCGGCGGCCCGTTCCGTTTGGCCGGCCGCCATCAACCGGCGCGCCAGCCCGGCGTGGTGTCCGCTCCATTCGCCGGATTCCAGCAGCAGGGCTTCCAGTTCGTCGAGATGGCCATCTTGCTCCGGCAGGCGCGCCAGCAGGCCGAGGGCTTCGAGCCGGGCGGCCGGCGGCCGGGCGATTTCCGACAGGATCAGGCGGGCCTCGGCATCCTCGCCGATGGCGATCAGGCTTTCGGTCAGAAGAAGCCGGACGGGCGCCAGATCGGGAGAAAGGGACAGCGCCAGGCGGCACAGATCAACCTCGGCGTCCAGGCAGCCGTACCGGCGAAGGGTTTGGGCCAGGGGAAGCCAGAGGTTCAGCGGCGACAGGCCGGCCTTGCCCCGCCAGGCGTCGATCCAGCCGAGGCAGACCGGTTGCAGCGGCTCGGGGACCTCGTCGAGGACCCACCCGGCGGCGACCGGGGCGATGACCGAGGATGCGGCGGCGGTGTTGTCCATTCTACAGCAGCAGGTCCACTCTCGCCCCCTTGGCGGCCGGCGATCCGGCCTCGACCTCGGGGCGGCAGGTGAACAGCCGGCCGGCCTCGACGCCGGTCCGCTCCACCAGATAGGCCTTGGCGGCGGCGGCCCGGCTTTCGGCCAGCCGGACCAGCGCGTCGCGGTCGACCTCGGCCGTCCTGGCGCGGAACCGGCGGGATTCGGCGAGGACCGGCCAGTCGCCGGGATCGGCCTTGCCGCACAGGGTCAGCTTCAGGCCGGGCCGGTCCTTCATCAGTCCGGCCACTCCGTCCAGCGTTTCGCGGCTGCCGTCGGACAGGGCGTCGCTGCCGGCGGCGAACGTCAGCGGCGCCAGCGCCAGCCGCGCCTTCTCGTCGGCGTCCACCACCATGGAAATCAGCGTCGCCACCGGAAAGGCGATCTTCAGGGTGGTCAGCACGGTGGATTTCAGGGCGCCCGCCACCGCCTGCGCCACCGCGTCGCTGACGTCCAGGTCGGGGTTGTCCAGGTCGCCGCGCACCGGCAGGCTGAGGCGGATGCGGTCCTCGCCGTCGCGCAGCAGGTCCAGCACCGTCTCGACCGGCATGTCCAGCTTGCGCGCCACCGGGGCGGCGGGATCGGGGGGGGCGATGAACAGGTGATGCAGGGCAATGTCGAGGCGGCCGTCCAGGGCGCCCTGGTCGGCGCCGCCCGTGAAGGTGCCGTCGAACTGTCCGGTCTGAAGGTGAATGCCCAGCGCCTCGGCCAGATACGGCGACAGCGGCGGCAGTTCCAGCGCCTGGATGCGGCCGTCCAGGCGCGCCGACAGGGGGGCGGCGAAGGGGCGGACGGTTCCGGACAGGGCGACCGAGGCGGCGCCGATGCCGGCCTTGAGGGCGAAGCGGCTGTCGCGTTCGGGGTGGCCGCTGTCGATGTCGGAGGCGGCAAGGCTGACGTCGCGGGCCTCCAGCCGCACCGGCTCGGCCAGGGTCCGGTCCTCGAACAGGATGCGGCTGGCTCCGGCGACGTTGAGGCGGCTCAGCCGTATGGCCGGGGCGGCGGCATCTTCCCGCTCGCCGCCGGCCGAAGACAGGCCGGTCAGACCGTCCCGGGTGCGGGTCACCCGCAGGGTCAGACCGTCCAGGTGCAGGGCGGCGGCGGCCATGTCGCCGGCATCGCCGCGCCGGGGATGGTCCAGGCGGGCGGCGCGCGCCTCCACCCGCCAGAAATGGCCGCCCCGTCCCTGGCGCCTCAGCGCCGCCAGTCCGGCGATATCCAGGCGATCGGCCGAAACCGCGCCGGCGGCGTCGACCTCGGCCCCGGCGGCGTCCAGGCGTTCCAGCGCCAGCCATTCCAGCCGCCGGGCGGGGTCGCCGAGGGCAAGGCCCTCGGCCGACAGCGCCACCTTGGCGGTGACCGGCAACATGGTGCCGGGACCGAAGGCCAGCCAGCCCTCGGCCAGGGCGTGGCGGTGGGCGTAGGACAGGCCCGGCATGGTCAGGCGCAGTCCCCCCAGGTCGAGACGTCCCTCGGCGCGGCCGCTCGGGTCGGCGGCGGGGTCCAGGTCGAGGACGCCGTTCCAGGCGATCCGGTCGGGAATCGCCTTGATTCCGGCGATGGCGACCGAGGTTCCGGCGGCGTCGAGCGATCCCCGCCACGCCAGGCGGCCGTCCCAGGTCAGGCCGGCGGCGACGGCTCGCAGCGAACGGGCGGAAACCGCCATGTCGCCGGTCCTGGCGGACAGGGTCTCGGCCTCGACGGCGGCGGCGAGGTCCAGCCGCCGGCCGTCCCAGTCGGCATGGCCGACATCCAGGGCGATGCGGCCGGCGGTCAGGGCCAGCGGCGCGGTCAGGGCCGGCTTTGTCAGCGCCGCCTTGCCCGAGACGCGGACCGTCAGCCCGTCGGGGCGGAGCGCGCCGCCGGCCGAAAGCGTCAGGTCGGCGCGGCCGGCCAGTCCGTCCAGCGGGGTCCTGGCGGCGATTCCGCCTTGCGCCAGATCAAGGCCGGTCAGCGCCACGCTCAGGTTGAAGGATGGCGTGGCGGCGAAGGGAAGCAGGCTGCCCGCCAGCCGCAGCGGGGCGCCGTTGAGGCGGCCTTCCAGGCGGAAGCTGGCCGGAGTGACGGAATCCTGGCTGTTCAGGTTCTCGATCACCAGATTCGCCACCTGGATGTCCAGGACGGTGCCGCCGTCGGCCAGGATCAGGCGGCTGTCGGCCAGCTCCAGCGCCGTCACGCTCAGCCCCCAGGCGGCGTCCGTCGCCGACCCGGCAGCGGCCGCCGGCAGCGGCAGGCCGTTGATGACGAAGCCGCCGGTGCGGGGGTCGCGCCGCACGTCGACCTCGACTCCTCGCAAGGCGATGCGGTCCACCATCACCTTGCGGTCCAGCAGCGGCCTCCAGCGGAACAGAAGCGCGAAATCCCGTATCCCCAGGGCGGCGCCCAGGGGGGGGCGCGCCTCCATGCGGCGGATGGTCGCGCGGCCCTGGAACAGCGACAGGTCGGCATCCGACATGGTGACCTCGGCCATGCCGAGGTCGCGCAGGGCCTTGACCAGTCCCCAGCGCAGCCCGGCACCGGGCAGCAGCGCCCAGGCAAGCCCCAGGCCGAGGCCGACGGCGGCCAGCAGCGCCGCCAGCAGGTGGCGACGCCGGATTTCCACGCCGAGGACATGTTTGCCCAGAAGCACCGTCACCTCCCGGTTCCAGGAGGTTCATTGTCGGTCCAAACCGGACCGACGGCAAGCCGGCAGGCGGGATCAGCCGTGAAGTTGCGGCACCGGCGCCGACAGGTTCAGGCGGCGTCCCTCGGTCAGCAGGCGGGTCATGCCGTCCACCGGCAGCGGGCGGCTGAAGAAGTAGCCCTGGATCTGGTCGGCGCCCAGGTCGCGCAGGTAGTCCAGGTGTTCCTGGTTCTCGACGCCCTCGGCCACCACCTTGAGCTTGAGCGCCTTGGCCATGGCGACGATGGCGGCGACGATGGCGGCGTCGTTGGGATCGGTGGTGATGTCCATGACGAACGAGCGGTCGATCTTCAGCTTCTGGATGGGAAAGCGCTTCAGGACCGACAGCGACGAATAGCCGGTGCCGAAATCGTCGATGGAACAGCCGATTCCCATTTCCTTCAACTGCTGGACCACGGCGATGGCGTTGTCGGCGTCGCGCATGGCCGAACTTTCGGTCAGTTCCAGTTCCAGCCATCTGCTGGACAGTCCGGTCGAGGACAGCGCCTGCTCGCAGGCGGTCAGCAGGCGTCGGGCGTACTGGAACTGGCGGCCCGACACGTTGACGGCGACCGGAATGGCCGGCAGCCCCTGGTCCTGCCACGCCTTGGCCTGACGGGTGCAGACGTCGAGCATGAATTCGCAGATGGCGTCGATCAGGCCGGATTCCTCGGCCACCGGGATGAAGTCGGCCGGCGAGACCATGCCCAGATCCGGGCTGTTCCAGCGCACCAGCGCCTCCATGCCGATGACGTCTCCGCCGCGCAAATCCACCTGCGGCTGGTAGTGGGCCGACAGTTCGCCGTTGTCGACGGCGCGGCGCAGGCGGTTTTGCAGCGACAGGGTCCTGGTCGCCTGGGTGCTCATCTCCTTGGTGAACATTTGCAGCGTCGCCGGTCCCTGGTCCTTGGCCCGTTGCAGCGCCGCGTCGGCGTTCTTGATCAGGGTTTCGCTGTCGTCGCCGTCGCGGGGATAGACGGCGACGCCGATGGCGGCGGAAATATCGAAATCCTGGCCGGCGACGGTGACGGTGGCCTGGGCGCTCCGGTGCAGGCGCTCCAGCGCCTCCTGGAGATCGCGCCGCGACGAGAATCCGGTCAGCAGCAGCAGGAAACGGTCGCCCGAGGCCCGCGCCATGACGTCGTCCGGCCCGATGGTGGCCCGCACCAGGTCGGCGGCGGCCATCAGCACCTGATCGCCGATGGCGTGGCCCATGGTGGCGTTGATGATGCCGAAGCGGTCGATCCCCAGGCTGACCACCGCCGCCAGGGTGTTGCGGTGGCGGGCGTTCTCGGCGGCGGCGGCGAATCGCTCCAGGAAGGCGGTGCGGTTGGGCAGTCGGGTCAGCGGATCGTGATAGGCCAGGAACGACAGGCGCTGTTCGGCCAGCTTGCGGTCGGTGACGTCCAGCATGACGCCGTCCCACACCACCACGCCGCCGGGGCGCGACGTCGGGCGCGACTGGCCGCGCAGCCAGTGGCGGCGCCCATCGGCGCCCACCACCGACATCTCTTCGTCGAACGGCTCCATGGTGCGGGCGGAGCGGCCCAGGGCGGTCAGGAAAGCCCGCTGCTCGTCGGGGTCGAGCAGGGCCAGGAAACGTTGCGGCTCGGCCAGCAATTCGTCCGGCCCCATGCCCAGGATGGACCGGCATCCCTCGCTGACATAGGAGAATTCAAACCTGCCGTCGGGGGCCAGGACCCGCTGGAACACCATTCCGGGCATGTTGGCGGCGATGGCGCGCAGGCGCTGCTCGGTCTCGCGCAGCGCCGCCTCGGTCTGGCGGCGGCTGGTGATGTCGCGGCCGATGCCGACGAACAGGCGCTGGCCTTCCAGCCGGACCTCGCTGGTGGACAGCTCCAGGTCGAAGGTCGAACCGTCTTTGCGCAGGCCGGTCAGTTCGCGCGGGCCGCCGCCGACGATGCTGGCTCTGGTGGCCTCGGGCGCGTCCAGCAATTCGGGGTCCCTGAGGTCGGGCGGCAGCAAGATGGCGAAGGGCTGGCCGATCATCTCGGCGGCGGCCCGGCCGAACAGGCGCTCGGCGGCGGCGTTGACCGTGTCGATGGCCCCCTGGGAATCCAGCACGACGATGGAATCGTCGGCGTGGTCCATCAGCATGTCGAGGCGCAGTTCGGCCCGGCGTTCCTCGGTCACGTTGACCACGACGCCGTTCCACACCACGGTGCCGTCGTCGAGGCGGCGGGGTTCGGAGGCGCCCCGCAGCCAGCACACCTCGCCGGTGGCCGAGATGGCGCGGAACTCGTCGCGGCAGGTGTCGAGGGCGGCGGCGGAGCGGAGGATTTCCGCGATATGGCTGTCGCGGTCCGCCCAATGGATCACATGCAGGCAGCCCTTGGAATTGACCCCCATGGTGGCGGCGGAAAAGCCCAGCAGCCGCTCGACGCTGTCGCTGATCCAGGGGTAGGCGATGGTGCCGTCGGCGCCCAGGGTCCGCTGGAAGATGAAGCCGGGCAGATTGGCGACCAGTCCGGCCAGCCGGGCCTCGGCCGCGGCCAGACGGGGAAGCAGCGTCTCGGGGGCGCAGGGTACGACCGTCCCCCCGCCGGCGGCGGCAGGCTCGCTCTGGCCGCCCGAACGTGCGGCCGCGATGGAATCGGTCCGGTTGATCGCTCTCTCCCCTGCCGGATCGGGTCCGGGCGCTGGATACGCAATATGGCGGATGGTATCGACTGCCGCCGTCGGAGGCAACCGATACCATCCGCCAGAACGACCGATCTCATGGCATGGGGGGGATGCCGTCGGGGCGGGGCGGTTTCCTACGCCGCCCGGTCGATCAGATCGTAAAGCCCGTCCTCCTCCCTCTTAACCCGCGCCTTCAGCAGGGCCAGCATGTCGCGGGTGGCGCGGATGAAGCCCTCGGGATCGCGGCCGATGGCCAGGGGGCCGGCCCAGTCACGCTTGTAGGCGTCGAACAGGCCGGACAGGTTGCCCATCTCGGTCTGGAAGCTGAGCGCCACCTGGCGCAGGCGCGGGTCGGCATGGGCCGCGTATTTGGGGTAGAGGGTGCTGTCCTCGATGGCGAGGTGGACCGAGAACTTGCCGAACAGGTCGCGCACCACCGCCGCCACCGCCGCCGGGTCGGCGCTGATGCCGCTGACGGTCAGCATGGGTTCCAGCCGGCCGACGACGCCGCGCAGGTCATCGTGATGCTTACGGTAGTTATCGGTCTTTCGCATGGCCGTATTCCTTGGTTTGATGTCGATGAGGCGACAATAACCAAGTTAAGTGCTCGGGTAATTGACGGTGATCAAGCCCGCCGTGACGTGGTCAGCCAGATGCCGGCGAAGATGAGGCCGCCGCCCACGGCGTGGAACCACTGGAAGCTCTCGCCCAGCAAGACGGTGGCCAGCGCCGCCGTGAACAGCGGCGTCAGATAGGTGTACTGGCCGGCCACGTCGGCCCCCAGGGCGGCGACGCCCCCATTCCAGAAGTAGTAGGCCAGCAGCGACGGAAACACCGAGGTATAGGCGATGGCCGCCCAGGAGCTCCAATGCGGCCGGATGGCGGCGCCGGTGGTCAGTTCCCACAGATACAGCGGCAGGATGGCGGCGACTCCCACCGCGATCAGCACGGTCAGCAGCGCCAGCGGCCCCACCGGCAGCGGATGACGCCTCAGCAGGACCGAATAGACCGCCCAGGCCAGCACCGCCGCCAGCACCAGGCCGTCGCCGCCGGTGAGTCCGACGCCCGCCAGCCGGGCCGGATCGCCCCGGGCGATCACCGCCAGCACCCCGGCCAGGGAGACGGCGAGGCCCAGTCCCTGGCGCGGCGGTATCCGGGTCTTCAGCCAGATCACGCCGAGCGCCAGGATCATCATCGGCATGGCCGCCGCCACCAGGGTGGCGTTGATGGCGGTGGTGGTCTGAAGCGCCAGGTAGAGAAAGGTGTTGTAGGCGGCGACGCTGGTCAGCCCCATGCCCAGCACCAGCCGCCAGCGGGGACGCAGCACCGGCAGGGCGCGCAGCACCTCCGGCAGGGTGAAGGGCAGGATGATCGCCAGCGCCAGCGCCCAGCGCCAGAACGACAGGGCGATGGGCGGCACCTGCCCGACGGTGGCGCGGCCGACCAGGGCGTTGCCGGCCCAGAACAGCGCCGGCAGCACCAAAAGCAGGTGATGCCTGTTGAAGCGGGGCTTCACACGTCCACCAGTTCGACGCCCGCCGTGCTTTCCTGGTCGGGGAACAGGCGGGCGGCGATGCGGGTGAAGCGTTCGGGGTCGGCGGTGACCAGCAGCGACAGGCCGCCCCCGCCGCCGGAAGGGGCGCGGCGGTCGGCCAGGGCTTCGGCCAGCAGGGCCGAGGTCATTCCGGCGCAATCCACCAGTCGCACTCCCGGCCCGGTCACCCGGCCGATGCCCCCGGTCAGCAGCGGGAAATGGGTGCAGCCCAGCACCAGGCAATCGTTTCCCTCGTCGGCGACGAACCGGGACGACAGGTAATGCCGCGCCACGCTCTCGACGATGTCGCCATCGGTCAGGCCTTCCTCGGCCAATCCCACGAACAGCGGGCAGGCGATGGCGGTGACATGGGCGTCGGGGCGGCGGCGCAGGATGGCGCGCTCGTAGGCGCCGGAACGGCAGGTGCCCTCGGTGGCGGCGACGACGATGCGCCCGGACGCCGAGGCGGCGACGGCGCCGGCGGCGCCCGCCTCGACCACGCCGATCACCGTCAGGCCGGGAAAGCGGGCCTGGATGGCGTCCAGCGCCACCGCCGAGGCGGTGTTGCAGGCCACCACCAGCGCCTTGATGCCCCGCCCCACCAGGAACTCGGCGGCCTGGACGGCATAGCGGATCACCGTCCGCGCCGATTTGGTGCCATAGGGCTGGCGGGCGATGTCGGCAAGGTAAAGCAGGGTCTCGGCCGGCATGTCTCGGCGGATGGCCGCCGCCACCGTCAGCCCCCCCACACCGGAATCGAATATTCCGATAGGATAGGTATCGGACGCAGCATCCGGTAAGGCAAAGACCGTGGGTGACGAGGCCGGGGACATGGGAATTCCGTGGCTGGACATGCGCGGGATTGAAGATCGGGAAAGTCGACGGCGGATTGTCGTCTATCGGACCCGTGGAGTCTTGGACATTATCATGGAATATCCTATAACCTTCCAGTTGCTAGCTTGAATCACCCCAGATCGAGGACCGAGCGGCTTGGAGAAGATCGGCCAGACCAGCCTCGCCGCCATGTCCGGCGGCCTGCCGCCGCCCCGGCCGGTCCGCTGGTCGCTGGCCCGCAAGGTGTCGCTGGCGCTGATCTCCATCTTGCTGTTCACCTTGCTGGTGGCGGGGTTCTTCGCCTACTTCAAGTTCGAGAGCGTTTACTCCTCCCAGGTACAGTCGCGCTACAGCTTCATGGTCTTCACCATCAAGAAGCGGGTGGAGGACAGCCTGAACCTGGGGCTGTCGCTGCGCCAGTTGCGGCAGGTCCAGGATATCCTGGAACACGAGAAGCAGCGCGACGCCCAGGTCCTGGCCGTCGAGGTCTACGACCACCGGGGCGAGGTGCTGTTCGACACCGACCGCGGCGCCATCGGCGGCAAGGTGTCTGACGCCCTGGTCGAGGCGGCGCGCGGCAACCCGTCGCAGGCCTTCGGCCTCGCGGACGAGGATACCCTGATCGTCGGCCTGCCGCTGGTCAACGCCCTGGGCAAGGTCGAGGGCGGTGTGGTGCTGCGCTATTCCGCCGTCTACGTCGAACAGGGGGTGGGCGGCCTGCTGCTGGAACTGGCCAAGGCGGTTGGCGTGTACCTGGCCATCTTCGCCGTGGTGGCCCTGGCCGGGCTTTACCTGCTGTTCGGCCGGGTCGGACGCAAGCTGGCCGGCATGGAACACGCCCTGACCGAGGTGCTGTCGGTGGGCGGGCACGCGGTTCCCGAGGCGGGAGGCGGCGAGTTCGAGGAGCATTTCGCCGAATTCGTCGACAAGACCCGCGAGGCCATCGACCACATCCGCGACGCCACCGATGAGGTCGGGCGACTGGACCGGCTGGCATGACCCTCGACCGCACCCGCCCGCTGTTCGTCCGGCTGCTGCTGCTGGCCTTCCTGGTGCTGGTGCCGCCGGTGGGGCTGCTGTCTTTCGGCGCCATGGACGAATTCGCCCGCGGCCTGGTGCCGGAAATGGATAAGAAGGCGGTCACCGTCGGCCACGATCTCGCCGCCAGCATCGAACGCGCCGTCGGCTTCGGCATTCCCATCGCCAGCTTGCAGGGAATGGAGGACTTCTTCGCCCCGGTGCTGGCCGCCAATCCGGAAATCCGCTATCTGGCGGTCACCGACCCGTCCGGCGCCATCCTGTTTCTCAGCGGCGCCGGCCGCGAGGCGCTGGAGCCCTATTTCAGCGTCGCCGATTTCGGCGCCGCCGGCGCCGAGCATCCGAAATCCATCATCGGCAACTTCATCAACCTGACCCAGTCCCTGACGGTGAAGGGCTCGGACGTCGGCCACCTTCACGTCGGCATCGACCACGATTACGTCCGCGACCGCCTGCTGGAAATCACCGTGGACATCGGGGTGGTGACGCTGGTCTCGCTGCTGGTGGCGGTGGAAATTCTGCTGTTCGTGGTCGCCGCCAACGTCACCGGCCCCATGCGGGTGGTGGGAAAGGTGGTCGACAAGGTCCGGCGGGGTGACTTCACCGCCATCTGCGGCGGCGGCTCGGATGACGAGGTCGGGCGGTTCGTCCACCGCTTCAACGCCGCCATCCGTCGGGCCGACGACCTGTTCCGCCGCCTGGACGCCTATATCGACGAGGTCAGGTCGGCCCATTTCGACAAGTCGGTGGTCGAGCGGGTGGCCGACATCGATTCCCGCGTCCGCTTCCTGTTCCGCTTCTCGCGGACCGGCCAGCCCGAGGTGGTCACCGAGCGTCAGGCCACCGACATCCGCCTGCCGCTGTTCCTGTTCGTGTTCGCCGAGGAAATCTCGCGCTCGTTCATGCCGCTTTACATCAGCAGTCTCTACGCCCCCATCGAGGGGCTGTCGCGGGAGATGGTCATCGCCATCCCGATCGCGGTGTTCATGCTGGTGATCGCCCTGGCCTCGCCCTCGGCCGCCCTGGCCACCGCCCGGCTGGGCAGCCGCAGGGTGTTCCTGGCCGGCCTGATTCCGGCGGTGATCGGCTTCCTGATGACCGCCCTGGCCCACAACGTCTACGACTTCATCTTGTGGCGGGCGGTGACGGCGACCGGCTACGCCGTCATCACTATGGCCTGCCAGGGCTACATTTCGCAGGCGTCGCAGCAGCAGAACCGCACCCAGGGACTGGGGGTCTATGTGGGGGCGGTGCTCACCGCCAGCGTCTGCGGCACCGGCATCGGCGGCGTGCTGGCCGAGAGGGTCGGCTATCGCACCACCTTCGTCATCGCCGCCCTCCTGGCCCTGGTCGCCGGCATGCTGATCTACCGTCTGGTGGCCGCCGCCCAGCCCCAGGGCCGCGACCGGGCCCCCAGGAAGCGGGAACTGCTGGGCCTGCTGCGCAACTGGCGTTTCAGCGCCCTGGTGCTGTTCGCCGCCATTCCCAGCAAGATCGCCCTGACCGGCTTCCTGTTCTTCCTGGTTCCCCTCGCCCTGACCCAGGACCGGGGCATCGCCCTCGGCGACGTGGCCCGGATGATGATGCTCTACCCGGTGGCGGTGGTGCTGCTGTCGCCGCTGGCGGCGCGGCTGGCGGACCGCACCGGCTGGAAGGCCGGGCTGGTGGCGGTCGGCGGCGTGATCGGCGGCGCCGGCATGCTGCTGCCCATGCTGGCGCCCGGCCTGGAGATGATCGCCCTGGCCATCGTGTTGCTGGGGCTGTCGCACGGCCTGTCGGCGTCGCCGCAACTGGCGATGATTCCCGACGTCTGCTGGATCGAGTGCCGCAACATGGGCCAGACCAACGTGCTGGCCTTCCTGCGCCTGGCCGAGCGCGTCGGCAGCGTCGCCGGCCCCCTGCTGGCCGCCGCCCTGATTCCGCTTCATGGCCAGGAGGGCGCCATCGTGGCGCTGGGCTGGCTGGTGCTGGGCATGAGCGTGGTGTTCGCGCTGCTGTCCTTCGCCTACGGCTCCGGTCCCCATATCGAGACGGAGCTGGCGGAATGAGGCGGCTGGCCGGACTTGTCCTCGCCCTGCTGATGCTGGCCGGCGGCTCGCCGGCCGCCGTGGCCGCCGACCCGCCGGCCAAGCCGTTCCGCATCTACATGGCGCTGTGGCGCGGCTGGGAGGAGGCGGCCCAGGGCTTCAAGGACTATTTCGCCAACCAGGACATCCCGGTCGAGCTGATCGTGCGCGACGCTGGCCAGGACAAGGCCAAGCTGAAGGACTTCGTCGCCGAGGCCCGGCGCCTGAACGTCGATCTGGTCTTCACCTGGGGCACCACCGTCACCGAGGAGATGCTGGGCCGCCACGACGCCGTCGACCCGGCACGCCACATCACCGACATTCCGGCGGTGTTCGCCATCGTGTCGCAGCCGTTGGGGGGCGTGGTGCCGTCGCTGTCGTCGTCGGGGCGCAACATCACCGGCACCACCTATCTGGTTCCGCCCGAGACCCAGGCCAACCTGATCCAGTCGTACCGGCCGCTGTCCCGGCTTGGCGTGGTCTACATTCCGCTGGAGCGCAACGCCCTGGTGGCCATCGAGGAGATGGGCGCCATCGGCGAGAAATCGGGCTTCACCCTGGAGACCCGCGCGGTCGACCTGGTGGACGGCAAGCCCAACCCGGCCAGCATCGCCGGCAAGGTGGCCGAACTGAAGACAGCCGGCATCGACTTCCTTTACATTCCGCCGGACACCTTTCTCAACGTCAACCGCGATCTCCTGACCGGCGCGGCGCTGGAACTGGGCATTCCCAGCTTCGCGGTGGGCGAGAACGCCGTCCTCACCTCCAAGGCCATGTTCGGGGGCGTCTACCGCTACTACACGGTCGGCCAGCTCACCGCCTACAAGGCCGAGCAGATCCTGGTCCACAAGGTCAGGCCGGCCGACATCGCCATCGACGCCCCCAGGCGGCTGTCGATCATCATCAACATGCCGGTGGTCCGCCGGCTGGGCATCTATCCTCCCATGAAGCTGCTGGGCCTGGCCGAGGTCTTCGATCCGGCGGAGGGCGGCGTGAAATGAGCGGGCGCGAGACGGCCACGGCCAAGGGGGGACGATGCTTCTTCGCACGCGCGTAACCCTGATCGTCACGCTCACCTATTCGCTGCTGGTGGTCGGCCTGACCTTCGCCGGCCTGAAGAGCGAGGAACTGGCGGACGAGCGCTATGCCAGCGCCACCCTCAACGGCCAGCAGATCTTCTGGGACAAGCTGGTGGAAAACACCGTCCAGCGCCTGGAAGCCGCCGTGCCGCTGCTTCAGTCCAACCGCGAGATGATCATCGCGGTGGCCCGCAAGAACCCGACCCAGGTGCGCGAGACCGTCGCCCCCACCGCCGAGGCCATCCGCCGCCGGCCGGCGGTCAGCCGTTTCGAGATCGTCGGGCTGGACGGCGAACTTCTCTACACCTCCAGGGGATCGCTGCTGGACAATCCCCTGGCCGACACCGCGACGGTGCGGCTTATCGCCGAAAGCCGCAAGGCCCGCGCCGGCATCATGCAAAACAGCGACAAGCGCTTCATCGCCGTCATCACCTTGCCGCTGATCCTGGAGGACGGCGCCGTCGCCGGCGTCGCCACCATCATGTCCGACCTGCGTCCGCCCATCGAGGAATTCAAGGCGGCCACCGGCTCGGACGTGTTCCTGCTCGACCGCGGCGGCCACATGAGCGACGGCACCGACGACCGGCTGTGGACGGTGTTCGATTCCCGCCTCGGCACCCGCAAGAGCCGCCTGGAAACCTGGCCCGACGGCGACCGTTTCTACTCGGTGGTGGTGTTCCCCCTGGGCGACGGCCAGGGCCGGGTGATCGGCTCCCTGGTCAGCGTCCGCGATTCCACCGACACCCAGGCGCGCCAGCACCGGATTCGCGTCGTCGCCATCGGCGCCGTCGCCGGCTTCCTGGTTCTGGTTCTGGGGGTGTTCTCGCTTTACCTGCGCCGTTCGTTCGATCCGCTGGATCAGGCCATCACCGTGCTGAACGCCCTGTCGCGGGGCGACACCTCGGTGATGCTGGAGGTGAAGAACGACAACGACGAGATCGGCCGCATCGCCAGCACCGTCGGCGTGTTCCGCGAGAACGCCATCAAGCTGGACCTGCTGGAGGAGCGGCGCGAACGCCAGCGCCGCCGCCAGGAACTGTTCATCCGCCTCCAGATGCTGAAACTGTCCGAGATGCTGGAGCAAGACGCCCGCGAGGCGGTGCTGGACGATCTGAAGCAGATCGAGGCACTGTCCAGCCGGGCCACCGAGGCCGGTGGCGAGGGGCCGTCCTCGAAGGGCGAACTGGACGTGCTGGCGGTGGCGTTCCAGACCATGTCGTCGCGCATCCGCGAGCAGCACGAGCGGCTGGAAACCCTGATCGCCGAGCGGACCCGCGACATCGAGATTCTGCGCGAGGCCCTGCGGACCCGCGACCAGCTGGCGATGCTGCGCCAGGAACTGGACTTCGCCCGCGAACTCCAGCTGAGTTCGCTGCCGCAGGTGTTCCCGCCGTTCCCCGACCGGCAGGAATTCCAGATTCACGCCTCCATGGTGCCGGCCAAGGAGGTGGGGGGGGATTTCTACGACTTCTTCCTGATCGACCACCACCATCTCGGCTTCGTGATCGGCGACGCCTCGGGCAAGGGCGTGCCGGCGGCCATGTTCATCGCCATCACCCGGTCCCTGGTCAAGGCGGTGGCGCCGCTGTCGGCCACTCCGGGCGAATGCCTGGCCTTCGTCAACACCATGCTGTCGCGCGACAATCCCCAGACCCTGTTCGCCACCTGCTTCTACGGGGTGCTGGACACCAGGAACGGCGAGGTCGCCTTCTGCAACGCCGGCCATCCACCGGCGCTGATCCTGCGCGGCGACGGCCGGATCGAGGCGATCCGGGACGTTTCCGGCGTGGCGCTCGGCGTCATGGAGGATCTGGACTACGAAACCGGCCGCTTCATCCTGGCTCCCGGCGAGGTGGTGCACCTCTACACCGACGGGGTCACCGAGGCCCAGGACCCCGAGGATGCCCTGTACGACGAACCCCGGCTGATCGGGGAACTGGGGCAGGTGGCCGACAACCATCCCGAGGCGGTGATCGGCCATGTCCTGCGCTCGGTCGAGGCGTTCGTCGGCACCGCGCCGCAATTCGACGACATCACCATGCTGACCCTGCGCTTCGACCGGCCGTCCCCGGATGGGGCCGGAACCGAACAGCCCCAGCGGCGCCTGATGCTCACCGGCTTCAAGGGCGCCGCCGCCGACGGGGAGGCGGCAAACGACGCCCCCCCCGCCATCGCCGCCGCCTCGCCGTCGCTGAAGGGCGTGATCCGCCCCAGGCCGGCTCCGGTGGTGGTTTCGTCCATTGCATCGACGCCGCCGGTCAGGATGATGACGCCCCCAGCCCAACCGCTTCCCCCGTCCCCGTCGGCTGCGGCGATGGAGCCCGACCGCCTCGGCGTCACCATCGCCAACGACGTGAGCGAGTTGGAACGTCTCGCCGGACTGGTCGACGCCTTCGTCGAAAAGCACGCCCTGCCCGAGAAACTCGCCTTCAACCTCAACGTTTGCCTGGACGAGTTGATCACCAATATTATCTCCTACGGATACGATGACGAAGACCCCCATGACATCGTGGTGAATTTCAGCTACGACGGCCGTGAATTCGTCACCGAGATCATCGATGATGCCAACGAGTACGATCCCTTCACCCAGGCGCCGGAGCCAGACCTGGACCTTGAGGTGGACGACCGTCCCATCGGCGGGCTGGGCGTCTTCCTGGTCAAGGAGTTCATGGACCGGACCGAGTATCGCCACGAGGATCGGCGCAACGTCACGGTCCTCCGCAAGACCGTTGGAGCACAGGAGAGCTGAAGCTCATGGAAATCCGTGAAGAGACCATCGGCGACGCCACGGTCCTGGTGCCCCTGGCCCGCGTCGACAGTTCGTCGGCCAAGGCCTTCGAGGCCAAGGTCCTGGCGGTCGTCAATTCCGGCGCCACCAAGATCGTCATCGACTTCAGCGAACTGAACTACATCTCCAGCGCCGGCCTGCGGGTGGTGCTGGTGGGGGCCAAGATGACCCGGGGCAGCCGCAAGTTCGTGCTGTGCGCCATGAAGCCCAATATCCGGGAAATTTTCGACGTTTCCGGCTTCGCCAAGATCCTCGCCATCCATCCGGACCGCGCCGCCGCCCTCGCCGCCCTCTGATCCGGAAAAGGCGGCCAAGGCCCTACGTCGCCCGTTTCGCCATCGCCTCCAGGGTGCGCTCCAGTCCCCGGCCCTCGGGGTCGGCCAGGGCGGCGGCGCGGGCGTTGACGATGGCGTCCAGCGCGAAGGCCGGCGGCCAGAGCCCGGTGACGGCGGGGACGATGACGGCTTGGTGGATACGGCGGAAATTGCCCTCGCCGCGCCGCCACGTCTCGCCGTAGCCCTTGACCAGACGGGCGCATTCCGCCACTTCGACCGCCAGTTCCACCGAGCATCCCAGCGCCCGCCGGATTGATTCCAGCCACAATTCGATGGCGCGCTGTTCCTCGCCGAACCGATGGCCGTGCCGCCGCCAGCCCTTGAGGCGGGCCATCAGCCACAAGGTGGCGAATCCGGCCGCGCCGCTGCTCGTGACCTTCCGTCCCACATGGACGCGGTCGATCCAGCCCCGGCGCCGCGCCAGGGCCAGGATCGGCCGGGCGACGATTCCGGGCAGAAGGGAGCAGACCTCCTCGATGCCCGGCTTCAGGAAATCGGTCACCACCACCGGTTGGCCGGCCGCCGCGCCGGCCTCGGCGCGGATGCGGTCGAAGCGGGCGGGGTCGGTCTTCAACTGCGCCACCCGGATCACGTCCTCGAACGACATGCGCACCGCCAGATGGCGGGCCACATTCCGGGTCAGCGTTCCGTCGCCGCCGGTGTCGCGTTCCGCCGTCCAGATCAGGCCTAGACGCTCCAGGTAAAGGGCGGCGTAGCGCTGGTCCTGATAGGCGACCAGACGCCGGACGCCTTCCGCCGCCATGGCCTGGGCCGGTTCGGGCAGTTCGGCGTGGGCGCGGGCCACCAGCGGCAGGGCGGCGGCGGATTCGGCGTGGGGCCGCTTGTGCGGGGCGGCCGCCGGGGCCGGAACCTCGCCCCGGGCGGCGGCGAGGCCGGCGCGGAATCCCCTCAGGTTGCTGTCGACCGCCTTGCCGGCGGCGGTGATGCCGGCCTCGAAGGTCTCGGCCGGAATCGGCAGCACGCCGCTGCCGGCGATGGCGCCCAGCAGCACCGAATTGACGATGCAGCCGGCCTGTTTCGCCGCCTGTTCCATGTCGAACAGCAGCCGGGCATGGGTGCCGGCCTCGATCGTCCGCCGCAGCGCCTCGGAATCGGCGCGGCCGTCGCCCATGGCCGCCTTCTCGTCGATGGCGTAGACCCGGTGGGTCGAGGCGATCAGGCGGGTGCGTTCCGGGGTGGCGTAGCCGCGGGAAACGGTGCGGGCCGCCTCCATCAGTTCGGTGGCCACCACCAGATCGACGTCGCCCACCGAGGGCGCCAGGGCGAGAATGGGCGCGGCCCCGTTCAACTGGGCCAGCGGCACCGGAAAGATCTCGATGTAATAGGTGGTGGCGCCGGTGCGCTGGGCGACGCCGGGCACCGAGGTGCTCTGCACCGCCAGACCCTCGGCGTTGGCGGCCTCCACCAGCCAGTCGGTGAGCACGCCGCCGCCCTCGCCGCCCATGGCGGCGATGACGATGGATATGGGCTTGTTGGACGCGCTCATGCCGCCACCCTCCCGCTCAGCCATGTCCTGACCCGCCGTCGCCAGGATTCCAGCCACAGGTCGAGGCGGTTGGGATTCTGGATCACCTCGGCCCGCCAGAACGACGGGCACAGCACGGCGGCGTGGGCGACCTCGCCGCACAGGCCGCAGCCGACGCAGGAATTGATCACCGACGCCACCGGATCGTCGCGCAACGGGTCGGGGTTGGGCTTGATGGTCAGCGACGGACAGCCCGACAGCCGGATGCAGGAATGGTCGCCGGAACAGATCTCGTCGTCGACGCCGTAGCGCACCCGCACCACCCGCTCGCCGGCCTTCAGTTTCGCCGAATCCTCGACCTTGACCCGGCGCTGGCGGGCCAACTGGCATTCGCCGTCGGCGATGATCACCCGCAGCCCCTTGCCGGTGCCGGCCATGGCCTCGGCCAGGGCGGATTTCATGGCGCCCACCGAGTACGACCGCACCGTCCTCAGCCACTTGACCCCCATGACCTTCAGGGTCGCCTCGATGTTCATGGGGGTTTCGGGCCGCCGGCCCTCGGCGATGGAGGACGGCATGAATTGCTGGCCGGTGGCCGAGGTATAGCCGTTCTGGAGGATCACCAGCACGCCGTCGCCGCGATTGTAGAGCGTCCCGGCCACGCCGGTGATGGCGCCGTTGTGCCAGAAGCCGCCATCGCCCATCACCGCCACCGGGCGGCGGCCGATATGGGGGCCGACCGCCGCCGCCGATGCGAGGCTCATGCCGAAGCCCAGGATGGAATTGCCCATGCTGAACGGCGGCAGGGTGCCGAAGGAATGACAGCCGATATCGGCGGAGACGTGGGTGGCGCCCACCTCCTTCTGTGCCAGCTTGAGGGCGGCGAACACCGGCCGTTCTGGACAGCCGGTGCAAAATCCCGGCTGGCGGCCGGGAAGTTCGGCCTCCAGCAGCCCGGCGGCGGCCTTGCGGCGTCCGGCGATCTCGTCGGCCACCTTGCGGGCGTGGACCGGATCGAAGCCGGCCGGCCCCACCTGTTCCAGGAAGGCGGCCAGCCCTTCGACCAGCACGTCCGAGGTGTACTCGCCGGCCTGGGGCAGGCAGCCCTTGCCGAACAATCCGGTCGGAAGGCCGGCCTTGCGCAGGATCTGGCCCAGCGCCTGCTCGATGTAGTCGGGACAGCCCTCCTCGACCATCAGTACGGCGCGCCTGGAGGTGCAGAACGCCACCACCTCCTCCGGCACCAGCGGATAGGTGACGTTGAGGCAATAGACCGGTACCCGGCTGTTGCCCAGGGCGTCGGCGAGGCCGACCCGCATCAGGGCCCGCATCAGCGAGTTGTAGAGCCCGCCCTGCACCACGATGCCGATCTCGGCCAGATCGCCGTCGAACAGCTCGTTCAGGCGATGCTCGGCGATGAAGCGCCGGGCGCGGGGCATGCGGTCCTCGGCCTTGGCGATCTCGTGGGCGAAGGTGCTGGGCGGATGCGACAGCCGGCCGTAATCGAACGCCGCCGGGCCGGAGCGGGCGGCGGCCGGGCGGTTGTCGCTGGTGACGAACGAGCCGGTGACGTGACAGGCCTTGATGCGCAGGTCCAGCATGACCGGTGAATTGCTGGCCTCGGACAGCTCGAACCCCTTTTCCACCATGGCGACGATGCTGGGCAGGTTGGGGCGCGGGTCCAGCAGCCAGATGGAGGATTTCATGGCGAAGGCGTGGCTGCGTTCCTGGATGACGCTCGCCCCGTCGCCGTAATCCTCGCCGATGATGATCATGGCGCCGCCGATCACGCCGGGCGAGGCCAGGTTGGACAGGGCGTCGGAGGCGACATTGGTGCCCACCACCGATTTCCAGGTCACCGCGCCCCGGATGGGATAGGCGATCGAGGCGCCCAGCATGGCGGCGGCGCCGGCCTCGTTGGTACAGGCCTCGATGTGGATGCCCAGTTCGGACAGCAGGTCCTCGGCCTCCACCAGCACGTCCATCAGGTGCGACACCGGCGCGCCCTGGTAGCCGCCCACATAGGAGATGCCCGATTGCAGCAACGCCTTGGTGACGGCCAGAATGCCCTCGCCCCGGAAGGTCTGGCCGTCGCCCAGCCGCAGCGACTGAATCTCATGATGGAATGATCGCTCGGCCATGCCGCCCTCCTGGAGTCATTCCACTTAGATGTAGGAACGATGCATCAAAAAATCACCGGCCCTCGAAGCGGGGCGGGCGCTTTTCCATGAAGGCGGCGACGCCTTCGCGGTAATCGAGGGTGCGGCCGGCCTCGGCCTGAAGATCGCGCTCCAGGTCCAGTTGGGCGTCGAGGCCGTTGCGGCCCGAGGCCGCCAGCGCCCGCCGGGTCAGGGCGAGGCCCCGGGTCGGTTGCTGGGCCAGGTGGCGGGCCATGGCCGAGACCAGCGGCATCAGCTGGTCGTCGTCGACGCAGCGCCAGATCATTCCCCAGGCCTCGGCCTGCTCGGCGCCGACCTTGTCGCCCAGCATCATCAGGGCGGTGGCGCGGGCCCGGCCCACCAGACGCGGCAGGGTCCAGGTGCCGCCGGAATCGGGGATCAGCCCGACCTTGCAGAAGCTCTGGACGAAACTGGCCGAGCGGGCGGCGACCACGATGTCGGCGGCCAGGGCCAGATTGGCCCCGGCTCCGGCGGCGATGCCGTTGACGGCGCAGACCACCGGCATCTCCAGGGCCGAAAGCGCCCGGATCAGCGGGTTGTAGCGGGCATCGAGCGACGCCCCCAGGTCGGGCGGCGGGTCATCCGGTCCCCGTACCCGGTCGGCCAGATCCTGGCCGGCGCAGAAGGCGCGGCCGGCCCCGGTCAGCACCAGGCAGCGCGAACCATTGGCCGCCGCCGCCGCGATGGCGGCGCGGAGTTCGTCATGCATGGCGGCGTTGAAGCAGTTCAGCTTGTCCGGCCGGTTGAGGGTGATGGTGGTCACCCCGTCGGTGGTCTCGGCAAGAATGGTGGTCATGAGGCCGCCCCCGCCCTTCGAGATGCTTCGCTCCTCAGGACGAGGGCGAAAAAGCACAAGCCCCTGCCCTCATCCTGAGGAGGCCCGTCAGGGCCGTCTCGAAGGATGGGGAAATCAATACGTTTCGACATGATAGCGCCCTTCCCGCCGCATGATTTCGCGCAAGGAGGCCCAGTCGAGGCCGTTCAGCCGGCAGATGTCGGCGAAGGCCTCGTCGCAGCCCTGCTCCATTCCCTTGAGACCGCAGATGAAGATGTGGGTGGCGGCCGAACGCAGCAGGACCGCCAGATCGGCGCTGCGCTCGCGCAGCTTGTCCTGGACGTATTGTCTGGGCTGGTCGGGAACCCGCGAAAAGGCCAGGTTGACGTCGATCAGGCTCTTGGGCAGCTTCATCAGCGGCCCGAAATAAGGCAGTTCCCCGGGTGAGCGGGCGCCGAAGAACAGCATCAGCCGCCCCGGCGCGTCGGGGTGGTTGCGCCGCCGGCGCTCGGTCATGGCGCGGAACGGCGCCGAGCCGGTGCCGGTGCAGATCATGACGATGTTGGAGTCGGGATCGTCGGGCATCAGGAAGGATTCCCCGAACGGCCCCACCACCCGGACCTCGTCGTCCTTCCTGAGGTCGCAGACATAGTTGGAGCCGACGCCGCCCGGCACCCGCTTCACCGTCAGCGCCAGGTTGTTGTAGCCGGACCGCTCGCCTTCCCTGGGGCTGGCCACGGAATAGAGCCGGATGTTGTGGGGGCGGCCCTTGTCGTCGGTACCCGGCGGCAGGATGCCGATGCTCTGGCCTTCCAGCACCGGAAAGGCGTTGGCCTGGAAATCCAGCACCACATGGCGGATGTCGGATTCGGCCCCCGCGTCGGTGATGCGCATGTTGCCGGCCACCCGCGCCGTCACCGGGGTTTCGCGCGAATAGACGTTGGTGAAGGGCTGGGGGGCGCTGGCCGGGGCCGGGGCCTTGCCGCCGGTGGCCGTGGTGGCCGCATCCAGCAGGGTCGAGACCTCGGACGGGGTCTCGACGATGGTGGCGCCGTGGCTGGGCATGGATTCGGGCAGTTCCTCCCAGCCGAACTGTTCGTCGATGGTCCAGGGCCGGTCCACCAGCAGCCAGTTGTCGATGGCCCCGGTCGGGCACGGCGAGACGCAGGCGCGACAGCTTTCGCACTTGTCGAACGACACCACGTAATTGTTGGCGTCGTGGGTGATGGCGCCGACCGGACAGGCTTCCTGGCAGGTGTTGCAGCGGATGCAGACCACCGGGTCGATCAAGTGCTGACGTCTGAGTTCCATGGCCGCCTCGCTCTTACCCTCTCCCGCTCGTGGGAGAGGGAGGGACCCGCCGCCATCTGGCGGTGGGAGGGTGAGGGCCTGTGCCGCAAGCCCTCACCCGTCTCGCTTCGCTCACCACCCTCTCCCGCAAGCGGGAGAGGGGAAATCACGCGAACCGCACGTATTCGAAGTCCACCGGCTGGTTGTTGATGCCGCGCGGCGGCGGCGCGATCCAGTTGGCGAACTGGCCGGGCTTGTGCACCGCGCCGCCCATCAGCGACTGGACATAGGCCAGATCGGCGGCCGACGGCAGCCATTCGTCGCGGCGGCGCTCGAACTCTTCCCGGCTGATCACCTTGCCCTGGGGATCGACCGCGATGTCGGAGAAGTGGCCGATGGCGCGGTTGAAGGCCAGATGCGGCAGGGTCAGGCGGAAGTCGATGCCGTGCTTGGCGATGATCTTGTTCCAGCGCTCGACGCCCTTGGCCACGTCCTCGGCCCAGTCGAGGCGCAGGCGCTCGTTCAGGGCGTTCAGCGCCGGGACCTCGATGGGCTGGAAGCCACCACTGACCGGATGCAGCACCGAATAGGTGGTGTGCTCCAACTGGTGGTCGTCGGCGATCTTGGTCTCCTCGAACCGGCCCTTCAGCCCCATGTTGTAGGAGGTGGCGGCGTTGGTGGAGACCTCGGCGCCGTAAAGGTCCGACGTCACCGAGTAATGGAAGTTGAGGTAGCGCTGGATGGTGGGCAAGTCGATGACGCCGAACTTCCGGACATCGTCGGTGCGGTTCTCCTTCATGACCTGGCAGGCGCGCTCGATGATGCGCCCCACCCCGGATTCGCCCACGAACATGTGGTGGGCTTCCTCGGTCAGCATGAAGCGGCAGGACCGCGACAGCGGATCGAAGCCGGATTCGGCCAGGGCGCACAACTGGTACTTGCCGTCGCGGTCGGTGATGAAGGTGAACATGAAGAAGGCCAGCCAGTCGGCGGTCTTTTCATTGAAGGCGCCCAGGATGCGGGGCTTGTCGGGATCGCCCGAGCGCCGCGCCAGCATCTCCTCGGCCTCCTCGCGGCCGTCGCGGCCGAAATAGGCGTGCAGCAGGTAGACCATGGCCCACAGATGGCGGCCTTCCTCGACATTGACCTGGAACAGGTTCCGGAGGTCGTAAAGCGACGGGCAGCACTGGCCCAGCAGGCGCTGCTGCTCGACCGAGGCCGGCTCGGTATCGCCCTGCACGGTGATCAGGCGGCGCAGCATGGACCGGTATTCGCCGGGCACCTCCTGCCAGGCGGCCTCGCCCTTGTGGGCGCCGAAATTGACCTTGCGGTCCTTTTCCGGCGGCGCCAGGAAGATGCCCCAGCGGTAATCCTCCATCTTCACATGGCCGAACTGGGCCCAGCCGTCGGGCTCGGCGGAAATGGCGGTGCGCAGGTAGATCTCGGAGGTCGAGGTGCCTTCCGGCCCCATCTCCTTCCACCAGTCGATGTAATGGGGCTGCCAGGATTCCAGGGCGCGCTGAAGCTTCCTGTCCTCGGACAGATTGACGTTGTTGGGGATCTTGTCCGCGTAATCGATGGAGGACATTGGACTACACCCTTTCCTGATTATAGGCGGCGCGTTTGCCGGTGCCGTAGAGCTTGAGGGCGCCGTTGTCGCCGACGGCGTTGGGGCGCTGGAATATCCAGTTCTGCCAGGCGGTCAGGCGGCCGAAGATCTTGGTTTCCATGGTCTCGGGGCCGGCGAAGCGGAGATTGGCCTCCATGCCGGTCAGCGAATCGGGCGAGAAGCTGGCGCGTTCCTCGATCGTCAGCCGGATCTCGTCCTCCCAGTCGATGTCGTCGGGGGTGGCGGTGACCAGACCCAGCGCGGCGCAGGCGGCGGCGTCCAGGTCCCGGCCGATGGTGTCCCTGGCCTTGCCGACGGTGTCGGGCTCGCCCAGGAAGCGGGTGGCGATGCGCGAGATGCCGTTGCCCATGGGCAGGCCGTCGAAGTTCAGCGCCGACAGGCGGATGGTGGCGGCCGGCCGGTCGTCGCCCTCGAAGGTTCCGTCCAGCATGTAGGAGCGGTCCACCGCGAACAGGATTTCGGCCAGCATTCCGGCGAAGCACGATCCCGGTTCCACCAGGGCGTAAAGGGTGCGCGAGGTGACGTCCAGGCGCTTCAGCGTCCGCTTCCAGTACAGCAGGATCTCGCGGGACAGCCAGTCGTCCTGGGTCTTCTGCAACAGCGCGTCATAGCCCGTCACCAGATCGGCATCGCCCTCGGCGCGGATCACCCAGCTGGCCAGCGATGTCTCGTTGGCGCGCAGGTGAAGAATGGCGTCGTCCAGCTCGCGGGCCAGGGCCAGCGGCCAGAACCCGACGCCCTGGGCGTGGATGCCGGCGGCGTCGGCGGGAGCGTCGGCGCCCGGCCCCCTGATGGTGATGTGGGCGCAACGGTTGCCGCGGTCGAAGGTGATGTGGACATGGGGATAGCTGACCGCCTCGTCCGAGATGGCGCGGGCGGGATGGTCGAGCGTGACGCCCTTGCCGCCGGGACGGTCCGAGGTGGCGGCCATGGCCTCGGCCCGCTTGCGGACCGCGTCCTTGAAGGCCGAGGACGGAATGACCTCGTCCACCAGCCGCCATTCCACGGCGCGCTTGCCCTTCACGCCCTCCTCGATGGAACAGAAGATGTCGGCCAGATCGCGGCGCACCTTGCGCTTGTCCACCACGCGGGTCAGGCCGCCGGTGCCGGGCAGCACCGCCAGCAGCGGCACCTCGGGCAGCGACACCGCCGTGTTGCCGTCGTCGACCATCATGATCCAGTCGGTGGCGAGCGCCAGTTCGTAGCCGCCGCCGGCCGCCGTGCCGCTGACCGCGCACAGGTATTTCTGGCGCGAGTTCTCGGTGGCGTCCTCGATGGAATTCCTGGTCTCGTTGGTGAACTTGCAGAAATTGACCTTGTGGCCGTGCGACGAGACCCCCAGCATCTTGATGTTGGCGCCGGCGCAGAAGATCTTGGGATTGGCCGACGCCATCACCACGGCGCGCACCTCGGGATGCTCGAAGCGCAGGCGCTGGACGGCGTCGTACAGCTCGATGTCGACGCCGAGGTCGTAGGAATTCATCTTGAGCTCGTAGCCCGGCGCCAGGGTGCTGGCCGGGTCAACGTCCATGGTCAGGGTGGCGACCGGGCCGTCGAACGACAGCTTCCAGTGCCTGTAGCGATCCGGGGATGTCTGAAAGTCGATCATGGGCCTGCCAATCGGGTTCGGGGTGGGAAGTGACTTTATGCACTATAGTGCAGAAATCCGACTTTGACCAGTTCTAAAATACGCAATCCAGTGCTGGATTGCGTATTTTCATGAACTCCCGTGCATGTGGTCGGCCGGTGCCGCCGCTACAAGGCCACCGAAGCCGAAGCCGCCGCCAGGGATTCCAGCGTCGCCCTGTTGCCCTGGACGGCGGTGCGCTGCATGTAGAAGCGCAGGCCGCGCAGGCCGCCCAGTTCCTCGCCGCCGCCGGCCCGGCCGGGGCCGCCGTGGACGCACTGGGGCATCACCACGCCGTGGCCGGTATGGCTGGAGGCCACCTGGGCATCCACCACCAGGACGCGGCCATGGGCGGTGGCGATGGCGGGCACGAAGGCGGCGGTGAAGCCGCCATCGCCCGAGAACACCGAGGCGGCCAGCGAGCCGCCGCCCTTCAGCGCCAGGGCGATGGCCTGATCCACCGAATCATAGGGCATCAGGGTGGCGACGGGGCCGAACACCTCGACCTCGTGGACCGCCGTGGCGGTCTCGGGCTGGTCGCACAGCAGCAAGGTGGCCGGCAGGATGCGGCCGGACGGCGGACCGCCGCCCGCCACCACCCGGGCCTCGGCCGTCAGTTTCGCCAGTCCGTCCAGTGCCGCCTGGACCTGGGCGGCGCTGACCAGCGGCCCCACCCGGATATCGGCCAGCGCCGCGGCCAGCGCCCCGGTCACCGCCCCGACCCGGTCGCGGGGCACCAGGATGCGGCGGATGGCGGTGCATTTCTGGCCGGCCTTGACGGTCATTTCCTGGGTGACGGCCTTGATGAAGGCGGCGAATTCGGCGCTCTCCGGCCCGGCATCCGGCCCCAGGGCGCAGAGGTTCAGGGAATCGGCCTCCACCGCGAAGCGGATGTTGGATGCCAGCACATTGGGATGCGAGCGCAGCATCAGGGCGGTATCGGCCGAACCGGTGAAGGCGACCACGTCGCCGGGCCTTAGATGGTCCATCAGGTCGCGGCCGCCGCCGCACAGCAGCGAGATCGCGCCGTCGGGCAGCACCTTGGCGGCAACGATATCCTTGACCATCTCCTGGGCCAGCCAGCAGGTGGCGGTGGCGGGCTTGGCCAGGAAGGGCACTCCCGCCAGCAGGCTGACCGCCGCCTTTTCCCACAACCCCCAGGACGGGAAGTTGAAGGCGTTGATATGCACCGCCACACCGCGGATGGTGGTCCACAGATGCAGGACGCGGAAGTTCTCGTCCTTGGACAACTGGTCCATGCCGGTCTCGGCCAGGGTATGAATCTCGCCCAGCTTGCGCCCCAGCGAGGCGTAATATTTCAGGGTGCCGATGCCGCCGTCCACGTCCAGCACGGCGTCGCCGGGGCTGTTGCCGGAATTGGCCTGGGCGATGGCGTTATAGCGCTCGCGGTTCTCGGCCAGCACGCCGGCCAGGGCGTTGATCAGCCCGGCGCGGCCGGCGAAGGTCAGGGCGCGGAGTGCCGGTCCGCCCCTGGATCGGCCGTGCTCCAGCGCCTCGGCCATGTCGAGGCCGTCGCCCGACGCGGTGGCGATCACCTCGCCGGTGGCCGGGTCGGTCAGCGGGGTTCCGGGGCCGGTTCCATCCTGCCAGCGGCCGGCGAGGTAGCTTTGCAGTCTGATCATGGGAGAGGTTCCTTGTGGTGGCTTCATCCTTCGAGACGGCCCATGCGGGCCTCCTCAGGATGAGGTAGTTTGACGGGCCTCATCCTGAGGAGCGAAGCGTCTCGAAGGGTGAGGCGACGGAAATGGACACGACATAGCGGGTGATGGCGGCCAGGACCGCCTCGGGCTGGTCCTTGTGGGGCGAGTGGCGGCAATGGTCCAACAGCACCACCTCGGCCCCGGCCCCGGCCTTGGCGCGGATGGACTCGTATTGAACCGACGAGCCGTATTCGTCGTCGCGGCCCTGGATGACCATCAGCGGCACCCGGATGCCGGGCAGGTATTCCTCCAGGTTCCAGCGCATGAAATCGGGATCGAGCCATGCGTGGTTCCAGCCCCAGAAGGCGCAATCCACGTTGTCGTGGTGCAGCGGCAGCAGGCGGGATCGCAGATCGCCGGTCTGATAGGCGGTCCTGGCCAGCCGGATGGAGGCGACGCAGACCTCCTCGTTCATCACATGGGGCGCCATCGCCACCACCCCCCGCACCGTCTCGGCCGGGGTGCCGCCGGCATGGATCAGGCTGATGGACGCGCCGTCGGAATGGCCGACCAGCACCACGTCGCCCAGGCCCAGATGGGCCAGCAGCCGGGGCAGCACGTCGAGCCCCTCGTGATGCATGTAGGTGAGGGGGCGCGGCACCGTCACCGGAGAGGACTTGCCGTAGCCGGCGCGGGAATAGACGAACACGCCGCAGCCGGTGGCCTCGGCCAGCCTTTCGGGAAAGCCTTTCCAGATGGCGACGCAGCCCAGACCCTCGTGCAGCAGCATCAGGGTGGGCCGTCCCGCCGCCGTGGGATGCAGCCATTTGTATTCCAGGAACTGGTCGCCCAGATCGATCCGGCCGTGGGTGTGGTCGCGCCACATGCTACTTGGTCCGGGTGAAGTCGATCTTGCCGCCCGGCAGCAGGTAAAGCACCAGCGCGGTTCCGCCGGTCACCGTCGGCCGGTGGGCGCTGTCGGGGCCGTAGACCACCCAGCCCCGGGGCGAGCCGTCGAACTGGGCGGTGGCGGAAATCGGCATCACCATGTCGATCTCGCCCTCGGGGTGGCGGTGATGCGGCCCGGCCACGTCGGTCATGTGAACCACGTCGATGGAATAGCCCGCCAGTTCGGGGCAGGCCTCCACCACCCGGCCGTAGCGGATGCCGCCATGTTCCCGCTCGCACATCCAGCCGTCCGTCACCCCCTGGCGGCAGGCGGCCTCGATGGCCCGGAACACCTCGCCCTCGGGCGGAAACGTCGTCTGAAGCAGGCCGCGCAGATCGGAATTCACCGGCCGGCCGGCGATGGCCGAGGTCACCTGCGCCACCAGCGCCTGGAATGCGGATTTGGACACGGCGGATGCTCCTGTCGGTTTGATTTAATGCACTATAGCACCGCGCACCCCGACCTTAGAAGCATTATAATGCATGAAGGCGCACGGCGGATACCTTCAGTTCCGGAATCTTGGCGACCGGGTCCAGCACCGGATTGGTGAGCATATTGGCGGCGGCCTCGCCATAGCAGAAGGCCATGAACACCAGTCCGCGGGGCAGGCGGGCGTCGGCGCGGGCCATGGCCTCGATCGCGCCGCGCCGGCTTTCCATGCGCGCCATCCCCCCCTCGGCGATGCCCAGCGCCCGCAGGTCGTCGGGATTGACGGTGATCTCGGCCTCGGGCCTGAGCGCGTCCAGCACCGCCGAGCGCCGGGTCATGGAGCCGGTGTGCCAGTGCTCCAGCACCCGGCCGGTGGTGAGGATGAAGGGATAATCGGCGTCGGCCAGCTCGGCCGGCGCGATGCCCGAGGCCGGCACCAGACGGGCCTTGCCGTCATCGGTGGGAAAGCTCTCGCCGAACAGGATGGCCTTGCCGGCGGGATAGGTAAGGCCGCCCTCGGTCTCCAGCCGGTCCCAGGTGATGCCGGCCAGCGACGGCATCAGCGCCGCCATTTCGGCGAACACGGCGGCGGGGCCGTCGTAATCCCAGGCCAGCCCCAGACGGCGGGCGATCTCCTGGATGATCCACAGATCCTGGCGGGCGTCGCCGGGTGGGCTCAACACCTGGCGCCCCATCTGGACATGGCGGTCGGTGTTGGTGAAGGTTCCGGTCTTCTCGGCGAAGACGCCGGCCGGCAGAACCACGTCGGCCAGCATGGCGGTCTCGGTCAGGAAGATGTCCTGGACCACCAGATGTTCCAGCTTGGCCAGGGCGGCGCGGGCATGGGCAAGGTCGGGGTCCGACATGGCGGGATTCTCGCCCATCACGTACATGCCCCTGATTCGACCGGCCAGGGCGGCGTGCATCATCTCGACCACGGTCAGTCCGGGATTGGGGTCCAATTCGACGCCCCAGGTGGCCTCGAACCGATGGCGGTGCCCGTCATCGCCGACTCGGCGGTAATCGGGCAGCATCATCGGGATCAGGCCGGCATCGGACGCGCCCTGGACGTTGTTCTGGCCGCGCAAGGGGTGCAGGCCGCTGCCGGGCTTGCCCACATGGCCGCACAGCAGGGCGAGCGCGATCAGGGCGCGGACATTGTCGGTGCCGTGGCTGTGCTGCGACACCCCCATGCCCCACAGGATCATGGCCGAGCCGGCCTTGGCGAACAGCCGGGCCACCTCGCGGATGGTGTCGGCTTCGATGCCGCACAGGGGCGCCATGGCGTCGGGGGCATAGGCCATGACGTGCTCGGCCAGCGCCTCGAAGCCGGTGGTGCGCGATGCGACGAAATCGGCGTCGTGCAGGCCTTCCGCCACGATCACATGCAGCATGGCGTTGAGCAGCGCCACGTCGGTCCCCGACGTGAAGCGCAGGGAATGGGCGGCGAAGCGGTCCAACGCTTGGCCCCTGGGGTCGATCACCACCAGCCGGGCGCCGGTCCTGACCGCGTTCTTGATGAAGCTGGCCGCCACCGGATGATTGGCGGTGGGATTGGCGCCGATCACCAGGATGACCTCGGCGTTGGCGACCTCGGCCACCGGGGCGGTGACGGCGCCCGAGCCGATGCCTTCCAGCAGCGCCGCCACCGACGAGGCATGGCACAGCCGGGTGCAATGATCGACGTTGTTGGTGCGAAAGCCGGCGCGCACCAGCTTCTGGAACAGATAGGCCTCCTCGTTGGAGCCCTTGGCCGACCCCAATCCGGCCAGTTGTTGGTTGTCCCTCAACCGCCGCAGCCCGGCGGCGGCGAAATCCAGCGCCTCGTCCCAACTGGCCTCGCGGAAATGGGAAAGCGGGTCGGCGGGGTCGAGCGGCTCCTTCGGCGCGCCCGCCTTGCGGATCAGCGGCTTGGTCAAACGGTGGCGATGGCGGCCGTAATCGAAGCCGAAGCGGCCCTTGACGCAGAGGCGGAAGTGGTTGGCCTCGCCATCCAGGCCTTCCGCCCGCGCGATGGAATCGCCGTCGACGTGGTAGCGCACCCGGCAGCCCACCCCGCAATAGGGGCACAAACTGTCCACCGCCCGTTTGGCAAGGCGGTTGGAGGCCGGCAGCAGGGCGCCGGTGGGGCAGGCCTGGACGCATTCGCCGCAGCCGACGCAGGAGCTTCGCCCCATGGGCATGTCCTGGTCGAACACGATGCGCTGGCTGCCGCCCCGCCCCTTCATGCCGATGACGTCGTTGCCCTGGATATCGCGGCAGGCGCGCAGGCAAAGGGTGCAGTGGATGCAGGCATCCAGCCTGACCGCGATGGCGGGGTGGCTGCGGTCCTCGGGGATCGCCGGGGCGGGGGTGAAGCGGCTGCCCGTCACCCCGGCCCGCGTCGCCATGCGGCGGAAATGGCTGTCCTCGGGCTGGTCCGCCCACAGCAGCTCGAACACCATCCGCCGCGCCTTGTCTTCCCGCTCGGCATTGGTCGAGACCACCATGCCGGCGGTGGGGAGACGGCGGCAGGACGGCGCCAGGGCGCGCTCGCCCTCGATGGCGACGACGCAGGCGCGGCAATTGCCGTCGGCGTTCAAGCCGTCGCGGTCGCCGTGGCAGAGATGGGGAATCAGCCGGCCCAGGCGCTTGGACACCGCCCAGATGGTCTCGCCGGGTTGGGCCTCGACCTCGGCGCCGTCAAGGGTGAAGCGGGTCATCGGACCACCTCGGGGAAATGGCGGACCAGACTTTGCCAGACATTGGGGGCCGCCTGGCCCAGACCGCAGATGGATGCCTCGCGCATCACATGGGCAAGCTCGCCCAGCAGGTCAATGTCCCAGTCCGGCCGGTCCAGAATCTCCGCCGCCCGCGCCGTTCCCAGCCGGCACGGCGTGCACTGGCCGCAGCTTTCGTGGGCGAAGAAGCGGGCGAGGCCGGCCGCCGCCGCCCTAAGATCGTCGGCCTGGGAAAACACCGTCACCGCGGCCGAACCGATGAAGCCGCCATGGTCCTCGATGGCGCCGAACGCCAGCGGCGGGGTGATGTGGGCCGGCAGGAAACCGCCCGAGGCGCCGCCGGGCAGATAGGCGGCAAGGCTGTGCCCGTCCTCCATGCCGCCGCAGAATTCGTCGATCAGCTCGGTGATGGTGATGCCGTTGGGGGCGATCCTGACGCCGGGATGCTTCACCCGGCCCGACACCGAATAGGCGCGGAGCCCCGAATGGCCGTGGCGGCCGTGGTCGGCGAACCACGCAGCCCCCTTGTCGAGAATCTCGCACACCCAGTAGAGCGTCTCGACATTGTTGACCAGGGTGGGGCGGCCGAACAGCCCGGCCTCGGCCACATAGGGCGGGCGCTGGCGCGGCAGGCCGCGCTTGCCCTCCAGGCTTTCGATCAGCGCCGATTCCTCGCCGCAGACATAGGCGCCGGCGCCGCGCCGCAGGTGAACCGGCGGCAGCCCCGGCGGCAGCGCCGCGATCTCGGCCATCAACTGTGCGCGGATATGGGGGTATTCGTCCCGCAGATAGAGATAGACCGCCTCGGCCTCCACCACCCAGGCGGCGATCAGGGCGCCCTCCAGCACGCGGGCCGGGGCGGTTTCGAGGAAATGACGGTCCTTGAAGGTGCCGGGCTCGCCCTCGTCGGCATTGACCACCACGAAGCGCGGTCCCGGATGCCCCGCCACCGTCCGCCATTTGCGGGCGGTGGGAAAGCCGGCGCCACCCATGCCGCGCAGGCCGGCGGCCTCCAGCTCGGCCTGCGCCGCCTCGCGGTTCAGGCCGCCTGAACGGCAGCGGCCGAGCAGGAGATAGCCATGGCCGGAGGCGGTTGCCGTCCGCGGGGTCTCCACCAGGATCGCCGGGGCGTGGTCGCAGCGTCCCAGGCAGGGGTGATCCTCGACATGGGCCTTGGCCGCCCAGTCGCACGCCACGATCGCCGCGCCCCGCATCTCGCAGGCCGGGCCGCGACAGACCCGGACCACCGCTGCCGGCGGTGCCTCGTCCTCCTTCAGCAGGCGGAAATGGGCGTAGAAGCTGGCGGTCTCGAACACCTCGGACGGCGCCAGGGCGAACTCCGCCGCCAGCGCATCGAGATCGCGGGGATACAGCCCGCCATGGCGGTCCTGGAGGTCGTGCAGGCGTTCGATCAGCAGATCACGGGGCGGCATGGGCTCTCCGGGGCTGGTATTTCGTTAAATGGCATCGCCGCGACCCAGGCGGAAGGCCTCACCCATGCCGGCCATGTCCCGCACTCGGGCGGGCGACGCACCGGCTTCCCGCAGGGCGCGCAGCGTCAGCGAACGGTCGCGCTTGGCGTAGCGCCGGCCCTCGGCATCGGTCAGCAGGCGATGGTGGGCATGGTCCGGCACCGGCAGGCCCAGCAGCGCCTGAAGCAAGCGATGGACATGGGTGGCGGCGAACAGGTCCTCTCCCCGCGTCACCAGCGTCACCCCCTGCGCCGCGTCGTCGACGGTGACGGCCAGATGATAGCTGGTGGGGGTGTCCTTCCTGGCCAGCACCACATCGCCGAACAGGTCGGGCCGCGCCTCCACCCATCCCGCCGCGCGGTCGTGCCAGTTCAGCGCGCCGACGCGCTCCGTGGCCGCCGTCATGTCGAGGCGCAGGGCGTAGGCGATGCCGGATTGGATGCGGTCATGCCGTTCCGCTGCCGACAGGGGGCGGCAAATGCCGGGATAGACCGGTCCGTCCGGTCCGTGGGGGGCGTTGCCGGCCTGGACGATGTCCTTGCGGGTGCAAAAGCAGGGGTAAAGCAGGCCGGCCGCCTCCAGCCGTTCCAGGGCGGCGCGGTAATCGTCGAAATGGTCGGACTGGCGGCGCACCGGCTTTTCCCAGTCCAGTCCCAGCCACGCCAGGTCGGCCAGGATGGAATCGGCGAATTCCGGGCGGCAGCGGCTCTGGTCGATATCTTCTATGCGCAGCAGGAACCGTCCGCCGGCCCGCATGGCCTCGCCGTGGGCGAACAAGGCGGAATGGGCGTGGCCGAGGTGAAGCTCGCCGGTCGGGCTGGGGGCGAATCGGGTGACGATCACGGCAATCGCAATGTTAGAGTTGGTGTAAGCGACGCGACCATATCATAGTGGCCGATCAGTTCGAATTCTCCAGGAGCCCCCATGCCCCCCAAGCCAGAATCCACCCTGACCGGTCCTTGCGTCGAACCCGCCTCGGGCGGGCCGGCGGCGCAACTGGTGGTGCTGCTGCACGGGGTCGGGGTCGATGGCGGCGACCTGATCGACCTGGCGCCATTCTTCGCCAACATCCTGCCCGATGCCGCCTTCGTCGCTCCCGACGCGCCCCAGGAATTCGACATGGCGCCTTTCGGCCGCCAGTGGTTCAGCCTCCAGGACCGGACCGCCAGCGTCATCGCCGAGGGGGTGCGCCGCACCGCGCCGCTCTTGAACGCCTATCTCGACGAGCAACTGGCCTTGTGGGGCGTGGCCGACGCCGACATGGCGCTGGTGGGATTCAGCCAGGGCACCATGATGGCGCTGCATGTGGCGCTGCGCCGTCCCCGGCCGCCGGCGGCGGTGGTGGGCTTTTCCGGCGCCCTGGTGGACGCCGCCTCGCTGGCCGGCGAGATTTCCGCCAGGCCGAGGGTGCTGCTGATCCACGGCGAGGATGACGAGGTGGTCAACCCCGCCAGCCTGCCCACCGCCGAGCGGGCGCTGGCCGCGGTGGGGGTGCCGGTGCTGACCGAACTGCGCCCCGGCCTCGGTCACGGCATCGATGGTCCCGGCGCCAAGCTGGCGCTGAAATTCCTGGGCCAGACCTTCGGATTGTGACGGGGCCGCCATGACCTTTTCCTCCGTCGCCTTCGTCGCCGCCGAATCCGACGCCGCCCAGGCGGCCATGCGTCGGCTGGAGAGCCGCTACGACCATGTGGACCCGGACCGGGCCGATCTGGTGGTGGCGCTGGGCGGCGACGGCTTCATGCTGGAGACGCTGCACCGTTTCGTCGGCCGCCGCATTCCCATCTATGGCATGAACCGGGGAACGGTGGGCTTCCTGATGAACAGCTTCCGCGAGCACGGCCTGATCGAGCGGCTGTCGCGCGCCCAGAAGGTGATCTTGCATCCGCTGCGCATGATCGCCCGCACCAGCCAGGGCGAGCAGGTCGAGGCCCTGGCCATGAACGAGGTGTCGCTGTTGCGCGAAACCCGGCAGGCCGCCAAGCTGCGCATCCGCATCGACGGCAAGGTGCGGCTGGACGAACTGGCCTGCGACGGCATCTTGCTGTCCACCCCGGCCGGCAGCACCGCCTACAACCTGTCGGCCCACGGTCCGATCATTCCGCTGGGGGCCGGCATCACCGCCCTGACCCCCATCAGCCCGTTCCGGCCCAGGCGCTGGCGCGGCGCCTTGCTGCCCCATACCGCCACCGTGATCTTCGAGGTGCGGGAAGCGGCCAAGCGTCCGGTCAGCGCCGTCGCCGACTACACCGAGGTGCGCGACGTGGCCGAGGTCGAGGTGCGCGAGGACCGTTCCATCGATCTGGCGCTGCTGTTCGACCCCGAGCACAATCTGGAGGAACGCATCATCGCCGAGCAGTTCCTGCCGTGATCTCCCATCCCGGCGGGGCTGTCCGCCGGGATGGGAGCCTGTCCTACTTCTTCCGGGGCTTGGGTTTGGGCTTGGCGGCGGCGGCGCGGTCGATGGATTCCTGAATGATGGCGGCGGCCTTCTCCGGCCCGCCCCAGCCCTTCAACTGCACCCACTTGCCCACTTCCAGGTCCTTGTAGTGGACGAAGAAGTGTTCGATCTGCTGTACCAGGATCTTGGGCAGATCCTCGTAGGTGGTGACGCCGTCGTAGAACGGATGCAGCTTGGTGTGGGGAACCGCCAGGATCTTCTCGTCCATGCCGGCCTCGTCCTCCATCAGCAGCACCCCGATGGGGCGCGAGCGCATCACCGCGCCCACCGCCACCGGCACGCTGCCCACCACCATGACGTCGACCGGATCGCCGTCCTCGGACAAGGTGTGGGGCACGAAGCCGTAATTCACCGGGTAATGCATGGCGGTGTTGAGGAAGCGGTCCACGTACATGGCGCCCGATTCCTTGTCCACCTCGTACTTGACCGGATCGCCGCGCAACGGAATTTCGATGATCACGTTGACGTCGCGGGGCGGGTTCTTGCCGATGGGAATCTTCTTGATGTCCATGTCTGCTGTGTATCCCTAGTCAGAAAGGGCGCTCTCCGGCGCCGTGAAGGCATAGCCCAGGTCGCGGGCCACCGCCGCATGGGTGACGTGGCCGCGATGAACGTTGAGGCCCGCGCGGAAATGCGGGTCCTCGGACAGCGCGCCGGCAAGGCCCTTGTCGGCCAGGGCCAGCACGAAGGGAAGCGTGGCGTTGTTGAGCGCGAAGGCCGAGGTCCGTGCCACCGCGCCCGGCATGTTGGTGACGCAGTAATGCACCATGCCTTCCGCCACGAAGGTGGGCGCGGCGTGGGTGGTGGGCCGCGACGTCTCGAAACAGCCGCCCTGGTCGATGGCCACGTCCACCAGCACCGAGCCCTTGCGCATGGCCGCCACCATCTGGCGGCTGACCAGTTTCGGAGCCGCCGCGCCCGGTACCAGCACGGCGCCGACCAGCAGGTCGGCCTCCAGTACGTGGTGCTCGATGTTGTCCATGGTGGCGTAGGCGGTTTCCACCGTGTTCAGCAGCAATTCGTCGATATGGGCGAGCCGGGCCAGCGAGCGGTCGAGCACCACGACGCGGGCGCCCAGGCCGACCGCCATGCGGGTGGCGTTGGACCCGACCACGCCGCCGCCCAGCACCACCACCTTGGCCGGCGCCACCCCGGGCACGCCGCCCAGCAGCACGCCGGCGCCGCCTTGCTCCTTTTCCAGGCAATGGGCGCCGACCTGGATCGACATGCGCCCGGCCACCTCGGACATGGGCGCCAGTAGCGGCAGCCGTCCGGCGGCATCGGTGACGGTTTCGTAGGCGATGGCGCTGATGCCCGATTCCACCAGGGCACGGGTCTGGGCAGGGTCGGGGGCCAGATGCAGATAGGTGAACAGGATCTGGCCGTCGCGCAGCAGCGGAAATTCCGAGGGCTGGGGCTCCTTGACCTTGACCACCAGATCGGCGGCGGCGAACACCTCGGCGCCGGTTCCGGCGATTTCGGCTCCGGCGGCCAGATAGGCGGCATCGGAACAGCCGATGCCGTCGCCGGCCCCGGTCTCCACCACCACCCGATGGCCGCGATGGGCCAGTTCGCGCACCGAACCCGGAGTCAGCCCGACCCGGTATTCGTGCGTCTTGATCTCCCTGGGAACGCCCAGCCGCATGGACATATGGCCTTTGGAATGATTCCTGGGTCAAGCATGACCCCTTGGGGGCCGGGTTTCAACCCGTCTCCGGCGCAACTCTCTCCTGCTGGCGCATCAGCCATGGCAGCAGCAGCAGCGCCGGCACGGTGATCACCGTGGTCATCAGGAAAAAATCCACCCAGCCCAGCATGTCGGCCAGCTTGCCGCTGGTGGAGGCGAACAGGGTGCGGCCGACGGCGGTCAGCGACGACAGCAGGGCGTATTGAGTGGCGGTGTAGGCGACGTTGCACAGGCCCGAGATATAGGCGACCAGGGCCGATCCGGCCATGCCGGCGGTCAGGTTCTCGGCGAAGACGCACACCGCCAGCGCCCAGACATTGTGTCCGGCCAGCGCCTGGACCACATAGAACAGATTGCCCAGCGATTGCAGGATTCCGAAGATCAGCAGCGCCCGCATCACCCCGAGACGCGCCACCAGGGCGCCGCCGATCAGGGTGCCGAGGATGGTGGCGCCGAAGCCGAAGACCTTGCTGACATAGGCGATCTCGTCCAGCCCGAAGCCCATTTCGATATATAAGGTGTTGGCCATGGCGCCGGCCATGGCCTCGCCCATCTTGTAGCCGATGACGAACAGCAGTACCGCCAGCCAGCCCGGCCGCGACATGATGTCGGCGAAGGGGCAGACCACGGCGCCGTACAGCCACGCCACCACCTTGGCCCTGGCACCCTTCATATGGGGGCGAGTGTTCAGGAATTCGGCGGCCTTGCGCTCGCGCTCCAGGGTGGCGGCCGAGACCTTGATTTCGGGCTCCGGCCCCAGCAGCAGGGTGACCAGCCCCACCGACAGCAGTGCCGCCATGGTGGCGTAGGCGGCGAACCATCCCCATTGCGAGGCCACCAGCAAGGCGCTGGCGCCAGCGGCCAGCATGGCCAGACGATAGCCGGTCTGCACCGCCCCGGCTCCCGGCCCCTGCTGGCCGGAATCGAGAATCTCGACCCGGTAGGCGTCGATGACGATATCCTGGCTGGCCGACAGGAAGGCCACCATTACCGCCAGCGAGGCGGTCAGCCACAAGTGCTCGACCGGATCGGTGGCCCCCAGCGCCAGGATGGTGACGATCAGCAATACCTGGATCAGCACCCCCCAGCCGCGCCGGCGTCCCAGCGCGCGGGTCAGGATGGGCAGAGGCAGCCGGTCGATCAGGGGCGACCACAGGAATTTCAGGGCGTAGGGGGTGCCCACCAGGGCGAAGATGCCGATGGCGGTGCGCGAGATGCCTTCCCCCTTCAGCCAGGCCGACAAGGTGGAAAAGGTCAACAGCAAGGGCAGGCCGCTGGAAAATCCCAGCAGCAGCACCATCATCACCCGCCGATCCAGGTAGGCGGCGAAGGATGAAGCCCAGCCGGTCATGGAGCCATCCTGTTTGCAAAGGATTGATCGCGACGCGCATCATGACCACTAGATGATGTCGCCGCCTCCGTCCAGTGGCAAATGCCCCGGTTCCGGACGCCAGACCAGTTGCCGTTGGCGCGGCGGTGCCGTATAGGGTTGGGGCATGGCAACCGCCGAGGACAACGACAAGAAGGCCGAACGCCTGCGCCGCGCCCGCGACCTGATGGCGCCGCGTGGCGGCGGCGGCGTGCCTTCGGCTCCGGCCTCGGCACCGGCGGCCGCTCCCGATCCGGCCTCGGCCAGGAGCGGCGGTCTGCTGGAGATGATCGCCGGCCTGTTCCGGGCCAGGCCGGCCGCCGCCCCGTCGTCGTCTCCGGCTCCCGCCGCCGCCGGAATCGAGCCGCCGGCCTTCACCATCATCGTGGCCGCCCTGGTCGGCGACGCCGACGGCGCCGCCGCCGGCTATCTCAACCAGGCGCTGACGGCGCGGCCAACCCTCAAGGTCAAGGCCCTGGGCAAGGTATTCCACCTGGACAATCTGGAGGACCCTTCGCTGGTGTCCTCGGTGGTGCTGAACACCCGCCACGCCGTGGCCGAGGAGGATGCCGACCTGCTGGTGTGGGGGGATTTCGGCAAGGAGGGCTATCGCCTGCGCCTCGCCACCGCCACCACCGACGACGAGCGCGCCGCCGCCTTCGGCCCCTCCACCCGGGTGGAGCTTCCCAAGGATTTCTCCGAGCCGGCCGGAAACCTTCTGTACGCCGCCATCCTGGCCGCCCTCGATCCCGTCACCGAGACCCAGCGCTCGGCGCTGCGCCGACACCTTCCCGCCGCCGCCGCCGCCGCCGAGGCCCTGGCGGCCAAGCCGCCGGTGCAGATGAGCATGCCGCAGCAGCGCTCGGTCCAACTGGTGTTCGGTCATGTGGCCACCGCCGCCGCCCTTGCCGTCCCTCCGGCCGAGGCCGCTTCCTGGCTGGACAAGGCGGTCAACGCCTACCGCCAGGCCCAGCGCCGGCTGGGCCGCGCCGATCCCGGCTGGGAGGCCGGCCTGCTGCACAAGCACATCGCCGCCGCCCTGGCCGCCAAGGCCGAGCGCGAGAAGACCGGCGCCGCGCCGCTGTGGGAAGAGGCGATCAAGGAATGGCGTCAGGCGGTCGAGACCTTGCCGCGCGCCCTGATGCCGCAGGAATGGGCCTCGGCCCAGGTGCGGCTGGGGGTGGGGCTGTACCGGCTGGACCTGCTGACCGGCCAGACCGAATTGCTGCGCGAATCGCTCCAGGCGCTCCAGGCGACGCTTCAGGTCTACTCCCGCACCGAGACGCCGCAGCGCTGGGCCGACATCATGCATACCGTCGCCCAGGTGCTGGAGGTCTACGGCGATCAGGCCAAGAGCGTCGAGGTGCTGAAGCGGGCGGTCGACGCCTGTCATTCCGTGCTGGAGATCCGCACCCGCGAGCGCGGTCCGCTGGCCTGGGCGGCGACCCAGAACACCCTGGGGTCCGCCCTGTTCATGATCGACCGCCACAGCGAGGGCAGCACGGCCCATCTGGCCGAGGCCGAGGGGGTGCTGGGGGCGGCGCTGGAGGTGTTCCAGGCCCATGGCGCCAGGGGGCCGGCCAAGGTGGCGGCCAAGAATCTGGCCCATGTGCGCAAGCTGGCCGAGGCCCGCAAGGCCCGCAAGGGCATCGATCCCCACTGGCTCGACGAATAGCCGTCCCGCTCAGACGTCCTTGTCGGAATCCATCGCCTGGATCACCGCCCGCATGGTCAGGGAATCGACGTTCGGTCCCTGGCGGACCGAGGAAGGGGCCGGCGGTATCGCGACCGGGAAGAACGGGCTGTCCGGCTGGATGGCGGTCGCGAAGGCGGCGGCCGGCAAGGCCGCCCCGATCTCGGCGGCGGCGGCGCTGGCGACCCGGGCCATGGCCTGGGCGGTGGGGGTGTCCGAGGCGGGCATCGCCTTGCCGGGCGGAACCGGGGGCAGGGGCGGGGTGTCGGAACGGGCGCTTTGCCGGTGGGCGTCCTGGTCCGCGGTTTCCGGACGGGGCAGGGGGCGTATCGCCGCCAGATCGACGCGGCGGCTCAGCGCCGGGCGGGAGGCGTCGGCGCCGTCGGGCATCGCGCTCATGAAGCGGGCCTGCACCTTGTCGTAAAGGCCGGCGACGGTCGTGGCCTTGCGGAATATCTCGGGATTGGCCCGCGCCGCCTCGGGCAGCAGGGTCCGGGCGGAATGGCGGGGATTGTCCTCCTTGCCCTCGATGACGCGGGCGGCGCCGCCGGCTCCCAGGAAATGGGCGAGATAAAGGTCGGAGGCGGTGGCGGCCCGGCCCAGCCGGCGCTCCAGCACCCGGGCGTTGTCCCTGGCGTATTCGGCCGCCATCAGCGACGACAGCCCGGGGTCCTTGCGCAGGTCCAAGATGGCCTTGCGGGCCGCCTTGTCGGCGACGTCCAGGCGGCCGTTGGCGCCCTTGACGATGGCGGCGGCCTCGGCCTCCAGGCCATGCCGGGCGCCATGGCGGCGCACCATGTCCATCCAGGTCGACGCGGTGAACTGGAACAGTCCCGATGCCGAGGACTTGGCGTTGCGGGCGTGGGGGTCCAGCCCGCTTTCCTGGGTGGCCTGCGCCAGCAGGTAATCGAACGAGACGCCGGTGCGGGCGGCGGCCTCGCGGATGCCGGAAACCACGCGGCCCGGGCGGGCGGGTTCGGACTGGTCGGTGCGGACGATGTCGGCGGTGGGGGTCTGCATGGGACGCCTCGTCTTCGACGGATGCAGGCATCGTAGCAGATAAAGGTTACCAAGACCCGACTCGTCGCCGGCCGGAATTGGCGGCGAGGGGGCTCGGGCGGGGCGACTCTTTCTCTTGACGGGGGGGCGGTGGATAAATAGGATGCCGCCTTCCTCGGGGGGACCGTTCTCAGGCGTCGGCTTGGTGGCGGTCGCTCCGTGATGTGCGAACCACAATTTCAACGCCGAACGGGTCGGCGACTGGAACCCGAAAGAAACCCCGGTGGAAAGGCTACCGGCGGGTTTTTTCTTGGTTGCGTCGATTCGTGTGAAGGGAAAGTGACTGAATGCCCACGATCAATCAATTGATCCGTAAGCCGCGCCAGCCCGTGGCGGCGCGCAACAAGGTGCCCGCCATGGAGGCCTGCCCGCAGAAGCGCGGCGTGTGCACCCGCGTCTACACCACGACGCCGAAGAAGCCGAACTCGGCGCTGCGTAAGGTCGCCCGCGTGCGCCTGACCAACGGTTTCGAGGTCACCAGCTACATTCCCGGCGAAGGTCACAACCTCCAGGAACACTCGGTTGTGATGATCCGCGGCGGCCGCGTGAAGGATCTGCCCGGCGTTCGCTACCACATTATTCGCGGCACTCTGGATACCCAGGGCGTCAAGGACCGCCGTCAGCGTCGTTCGAAGTACGGCGCCAAGCGTCCGAAGTAAGGAGTTCACCAGATGTCCCGTCGTCACGCCGCTGAAAAGCGCGAAATCACCCCCGACGCCAAGTTTGGCGACTTTGTCGTCGCCAAGTTCATGAACTGCCTGATGCTGGACGGCAAGAAGTCCGCCGCCGAGGCCATCGTCTACGGCGCCCTGGACAAGATCCAGGCCAAGTCCGGCCAGGACCCGCTGAAGGTGTTCCACGAGGCACTGGACAACGTCAAGCCGGCCCTGGAAGTCCGGTCCCGCCGCGTCGGCGGCGCCACCTACCAGGTTCCGGTCGAAGTCCGGACCGACCGCCGTCAGGCGCTGGCGATCCGCTGGCTGATCGAGTATTCGCGCAAGCGGTCCGAGACCACCATGATCGACCGCCTGTCGGGCGAATTGCTGGATGCCGCCAACAACCGCGGTGCCTCCGTGAAGAAGCGCGAGGACACGCACCGCATGGCGGAGGCCAACAAGGCCTTCTCGCACTACCGTTGGTAACATCGAGAATCGAGTAAATTCATGGCCCGCACGACGCCCCTCGACCGGTATCGCAATATCGGCATCATGGCTCATATTGACGCCGGCAAGACCACGACCACCGAGCGTATCCTCTACTACACCGGCAAGTCCTACAAGATCGGCGAAGTGCACGAAGGCACCGCCACCATGGACTGGATGGAGCAGGAGCAGGAGCGCGGCATCACCATCACGTCGGCCGCGACCACCGCGTTCTGGCGCGATCACCGCGTCAACATCATCGACACCCCCGGCCACGTCGACTTCACCATCGAGGTGGAGCGTTCGCTCCGCGTGCTCGACGGCGCCGTCACCGTGTTCGACTCGGTGGCCGGCGTCGAGCCGCAATCCGAGACGGTGTGGCGCCAGGCCGACAAGTACGGCGTGCCGCGCATCTGCTTCGTCAACAAGATGGACCGCATCGGCGCCAACTTCTACCGCTGCGTCGACATGATCGTCGACCGCCTGGGCGCCCGGCCGCTGGTGCTGCACCTGCCGATCGGCGAGGAAAGCAACTATGCCGGCCTGGTCGACCTGGTGCGCAACACCGCGGTGATCTGGAAGGACGAGAGCCTGGGCGCCGAGTTCGAGGATCGCCCGATTCCGGCTGATCTGGCCGAGAAGGCCGCCGAATACCGCAAGCAGCTCATCGAGACCGCGGTCGAGATGGACGACGAGGCCATGGAAGCCTATCTGGAGGGCAACGAGCCCGACGAGGCGACCCTGAAGCGCTGCATCCGCAAGGGCACCATCGCGATGACCTTCGTGCCGGTCCTGTGCGGCTCCGCCTTCAAGAACAAGGGCGTGCAGCCGCTGCTGGACGCCGTGGTCGACTTCCTGCCCTGCCCGCTCGACATCCCGGCCATCAAGGGCGTCAAGTACGGCACCGAGGACGAGATCGCCAAGCACGCCACCGACGACGAACCGTTCGCCGGTCTGGCCTTCAAGATCATGAACGATCCCTTCGTCGGTTCGCTGACCTTCGTGCGCGTCTATTCCGGCGTGGTCGAATCGGGCAGCTACATCCAGAACACGGTGAAGGACAAGCGCGAGCGCGTCGGCCGCATGCTGCTGATGCACGCCAATTCGCGCGAGGAGATCAAGGAAGCCCGCGCCGGCGACATCGTCGCCTTCGCCGGTCTCAAGGACACCACCACCGGCGACACCCTGTGCGATCCGACCCCCAGCTCGCTGGTGGTGCTGGAGCGCATGGAATTCCCCGAGCCGGTCATCGAGGTGGCGGTGGAGCCCAAGTCCAAGGCCGACCAGGAGAAGATGGGCATCGCCCTGGCCCGCCTGGCCGCCGAGGACCCGTCGTTCCGCGTCACCTCCGACGTGGAATCCGGCCAGACCGTGATCAAGGGCATGGGCGAACTCCACCTGGAAATCCTGGTGGACCGCATGAAGCGCGAGTTCAAGGTCGAGGCCAATGTGGGCGCTCCCCAGGTGGCCTATCGCGAGACCATCTCCAAGGCCTACGAGGTCGACTACACCCACAAGAAGCAGACCGGCGGTTCCGGCCAGTTCGCCCGCGTCAAGATCAGGTTCGAGCCCGGCGAGGTCGGTTCCGGTTACGTCTTCGAGAACAAGGTCATCGGCGGCTCGGTTCCCAAGGAATACGTGCCGGGCGTCGACAAGGGCATCCGTTCGGCCAAGGATAACGGCGTCATCGCCGGTTTCCCGCTGATCGACTTCAAGGCGACCCTGACCGACGGCGCCTATCACGACGTCGATTCCTCGGTGCTGGCCTTCGAAATCGCGTCGCGCGCCGCCTTCCGCGAAGGCATCGCCAAGGCCGCTCCCAAGCTGCTCGAACCGATGATGAAGGTCGAGGTCGTCACTCCCGAGGATTACCTGGGCGACGTGATCGGCGACCTCAACAGCCGCCGCGGCCAGGTCAACGACATGGACCAGCGGGGCAATGCCCGCGTCATCACCGCCATGGTGCCGCTGGCCAACATGTTCGGCTATGTCAACACGCTGCGCTCCATGTCCCAGGGCCGGGCGCAGTATTCCATGCATTTCGACCACTATTCGGAAGTGCCGCAGAACGTGTCGGATGAGATCCGCGCGAAGCTGGCCGGCTGAGTTCGACGCTATTCGAGGACGGAGTAAGACACGATGGCTAAGGCTAAATTCGAGCGCAACAAGCCGCACTGCAATGTCGGCACCATTGGTCACGTCGATCACGGCAAGACCTCGCTGACCGCGGCGATCACCAAGATCCTGGCGGAGACGGGCGGCGCCACCTTCACGGCGTACGACCAGATCGACAAGGCGCCGGAGGAGAAGGCGCGCGGCATCACCATCTCGACGGCGCAC
>NZ_CACVCH010000124.1 GCF_902729425.1 Magnetospirillum sp. SS-4 | reverse complement strand
GATGGATGGTGAGGGTCAATCATGGATTCAAGCGTGAACACAAGGTGCTCGTGCTCATATTTTTGCTTTGCGAGTCCTGGATAGTTCGTTTTTTCCATGCTCTCTTCTTCGCGGGCAAAGTGCTCTTTGGTGTATTTTGCCAAAGCGCCGATGGCGCGATTGATTGCATCCGCGCCATGAGCCGAAGTGGCGAAAATATCACTCATCAAATCAAAGAGCTTCTTGTGGTCGCTATCAATCGCTGCGACATTAATTAGCAGGTCGTCCGACCATGAAATTTGAGAGCCCATCATTCCCCCTCTTCCTGTATTTGCGATACTGATATTCAGGCGAGCCTATAACGAAAGGCTTGGGGTATCAATTGGCTTGGCGAAGCGGTCGGACAACAGGCGGCGTAGGTTTTTCCGACAGGTGCATGTTGTCGGGTTTCCCGACAAGTTGGCGGCGTCGCCGTCGTGTTACACGACAGTCGACCGCCGTGTTCGGTGGTCAGACTTCCCATTATAGCATACGATAACGAGCAAAATCGGACAAGAACAAACAAGGAACTTACTGCTGAGCGACCTGCGCATTTTTACTGCGCGGAATACACCCGATGACACTATATGTTGGCGCTTTCCGAGCGACTACGCACTACATTTTGTTATGTTTTTGTCCTAATGTTTTCCGCAAATCATTTCACATTCTTTTCACAGTTAGGCAATGGCGAAATTCAATGATAAAATTCAATGCGCTATTTTTCAGCTAACCATTCGTAATGCGAAGGTCGTGGGTTCGAGTCCTCTCGCCGGCACCATTTTTCCCCAGGAAAATCAACGCACTAAGCCAACCAGCAATAGCTGGGTGGCTGCGTTTTGGGCGACTCACAGCCACTCACACGCCTTCCCAAAGGGGGCGAATCTGAGTACAATCCATGAATATCGTCTGTAGACGGCGTGGCGTGACTCACATCTCACTCACAGACTCACACGATGGACCGTCTAAATCCGCACTTGGAACGGCATCATGGGCAAGTTTGAGCGTGACGGTTTTTCGATCAAGGGCGGGGCTATACGTCTTTATAGGCGTGGCGATAGCAAATCTGAAATTTGGCACGCATCTGTCACCCGCCCGGATCGGAAGGTAGACAGATTCTCAACCAAAACCCCTGACCCGGTTGAAGCTGGTCGTGTGGCAGAACGCCATTTTGATCGCCTCCGTTTTGCAGAGGAGTTCGGCATCCCACTCGATCAAAAGAACTTCAAGCAGGTCTCAGATCACTGGTATGCGGAGGTTCTTGGTAAATCAATATGCGACAAAAATAAAAGCGATTTCAGGGCCATCCTCGACCGTTATTTAGTCCCGTTCTTTGGACAGAAATCAGTCTCCCTTATTAAGCTCAAAGATATAGCGGAATATCGAAAATGGAGGATTTCATATTGGACTGATGGTCCTGGTAAAGATATTACCCACATCGTTTATCAGCGTGGTGATCGGACATTTAAAAGGCCCGTTAAGCGGTGCATTCCCAGTGCCGCCACATTGGCACGTGAGGATGTAGTCC
>NZ_CACVCH010000123.1 GCF_902729425.1 Magnetospirillum sp. SS-4 | reverse complement strand
TGCAGAAGGGGCTGCGGCATGAACCGCACCCCCCCCCTTTTTAATTCAGTGGTGCCGGCTACAGGGTTCGAACCCGTGACCCCCTGATTACAAATCAGGTGCTCTACCAGCTGAGCTAAGCCGGCACTGGATGGGAAATTAGCCGTCCCGGGCCAATTCGTAAAGCGCCACGGCGGCGGCGTTGGAGACGTTGAGGCTTTCCATGTCGCCCTTCATGGGCAGGCGCACCAGATGGTCGCAATGCTCGCGGGTCAGGCGGCGCAGGCCCTCGCCCTCGGCTCCCAGCACCAGGGCGACGCGGCCCGACAGGGCGGCCCCGGCCAGGGTCTTCGGCGCGTCGGCCGCCAGCCCGGCGACCCAGAAGCCGGACTCCTTCAGCGTGTCGAGGGCGCGGACGACATTGGTTACCCGCACCAGCGGCATGCGCTCCAGGGCGCCGGAGGCGGCCTTGGCCAGGGCGCCGGTCTCCTCGGGGGCGTGACGGTCGGGGACCACCACCGCCAGGGCGCCGAAGGCGGCGGCGGAACGCAGGATGGCGCCGACATTGTGCGGGTCGGTGACCTGATCGAGCACCACCACCACGCCGGTCTCGCCCAGGCTGGCAGCGCGGCAGACGTCCTCGATGCCCTGGGCGGGCAGGGGCTCGACCAGCGCCGCCACCCCCTGATGCACCGCGCCCATGGGGAGAAGGCGGTCGATCTCGGCGCGCTCCGCCGGCTCGACCGGGATGCCGGGCCTATTGCCCGCCAGTCCCTTGGCGGCCTCGGCGGTGGCGAGCAGCCGGCGGATCTTCCGTTCCGGATTGATCAGGGCGGCGCCCACCGCGTGGCTGCCGTACAGCCAGAACGAGGCGCCGCCGCCACCGCCGCCGCGCTGGGGAGTGTCGCGCCGTTGTGGGCGGCGGTCGTCGGGTCTGTCGCGCTTCTTCATGGGAACTCCTTTGAGACCTTCCGTTTATCCTGCTCTTTTCGGATTGACAAGCACCGCCAAATTCTCATAGTACAGCCCTCCCGTCGCCCCGGCCGAAAGCCGGGTGATGGTGTGGAGGGGTGGCCGAGTGGTTAATGGCAGCAGACTGTAAATCTGCCGACGAAAGTCTACGGAGGTTCGAATCCCCCCCCCTCCACCAATTACCCCCTATCCGGGGCCGGGTGACGGAGAGAGATTTCTTCAGGTTGAGCGCCAGACGGTGCAACCGTGCGGGACGAACTGGCGGGTGTAGCTCAATGGTAGAGCAACAGCCTTCCAAGCTGATGACGGGGGTTCGATTCCCCTCACCCGCTCCACTCGCCCCGAACAGCCTCGGCCGGAAGCACGGCATTGAACCAAAGCGGCAGCCGCCGCGATCAGACGGGTTGAAAAATGGCTAAGGCTAAATTCGAGCGCAACAAGCCGCACTGCAATGTCGGCACCATTGGTCACGTCGATCACGGCAAGACCTCGCTGACGGCTGCGATCACCAAGATCCTGGCGGAGACGGGCGGCGCCACCTTCACGGCGTACGACCAGATCGACAAGGCGCCGGAGGAGAAGGCGCGCGGCATCACCATCTCGACGGCGCAT
>NZ_CACVCH010000122.1 GCF_902729425.1 Magnetospirillum sp. SS-4 | reverse complement strand
TGCCGGGCCGAGCGACGCGTCGCTTAACCCGGTGTCCACTTTTCCAGGGAAAGGTCAGAAATGGGAAAAGATCAGGAGAATGAGATAGACCGAGAAAGTCCGAAGCCGTCGATCTTCGAATTCACGCCTGACATGTCCGTGGGCAACGAAACCATCGACAGCGATCACAAGGCATTCTTCGATCTGTCGAAGCTGCTGAGCGAAACGCTGCAAACCGGTGAGCGGGGGATGGTTGTTCTCAGCTCCCTCGCGATTCTCGAAGAATATGTCGATGGGCATTTCCATCGCGAGGAAAAAGCGATGCGTAAGGTCAACTACTCGAATCTTGCCGAGCATCGTCTGAAGCACAATCAGTTTCGGGCCCGGATCAAGGCAATTTCGGAAGTCTATCGGCAGGGAACCACCTCGGCCGCCGACGATCTGCCGCCCCTGGTTATCCATTGGCTGCGAAGTCATATCGCCAATGAAGATCAGCGGTACAAGCGATGGATCAACAGCTCGGCCGTGGATGACCGTCCCCTGGTCTATCTCGCGATGGAAGCCGAACACAGAAATTAACGCTTTCGGAGGAACCGATGCTCGAGCGAACCAATGATACGGAATCCGGATGATCCGTGCGTCAGCCTCAGCCTGAGGAAGCCGCGAAGCGGCTGTCTCGAAGGACAAGGCTGGCCTTGGTCGAACCTCTCCTTCGAGAACCTCAGGATGAGGTTCGACGGTGATCGGGCTAACGAACCGATCAAACGGATTTGGTATGACCCGCGCATTGGTAATCCTGTTATCGATGCCGATTATCAGCGCCTTGTCGATATGCTGAACGAGTTCCAAAGCCACTCGATTTATTTTCCAAATTCCCCTGCTTCATCATGAAGAGCCAAACCAACGCAGCGACATGAGCGGTCGCCCATATGGGCCGAGTGCCGGCGCTGATTACAATAAAGTGCAATAATTGGCCATGTTACCCACCAGCGAAGTCAGTGCATTGGTTGCCATTGAGAATGCAACGACCAGAAGGCTTGTCGTCAGCCTTCTCCGGGAAAGCGGCTATGGCGTTTTGGCGGAGACGAAGGATCCCGACCACACCCTGCTGTACCTGCGGCGGGGCGAGATGGCTAAATTCAACGTCATCATTTGCGACCGCCTCGGCGGGACGGGGCATGTCTCGGTGCTCAATTCGGTTCGTTGGAGCGAGGGGCTGATCCCGCAATCCCTGCCGGTCATTGGCGTGGACGGCCAGTGGACGGCGGATGAGCTTATCGCCGCCCGGGATGCCGGCATATCGGCCACATTGACACTGCCCTTGACCAAGCGCTCGCTGCAAATGGCCGTTTCGACGGCCATAGGCAAGCAGAAATCCTTCATCGCCGCACCGACCTTTCGCGGGCCGGACCGCCGCGCGGCGGTTATCTCGGGCTATAAAGGCCCGTTCCGGAGGGCCGATGACGCTTTGACCCGCCGTCTCCCCGGATCGCCGGTGATCACCCAATCCCAGGCGGCGGGAGAGAAGAAGGACCCGCCGCACGAGGCCAAGCCCCCTGCCGCCGCCAGGGAACATGGCAAGGCCGAGATCGAGTGGTCCATGGCTATTGCCACGGGCCGGGACGACATCA
>NZ_CACVCH010000121.1 GCF_902729425.1 Magnetospirillum sp. SS-4 | reverse complement strand
CTAAGCGGCTTGGAGTGAGATTGAAACGGGTCCGGGATTCTGTCGAATCGCGGATTCCGATCAATCTCACTCGCATAGGGTATGCACCCTATCCTTCACCATGGATTTTGGATAATTTACATAGTTGGAATATTCAGGAACGAGTGGGGCCGGGGATGCTCACACGGTTGGGGAAACTTGGCGAGCGGCATGGGGAGGCGTTGATCGACCAACGTCGATTCCATTCCGTTGCCTTGTTTGGCGGCGGTCTCGTCGTCATCGCGGCGATCATGCTTCTGGTCGGCTGGACCATCCAGCAAGCCAGGCTCGATGCTCACCGCGCCGCCGAGGTCGCCACCGCCAACCTTACCCAGACACTGGCAGACAATTTCAGAGACTCCATCCGCCGGATCGATGCGGGTATATTGGTTGTTCTGGATGAAGTGGTGCGGCAGCAGAGGGCAGGGCAATGGGACGAAGGGGCGATCGTCGCCACCATTGTCCGGCAGGATGCGCGGCATCCTGACTTTTTCGGCTTCCGAATTTTTGGGGCGGATGGAATTCTGCGCTATGGCGTCAGTAATATCGCCAATCGGAATGCCGATATATCCCAACGTGACGATTTCATCTTTCTACGCGATCATCCCGGCAGCGGCCTGTTCATCGGTCCTCCGGCATTGGGCACTTCGGCGCAGCAATGGTCGATCACCATGGCCCGCCGAATCGATAATCCCGACGGTTCCTTTGGCGGATTAGTGACCTGTGGGATTTCGCTCCAGCATCTGGCGAAGGCCTTTGCCGCCCTTGACCTCGGGCCGCACGGGATCGCCGCGCTTTTCCATAACAGCTTTCAGTTGGCGGCGCGATTCCCTGAATTAAAAAGATCCCGCGACCAAGCCATCATGGTTCCGGTTGGAGATCCGCTGCGCGCCATCATCGCGGCCGCCGCGCCCGCAACCCAATACGACTACGTTTCCCCTCTCGATGGCGCTTACCGAACCGCGACGATCCGTAGGATCGAGGGGCAGCCCTATTTCGTCCTGGTCGGGTTGGCCGAGGAGGATTACCTGGAAAAATGGCGGCGAAGCAGTCTTCATTTGCTGCTGTTCGGCGCCATCGTCGTGGGACTGGTGCTGGCAGGGGTGTTGTTCCTGTACCGCCACCTCTCCGACAGGATGCATGCCGCCGACGCTTTGGCCGAAAGCGAAAGCCGCTTCCGCACCATTTTCGACAACATCAATGATGCCATCTTTATTCACAACATCAAGGACGGCTCTATCATCGCCATCAACCGGCGCATGCTGGACATGTACGCCTACTCCGACGAATCCGAAGTCATCGGAAGGCATCCTGGCGAGCTGAGCGAAGGCGTGCCCCCGTATGACGAGGATGGTGCCCAGGCGTGGATGCGCAAGGCAGCAAGTGCAACGCAGATGTTTGAATGGAAGGCACGGGATCGCAATGGCCGCCTGTTTTGGGTCGAAGTGGCCATGCGGCACGCGGTTGTCGGTCGTTCAGGCGACTGTCTGCTGGCGGTGGTGCGCGATATCTCGGAGCGCAAGTTCACCGAGCAGGTACTGGCCGAGAGGACCAAGGAATTGGAACGATCCAACGCCGATCTGGAGCAATTCGCTTATATCTCCTCCCACGATCTGCAGACTCCGTTGCGGAATATGGTCAGCTACGCCCAAATGTTGGAGCATCGGTATAAGGACAGAATCGATGCCGAGGCCGACGAATTCATCGGCTTCATCGTCACTGGCGGCAAGAGGATGTCGGAACTGATCGCCGATATTCTGGAATATTCCCGGTTCAGCATGCAATCGCGCCCGCTGGAGTCTGTTTCCACGAACCA
>NZ_CACVCH010000120.1 GCF_902729425.1 Magnetospirillum sp. SS-4 | reverse complement strand
GCGGCAATAGCCGCCGGTTCTCTGTAAACATCACCCTTGGCAAGAATTGCCCAGGCCATCCGTGCCATCTTGTTGGCCAGGGCTACGGAAACCTGCCGTATTGACTTTCGCGCCAGCATCCCCGCCAACCATGGCCCCGGTTCCTTTCGCCGCCGCCACAGCGTGCCGGTGGCGCCGACGACCAGGAGCGACCGCAAGTAACGATCGCCTGCCTTGGTGATGGGGCCGAGAATGGACTTGCCTCCGGTCGAATTCTGCGACGGCACCAAGCCAAGCCAGGCAGAAAAGTCTCGCCCGGTTCGGAAGCGCCTTGGGTCACCTATGGTGGCAACAATGGCGCTGGCGATCAGCGGGCCGATGCCGGGAATCGTCGCTACCCGTTGGCTATCGGCATTGCTGCGATGCCAAGCCAGAATTTCGTGCTCCAACGCATCGATCTTTGCGCTGGTATCGCGCAGATGTGCCGCCAGCATCGCCAGCGCCTCGCGGGCGGCCTCGGGCAAGGCGGCGTCGGGGGCATCCAGGGCGAGGACCACCAGTCGCGCCAATCCGGCCTGGCCTTCCGGCTCGACGATGCCGTATTCGGCAAAGTGCGACCGCAAGGCGTTGGCGAGCATGGTGCGTTGGGTCATCAGCAGGCGGCGGGTCCGATGAAGCATCAGTGCCGCCTGCGCCTCTTCGGTTTTGATCGGGACGAATTGCATGTGCGGTCGCGTCACCGCCTCGGCGATCGCCGAGGCGTCGGCGGCATCATTCTTTCGTCCCCGCTTGACATAGGGCTTGACCTGCGATGCGGAGATCAGACGCACCTCGTGACCCAGCTTGACCAACGTCCGCCCCCAATAGTGAGCCGACGCGCACGCCTCCATCCCCACAACACACCGGGAAAGGCTGGCGAAAAACTTGACGACTTCCGACCGGCGCAACTGGCGCCGGAGCGTCACGGCTCCAGCACTATCCACCCCGTGAACCTGGAAAACCCGCTTCGCCAGATCCAAACCAACCGTGATAATCTCTGCCATGGACGGCCCCCTTCGAATGGTGTGTCTCGACAACCACCACTTTGGCGCATTGCGACGCCGGTGAGCAGGGGCCGTCCACCCCATCATTTCATAGGCCGAGCGGTATCAGATGCGGGATCGTCGCCTGCAAGGCATAGAGGCAGTCATCGAGGGTAAGCAGGGTGTGCTCGCGGATGCACGACAGCCCGCGCCGCCGCGTAGACGTTTTCCCTGCGCTGCATGGCCATTTGGTAATAGGGCCGGAACTTGACGTTCAGGCCGGTTGACGGCTTGCCGCTGCTGTCCCACGAGGATCGTATGATTCCGTCCTGGCCGACCACGAAGAGTCCCTGGGCGTCATAGGCCCTGGCGACACCCTCAAGCTTGCTCAGGATGCCTGGTGCGTTGGGACTCCCCCCCACAGGCCCTCAGCCTTGATCTCTTCGTCCAGCAGACCGAGGACGGCCACCGACCCCATCAGATTGCCGTTCAGGGTCTGGGACATGATGGCGATGGCCTGGCGGTTCGCCTCGACACCCAACCGGGACAGTCGCTCCGTCTCCGTCACCGACCGGACCGTCGATGCCGCGGCAAGGCCGACCACAGCGGCCAGGGAAACCGTGACCAGCCACGACAGACGCGTGTTGTTGGAAACAAAGAAGGCTAGCCGGCCAATCATACTGATCTCCCAACCCCACCATGCGGAGGCCGGGAGCGCTCGACACCAGACCAAGCCATTTGGCAGTCTAAGCCGAGACAGGAGTTTTAGCGAGTAGCTTTGTGCCTATGGCTTATTCCATAAGGATGTCGAGAAATTTATGCATCACCAAGCCCTAAATCCAGTCAACC
>NZ_CACVCH010000119.1 GCF_902729425.1 Magnetospirillum sp. SS-4 | reverse complement strand
TACCAACAAACAACAAGTTGCGAGGGCGATGGAAACCTGACGCACCGTCTTGCGCGCCATCAGGGCGGCAAGCCATGTTCCCTCCTCCTTGCGGCGGCGCCACAACGCGCTGGTGGCGCCAACCACCAGCAGGGACCGCAGGTAACGATCGCCTGCCTTGGTGATCGGCCCCAGTATCGTCTTGCCGCCGGTGGAATTTTGCGAAGGCACCAGTCCAAGCCAGGCGGCGAAGTCGCGCCCCGTCTTGAACCGCCCGGGATCGCCCATGGTGGCGACGATGGCGCTGGCGATCAGCGGGCCGATGCCGGGGATGGTGGCGATGCGTTGGCTGTCGGCGTTGCCGCGATGCCAAGCCAGAATTTCGTGCTCCAACGCATCGATCTTTGCGCTGGTATCGCGCAGATGTGCCGCCAGCATCGCCATTGCCTCCCGTGCAGGCTGCGGCAGCGACGTATCGGGCGCATCCAGTGCGCAGACCAGCAATCTCAGCAACCCTGCATTGCCTTCTGGTTCGATGATGCCGAATTCGGCAAAATGCGACCGCAACGTGTTGGCGAGCATTGTGCGTTGGGTCATCAACAGGCTGCGGGTGCGGTGTAGCATCAGTGCCGCCTGCGTATCTTCGCTTTTCACTGGCACGAACTGCATGTGCGGGCGGGACAGAGCCTCGGCGATCGCCGCTGCGTCAGTGGCGTCGTTCTTGCGGCCCCGTTTCACATAGGGTTTCACCCGAGCCGGCGGAATCAGGCGAACCTCGTGTCCCAATTTGATCAGCGTCCGAGCCCCGTAATGGGCGGTGGCGCAGGCTTCCATGCCGATCAGACACGGGGGGAGCCTGGAGAAGAACTTCACCAACTCGGCTCGGCGCAACTGTCGGCGAATGGTCACGTCCCCAGCGCCGTTGATGCCGTGAACCTGGAAAACCCGTTTTGCCAGGTCCAATCCAATCATGCTAACCTCGGTCATGGGCGGCCCCTTCACATGGTGTGTTTCGACAACCACCACTTTGGCGCATTGCGACGCCGGTGAGCAGGGGCCGTCCACCCCATCATGGCCGGCAAGGTCTCTGAAATGATTGGGAGCCGTTCCGCGGATCACATCATGGCCAGCGGTCACAGTGCCGCGCAAACAGGCCGGACACATGACTGCACCCGACCGGGGCAAAATCACGCAAAATCTCCTTGCAACGCAGGGGCCGTCCACACATGACTTTCTCGATCCACGGATAGAAGGCGAGGCTGGTGATCCTTCGGGCGTCGGCGGCCAGGGCATTCCAGGCGTCGCAACAAGGGTCGATGATGGTGTTCTGGTCGGGCCAAACCTGGATCGAGAGGAAGCGTTCACGTAGGTAGAGCCAGATACGCTCGGCGGGGTTGCACTCGGGGGAATAGGGCGGCAGCGGCACCAAGGTGATGTTGTCGGGGACAGCCAGAGCGGCGGCGCCGTGCCATCCGGCACCATCGAGAACCATGACGATATGGTCGTCGGGAGCCAAGGTCTTGGTGAATTCGTCCAGGAACAGGTTCATGGTGACGGTGGACACCGTCGGGAGGACCGGGGCGAATTCCGCCCCGGTGGCGGGTTCGACGGTGGCGAAGATGTAGGTCCACTCGAAGCGTTGGTCGCACAGGCCCGGCGGCCTTTGGCCTTTCAGCCACCAGCGATGGCAGGTCCGCCCCTTCTGGCCAACACGGGCTTCGTCCTGGAAGAACAGGCGGATGCGCTTGTCGAGGCCCTGAGCGCCCCGCCCGCCGACGGCATTGGCCGGAGGCGGAGAAGCGGCGGATGGTGGCGGAGGTTGATGCGAGCGGCCGGTCAGTGGCCGAGATTGCGCGGCGTTACCGTCTTGCTTCCAGTGTTCTCGGTCGATGGTGTGCCCGGTACGGGACAAAGATGCCGCCAGCGACAGCCCCTTCTTTCGTCCCGGTGACGGTTGCCGCGTCTGCCCCGGAGACGACGGAGCCGGACGGCCCCCGGTATGGTGAGGCGCGGATCGAGATCCTGCTCGCCAATGGTCGGCGGCTGGTGGCGGATGAGGGTATTGCGCCCTCGCGTCTGCGCCTGCTGATCGCCGCCATCGAGGGAGCATGATCACCATTCCCGCCGAGGTGCGCATCCATCTGCCTCTCTGCAAAACAGGTGGCCGTCGATTGATTCAGAATTTTGCTCGGCTGTCACGACCTCATTCACCCGATCATCCTGGGCCCCAGCCC
>NZ_CACVCH010000118.1 GCF_902729425.1 Magnetospirillum sp. SS-4 | reverse complement strand
AATGAGCGTGGGGAGGAGGCGCCGATGCCGGGGTTGCCCCCGGTGGTTTCCTCTTCCCCCGCTCCCGAACCCGGCGGGCACCTTTCGGTATGCACCGGGCTCTCCAGTACCGGTTCTGCGTAGGCGGGATACCGCAGAAGCCTGAGATTGTGACGCCCAACCTTGATGTCGCCGACGAATGCGATGGGTCGTTGATCGATCCATGCGTTACGCGGGCGACCCGGAAGTCGCCGCCAGTAGCGGCGGCGGATTTCCATGCGGGGTGTCTTCGGGAACTTCTTACGCAGCCAACGCCGCACCCGGTCCCAAACATAGTGGTCTATGGATGAGAATACGCGCTTGGCGCCGTAGCAGTGCTGGTAGAAGCGTCCCCAACCCAGAATCAGCGGGTTCAGGTCATCAATGACTTCTTGTAAAGAGAGACGTTGACGCCCGAGAGTGGTCCATTGCTTGATGCGGTGGCGGATGTCCTTGATTCTGTCGCGGGGGATTTCCACGCGGGGCCAGTAGCCCCACCTTTTGTCCCAGCGCAGTCGAATCCTGTGACCGAGGAAGACGAAGCCCTCGGTCAGGGACGTGACCCGCGTCTTTTCCGGCGAGAGGGTGAGTTTCATCTCGTCCCGCAGGAAGGTCGCGAGGTCCTCCTTCTCGGCGAAGGCCTGTTCTTGGCTGCCTTCGACGAGCACCACAAAATCGTCTGCATACCGGATGGGAAGGAACACCGGTCGGCCCGCTTTCCGCTCGTAATGGCGGAATTTGCGGATGGCGTCTCCGGGCCGGGCGTAGGGTTTGCCGTCGCGCGTCTTGCGCTGGGCCACGAAACGCTCGTACCGTTCCTCGATGGCTGACAGAGTGATATTCGCCAGCAGCGGGGATAAAACGCCACCTTGCGGTGTTCCGGCAGGGGTGCGCAGCAATGCACCATCCGCCAGGACACCGGCCTTGAGGAATGCCAGGACGAGTCGGCACACCTTGATGTCGCCGACCCGACTGCGAAGCCGGGTCATGACATGGTGATGGTCGATGTTGTCGAAGCATCCCTTGATGTCACCTTCGATCACCCATTGGTAGGGTGGACGAGGCCAATCCTTTCCAGTCTTCTTGCCGGTGGGACGGATCGCATTGCGGATGTGTTCCACCGCATCGCGAACCGCCTTGCGCGGCCGGAAGCCATACGAGACGGGCATGAAGACCGCCTCGAAGATCGGCTCAAGCAATTGCAGGACAGCGGCTTGCACCAGCCTGTCCCGGACCGTCGGCACCCCCAGGGGCCGGAATTGCCCCGGCTTTCCCCGCTTGGGGATCATCACCCGCCGGACCGGCGTCGGCTGGTAGGCTCCAGTTCGGAGCCGCCGCCGCGTGTCGGCCAGAAAGTGATCCACCCCAATGCGGTCCTGGATGGTACGCACGGTCAACCTGTCCGGCCCGGACGAACGGGCACCGCGATTACTCGCGACCCGCTTCCACGCCACTCGGAGATTGTGGGGGTCTGTGACCCAGTTCCACATATCCCGATAAGCGCCGTCCGGTTCGGTCCTGCTCCACACAAAGAGTTTGCGCTGAATGTTGAGAAGCCAGTCCGTATCGGCCTGATAATCGGTGTCCACCGCTTGTTTCTCCTTCTCGCAAATTCTTATCGATACCTGTTCCCCTTCGCCATGTGGCCGGCTCTCCCGACCTCGGACTACTACGGGAACTCTGCCCTCAGTCATGACCTTCTCCTGACTTCGAAGGCTAGCCGACCCGCTACCGGTCGGCGGTCACGCCTGAGTTCCGACGTTCCGATCAACAACCCATGGACCCGTAGACGACCCGCTTTACCCCAGGATGCTCTGTCCGCTGGCCACCGATGAGGACGCCAACGGCCACGCCGCTTGAAACGACATGCCCAGACCGGTTCAGTCAGCCGATCCGGATCGCGCACCATGCCCCCACGCTGTCTCGCGTTGCGGGGGATCTCTGTCTTTATGTCTGAGGCTTCTGACACGGGTTTCGTATTCCTCGTCATAGGTCCTGCGGTAGCCCGGCTCAGGGGAGACAGCCCCATATCCGGACAGTTAAGGCCGCTCTGCGCATTTCACTCAAGACGTCGAATCCCGTCTTGAGCTTGCGGCCCCCTTTCGACTATGCTCATCTCATGTCGAGGCAGCTCCTTTAACTGCCGGTCATTGATCAGTTCAGCACGGGTAGTTACACTCATTTGCGCGAACCCGTGCTATTACGTCGCGC
>NZ_CACVCH010000117.1 GCF_902729425.1 Magnetospirillum sp. SS-4 | reverse complement strand
CTAACAGTCGGCAATTATCCCACGATGGACAAATCCATCTGAACGCCCCGCACCAACACCTCAGGCGCGACCGATCCGCGCTTGCCAGGAACCAGCTTCACCAACCCGTACTGGCTCATGGTCTTGAGGGTGCGTGACAGGTTGCTGACCTTCCGACCGCTCATCACCTCCAACTCGGCAAGCGACGCTGGTTGCTGCTCGTCAATGATGCGAAGCAGTTTCCGATTCGGTTCCGACAGCACCTTCGCCATCGACTCCAGCGACGTGAACCAGACCTTCGGTTCGTCGGGCTGACGACGGCGCTCACCCCGAGCAATCTGAAGGGCGCGGTCGCGAAGCTCATCGTGGGTGGCGATGCCGACCTTGATTTTTTCAGCCATCGTTCTGCTCCTTCAGGATGCGCTCGATCTCATCGAAGAAATCAGCTTCTCGGCGGTGACGAACTGATAGGGCCGGCCTTCGTCCGTTTCGTCACGGTGCCAATGGTCAAAGGCAGTCTGCCGTTCAACAAATTTGCCGCCGCGATGGGCAACACCATGGGCGTTGTCGTAGCCCATCAACCGCCGCCCGTCTCGTGCGTGGAAGGTCAGCGAATAGGAGATGCCGTGGGGCTTCTCGGGCGTCGCGCCGATCTCCATGACCTTGAACCGCGCCACATAGCCGTTATCGTAAATGATCTCCTCACCATCGAGGTCGAGCAGATACGAGAGGGTTTCATCGGTGCGGTCCATCCTCAATACATATCAGTTAGTGATAATGGTTGGCAAGGGCAACCCTGAACGGCAGACCGATCTCATTCGCCGTATTGCAAAACACACTACAGCGGCACATATTAGCCCCAACATCAGGGAGCTACCGCCATGCCCGCCACCGCCAATCGCAAAGACCATCCGCTGTCCATGCGCCTGCCTGACGCCGACCTCGCCATCATTGATCGGGCGGCCCAGTTGCGCGGGAGGTCGCGGACAGATTTCGTGCGTGAAGCAGCAGTGCGTGCCGCCGAAGACGTGCTGATGGAGGCGGGGTTGATCCGCATGAGCCAGGAAGGGTTTGCCGAGTTCATAGCGGTGCTGTCCGCCCCGGCCGCGCCAGTGCCCCCCATGGTCGAGGTTCTGAAGCGTCCTGCGCCGTGGGAACGAGAAAGCGGGCAAGGCTGACCGTCGATGCCTTTGTCTGCCCCTGAGCCGCTGAACGCTGCCCACGATGTATCGCAGTTCACCTGCGGCAAACCTGCCCTGGATCACTGGCTCCAGACCCGCGCCCTGTCGAATCAGGAGAAGGGCTTCACCGTGGTTATGGTTGTCCATGATGCCGGGCGGGTGGCGGGGTATTACGGATTGGCTCCCACGGCGGTGGTCCCGACCGTGCTGCCCCGTTCGATTAAAACGGGGCAGCCACCCAATCCTGTGCCGTGTCTGTTGCTGGGGCAACTGGCGACCGATCTTGACTGGGCCAGTCACGGTATCGGTACCGCCTTGTTGCGCCATGCCCTGATCCGCTGTGTACAGGGCGCTCGTCTCATCGGCGGTCGCGCCCTGATGGTCAACGCTATTGATTCGGAAGCGGCTGAATTCTGGCGTCGTCGTGGCTTCTTGTCATCCAAGGATGACTCGCTAATGCTGTTTCGGTCTATCGCGGACATCGCTGTGTCGGTGACGGCGGCAGGCACCGACATTCCCACCTGAACCCACAGTACGTGGACGGCAAGCCCCCGCACTGATGGTCGGGCGAGCTTTTCGGACGATCAAAAATGGGTAACGGAATGGGGTACAGGCGTGGGTAACACGGACTGATGCGCGTTAGCTAAGTGCCTGATTTTACTGGAAAAATCGGCGCTGGCGTCCCCACGGGGAGGGGAGTCCAGAAAGTGGACAACACCACAGTTTCCAAGGGGTTTCTGCGCTTCGGCGGGTTCCGTGATCCTGCGTGGGTCCACAATGCGGGTCCACAGGGGCGACGTCAACATTGTCTTCGGGTCGATCCTCTTAATCAGCGACACACATGCTGGACGATTGGCCTGCTACGATGTAGGGTCCGATACATCCTAAAGGGGTGTGCAAGACCATGACGCAGACGATTAAGAGTCTTAAGGGATTTGTTCAAAAAATAAGCAACGTCTCTCCCGCCGCAGATGAAGTATTGCTGTACAGAGGTCACTCCAACAGGAGTGAATACAAGCTCATACCGTCAGTGTTGAGGGACGATGCGTCCAATAAGAATGAATATGCTATTCTCAGGGAACTCGTTTCGTCTCATCCGCATGAATTTAATTCAGACTCAACAACCTCACCATCCATCAGTTTGAAGATGCCCTGTTGACGGCGAGAATCCGCATGTGATTCAAGGAGTCCGCGTTTTTTCCGGCGTGGGGTCTGGCTGTGGTTTTATCGAGCGGAGTTGAAGTCTGGGCGGAGGATGTCCGGGCCA
>NZ_CACVCH010000116.1 GCF_902729425.1 Magnetospirillum sp. SS-4 | reverse complement strand
GATGGATGGTGAGGGAAGGCCCGCTCAGCACCATCATAGTCCCCTCTCTGAGCCAGTGCAAAGGCGGCGTCATATCTCTGTTGGGGGAGCAAATCAGTGACTGTACTTGCCCCTCCCAAGCGGGCGAGCCAATCCCTTGCCAGGGATGGGACATCAAGATCATTACAATTGTCCAGAAGGATGGTCTTGCATTTTTTCTCTGCCGAAAGAGCCTTTAGATAATATATTCGTGCCGCCTGTATATACCCAAGACCTTCAGCAGATCTTCCAATATACAGCCATGATAGATCTGTGTTAAATCCAATTTGATGCACTCCGGCAGCAAGGTCGGTCCACTGCTGTTGTTCATATAGTTTTTGAAGATTTCTTCTGCTTGCCCCCCACGTGCCAGAGCAGACAAGTTCGCAGGTCAGAGATGCATCGCCATTTATAAAAGCTCTCTCAAGGGATGTAAGATCCGCTGATGTTCTCGCCAAATTTTGACTGGCGCAGCCTGCAACAAGGAATGAGGCTGCGATTGTCGCTATCAAGCGGATGCCACACCTGCTATCTGAAGCAAAATTCATAACACCCTCACAGACCATCTTGAGGCAGCTAAAAACTAAAATGTCGATAAATTCATAGAATTTAATTTCGCCTTATGTGAAGCAGACAGTAAAACTTATTTATTTGCCTTGCGAAGCCATATATCTGCCTCGGCCAAGTCTCTACTCACCCCTTTCCCCTCAATGTACATCCTCCCAAGGAGGAATTGGGCATCTACATGCCCTTGGTCAGCGGCCTTCCGAACCCATTTGGCACCTTCGACATAATCTTGGGAAACTCCTTTGCCTCCGATATAAGCGATGCCAAGAACATACTGTGCCGTGGCATGCCCTTGATCGGCCGCCTTGTGGTACCATTTCGCTGCCTCTGAATAGTCTTTAGGGACGCCTTTGGCTTCAAAGTACATATTTCCAGTAGCATATTGTGCGGTTGAATCGCCGAGGTCCGCAGCCTTACGATACCACTTGATCGCCTCGGCATAATCTTGCGGCACATCTTTTCCTTCGGCGTACATAAAGCCAAGCTTAATCCACGTATCAATAGATTTTTGGTTGCCGGCTCTCGTAAACCACTTATCGGCCTCCACATGATCCTGCTGCACACCCTGACCAGCGCCATACATGGTTCCAAGGAGATGCTGGGCCTCCGCAACTCCTTGTTCAGCTGCTTTCCGAATCCACTTCGCCCCCTCGGCCAGGTCCTGAGAGACACCTATTCCTCCAGAATACATAAGCCCTAGGGTGTATTGTGATGGTATGTCACCTTGTTCGGCCATCGGCCGCCATAACCGAAGCGCCGTATCATAGTCCGCTCGCTGAAACGCGATCAGACCATCCTCGAACGGCCCGGCAAGCGCCTGGGCGACAAGGCCCAGGGACAGAGCTAGGGCCAAAAGCCCGCTCTTCAGTGTGCCCCGTGATTTCCGCATCATCACCGCCCTCATCTCATCCACGCCCTTGCCGCCAGTATCCCCACGGCATGCGGCGATGTCATTCGCTTATTCCGATAGCTGAGCCGGTGACGCAGGCTCGGCCCCCGGCACCGATTCCCGTTGCGAACCGAAATAACCGAGACCATATTTCCAGGGAGTTTCAGGAGGATGGTCATGGCGACCGGCAAGTCCATATCGGCCATGGTGGTCAGCGACGACGGCATTCTGGGCGGGGTGCCGGTGGTGGCGGGGACGCGCATTCCCGCCGACACCGTCCTGGCGGAAGTGCGGACGGGGAAAAGCCGCTTTGACATTTTCCGGTCGTACCCGTCATTGCCCGCCGATGGCATCGACGCCTGCCTCGCCTGGGAAAAGGCGGGGCGTCCGCCATGCGCGATCCATTCCTGATCGACGAATGCCTGTCGCCCGATCTGGTGGCCTTGGCCCATGCCAGGGGGCATGACGCCAGCCATGTGGTGTTCCGGGGGCTGACGGGGACCGCCGACCGCGACCTGCTGCCCATCATCCGCCACGAGGGTTTTGTCTTCGTCACCAACAACGCCAAGGATTTCCTGAAGCTTTACGCCAGGGAGAATATCCACGCCGGGCTGGTCATCATCGTTCCCGGCGGAATTCCGGCCGAGGTCCAGGTTCGCCTGTTTGCCGCCGTACTGGATGAGGTCGAGGCCATGGCCGATCTGGTCAACCGGATCGTCGAGGTCTATTCGGACGGATCGGTGGAAATCCGCGATTGGCCGATGGAATGATGGCGACGGCATAGGAGCTATTCCTTCCTGGCAGAGTCCGCACCGCCCCCCTTCCGGGCATCCTGGATGTCCTTCTCCAAGTCCTGAAACGCCTTCGACGCCCGAACCTTGCCTTGCAGCAGGCTGTTCTTGTTGACCTGATCGACCAGGATGCGGTTGGCGCTGCCCAGGGGATATTGCAGCAGGACATAGGCGCGGTACTGCTGACCGGCGGGGACGAACTTCTTCTCGGTGATGGCGTAGCCGGACAGATTGCCCCC
>NZ_CACVCH010000115.1 GCF_902729425.1 Magnetospirillum sp. SS-4 | reverse complement strand
GAATCTTGAGGGTTCTCTGAGGTCCGGCAAGGAGATGGCGAGACCGGCACGCCGGACCTCAGAGAAGCCGGATTGAATGAAACTGCGGGATGCGAACGAGGTCTATGGGGATTTGACTGAGCCGGAGGGGGCACCCGGCGTCGAGATGAGGGTGATGTCGATGGAATGGGGGTGGATCGGGATGGCGGCAGACGTCGGCATGATCACTCCGCAGGCCTTTCCGGATCGGCAGAAGGTGGGCGGCGGGCATTCCGCAGCGCCCTTGATGGAGCGCGTCCAGCCGACTGCGCCGCTGACGGAGTTGGTCAACGGGGGAACTGTCGCGCAGATCAAATGCCGGTCAGATCTCATGACGTGTCGATCCGGATGGGATGATCGCCAGCCGCCGGGCGGGGGATTGGCGCAAAGGGCGCCATGGCACCACCACAGCATGGACAACGGCGGAGGTCGCGGCCAGTCAGCCGGTGAAGGTGATCCCGATAGTCATCGGCCTCCTCCGGTTGGGCGGCTGGCAGCGGCGGGGCGGCGAGCAGGCGGCGACAGGTCTCGAGCCTGGCTGCGCGGTGGCCATTGGCGAGAAAGCCATAATGGCGGATGCGATGGAAGCCGTCGGGCAGGACATGCAGGAGAAAGCGGCGGATGAATTCGCCGGCCTCCAGCCCCATGATCTTCTGCTTGTCGTGGTGACGGTAATCCTTCCAGCGGAAGTGGACGCGACCGTCCTCGATGGTGACCAGGCGGCTGTTGGCAATGGCGACGCGGTGGGTGTAGCGGCCGAGATAGGCCAGCACCTGTTCGGGGCCGCCGAACGGGGGCTTGGCGTAAACGACCCACTCGGCCCGGCGCAGCGGCGCCAAGTGGCGGGCGAAGGCGGCAGGATCGGACAGGGCTGCGAGATCGGAGAAAAAGGACAGACGGCCAGCCCGGTAAGCCTCGAGCAGCAGATCGAGGAACCGACGACGGAACAGCCGGGACAATACCTTCACCGGCAGAAAGAAGCCGGGGCGGCAGGCGATCCAGCGCGATCCATCGGGCGACAGGCCACCGGCCGGCACGATGCAGTGGAGATGGGGGTGGTGCTGCAGCGCCTGCCCCCAGGTGTGCAGCACGGCGACCACACCAAGTTCGGCACCGAGGTGGCGGGGATCNGCCACCGGCCGGCACGATGCAGTGGAGATGGGGGTGGTGCTGCAGCGCCTGCCCCCAGGTGTGCAGCACGGCGACCACACCAAGTTCGGCACCGAGGTGGCGGGGATCGGCTGCGATGGTGCGCAGGGTCTCGTTGGCGGCCTTGAACAGGATGTCGTAGACCACAGCCTTGTTGTGGAAGGCGATGGCAGCGATCTCGGCAGGCAGGGTGAAGACGACGTGGAAGTAGGGCGCCGGCAGCAGTTCGGCCTGGCGGTCGGCCAGCCACTGGGCGCGCGCCAGGCCCTGGCACTTGGGACAATGCCGGTTGCGGCAGGAATTGTAGGCGATACGCACCAGCCCGCAGTCGTCGCAAGCCTCGCTATGTCCGCCCAGCCGGGCGGTACGGCAGGCCTCGATTGCCGCCATCACCCGGCGGCGACTGCGGTCAAGCCCGCCCTCCTGGGCAGCACGCCATGTCTCGCCATAGCGGCGGAACACTTCCGCCACCTCCAGCCCGCTGGCCATGGCCGGCGCCTCAGGCGGGGGGCACTCCCGCCAGGACAAGGTGATCGAGCGGGCTCGTCGTCCCGGCGATCGTCCGGCTGGACACCTGCGTATAGCGTGCGGTCGTCAACAGGTTGCTGTGGCCAAGCAGCACCTGGATGATCCGGATGTCGGTGCCGGCCTCCAGCAGATGGGTGGCGAAACTGTGCCGCAGCGTATGGACGGTGACCCGCTTGTCGATGCCGGCGATGGCGCAGGCCACCTGACAGGCGCCGTGCAGCACATTCGTCTCGATCGGCCGCCCCTCGCGGCCGGGAAACAGCCAGTGTCGCGGTTTCGCCAGTCGCCAGTAATCGCGCAGGATGCCCAGCAACTGAACCGACAGCATGACGTTGCGGTCCTTGCCCCCCTTGCCCTGCTCGACCCGGATCAGCATACGCCCGCTGTCGATGTCGGCCACCTTGAGCCCCACCACCTCAGATACCCGCAGCCCGCCAGCATAGGCGGTGGTCAGCGCCGTGCGGTTTCTCAGGCTCGGAACCGCTGCCAGAAAGCGGATCACCTCGTCGGCGCTCAACACCACCGGCAACCGCCGCGGCTTGCGCGCATAGGCAATCAGTTCTGGGATCTCCGCCTGCCCCAGCGTCACCCTGTAGAAAAACCGCAGCGCCGCCACCGTCTGGTTGAGGCTGGCCCACGAGATGCCCCGTGACGCCAAGTGGACCTGGAAGGTGCGGACGTCCTCCAGACCGAGCCGATCCGGCGAACGTCCAAAAAACCGGCTGAACTTCGATACCGCTTGAATGTATGTTCGTTGCGTCGCCGGTGACAGATTGCGGATCGTCATGTCCTCAATCATGCGGCGGCGAAGAGGGCTCATCTCAGCCATCGGAGGGCTCCCGTCTCAAGGTGGTCGTGGAAAACCAACCTTGTCAGACGGGAGACCTTGCCGTCACATCAGACTCCAATACCGCGCCAGCGGTTTCGTTCAAT
>NZ_CACVCH010000113.1 GCF_902729425.1 Magnetospirillum sp. SS-4 | reverse complement strand
GTAAGCGTCCTCTGTCGGCTGCGGTTTCTCCGGCTTGACGGAGGCGGTCAGGCGGCGGCAGGGATGCTGGCCGGGGCTGCGATGTTCCAGGGCAGGAGATCGGCGATCCGGTTGATGGGGTGGTCGGCGATGCGGCCGATGACGTCGCGCAGGTAGGCTTCGGGATCGCGGCCGTTGAGCTTGGCGGTCTCGATCAGGGTGTAGAGGACGGCGGCGCGGTCACCACCGGCATCGGAGCCGGCGAACAGCCAGTTCTTGCGTCCCAAAGTCAGGGGGCGGATGGCCCGCTCGGCGGCATTGTTGGTCATCTCCAGGCGGCCATCGTCGAGATAGCGGATGAGCGCCACCCAGCGCGAGCGGGCATAGCGGATGGCTGCGGCCAGTTCGCTCTTGCCGGAGATCTTGGCCAGGGCGGCATCAAGGAAGACGGCCAAATCATCGAGCTGTGATTGGGCATGGTCGTGGCGGGCTTGTTTCCGCACCTCCGGGGATTGGCCGTTCACTTGGCGCTCGATCTCGAACAGCCCGCCGATCCGCTCCAGGGCTTGCGCAGCCAGTGGCGAGGCGGTCGCCAGATGGATGTCGTGGAATTTGCGCCGAACATGGGCCCAGCACGCCACTTCGCTGACGGTGGCGGGGATGCCATCCCGATCCTCATAGAGTGGGCCGAACCCGGCATAGCCGTCGGCCTGGAGGAACCCGGAGAATTGCGCCAGGTGGCGGCGGGGATGCTCGCCCTTGCGGTCGGCGCTGTAGCGGTAGAACACGGCGGGCGGTTCGCTGCCACCGTGGGGCCGCTCGTCGCGCAAATAGACCCATAGCCGCCCGGTCTTGGTCTTGCCGGTGCCCGGCGCCAGAACCGGGACCGGAGTGTCATCGGCGTGCAGCTTGTCGGCGGCGAGGATATGGCGCTCCACCGCACCGGCCAGGGGCTTGAGCAGCGCCGCCATCTTGCCGACCCAATCGGCCAGGGTGGCGCGGTCGAGCTCGACGCCGTCGCGGGCGTAAATGCCGGATTGGCGATAGAGCGGTAGGTGGTCGCAGAATTTACAGACCAGCACATGGGCGAGCAGGCCGGGGCCCGGCTGGCCCCGCTCGATCGGCAGGCTCGGCATCGGGGCCTGCACCATGGTTTCGCAGGTCCGGCACGACAAGGCCGGGCGGACATGGCGGACGACCTCGAAGCGTCCGGGCACGTAGTCCAGGATCTCGGTGACGTCCTCGCCGACCTGGCGCAGCACGCCGCCGCAGGCCGGACAGGCGCAGGTCCCGGCATGAACCACCTCGCGGCGCGGCAGATGCGCAGGCAGAGGGCGGCGACCACCATGACGGCGCTGGCCCGGCTCGGTCGCCGGAATCTCGGCGCTTGCCTCGCTCGCGGGCCGATCCGCTCCGGCGCTGACCTCCAGATCCTCCAGCACCAGTTCGAGCTGCTCGATCTGGCGGTCCAGCTTCTCCGAGGAGCGGCCAAACTGCTGCCGCCGCAGCCGCGCGATCTGCACCTTGAGCGTCTCGATCTCCAGGCTCTTGGTGACCAGACCGGCCTTCGCCGCCGCCAATTCTCCGGTCAGCCCGGCGATGATCTGGCGCAGGGAGTCAACGTCATCGGGAAGGGAAGAGACGGCTTCGAGCATGGCCACGATTTTATCGCGACAGAGAGCATCAAGCTATTGATTTAACCCAATGATTAGCGAAATTCTCAGCCCGCCGCCACCGGCTTCCAGGTCCGTACCGGCAGCCGCCAGTCGATCCCCTCCAGCAACATGGACAGCTGGGCCGTGGTCAGCACCACCGAGCCATCGCGCGTCACCGGCCAGACAAACCGGCCCTTCTCCAGCCGCTTGGCGAACAGGCAGTAACCTTGGCCGTCCCAGTACAGCACCTTGACCAGATCGCCCCGACGGCCACGAAAGATGAAGAAATGGCCGGAAAACGGATCCTGCTTCAGCACCTCCTGCGCCAGCATGGCCAGACCGTCGAAGCCCTTGCGCATGTCGGTGACACCCATCGCCAGATGGATGCGCACCCCGGCGGGAATGGTGATCATGCCCCCTCGATGGCGGCGATCAGCAGGCGCAGACGCGAGGGCGCAATGCCCTCATCCGCAACCAGCCGCCGACCATGGGTGAGCAGGATCTCGATCCGTGCCTCTCCACACCGGGGGCGTCCGGCTTCTTCATCTCCGCGGCAGACGCGGCAACCGTCACCGGGACGAAAGACGGGGCTGTCGCTGGCGGCATCTTCGTCCCATACCGGGCACACCAGCGGCCGAGAACGCTCGAAGCGAGACGGTAACGCCGCGCAATCTCGGCCACCGACCGACCGCTCGCCTCAACCTCCGCCACCATCCGCCGCTTCTCCGCCTCCGGCCAATGCCGACGGCGGGCGGGACGCTCATCGCTACTGCCATCGCAGACCATAAGCATCCCTTTGCCATCCTTGCCACGCTCGATCCGAGCGCACCATTCAGGCCGATTGGGAGGCCGGCGGCAAGGCAGCCGTCAGAGGACGCTTAC
>NZ_CACVCH010000112.1 GCF_902729425.1 Magnetospirillum sp. SS-4 | reverse complement strand
GGACGGAAAACTCCCCCCATCCAAGTCGGGGATCGATTCATGAAGGCCAACGACCAGACCCGGAAAGTCTGGGAGGTATCCCGACTTTGGACGACCGTTGATGGCGTCCCTCATGCCCGCCTTGTTCACCAGCACGAGACGCTGATGGTGTCAGTTGGAACGTTGAACGATCAGGAGTTCTTTGTGGCTGTGCCTGTGATTCGGAGCGAGCCGTAAAGCAGGTCGGCGGTGGCGAACTGGCGAGAACTCCACCGCCGGATCGTGCTGGATGGATTTTGCACTTTGGGAGGGCCGTCCATCCAGATGTGGCCGCATTGGGGGGATGCCACCGGAAAAGGTTATCGTATTCGGCTTATGCCATCAAGGCGGAGATGATGAACGTAAACCCGAACATGGACACTGCATCGGTCACCGTAACGACGGTCAGCATTATCCATGTGAAGAACGCAGGAAAACTGCGTGCCTTGGCTGATGTTGAAGCCGTCTTTGATGGTGTGGTGATGATCATCCAAGGTGTCCAGGTGAGGGCTGATGGCAAAAGCACCGAGGTTTCCTTGCCAACATATCGGGCACCAGATGGTTCCTGGAGACCCGCAATCATCCTGCCCGACGAAATCAAGGAGGCCATTTCGGACACGGTGATTGCTGCGGGATTGGAGGCTGGAATCCTCCGGGTGAAGGAGGAATCCTTGGCGGAACAGTGCATGAAGGCAGAGCCGGACCCGAGGTAGGGAACTTGGGAAGTATATGCCTTTCGAAATAGGCGTGATACCCTTGCTGCGTGAGGGGCTTAAGCCGGACAGGCTTACGTGCTGGAGTATTTGCTAATGACCTCCAATGCACAATCAACTGGTGCGGTTTCTATTTCGGCATTTCGAAAGCTAATTGTAGGGTCTGCTGCATTATGGACAGCGGCAGTCTTGCTTTCGATTTGGATGGCGGCTGAAAACGAAAGGCAGCAAGCAGTGCGTTTGGCAGTTCAAGAAGCACGAACCAGCGTGCAAACAGATATTGGTTTCCGCCATTGGGTCGCATCTCATGGTGGAGTATATGTGGCTCCTGACGCCCAAACTTCCCCAAACCCGTATTTGAATGTCCCCGACCGTGATGTTGTAACCACGAACGGCAAACACCTGACCTTAATGAATCCTGCATACGTGCTGCGTCAACTGATGCAGTCGGGATTTGTTGCCAGGGGACGAATTACGAGCATGAAGCCCCTCAATCCGGAGAACGCCCCGGATGAATGGGAGCGTCAGGCTCTTCTGCGTCTGGAGCAGGGTGAGGCAGAGGTAACTGAAAAGGTTCTGAGCGACGGAAAAGCGGCGGTGCGTGTAATGGCACCAATCCGCGTCGAGCAATCCTGCCTAACTTGTCACGGCGATCAGGGCTATAAGGTTGGCGACCTGCGAGGTGGAATTGATGTCACCATTCCATTGGAGAAATTCGATGGACTTGCTTCCAAAGAAATCCAAAGATTAGCGATCAACCATGCAATCTTCTGGATTCTGGTGATGTCTGGAATCGGCTTGATATGGAACATCGGCAAATCACATATTCGGCGGCATGAATTATTAACCAAAAAGCATTTGATAACTCAATTCTCAATAGACAGAGCGGAGGAGCCTGTTTACTGGATTAGTGAATCTGGTATGCTTTCGTATGTGAATAATTCCGCATGTTCGCTTTTGGGGTACGCTGAGTCTGAAATATTGAACCTGCATGCATCAGAATTAAATCCGGATCATCCTCGGGATAAGTGGGCTGAGCATTGGGGTATTCTCAAAGAAAATGGGTTCATCAGGTTTGATGCAATTTTAAAACGCAAAGATGGATCGACGTTTCCGGTTGAAATATCTGCAAATTACCTTTCCCATGATGGGCAAGAATTTGATGTTGCGTTTGTTCGAGATATGAGTTCGCACAAGGAATCAAAGATTAAGATTGCCCATTTAACGGATATTTATGCAGCTTTGAGCCAGACCAACAAGGCCATCATTCGCAGCAAAAGCCGCCAGGAACTCTTTGATGCCATCGTTCGAATCTCCGTGGATTTCGGGCATTTTCGCATGGCGTGGATTGGCGTGGTCGATGATGCGAGCCAAGCAATAGTTCCAGCAGCTTGGGCTGGTGAGGGGATCGCCTATTTAGATGGTCTGAATGTGTCCGCTGATGTTGATAGCCCTTATGGACAAGGACCATCCGGACAATGCATTCGTGCTGGTGAGTACCGCGTTGCAGAAAATTTCTTTGGAACCCAGATAACAGCACCTTGGCATCAGAGGGCGGCATCGTTTAATTTTAATTCATCTGCCGCATTTCCGCTGAAAAATCAGGGGAAACCTATTGGAACATTATCGCTTTACTCAGACACCCCGGAATTTTTTACGGCTGATCTCATTGAACTTCTGACTGAAATGACCGATGAAATTTCATTCGCCTTGGATCGAATGGACCTTGAAGCCAGTCATCGTCAGCATGAAGCCGAGCAGAAGGAATTGGTCGAACGCTTGATGGCATCCAATACTGAATTGGAACGCTTTGCCTATGTCGCGTCTCATGACCTCCAAGAGCCGCTGAGAACCATTGTTTCCTTTACACAATTGCTGGATCGCCATCTGGGCGACAAGCTCCCGCCGGAAGACCGGGAGAACTTTGAATTCGTCGTTGGTGCAGCAAAGCGGATGGGGCTGCTGATCAACCA
>NZ_CACVCH010000111.1 GCF_902729425.1 Magnetospirillum sp. SS-4 | reverse complement strand
GTGATTGACCGCCTGATGGTCGCTGGTCCAGAATCTATTGACAGTGACCTCGCGAAATTTTTGATGAGCTGGCTTGGTGACCACATTATGGATTTTGACATGAAGTATGCTGAATACCTGAAGGCCAATAATCTGGAGGGCTGATTGTCGGAAAAACCTACGCCGCCTGTTGTCCGACCGCCTCACCGACCATGCCATTCAACTCGCGCAGCTTGTGGGCGTTGGCCACTTCCATTTCGGTCGTCGCCACAGCGGCGTATTTGGCCGATATGGACGCAAGGCGTTGCGACAGCCGCATCAGCACCAACAATGACGGTGGCCGCTGCCGCGCCTTGGCGCAGGACATATAGCTGCGCGACTGGCCGAGCCAAAACCGCGAGAATTCATATTGGCTCTCGACCATCCACATATCCCTCAATTCCCCATAGATGACTTCCAACAGCATGCCCGTTCTCCCTCAAGGCGTTTCGTCCAGCTATTTAGCCCTCCGCGCTAAATACGCTTGCAGAGCAGCGCCACGCTGGACGCTGACGCAAGAAGGAGAAAACGCCATGAACAGACTGACCTATTTGCCGAAGGGCTACTGCGAGATCGGCTTTACCAACGAAGTCGTGCTGATCGAGGAGGCCGTGCATCAGGCCATCATCGCTATGCTGCTTCGGATGACCGCTCGGCGGTTGCCTTGAACTGCGGCGCCCTCGCGTTTGTGCTGTGGGTGGCCTGGAGATCAAATTTCCAGTTCCTGCCGTTGATCTGTGCCACACAATACGAGGGCAGTTCGCCGTTGTAGCCCAAGAACGCAATGCCATCGGTCATGCCGCGCCCTTCACATTTGCTGTCGTGGAATTCGTGGATGGCACTGGCGACGTGCTTGCTGGGCAATCTGCCACTGGCCGCGTCCGCTTTGGCCTGCAAGCTGGGAATGACCTGGCTGCTGATGGCCTCGTACCACTGGCGTGCTTCTGCGTCCTGGCCGCGCTCCACATAGATCAAGTCCTCCAAGCTGCGTGGGCTGCGGAAATTCAGGCGGTATTTCTCCTCTCCTATTTCCAATTGGCCGCGCACATAGCTGCGCGACCTGCCATCAACCCAAAGCGATATAGTGGCCTTCGTGGAAGTGGCCTTCACCTGACCTGTTGACCGACTGGCCTTCGCCCAGGTGGCGAAATCCACAGCACCTCCACGTGGCTCTTTCTTTCCCCCCAATGGCTCGTCCGATTGGGCGGCCAGTCCACGAAGTGGCGCAGCCGCATCGTCGCTCACATTGTCGTTCATTCCGATTGGGCAGATCGCCTTTCCTTCTTCCGAGTGGCGAGCAGCAAGCGAGCCACCATCGGCGAAATCGGCTGAAAGGCCATTGGGCGTGGCCGAAGGCCGCGAAACAGCCAAAGGCGTATCGATTAGTTTTAGCAATAGTTTAGCAATAGCGACTGGATAAGTCGTTGTAGAAATAGACGTATTTGCCCCTTTGGTGTGGAAACTGTGTGGGAGATGTGTGGAAACGGCGTGGAAAGCGTGTGGGAAACGCCCATGCAGATAGGCCATCTGGCCACTTGATACATTGCAGTTTGCCCAATCCACTGCCTGCCTGATTGGCCGACGCTGTTCCTTCGTCAGATGTATTGCGCCCTGATGCGCCACCTGAATGCCGTAATGCATGTCCAACTGCCTGACCAGCCAATCGCCCTGCTTCTCGGACGAGCGCCCCTTCTGGTGAAAGGCCATGATGCAGCCGATCAATACGTCGTCATATCGCGGCCCCCCTTGATGCTCGCATAGCTTGTTGATGTGTCTGTTCCATTGAATTTGTGCCATTTGCGTTTTCCTCCCAATGCGTTTTCAGTTGAAACGCTGGGGCGGCCTGGAAAACGCTAATGAAAGAGGCTGTCACTGTTCCCGTCGGATGCAGTTAAGCCCCAGCATTGTATTTATCCCGATCTGCGGGGCAGCGAATGCGATTTTGGAAATAATTTTTGCCGCCTTGTCACGCCTCGCCATATTGCTGCGTGGCAGCAATCGCGTCATTTGCAAGCCATTGACTATATTGACGAAATTCAGAGAATTATCGCGTTGCCGTTTTACACGACAGTCGTGCATGTAGGTTTAACCTACGCATGGCCCACTTCGCTCCTAGCCATGCCGCCCATTTGTCGGCTTTCCCAACAACAGCGACCTGTCGTGTAACACGACATGTATGTCGCCGAGTGCGGCGCAACAATACGTCATAAAGTGAAAAACTCTGTGGGTGTCCACGCCTTGCAGATGAGGTGCACAGTGATCACAGAAGGCACGCAAAGTCGGAATTCATCCGTCTGGTAAATGCCCGAGGTGAACATGGCATTTGGCACTGAACGGCGCGAACGCCATTGCATCGCCAAAAGAGTAGCGGCGATGGTCAGTTTGCAGCGGTCATCGAGCAACCCGCTGCTACAGGAACTCGTTGATGTTGGCTGCCGTTGCGCCGACCTGCACCACTGCGAATTGGCTGATGCTTGCGGGGCAATTCATCGTGCATTTGCCCCGATAAATGCAGCATCTCATGCCCAACCAAATGTCGTGTAACACGACAGCCAGCGGCCATTGGCTATTCGCCTTCGTCCAATAAGGCATTTAGCTTTGCAATTGTATCGGCTTGAAGGAACCCAGTGTTTCTCACCGCCTCAATCGACGCCCTATATGCATCATCGGCCTGCTCGAGTAAGGCTCGGCAGGTTGGCGTCAATTCACCCGCGGTCTGAAGTC
>NZ_CACVCH010000110.1 GCF_902729425.1 Magnetospirillum sp. SS-4 | reverse complement strand
CTGAATGGGCTGGATGGACGCCAGTTCCCAGTACAGCTCGCCGTTCTTGCGGCGGTTGATCAGCTCGCCTTCCCATTTCTCGCCCGAGGCCAGGGCGGCCCACATGTCCCGGTAGACCTTGGGCGGGGTCAGGCCCGACTTGAGGATGCGGGGATTGTTGCCGATGGCCTCTTCGGCGCCGTAGCCGGTGACCGCGATGAACTCGGTGTTGACGTACTGGATGACGCCGGCCAGATCGGTGATGACGATGGATACCGGGCTTTGCTCGACGGCGCGGTTGAGCATGTGCATGCGATGCGCGTTCTCCACCGCTGCGGTGATGTCGGTTCCGGTGCCGCGATAGCCGAGGAACAGGCCGCTGGGGGCGAAGCGGGGGATGCCGTTGACCTTGATCCAGCGCGGGTGGCCCTCGGCGTTTTCCAGCCAGTACTTGAAGTCGCGGAACGGCTGATGCGCGCTCAGGCAGGCGATATGGGCCTGCCATTGCTCGGAATCGATTTCCATGCGCTCGCTGGCCACGTCCCAGCGCCGCTTGCCGACCAGCCGGTCGCGCGGCACCCCCAGGACGATCTCGAACTCGTCGGAGACCCAGGAAAAGCGGTGGTCCGAATCGGTTTCCCAGAACCAGTCGGCGATGGTCTCGGAAAACTGGCGGTAACGCGCCTCGCTGGCCTTCAGCGCGGCGTTCTCCAGCTTCAGATCGGCGATTTCCTGCCGGAGCGCGGCGAGATCATCGTCTGCGGACGTCATCGAAACTCCGGCCTGAACATGAACGGCGGCCCCGCATCCTGGCGCCGGCCGGTTCCACCCGATCCGGAAGTATAGTCACCTTGGGATAGGATTTCACCGCCGAACATCAACCGGGCCGGATGAATTCGATAGATCGAAGGATTGGGGAATTCATGACGAATGACCATATCTCCGGTTATCATGCCAGCCCATCGACAAGGCCAGCCCGGAGAACCGCCATGAAAGCCCTCGCCGCCGTCTTGTGCCTGCTGGTCCTGGCGGGATGCTCGTTGCCGCCGCCCGACCAGCCGGCGCATTTCAGCCGCATGGGGCGTTTCCTGGGGCTGGTGGCCAATTGCGGCTGCTCGGACATTTCTCCCGAGCGCATGCTGGCCGAGTATCGGAAGGCCCTGGCGGACCGCTATTCCGAGTCCGAGGCGGTTTCCATGCGCGGCCATGTGGACCTGGCGGCGACCGAGCAGTGGCACAACCATGCGGTCGTCTGCGGCGAGGTGTGCGGCCAGCGCTGCATGGTCCAGGCGGTGGTCGAGCCGCTGGGAGGGCGAGGCGTTGGGGTGCCGGCCTGCCCGGTCACCGAGCGTGACCTGCACCTGACCGATGGCGCCAATACCGATGCCACGGCCGGTCCCTATCCGTAAGGATGGGACTTGTTTCAGTCCCGTTCACATGGGGTTAACCGATGGCCTGGATTGCCGTCACACCTATGCGTTAGGGTCGGGTTGGTACAGCGAAAGAATAGGTTCGGGGCTCATGGGGCGTGATACCAACGACATACCGGTCAGGCGGCCGGCGGGGAGCGGCGTTGGCGGCCTGATCCGGCTGCCGGGGCGCGCCACCGGCTGGCAGACGGACCAGATTCTCCGGCAGACCGCCCATATGCCGCAATTGTCGGTGGGGCGACCGGACAAGAGCGTCCTGCGCGTCCTGCTGGTGGAGGACGAGCCGGGCGACGCCAAGCTGGTGGAATTCGCCCTCAGGATGTCGAGCGCGCCGTCCTTCGTGGTCACCCATGTCACCTCGCTGGCCTCGGCGGTCAGCCACATGCGGGACGGTTCCGAGGTGGACGTCATCCTGCTTGATCTCAGCCTGCCGGATTCGGCCGGCATCGCCACCGTGTCGCGCATGCAGGCGGCGGCGCCCAGGACTCCCATCGTCATCATGACCGGCATGGACGATCCGCGTTTCGCGTCCCATGCCCTGGAGGCCGGGGCGCAGGACTACCTGATCAAGAGCGACGATCCGGAACGGACGGTCGGGCGCGCCATCCGCTACGCCATCACCCGGATGACCGGCCAACTGGAACGTCAGGCGCTGCTGGAGAGCATCGCCGAGCAGCAGCGCCGGTTGGTGGAGGAAGTGACGGTCGCCCGCGCCATGCAGTTCGACCTGCTGCCCCGGCCGGAACGGGTCGACCCGCGCCTTGCCGAACTGGGGATCGAGGTCGAATCCTTTTTCGAACCGTCGTCGGGCATCGGCGGCGATCTGTGGGGCTGCCTGGATTGCGGCGCCGGCCGCATGAGCTTCTACAGCTTCGACTTCACCGGCCATGGCATCGGCGCCGCCCTCAACGTCTTTCGCCTGCACGCCCTGATCAGTGATCATTGGGACCCCAAGCTCAGCCCCGGCTTCATGCTGGAAATGCTGGGATTGGCGCTTCGCGGCCTGCTGGGACGCGGCCAGTTCGCCACCATGTTCCTGTGCACGGTGGATTGCGAGAGGGGAGTGGTCGAATGGGCGTCGGCCGGGGCGCCGGCGCCGATCATCCTGGACGGGGACGGTTTCCGCTTTCTCGACGCCAGCGGCGTGCCGCTGGGTCTCAGCAAGGCCCCCGAATACCGCGATCATAGCGAGCCCTTTCCCCCGGGGGCCAGCCTGCTGATCTACAGCGACGCCATCACCGATTCCCCCACTCCCGACGGCGACATCTTCGGCGAGGCCGGCCTGACCGGCCTGGTCGGGGACATGCTGGCCCGATCCGGCGAAATGCGGGTGGAACATCTGATCGACGGCCTGTACCAGCGGGTCCGGACGCCGGTCGAGGACGACCTGACCGCGATCTGCATTCGCCGGCTGGAGGGGTAGGCCATGCCCGCTTCGCCACCCTTCGATCGGAATCCCCGGGCCGTCTGCCATCCCGAGGAGGCG
>NZ_CACVCH010000109.1 GCF_902729425.1 Magnetospirillum sp. SS-4 | reverse complement strand
CCTGGTATCCCCGCCAAATCATCAGGCCCGACGCGACAACCATCATGATGATGAGGGCCGCACCGCCCCCCAGCACCAGCCGCCCGCGAGCCATCCGTTCCATTCGCGCGCTCATGGCGCACCATCCCGATTACGATCCGGCAGAAGGGCGTCGACCACCTCCTTCAAATCGGGAAACCGCAAGGGTTTGGTCAGAAAGGCATTCGCTCCGGCATCCATGGCCCGCCCCTCCACCGTAGGATCATGGGACGCGGTAACCAGAACGATTGGAACGAGGCGACCGGCTTCTGTTTGCCGGATGGAACGGGTGTACTGGATCCCGTCCATCTCGGGCATCATGAAATCGACAATGATGAGATCGGGTATGCCGGACCGGCATGCCGCCAACGCAGCAATGGGATCGGAGTGAAGCTCGGCCACATGTCCCAACTTGCGGACCATGGAGGCCATCACGAACAGATTGACATCGCTGTCATCCACCACCTGCACCACCATGACCGTTCTCCAGCCTCGCATGACAATTCTGACCTGGAGGCTGCATGTTCCATGCCACGGAAACGGCGGCTTTTTGCGGGAGAAACCGGCGCTGATTCGCATTTTGCAATGAAGTTTGCGAAAACATCCTCCTGGTGGGGCCGGTAAAACGGCATGCAACGTGAAAGCTCCACTCCAGATCGCATGATTTGGGAGCGACCTCATGAATGCCATTGCCTCATTACACCCGATTCTGGGAAACGATCATCGCGTCCGTTGGCAGGAGGAACGCCTGCGCATGGAGGGGCTGCCCAATCTGCGCTTCACGCCCGCCGGTATCCGACGGGCACGGGTTTCCGGCCTCATCCACGGCCTTCAAGGATTGTTCGGCTGGGGGGTGAAGGCTCTTGGCCTTTCGAAGCGGGCGACCGCCAACATGCTCGACATCCAGGTCACCGAGCATGTGCTGCACTGTTCCGCCCTGCCGGTGGAGTTTGATGACTACTCCATCCTCCACGTCAGTGACCCTCACTTCGACGCCCACCCTTCACTGGGGCCGGCGATCATCGCGGCAGCCGGTGCAACCAAACCCGACCTCCTCGTGCTGACGGGCGATTACCGGTTCGGGGAATCGGGTCCCTTCGATCTGGTCGAGACGTGCATGGCGACCCTGGCGGCCAGGGTCCGCCCCAGGGATGGAGCCTGGGCGGTTCTGGGAAATCACGACACCGCCGACATGGTGCCGGCATTCGAGCGCCACGGCATCCAGTGCCTGATCAATGAAACCATGGTCATCCGCCGGGGAAAGGCGCGGCTGGTGGTCACCGGGCTGGACGACGTCCATCGCTATTACACACCAGACGCCAAGGCTGCCTTGGACCTGGAGGGCCACACCAGGACGAACCGCTTCGGACTGGCTCTCGTGCACTCGCCGGATATGGCCCCGGAGGCCGCCGAACGAGGCTACGACCTCTATCTCTGCGGCCACACCCATGGCGGACAGATATGCCTGCCGGGCGGCAAGGCAGTCATGTCTCATCGCCCGGTCCGGCTGGGACACGACACGACCGGTTGGGTCAAGGGCCGCTGGACCGTCGGCGCCATGCAGGGAATCACCAGCCGGGGAGCGGGAGTTTCAGGAATACCGGTCCGTTTCAATGCGCCGCCGGAAATCGGAATCATCCGCTTGAAACCGGTCCTCGGCTCCTGACGCAGGTCAGTTCCAAAGTGCCCGCCTTCACCGGACAGGTAGCTTATCCGTGGTGGTTGACTGGGCTTTCTTCAACATGGGCATGCCCCCCTCCATCAGGTGGGACCGCATTGAAGTCGGCCTGTGCGTCACCATGCTGTCCATGGGCTTCGTGCCCGCCTTCCGCCGGTGCGCTCACCTGAGCCAGCCAGTCACCGGAGGCATGCCCTCCGGAATCACCCGCGCCGTGCGCATCGGACACCTGAGCAAGCCAGTCGCCGCCACCCGCATCACCTTGGTGTCCATGGGAGTCATCGAAGGTCAGGAAATCATGGCCGGCATCCTGATACCCCGCATCGCCTCCACTGATTCCTCCCAGATGCCCAGCTCCTCCAACCTCTTGCACCTCACCGCCATGGCCCGTGTCATGAGCCACAACTGCACTGTCATGCGTGCCGTCCGGGGCACCAAGGTCCATCTTTGCTCCCGGATTATCCGGATCGACCTTGCCGGGGTCGTTGCCGTGGCCGTGATCGTCATGCTCCTTGGCGTCAACCTCGGGCTTTCCGTCCGGTGAAGCTTGGTCCGTCTTTGCTCCCGGATTGTCCGGATCGATCTTGCCGGGGTCGTTGCCGTGGCCGTGATCGTCATGCTCCTTGGCATCAACCTCGGGCTTTCCGTCCGGTGAGGCTTGGTCCGTCTTTGCTCCCGGATTGTCCGGATCGATCTTGCCGGGGTCGTTGCCGTGGCCGTGATCGTCATGCTCCTTGGCATCAACCTCGGGCTTTCCGTCCGGTGAGGCTTGGTCCGTCTTTGCTCCCGGATTGTCCGGATCGATCTTGCCGGGGTCGTTGCCGTGGCCGTGANGCTTGGTCCGTCTTTGCTCCCGGATTGTCCGGATCGATCTTGCCGGGGTCGTTGCCGTGGCCGTGATCGTCATGCTCCTTGGCATCAACCTCGGGCTTTCCGTCCGGTGAGGCTTGGTCCGTCTTTGCTCCCGGATTATCCGGATCGATCTTGCCGGGGTCGTTGCCGTGGCCGTGATCGTCATGCTCCTTGGCACCAACCTCGGACTTTCCGTCCGGAGCTGAGTTAGCCTCAGCATGGGCGGTGGCAGCAACGTCATCCGCCTTATCCGCAGCATCATGTGCCGTATTGGCGTCGGCGTGAGCGGCGGCAGCAGCACTATCGGCGCTGTCGGCGGCGGCATGAGCCTCCGCCGCGGCAACCCTGGCCGATTGAAGGGCATTTGCCGCCGTATCCCGAGCCGAAAGAGCGGAATCTGCCGCAGCATGGGCACTCTCGGAATCAGCCATTGCCTGCTGTAGCTGCGCATCTGCCTTGTCGTCAGCCTCATGGGCCGCCTTGGCCTCATCCTTGGCCTTGTCCAGGGCAGCCTGCGCAGTGGCTACGGACTGGTTGTGATTATCCCACCATCCGATTGCTTTTCCTTTGGGTGCCTTTTCCGAGCTAACCGAATCCAGTGCCTTTTGCGCTGCGGCAACGGCGGCATCGGCCTGGGCGGCAGCTGCATCGGTGGCAGCCGCGACCGCGCTGGCTGCCTTGAGATTGCCGTCAGCGACAGAGGCGGCCTCGACCGCACTCTTCGCAACGCTATCGGCATGACTGAATGAAAGCTCGGACTGCGCGAGAATGGAATCAGCCGCGGCAGCAGTCTGATGGGCGGCTGAGGCGGCTGCATCAGCGGCACTGGCCCGGCTGTCCAGATTGGCGGCAGTCTCATGAGCAGTTGAAGAAGCTTCATCGGCGGCAGGCGCGGCAACCGTTACCTCCACGGCAGGAGCCGGAGCCGCCTCAACCACCGGAGCCGGTGCGGACG
>NZ_CACVCH010000108.1 GCF_902729425.1 Magnetospirillum sp. SS-4 | reverse complement strand
GGCATGGGTGCTTCGGCTAAGGTGTCGCACATTTTGGACTCCTTCCCCGCCCAACACGGGTCGCCATCATACTAATGGTGTATAAATCATACCTCCGAATAGGTTCGGGTTAAATAATAATTAACGCTGCAACGATCTTTTGCGGTGCAGCGGCGATGGGAGGCACGATATCGACTCTCGGGACGAAAAATATCGAAGGCCGTTGCACCCTTCTCATTTTCGACGAAAAAATACCAAACTCAGCCAATTGTTTGAGGGCGTAATAGTGCCGTCGGTTGGCCTCCTCAAGATTTCTCGACTTCCCACAGAATATCTGGAAAGAGGCACACCCCTCCGGTGCGTTTCGCCAAGTACATCGCCTTATCCGCCTTATCGATCAAATCTATCGACTCTGTTGAGTCATCTGGATAAAGAGCAATGCCGAGGCTGGCCCCCAGACTGTGTTCAACGCCATCTATGGTTTCCGGTGATGAGACAGCAACCATGATCTTGCCGACCAACCTGCGAATCTCCTTCTCACCTGAAATTTCCTCCAGAATGGCTACGAACTCATCACCGCCAATCCTGGCTACCGTATCGGTCTTTCTCAGGCAGTTGCTCAGCCTCTTGGCAACGCCGATAAGGACCATATCTCCGACTGCATGTCCGTATGTATCATTGACCGGCTTGAACTTATTGAGGTCGATGAACACCAAGGCAATCCGTGTCTGATGCCGATCCGCTCGCGTGATAGCGGCTTCCAGACGGTCTCCAAACAAAAACCTGTTGGGAAGGCCAGTCAGAGAATCATGGTGTGCAAGGTGCCGAATATGCTCTTCGGCACGTTTGCGTGCCGTGATGTCTCGCACCACGCTGGCATAAGCGACCCCTTCGCCTTGCTGCATTTCGCTGACCGAAGCTTCCATGGGGAAGGCGACGCCATCCTTCCGCATCCCCATCAATTCCTCTCCCATCGACAATATGTCATGCCAGCCCTGCCCAGCCTCCTGGCCCAACTTCTTGGCAACGGGATCAGGAACCAATTGTCGGATGCTCTTGCCGATAACTTCGTCGGCTTTGAAATCAAAGATGCGTTCGGCGGCGGGATTGAAGGTCTGAACGATGCCGTTTTTATCGACGGTGACGATACCGTCAGCCACGGTGTTGATGATCCCTTCAAGCCACTGCTCTCGTGCCCGCAAGGCACGGGCCGACTTCAGGTGATCCGAGATATTGCGGGCCTCAATGATGAATATCTCTTCACCGGGCATCCCCAGGCGGTTGACCCACATTTCCACATCAATTTCCAAGCCATCCCGGTGCAGAAGCTTCAGGGGTATCACCTGCTCTTCGGCAAGCAATTCGAGGCCCAGACCGACAAGATCGGCATAATCAGGGTGAAAGAGGCTGCCTATTTCAGATTCCAGAAGCACCGATTTTTCGTACCCAAGCCAGCGTAGCCCTGCGGGATTGATGAAAACGATCTGATGGCTTTGGACGAGAATTATGAGGTTCTGCATCTGCTCAAGAAGATCAAGCCTGACCTCCCAGCCGTCCTTCGTCGTGCCGCTGATCAGTTCCAATTCACGGAGAAATTTTGAAGCCATCAAACTTCCTATTAGTCCAATTCGTTGGTCGTGGCCGCAGGTGGGATATCGGCTTTGACAAACCCAATGAGATCAATGCTCTCCAGTCAGTCACCAGTTCACTCTACCATGACGATTTTCTGTGCGACATAGCCGCCAGCCATGCCCCCGGCTCAATCTGATCTGCCCGGTGTTGGCGATCAGATCGAACGCCACTGGAAGCCCATGAAGTCCGTTTTTCGGACAATCGGTTCGTACATCAAGTGAGGACAAACGGACTGATGGTGCAGGCACCGGAATCTATTGTTCCTGCACCATTTCCGGACTTGGAACACAAGACTGCATTCGCAGCATAAATAGATATGAAAGCGAGGCGTATCATGAGCGAAAATTTAAATAACGTAATTTTGTTTCCGGAAACTCAGGTAAATGACCCTGACCACTATGCAAAACCATGTCCTAAATGTGGAGGAATATTTTACTTCATATCTCTAACGAACAAAATCATATGCGAAAATTGCTTTGTAGCCGCTGAGTTTCCTGATGATGAAATCTGAAGAAGAACTCATCCTGGTTGCCACCATTGAACGTCGGCTTGGGGAACTGTCATCCCGATACCCATCATCGATCATGCTGGCAGTCGATGACGAGGGCCGTGCCTACCTGGACGCGGCCCTGGAGGATCGCCAGGGTGAGGTGTTGTTCACCGATAATGGCGGCGGGGAATTGTCCGACATCCATTGGCAAACGGTTTTGCACCACCTTGGGTTCGTCGCCGTCATCGTCTGGTTGAGCGATCCCCGTGACTTGGCATTAGTCAGGAAGGCGTGTCGTGATGTGGAGGGGAATTGCCAATAGGAATATACGGGAGGAAATGCCGATCAAAGTTCAAATGGGGGCAAGCCAAATAGATCGTTTATGTTGTCCATTAACTTATCTGAAGCTGAGTTTCGATGCACACGTTTCAATTCGTCTTTGCGATGCAGCGGCTCCAGATGGCCATAATATTTTTCGATCATCTGCACGCTGGTTCCCATGTTCTGGGCCAGCAAATAGACATCATTGACGCCGCCATAAACAATTCTAAAATGGGCATATGTGTGCCTGAGTGAATAAATTGTTATTTTTCCATTTTGGTGTTCGTCATGTGTTATTCCGCAATAAGCGAGTAGCTCATTGAAGCTTCTTTTGAAATCGTGAATGGGTTCATCTTTATGATAATCCCTCCACAGATAATCCGTTGGCCTTGGAAATGGATTTTCTTCTTCATCACTAACATCTCTCCCATATAGTGCTTGGTGGACATCGTGAAGGAAAGAAATAATCCCGCTGAAACCAGCTACGCCGACGACTTTTCGCACTTTGGTTTTGCTTTCTTGAAGGACAACGTATCCGTCCTTTATGTCCATAAACCGTAATCGCCGAGCCTCGCCAGGGCGAAGACCGGTCATCACCATGAACTGAATATAGACAGCTAATAGTTGGCGGTAGTATAGGGTCTGGCCATTTGGGATAAGCATGCTTCGCTCCCATGATGCTGCGACCAGTTTTTGGTACTGCTCGCGGGATAAAGCACCACGGGATTTCCCATCAGGGCGGACTGATTTGAACTGAAGAATTTCGTGGTTGTTGGCGTAACCCATTGAGAGGGCTGACTGAAGCACACCACGAAGGACTACATCCTCACCATCCATC
>NZ_CACVCH010000107.1 GCF_902729425.1 Magnetospirillum sp. SS-4 | reverse complement strand
TGCCCTTCTGCATTTCCAGCAACCGTATCGCCACCACCTGCCGGCCACACCGGCCAAGGCTGCCCGCGACCGGCCCCGTTTTCGTTTGCGTGAACGGGGGGGCTAACGAAAGGTTCGCGGCGCATCCTTTCGTTACCCAACCGCTAACAAAAGGTTCCCTCCGTAGCATGAAGACTCAACGGTTCGGGTTTGAACATGCCTAACTGGCAATAGGCGAATGGCAGAATCTGAGCCATTGTGGGCATTGGTGCGGTAACCCGGCTTTGGCTGCTTTGCGCCCATGGCGGATGTTCACGAGCATGATCGCGACGCCCGAAAGCTGCTGTTGCTGTTCGCCGTCGGATCGGCCGCCCCCGATGAACCGCCCTTGAAATATAGAACCAGGTTCTACATATTGGATTGGCGGGACGGGCAAGGGAGCGGCCAGCGTTGAGACTCTACAAGAGCAAGTGGTTTGCCCGGTTTGCCAAGAAAGAGCGTATTGCCGATGCCAAACTGTGCGAAGTCATAGAGAACGCCGAGAAGGGCCTGATCGACGCGGATTACGGTGATGGCTTGATAAAGCAGCGTATCGCCCGCCCGGGCGAGGGCAAGTCGGGCGGATACCGGTCGATTATTTTATTCAGAAAGGGCGAACGGTCGTTTTTTATCTACGGCTTTTCAAAGAACGACATGGACAACATTGATAAAAGTGATGAACGCGATTTCAAGGAATTAGGCGCCGTGCTGCTGAATGCCTCGGACGAGCAGTTGGCGGATCTGGTGGAGAGCGGGAAGTATCAGGAGGTTCAGTGCGATGGCCAGAACTAGGGCTTACAAGAGTGACGTGAAGGCGGCAATTCACGAGACGGCGCAGGACCTGCATAAGGCCGGGCTCATTGAAAAGCACACGATGCGCCGCTTTGACGAATCCTGCCTGACGCCGATCAAGACGTTTACCGCCGACGAAATCCGCGCCCTGCGCGAACGTGAACAGGTCAGCCAGACCGTGTTCGCCATGTACCTCAATGTCACCAAGGATTCGGTGAGCCAATGGGAACGAGGCGACAAACGGCCCGCCGGCCCTGCCTGCAAGCTGTTGTCCATTGTCGCAGAGAAGGGCCTGTCGGCCATCGCCTGAACCTTGAGGGTACCATTCTCCCGGTCATTCTTGACCAAGAGGAGAACGGCTATGGGACATTCCGAATATGATCCGGGCGCGAAAGCATGGAACGCGGGCCGAAAGATTGGCGCGAAGCGCGCGTTGAAGCCGCAGCAGGTCTGGGCTATCCGGTTCTGGTTGGATCAGAACCGCCGACTGCGTGACCGTGCGACGTTCGATTTGGCGATCGACAGCAAGCTTCGCGGATGCGACATCGTCAAAATCAAGATCGGCGAGCTTGTCAGTGGCGGACGTGTCCGTTCAAGAGCCATCGTTATCCAGCAGAAGACCGGCCGACCGGTTCAGTTCGAACTCCTTGAGACGGCCCGCAACAGCATTTTCGCCTGGCTCGAATGCCGCGGTGGCACGCTCGACGACTTCGTCTTTCCGAGCCGAATTGATCATGCCGATCACATCAGCACCCGCCAGTACGCTCGTCTCGTTGACGAGTGGGTCACCGGGATCGGGCTGCGCCGGGAAGACTATGGGACGCATTCGCAACGCCAGACCAAGGCGTCGATCATTTATAAGCAAACGGGCAATTTGCGTGCCGTGCAGATTCTGCTTGGCCACACCAAAATCGAGAGCACGGTCCGCTACCTTGGCGTTGACATAGAGGACGCGCTGCATCTCGCAGAAAGCACGGAAATTTAACGCGGTAGAGAACTCCTCGGCCTCAGTGCCGAGGAGTTCCGCCTGCGGCCGGCATTAGCCATCTGCGGACGTTTCCCATTCACCGAATCCCTCGGTTGGTCGCCACCAGCAGCCCCAGTTTGTCCCGCTGCGTCTTGCGCTGGCCGGGAAGCCTCTTCTTCAACTCGGCCCGGACATCCTCCGCCCAGACTTCAACTCCGCTCGATAAAACCACAGCCAGACCCCACGCCGGAAAAAACGCGGACTCCTTGAATCACATGCGGATTCTCGCCGTCAACAGGGCATCTTCAAACTGATGGATGGTGAGGGAAAGAACGGCAGACCCTTCCAGAACTGGTCAGGCAAAACAATTCGTCAGCTTGCCGTCGAGGTGGCTCACGAGGAAGCCTACGACACCTTCTACTTCGGTCTATCTTCGTTCATACATGCGGACGTGAACATGGCGAACCGATTTCTGCGCCTGCGGCCCGACGGCCCTTCTTGGACGCAGCGCGCCGATCAGCACGATGTGGGCGGAGTCCTCCACGACGCCTCATCTTTCCTGACGTGCTTTCTGAAGCTGTTCGGTTCACAGTTCGGTGTATGGGACAATGCCGCTATTGATGCGTGCTGGGATATCTGAAGGGGCTAACCAAGAGGTTAAAAAGAATAGCCACATCGTGGCGGATGTTCATTTTGAAAATCGTCAAATGACCGCTCCGGGTCTGTCGCCGCCGAAGCACCTTTCTGCAGCAACGTCAGCTTCACCCGTTCCGCGCCCGATAGCCGCCATTCCCCTTCCGGCCCACTTCGGTCATTCCGGATCGCAAGACCGAGAGACCGCTCCCAGCCAAATTTTTGAGCCCACACTCCCAGATTTTTTCGCCTTCCCCCCGAACACCTCCGCCGCCGCCCGCAACGGTGCAGGCGTAGCGATGGGTGGTCAGGCCTGGGCAGGCCCAGCAACCGCCCGGCTATGGCGAGGCTGAGGCCGGATAACGGCAAAAATGAAGCAAGGAGACGGCGCCACTTGGTGGCCATCCGATCAAACCGCCGGCCCCGTCGCCCCATCCCCCAACCGACCGATGCGGCTTAGCGCATCGCCCAATTCCGCCCCGGCGATCTTCACCTCGTACATGCCTTGCAGGCGCATCCAATAGCCCGGCCCGGTGCCGAAGGCTTGGCCCAAGCGCAACGCCATTTGCGCGGTGACGGCGCGGGTGCCGTTCAGGATGGCGGTCACCGCATTGGGCGGCACCTGGATATGCCTGGCGAATCCCCTGGCACTCAGGCCCAAGGCGTCCAACTCATCCTTGAGGATTTCACCCGGATGGACCGGGGGCAGGTTGTCGATTGCAGGAATGGAAGTGGGGGCGGGAAAGGACATGGGCGGCCTCAATGGTAATCGACGATTTCAACATCCACGGCATCGCCGGGAACCAGCAGCGGGTCCCTGCCATCCGCCGCCTCGCTGAACGCCCACCGGAAGCAAACCCGCCAGCGGTCGTTGATACGGATGCTGTAGGACTGCTCGCGATCACCGCCCAAGGCCTCGAAGCGGTTTGACGGGGGATTACGCAATTCAATCAATCGGGCGGCGGCGTTCAACTTGGTCAAGGCCCTTGCCGCCTGGCGCTCGAAGGCCTGGAACTCCCTGACCCGCTTCCCGGCGGCAAAATCGGCGCTACGTCTGTCGGCAAAGGTCCTGATCGGCATGGCCCATTGTACATTATGCGTTACGTAACAGTCAACCCCGACCCGACTCGTA
>NZ_CACVCH010000106.1 GCF_902729425.1 Magnetospirillum sp. SS-4 | reverse complement strand
AGGCGAAAAACCCCACCCATCCAAGTCGGTGACCGGTTCGCAAAGGCAAATGACCACACCAGGAAAGTCTGGGAGGTGTCCCGCCTTTGGACGGCGGTCGATGGTGTGCCCCATGCCCGGCTTGTGAACAAGCATGAGACACTGATGGTGTCTGTTGGAACTTTGAATGATCAGGAGTTCTTTGTGGCCGTTCCTGTGATGCGGAACGAACCATAAAGCAGATCGGCGGTGGCGAACTGGCGAGAACTCCACCGCCGGATCGTGCTGGACGGATTTGGTTTATGGGGAGGGTCCATCCAGATGTGGCCGCATTGGGGGAATGCCACCTTGAAACGCTATCTCATTCGCCCCGTGCCATCAAGACGTACAGGATGAACTTCTCGCCCATATGGTGAAAATCTTGAACGCAAATCCGACCATGGACACCGCATCGGTCACCGTAACGACAATCAGCATCATCCATGTCAAGAACGCAGGAAAACTGCGTGCTTTGGCTGATGTTGAAGTTGTCTTTGATGGCGTCGAGATGATCATCCAAGGTGTCCAGGTTCGAGCGGATGGCAAAAGCACCGAGGTCTCCTTGCCAACATATCGAGCAACTGATGGTTCCTGGAGACCCGCAATCATCCTGCCCGACGAAATCAAGACGGCCATTTCGGACACGGTGATCGCTGCTGGTTTGGAGGCCGAGATTCTCCGGGTGAAGGAGGAATCCTTGGCGGATCGCTGTAAGGATGCGAAAGAATCCAAAGCAGGACAGGAATGATCGGGTTGGATGCGGATTGACGGTGCCAAATGCTCATGTCATTCGTTAAAGCCATACTTTTCGTAGGGGGGGCAACATGAACAAGTCCGAATTGATCAATGCCGTCGCCGATGCGGCCAACATGACCAAGGCCGATGCGGGCAATGCCGTTGATGCTGTCTTTGCAGCCATCACCGCCGCCATGAAGTCGGGCGATGATGTGCGTCTGGTCGGCTTCGGAACTTTCTCGGTTTCCGCTCGTGCTGCTCGCGAAGGCAGGAACCCGCAGACTGGCAAGACCCTCACCATCGCGGCCAGCAAGTCTGCCAAATTCACCGCCGGAAAGAGCCTCAAGGACACCATCAATGGCCGATGACATCAAGGCTCTGACGACCAAGATCGTGGTCGCCTACTTGGGTGGCACCGCCTTGGCAGCCACTGAAATCCCAAGCCTGATCAAGTCCGTTTATTCGACTTTAGCCGCTACGGACAACCCTGCTTCAGCACCGACTGAACGGCAGCAACCTGCCGTTTCTGTGAAGCGGTCAGTGACCCCAGATTACATTGTCTGTTTGGAATGCGGTGATCGGCAGAAGATGCTCAAGCGACACCTCACGACTGGACATGGGCTGACCGCCGACGAGTACCGGACCAAGTGGTCTTTGCCCAAGGATTACCCTCTCGTCGCCCCGGAATACGCTGCACGTAGATCAGAGTTTGCGAAGGCTGTTGGGCTGGGCTATTCCCGGACGAACCGGAAGCCAAAATCAGCCACCTGACGAACACATGAAGAGGGGCACCATGCCGCCACGTAAGAGTTCCCAACCCGCGACTGCCCCCAAGCCTGCCAAGGTCGCCAGGAAGGCTGGTCGGTCAACTCGTGGCCGGTTGGATGATGGCAGTGCCAATCCCATTGATGTCCATGTTGGTGCCCGCATTCGGCTTCGTCGGACCCTGCTTGGCATGAGCCAGGAAAAGCTTGGCGAATGCCTGGGGTTGACCTTCCAGCAGGTGCAAAAATACGAACGTGGGGCCAATCGGGTCGGAGCCTCCAGGCTGTTCGATCTATCCCGTGTTCTGGATGTGCGGGTCGGATATTTCTTCGAGGAAATTTCTGAGACTGCCCAGGCAGCATCGCCGGTCGAGGTGATCCGGGGCAACGTCACCAAGTCAGTTGAAATCCCCGACGATGATCCGATGGCACGGCGGGAAACCCTGGAATTGGTACGTGCCTATTTCAGCATCAATGACCCCAAGGTCCGGGATCAGGTTCTGGCCCTGGCAAAATCGCTGGCAACCACCAAGTAGTGGGCAACTTAGCGGTATGCGATGAGGAATTATGGACGAAGCTGACGTTGCGAATGATCGGGCTGAGCAATTCATTGCTGAAGCTTTGAAGGCCGCTCGATTGAAGAAGGACGAGGCTCCCTCGACCGGCGTTTGCCGATCCTGCGAGGAATTGATCGAAGTCGAACGCCTTCAGGCGAACCCAGCAGCACGTTTATGTGCAGGGTGTGCGGTGGAAGCAGAGGCCGCACGGAAGCGTGCCCACCGCGTCGGCGGGTAGACTTCCTGATGATCCCCGAATAGGTCGAACATCGCATTAAAAATGCGAGGGTCGCGTAGCCGAAATGACTCACATGACACTCACATAGATGATGCACCTAGAATATAATTCTTGAATATCAATACATTGTGAGATACGCCTGTTCATTCGTAATGCGCGGGCCGGGGGTTCGAGTCCTCTCGCCGGCACCATTCTTTTCAAGGGCTTAGCGTTAATTCGCTAGGCCCTTGACCATTTCCGGCAGCGCGAGGCGCCGGGTTGCCCCGGCGCCTCCTGCCCCATCCTCCGCGGCGGCGGGAGGACGGGTCAGTGGACGGTCTCTCCGTGCTGGGTGATGTCCAGGCCTTCGCGTTCCTCGTCGGCGCTGACCCTGAGGCCCATCACCATGTCGATGGCCTTCAGCAGGATGAACGACACGACGGCGGTGTAGACCACGGTGATCAGCACCCCATAGACCTGGGTCATCACCTGGCCGCCGTTGCCTTCCAGCAGGCCGCCGACGCCGCCGATGGATTCGACCGCGAACACGCCGGTCAGGATGGCCCCGACAATGCCGCCGACGCCATGCACGCCGAAGGCGTCCAGCGAGTCGTCGTATTTCATGGCGTGCTTGAGGGCGGTGGCGCCCCAGTAGCAGACCGCGCCCGAAATCAGGCCGATCACCAGCGCGCCCCTGGGGTCGACGAAGCCGGCGGCCGGAGTGATGGCGACCAGGCCGGCGACGGCGCCCGACGCGATGCCCAGCGCCGACGGCTTCTTGCGCAGCAGCCATTCGGCCACCATCCACGACAGCGCGGCCGAGGCGGCGCCGATCTGGGTCACGGCCATGGCCATGCCGGCGCGGCCGTCGGCGTTGACGGCGGACCCGGCGTTGAAGCCGAACCAGCCCACCCACAGCAGCGACGCGCCCATGATGGTCAGGCTGAGGTTGTGCGGCGCCATGTTGTCGGTGCCATAGCCCTTGCGCGGCCCCAGCACGATGGCGGCCACCAGGCCGGCGATGCCGGCGTTGATGTGGACCACGGTGCCGCCGGCGAAATCCAGCACGCCCATCTTGGCCAGGAAGCCGATGGGGGCGCCGGTCTCGTCGAACATCCACACCCAGTGGCAGATGGGGGCGTAGACGAACACCAGCCACAGCGCCATGAACGCCAGCATGGACGAGAACTTCATGCGGTCGGCGAAGGCGCCGGTGATCAGCGCCGGGGTGATGATGGCGAAGGTCATCTGGAACATCATGAACACCGATTCCGGGAACGGATTCGGCAGCGCCATCGACCCCTTTTCAAGGCCGCTGAGCAGGACACGGTCGAAACCGCCGATAAACGCCGAACTGCCGGTGAAGGCGAGGCTGTAGCCGATGACCGCCCACAGCACGGTGATCATGCAGGTGATGGCGAAGCTCTGGGTCATGGTGCCCAGCAGGTTCTTCCGGCGCACCATGCCGCCATAGAACAGGGCGAGGCCGGGAATGGTCATCATCAGCACCAGGGCGGTGGAGGTGAGCATCCAGGCGGTGATGCCGGTGTCGACGGCCACCGCCGCCGCGGCCGGCGCGGCGGCCTCCTCGGCCCAGGCGGCCGTCGAGGCAAGCATCAGGCCTAGGCCTGTCGGAACGGACA
>NZ_CACVCH010000105.1 GCF_902729425.1 Magnetospirillum sp. SS-4 | reverse complement strand
TGAATTTCCTGGCGGCAAGTAGGGCAGTGACCAGATGAAATGGTTAGCCTGCCCCTTTTCCGTCAGGGCAATATTGCCCCCCTTTGCGGCAACCAGATGCTCAGCCCGAGCGAACTGCAACGCGCGAAGAAGGGCAGGATCAAAGCGAACGGGGCTGAATGAGGCGGGGCGGTTCCCATTCAGGAAACCCACGATCTGGTCTCGACCATGCTTGGATCGCACAGCCCAGTCGAGAACATGAAGCCTGGACAATGACGACGAGGCCCCCCGACAAGCCTGTTTGAGTAGGAGCATCACCAGAGCCACCCGCCACAAAGGCCGTCTGTCGCCGGGCAGAAACGTGCCACGGTCATGGAAGGTGAACCCTTCCCTCTCGAACTCTGGAAACAATGCACGAAGGTTAATCATTGCCGGGGAAATCCAGCGGGCAGTGCATCAGCCAGTAAGCAATGGCCTCAGTTGCCAAAATTGCAGTCGTTTCCGGGTCAAGAAACTTCCCGAGATGGCCTTCTATTTGCGTACTGAAGGCGGTCAGTTCATCCAGAATGCGTTTTTCGCCTGGGTCGCCTGACAGCGACGAACGGGCTTCCAGCAGCTTCTCAAACCCCCTTTTAGCTTTGACAGCCGCCTCATAGATCGTGGCGTGGTTCTGCTGGAGAGATGTCAGCAAGCCTCGTCCCTCAAGGTATGCTTTGAGGTGTTTTCGCTCGTGCTCCTCCAGCTTCTTGGAGGTATTGAGGGCCTTCAGCTTGGAAAGCTTGGCCCTCAAATTGTCCACCAAGACGGAATGTGAATCGTCCTGCTTGAGGGCATCAAGGTTATCCTGGTCAACCTCATCGACAATCAGGTTGAGGCGGTGGTCGGTCCGAACACATAGAGCGGATCGGACGGGGTAATGAACCACACCACCAACTCGCGCATGGCATCGTGGAACAGGTAGTCGGGGTCAATAGCGGGGGTATGGATGCAAGGGGCGGCATAACCCCTGATCAGGCGGCCGGAAGCCTGGCCGCTGAAGATGTCTCCGGCGTCCAGGTCGATGACCTGCAAGCGCCCGAGGTCGGAATGCGAGCCCAATGCCGAGGGCCTCACATTCTTCGATCAGCTTTGCCGCCAAGCGAATATCCCGGAAAGCGGCGCGTGGTGGCTTTCCGAGGAGGGCACAAGGAACGTCCTTGATCGGATGGCGCCACACATCGAGCGGCTGAGGCGCCTGAAGTCCTGACGGTAGGAGATGGGCTTTACCCGACCTGTTCGACGTTCAGCGTTCCGGGCGGCAATGGCCGGATCAGTGATTGCGTGGGCACGGCCAAGTCAAGCCAGTCGGCCAATGCGGTGCGTTCGAGGATGACGATCTTCCGGTCGTGGTAGGACGCGATGTCCGGGCCGGGCGGCATCGTCAGGATACTTGCGCGCGTTGTTTCGATGACGACGTCGCCCTTGGCAAGGCCGACCGGGAAGCTCTGAACGACTTCTATGGGCGCAAAGCGGTCAAAATCGCATCGCACCCTAATGAGCGGCCGCCAGACCATCTATCAGCGGCACCCGGCGATGGATGGTGCGTTTGATCTCATCGCCGATCTGCTCGGCGGCAAGGTCCAGCTCGTAGCGCTTTTGCAGGTTCATCCAAAAGGCGGCTTCAACGCCCAGCCATTGTTCCAGGCGCAGAGCGGTGTCGGCGGTCATGGCCCGGCGACCGGCAATGATCTGGTACAGCCGGTTGGAGGGGATATGGAGTTCGCGCGCCAGCTCCGCCGCCGTCATCTGAAGCTCGGCCAATTCATCGGCCAGAATCGTGCCGGGATGAATGGGGTAAACGGGCCGCTGTTCGGTCATGGCATTGCCTCGGTCAATGATAGTCGGTGATCTCGATATTGAACGGTTTGTCGTGGTTGTCCGGCCATTCGAAGCACATCCGCCACTGTAGATTGATCCGGATGCTGAACTGTCCCTTCCGTTCACCAGTCAGGGCCTCGAAGTGGTTGCTCGGCAACAGCATCAGGCCATTCCGGGAAACGGATTCCAGCAGGATGACCAGACGTTTCTTCGCCTGGCTTTCGAATGCCTGGAATTCCTTCACCCGCTCACCCGCCGCGAAACGAGCGGTGCGCTTGTCCCGATAAAGCGGATTCGGCGGCTGGTCGTCATCGATCATACCGTCAGCATGGTGCCGAGTGACGCGCTACGTCAAGCGTCCATTCTGCTCGCCTGACATATTCCATCCATCATCACAAGGAGCACTTCCATGACGGACTTGTGCCCAAAAAACTGCTGCGCAAGCGTCTCGCGACCAGAGGCGTAGCCGCCATAACAGTGGATTGTTTCAGGACCGAGTTTATGCAGTTCGAGCACAATTTCGCGCTGCGTAACGCCATAGCGTCCAATCCCGTCGTCGAAGCCATCAATTCCCCGCTTATGCTGCTCGATCGCCGACTTGAAGCCGGGGTCACCATAGATTTTGATGAGATTGATGACGACGCTTTTTGAAGGCGGCACTATACTGAAAATCACGCCTCGAAGTCCGTCTGGCGGCACACCATTCTTGAAATTCCTGGCGATAGAGAGGTCCGTCGTCCAAGCCGCGATCGTCTCAGGCAAGCTCTCATCTGCAAGGAGTTGCCAGATACGATCCTTCTCGTGGGCCTCCTGCCGATAGCATATTTCGGAGCAGGTTCGGTACTGTTCGGGGAGTGCTGCCGCGAGCTTCTTGAGCTTGCCGCCACGTTTGAGCTTCTGTTTGTGATCCCCGCCGCGTTGCCAGTCATTGATGGCTTGTAGTAGTTCAAGCGTGAAATACCGACTTACACTGACCGTCACCACGACCAGCGAGAAAGAACTGAACGCCTGGGTCTGGAGCTTCGGCGACCTGGCCCGGATTGTTAACCATCAACCCCACTCGAACGAGGAACACCATGTCGGACAGCGGTGAAATCAGAACCATTTCATTCGACCGGCCGGACGATATCCTGGCTGCGATTCGCAACCGCGAGACGTTTGAAGTCGGCGGTTGCCATGGCAGGATGCCGGAGGCTGTCCTGTTCGTCGAACGGGCCATCGGCGGCGAAGGAATGAGTTCCCGCACGTTCACGAAGGGCAGGAAAGCCGCCCTTGCCGGTATGCTTGTCCCCTCCGGCGCAACCCAACTGGTTGGTCTCGTCGCGGCGGCTGGAATGGCTGCCCAGAACGTGGCGACGCTTAACCCCGACTACGAAATCATGAAGCGGCCGGTCGATAAAGCCCTCCGGCTTTCGTATGTGAAAGATGCACCGAGCGTTGCCGAAAGGACTTCGAATACGGCATCCGCAGTTGGGCGGGGAATTGCGGCGGCGGCGGCAAAAACGGCATCGCTTGCAAAAGGCGTGGCCTCCACTGTCGGCGAAAATGTTTCCGCTGCGGCGGGGAAGACTGCGTCATTTGCTTCCGAGGCAAAATCCGCCGTGGGGCAGGGCGTAACCGCGGTTGCGGAGAAGACCGCATCTTTGGCGTCGAATGCGGCCAGTTCTACGGCGGCGGCATGGAATGAGCATGCGCCCAGTAAGGAAACTGTCGTCGGGACCTTGGTCCTCGGCGGTCTCGCCCCGTTGGTGATCGGTAAGGACGGAGTCGAAGCCGCCGGAGCCAAGACGATCGCTAAGGTCTCGGATGTTGCGGGGGCTATTGGAGATAAGGCTTCTGACGCTGTCGGCGTGGTTGGCGAGACCTTCAAGCATGCCAGCCCATGGGCGCTCGTTGGTGGCGCCATTGTCGGCGTTGGGGCGGTTGCTGCGGCCCCGTTTACTGGTGGAGGCTCCGTTCTGGGTGGGGCGACCCTGATCGCCTCTCTCTCTGGTGCGGCGGGAACCGCCGTAGCCGTTGGTGGTGTTGGGGCCGCCGCTGGGGCCGCCGTATCCAGCGCATCCAAGAAGCAAGCTATTGGAGAGGGCTATCGACAGGGTAAGGAAGGTGATTTGGCTGAAGCCGCAGCGAAAATTCAGGTGCTCCAGGAGCGCCTGGTTCTGGCTTCCGAGCGTTATCGGGAACAGAACAAACTCAACGAGTTCATCGTGTGCCTGATCGCCGTTGGTGCGGGAATGGCCGCCTGTGACGGTGTTCTTCATGAGGATGATATGTCCAATCTCCAGGAATTTGTGCTGGGGATGTCGGTGTTTGCTCTTCCCCCCGCAGTCGAGAATGCCATCCAGCAATTGCTGGCCAAGCCGCCGACATTCGACGAGGCCATGCTGTACGCGGATCGGCTTGGATCGGACATTTGGCCGGTCATTGATGCGATCCTGCTCAACGTAAGTGAAACGCAGGGGGAAGCGACCGAGCAGGGGAAGGTGTTTCTGACCAAATGGGCCGACTACAAGGACGCCCATCGGCAGGGGGAGATGGTCTGATGGAAAAGCCGATTGATAGCGTTGGGGCAATGCCCTCCCCCTCTGGCAGCGTGCCCCCACACCACCATGCCTAGGGTCATGGGGGCCAGGATTTGGCAGGGATCATAGGGGAAATTGGAGCAAATAAAGCCTCGATGCTTCTCAACGCATCGTAACTCATTGGATCGGTGACAGCATGCCCAGCATCAACAGCTTCCTACGCGACAATGTCGGGGTTATTTCCGAGAAAAGGG
>NZ_CACVCH010000104.1 GCF_902729425.1 Magnetospirillum sp. SS-4 | reverse complement strand
CCCCCTATAGATTCAGACAAAAGCCATCAGGGGAATCGGCAACTTTTCATCCGGCATAACGCCACGATCGATCAGGCGATCGCAGCGTTGAACAGCCCTGATGATCAATGACACCGAGATTTCCTTCCAACCGGATGGAAAGTTCTCGGTTCCCAGAGGTCTTTCGCTGGGGGATAGCGAATTCAGACTGGTGGCAATTGATGAATGGGGAAAGACTGGGGAAACCTCCGTAAAGGTAACGCGCACGATTGACTCTAAGAGCATTGCCGCAATTCCGCTATTGGCTCCCAACCAAGCAAAGTCAAAGCCGCGCCCAAAGGGAGTTGCTCTGATTATCGGAGTGGAGCGGTATCAATCTGCTCCATCAGCCGAGTTCGCTGAAAATGATGCCCGTAGGTTTTACGATTATGCCATCAATGCACTTGGTATTCCTCGTGACCGCGTCAAGCTGCTGACCGGAACCGATGCCCGCCGCCTTGACATCCAAAAGGCTGTCCGAACTTGGGTCAAGCCACTGATTGCAAAAGGGCAAAGCGATGTATTTGTTTTCTTTTCAGGTCATGGTCTGTCTTCTGAAGACGGTAGCAACTTGTTTCTTATGCCTTACGATGGTGAGAGCGCTTTGCTGGAGGAGAGTGCCATTCGTCGCAAGGACCTAGTTGATGGAATATCAGAGGCTGGCGCAGCATCTACCACCCTGTTTCTTGACACCTGCTACTCCGGCGGGACTCGGGGCAAGGAGTCTTTGGTGGCTTCTGCCCGCCCGATCCTGGTGACGGCCAAGGAACTGGCGGCACCTCCCAACGTCACCATCCTGGCTGCTGCGGGGAATGATCAATTGTCCAGCTCTCTCCCTGCCGCCAAGCACGGTCTGTTCAGCTATTTCCTGATGAAGGGGTTGGAGGGCGAAGCCGCCGGTCCCGACCGCACCATCACCGCCGCCAAGCTGGAAGCTTATCTTGCCGAAAAGATCACAGTCGAGGCAGCCAAATTGGGGCGGGCTCAAACGCCCCAGTTGATCGGCGATGGCAGCAGGGTGATCTCATCATGGTGACTTGGTGGAATTCTAGCATTGGCTGCGGCTGACTTTTTCCCTGCGGAATTTATGCGCCAGGAGGTAGATATGAGAGTCGCAAAGTTTCTGATAATAACAATGCTATCCGGAGCTTTATGCTCATGCGCAAGACCAACCGTGCCGGATGGCATATCTGATGCGACGCATATACTTAGTGGCATTGAGCGTTATCCCCAAATAGGCCCAGAATATGTGGAAGTTTTTTTGTCTGAGCCAAACTTCCAATTCAAAACGATAGGAATAATTAATGCCAGGGGGATGGCAAATATGGAGATGTACGCTCTTCGCGGATTGGCGAGTCTCGACGTTAAAAGTGCTCTTGGCCTGCAGGTCGCGGGCGAGAAAGAAGATCTTACGCTTGCAATGCGGGCTCTGAAAAAAGAGGCCGCCAGCATAGGAGCGAATGGGGTCATTATTAAAAGCAATGAGCAAATCCAAATTGGATATAATGCAAGCGAGAGGAGAATTTCAGGTGTAGCAATACGGTATTAAGGCGGTAGATTCTGCTTTATGTTCAGCAGGGGCGCATTCGTATTTATCCGTAAGTGGCGCTCGTGCTTTTCTGATCCGCTCACGGTATCTCCCGGCGAACGGAAGGCTGCGGCATGGTTTCCTGGGATGCCGCCGGTGCCAGATAGGTTGGCGCAGTCTTCTCTCCGGCCACCACCGGGGGAGGAGTGCTTTCCCCTTGACGGGGCCGAGGTTGGGCAAGCCTGGGGCCGTCAGCGGGCGTAACAGGTGTTGGAGCAGACTTGGCGGTAACCGGCTGAGTGGTGTCGGTCGGAGGGGCGGTGCGGCTGACGATGACCAATACGGCCAGGGCGGCAACCGCCATGGCCAGCGCGACGCCCGACCATTTCCAGATCGGGAATGACCGAGGTGGTGACGACGGCAATGTCGCCGCCACCCGGCTCATGGCGACGGCGGATGCCATCAAGTCAGCAGGAGCGGCTTCCCGTGATGCCGCCAGCGCGTCCAGGAACGTATCGGCGCTGGCGGCGTCATGGAGGGCCGTGGGGGATTGGGACAGGCGGGCGTGGATGTCCTGCTGGCCCGTCTCATTCAACCCACCATCCAGATACGCCGCCAGTTCTGCGACGTCCAGCGCGTCCGATTCGCCACGATCCAGGCCCGTCGCAAGGTGGGCGACTTGACGTGGATGGACGCCATCTCCCGCCGCATTGTCGGCATTGCCGAAAAGCCGCTCGAACAGCGCATGAAGGGGGCCGGGGGTCACGGTCTGATGTCTCCTCGCTGAACCATTAGACGGACGCCTTCCACATTTTGACCGCCGGATGCCGGTCCAGGGTGTCGCGCAGCCGGGTCATGACCCGCTGCTTCAGCTTGTAGACCTCCTCCACCGGGCGACGCATCAGGCGGGCGACTTCACGGGCTGGCATGGGTTCACCGCTACCTAATGCGATGTGCAGGTATAGGCGCTCCGTCTCGGAAAGGCTGGCAGCGGCCTCTCGCAGAACCTCGGATGCCAACGACAACAGGCGCCCCCCTTCCTGCTCCAACAGGGCATCTTCCGGCGATGGCTGATCCGAGGGGATGTCTTCCCATTCCGTTGTCTGGGCCTCGGCCCTCTGCTGACGGAGCGGCATGGTGCTGCGGATGAAGTCGATCAGCAACCGGTCCACCATGTGTAGGACGAAGCCAGTGAAGCTGCCGATGCCGCGATACGCTTTCAGCCGCCGGTAATCGTCGGCGATCAACGCCACGCAGATGTCCTGGTAGGCATCTTGGCGTAAGTCCACACGATCTGCTCCGGGAAGGCGGCGGCTGATGATGCGATTGATGTCGGCGGCGAAGAACCGCTCGAACGCGGCCCAGCCATCGGACACAGAATGGGCTTGGAACAGGCGCAACAGCCGCTCGGCCAGTACATCCCTGGTCACCAGGGCGACGAAGGTCTCGATCCGGCTGGAGCCGTTATAGGCCCGCAGCCGCCGGAAACCATCGGCGCGAAGGGCCTCCATGACATCCGAGAACGCTCCACGGGCGTCAGCATCATCCCCACAGAGCAATCGGCAGGCAGCCCAGACCGTATCGGCAATGCGGCGCACAAGCCTGTCCCAAGCCAGCGGCTTGCCCTCGATGACGGACCGGACGACATCTCGGTCTTGGGCTGTATCGACGGCCACCACAGGAATGCCCCCTTCAAGCAAGGTCTGAGGTTAGCCCAAATTCAGAAAAGGGAGAAAGAAGAAGCGTGAGGCCGAGGCCTTTCAGGATGCTTGTTCGCCTGTAGCGCCACGCCGTTCCCTTTGCCATGATGTGGAGTTGGCGAATGGGAGGGGGCACGGCGGCGATGCAGCGGGGCGTTTGGGTCAAGGGGCTGAGCAAGGACGACAAGGCGGCCATCGCAGCCACCTGCGAGCGGTTCATCGACGAGGTGCTGAAGCCCCGCTTCCTGCCCGAGATCCGTCCCACCGAATTCACCTATCCCGTCGACATCACCGGCAAGTGGCGCGGCGACCGTTACAGCTTCATCCAGCGCTACCGCTCGGGTTTCGCCGACACAGCGGGCGAGGAATTCGACCACGCCTTCGCCCGCCTCGACCATGTCAGCGGCGAGCGCTTCGACCTGATGTGGCACCGCCATACCCGGCCAGTGGCTGTGCTTCCAGGCCGGAATCACCGTCCCCGAGACGCTGGCGCTGATGGAAACGGAAGGACTGCTCCAACCGCTATGACCCGCCTCGATGTCGATACCCTGCGGCGGATGCCTGACGCCCGGCTGCGGTGCCGTCCCGTTCAACAAAATCGTCGAAGGTTTCCGGCCCGACCACACTCTGCTGGCCGGAGCGGTGCCGCTGTATGGCCGCGCTTCCGGGTCCACATGGCGCGCCGCCGATCTGCCGGCTGCCGGTGACAGCCCGGCGTCGGCGTGATAGACGGTGACCATGTCCAGTCCTGATGCCCTCTACCATCGCCTGCTCTCCCATCCGCTGATGGCGGAGCAGCTTGTGCGTGAGTTCGTGCCCGAGGCCATGGCTGTCGGGCTGGACTTTGCCGGCATGGAGCGAATCAACGCCAAGTTCCATGACCGTGACGGCAAGCGCCGTGAAGGCGATGTGATCTGGAGAATACCGACAGTCGATGGCGAGGACGTTGTCTTGCATATCCTGTGAGAGTTTCAATCGTCGATCGGCTGGTGGATGGCTGTCCGCACCCAGGTCTACGAGGGGATGCTGTGGCAGCATCTGATTGCCGAGAAAAAACTGAAATCCGGCGACCGCCTGCCGCCTGTGCTGACCCTGGTCCTCTATAACGGCGAACACCGGTGGCACGCCCCGACCGACACCGTCCCGCTGATCGCCTTGCCCGCCGAGTCGCCACTGTGGCCTTGGCAGCCGCGCGCCCGCTGCCATCTCCTCGACATGGGCGCGGTGCCGGAAAAGGAACTGGCGATCCGCGACAGCTTGGCGGCATTGCTGTTCCGGCTTGAACACCCCCACGAGCCGGAAGAATTGGCAGGACTGATCGATGACGTGGTAGCATGGTTTCGGCGTCATCCGGGCTACGATGAACTGAAAAAGCTGTTCACCGAACTGGTGCGGCAGGCGATTGAAGGCTACGAGGCTTCGGTGATCGTGCCCGGCGACATGATGGAGATGCGGTCAATGTTGGCGAATCTGGGTGAGACCTGGAAAAAGCGGTGGAAGGCAGAGGGCGTCGCCGAGGGGCGCGTCGAGGGCGAAGCCAGGGGCGAAGCCAAGGCTCTCATTCGCCTCGTTGAAAAGCGGTTCGGCCCACTACCAGCCGATCTGCAGGCTCGCGTTTTGGCCGCCGATGCTGTCTCGGTCGAGACGTGGCTTGACCGCCTGATGGAGGCTTCGAGCCTGGATGTGCTGTTCAGCGCCACGAACTGAAGGTGCGTTCCGACGCACTGCCAGGGCACTGATGGCTCCCGCAACCGATTGATTTTATTGTGGAGAGGGCA
>NZ_CACVCH010000102.1 GCF_902729425.1 Magnetospirillum sp. SS-4 | reverse complement strand
ATTAGCATAATAAATCAATTCCTGGTAACTGCGAAAATATGCGAAACCTTAGAAGGGGAAGTTGATGGGCAAAATGAAGCTGCGATGCATGTGACGCTGAAGCAGCTAATCGCCTACACACAGGAGCACTTTGAGAGAGAAGAAAAAATACAAAGAGAGTGCATGTATCCATATTTCAACATGCACGCCAGAGAACATCGCGTTTTGAAGACTCAGCTTGAGGAAATGGCTTCGGCCTATTTCATCACGAAGTCGAGGAGGGTCAACCGTCAATCCCTTAACGAAATGAGTGAATTTTTAAGGATGTGGCTGTTTAATCACATTATGAAGTTTGACATGAATTACAGAGACTGGGTTTGCCCAAAGGGCAATTAGGGCGTCTCGAAGGCTGGCGTTGCTGTTTCGCTATTTTTCGACAATATCAAAGTCCTGCAAAGACGCGGCTGATCCGAGTTCCATTTCCAAGATTTTCCCGGCTACCTCGTTTGCCTCGATTGCTGCGGACTTTGCGGTGGAACTCATAGCGTCCAATCCACCGATTACCGCAGTCAAGCTTGCCACCCGGCCCATTTGTCGCCGCAAGATATCCCCGATTCCAAGGGGGATGCCCTGCTTGCCGGACAAAATATCACCGCAAAGCCGTATGATTTTTTTTGCAGCCGTCACGGCCAGAGAATCCGCACTTTTCGTCAGTGCATGCCGTATCTCGCCCAACCGTTTAAGCTGAAAATTAGAGCATCCACTTACCTGCACCCTGGAATCAGCAAGTTCCATAAGGTTAATCAGCCTCTCTGTAGATTTCGAAATATCACGAAGCAATGCAGTCTTCCGTTTTTTATCGGCCACTGCACTTGTTTGCAAGTTAACGTTCATAATTTTTGCGGCCAACTCGTAGGCATTTTCAATTACGAGGCCAGTTTGTTTAAGAACGGGGTCGCCACCACCATTAGCATCATATTCACCATTCATCTTGGCGATCATGACGCGGTCAATGCTAACAATATGCGTAACAAGCCAATTGTAAATTATATAGAACAGTTTCTCGCTTCCGCCACCATTATGGAAATCATCACGATTTATTCTGTCAAGCTTTTCAACGAAGCCAGAATGAATCCGCTTGTGCTTATCTCTCTCGTCATAATCAAAGGAGTCCATTAGAGTCTCTTCGTGCATAAAATGCATTTTTACATAATTTGAAAGACCATTAAGAACGTCATCCACAGCCTTTCTTTCATATTCCGCACTCGAAGTAGCCCCAAGTATTTTAAGAAAATCTATGATTTTTTGGTGTTGCTCATCGATATCTTCTCGGCCAGTGGCAATCGCCGCAGACCATCCCATCTCTGTCTTCGTATCCACCGAAGAGGAACTGGAAGCGACATCTTGGTGGTGATCACTACTTTTGATTTGCCGCTGAGCTACGGATTGGGCAATTACCGGGGAGCCTTCTTGGCGGCGGGTCTGGGCATCATCAGCCCGTCTAAACGGCCCCTTGTAGCTCTTCATGACGGCAGAACGCCTGTCCGGCCCATGGAAGATCGGCGAAGCAATAAATGCCTTCTGCTTGGTCATCGTCGCCGTGACCGCCATTTGCAGCGTATGGCGGGTGATGGGAAGCGTAAGCGAGGCGGATATGCCCGCGTCTCTTGCCACGATTAGCTCATCTGCCGTCCACTGATTATCCAGGGCAATTATAGGAAGGGATTGAGGTGGCTGCCCCTTCCCCCAACGGACATGCTTCAAAATCTTTAGGTGCCCACTTCCACCAAGCTTATCGCACAGGATAATATTTATGTTTGATGCATTTCCATGCTCAAGGTGCAGCATCGTGTGACTGATATCTTTTGTTTCTTCTTGAACTGCAAAACCACACTCACGCATCACGGAAACAATAAGCTTCCTTGTCGCTGCATTTTCGATGGCGACGAGTGCATTAACATCTAATGACGAAGACGCTACGATTGCCATTCTTATTTATTCCAGTCGTATTTAAATAATTCAGCGTAACACATAGCTTTCTGACACCTTCCTGCCAGATGCTGAAAGTTCCTCCACATCAGCGTAGGTGATTTTGTCCACCCCACCCTTCAATTCCCGACATCTATCTCGGAAGGTTTCAACTGAGTAGGATTTGGCTCCAGAAAATTTTCGAATTTTCTCTGCCACCTCATCAGCAATATTTTCGAGCTTCGTTAAGCTGCGAAAAGTGCTTTCATTTGTAGCCAGTCCGTCACGCACGCCAGCCGCCAAAGAGTTACATTCAAAAATTATGGCTCCAGCAAGACTTTTTAAACGGTAATTTACGATAACTTGGATGGCTTCACTTTTTTTGGATTCATACTGCTCCATCGGAATGCCTCGCCCTAACGCCTCGACCGGATTCGGAACTATGATTTGTGGGGCTGAGGCACAGCCAGGACGATTCTCATTTCGGCGTTCAGGTCCAATATAATCTTGGGTGACGATAAAAGGCTTCCGCCTTTCTACATGACCAACAATCTGATCTCTCAATTGGCCGGATGAGAATGGAATAAGAAGCACAGAATCAGTTCCTGAAGACATGGCACTACGAACCGCCACTTCATCCCTTGATGAAAGGATCAATACAGTCAATACGAATGGATCGCAATTTGTTTGTATAGAGCGGATTTGGCGAATGAAATACGTCGAATCATTTCCGTCAACCGCAGCGTCCATGATAACAATCTGGAAGCCGCCATTTCTGCATGATTCATCAAGGGCAATAAAGTTATTTGACTCCTCTATGTTTGAAATACCAATCTCATTTAGTGTGAATCTAATTCCAGATCGAATTGTGCTGCTTGGAACGCAAATTAATGCCGTTATTTTAGCGTAATCTATCTTCACCTTGGCAGGCACGATGACAGTAGGAACTCCCACTTTTTCAGGCTCTTCATTCTCAAGAGCGTCGAGAGCAAGATACGCAAGCGGCCTCTGATCAACGTCGTCATCAGTCAGCAGTGACCTGAACTTCATGTCCTCATTCATAATGTGACTTGCAAGCCACTTAAGGACAAGATCGTGCAGTTTCTCCGCAACGGACAAACGTCCGCCACGATACAGCCTGATAACCTCATTAATTTTGCGATTGAAGGCAAAGTGCTTTGCACGATGATCTTCAAAGTGTTGAAAGCCAACCTTAGCCATGGCCTTTTCTTCACGGAGAAAGTGCCCTGCGACATATTCTTCGAGCATCGCCAAGGCACTATCGATTACGAATTTGCTTTCCGCTGCATCTAAATCGACGCACTTGAGCAAATTGGCAATTTCAAAGAATGCCTTGTGATCGCTGTCAATCGCAGCATTCCCTACAGAGAAAGCGTCTGACCACCCAGCGATTTGGCACGCTTCCGTCATTCAGCAAAATCTCCATGAACTCCGCTGATTACCGTCCGCCAATTCGGGCGATAAAACCATCGACCTCTCGGCTCAGATTTTCAGACTGCCGTGACAATTCTGATGCAGCATCCGCAACCTGACCAGCGGATTCGGTAGCTTCTGCGGCAGTCGCTTGAACCGTGATGATCGCGGAAGATACTGCGGACGTTCCGGTTGCAGCTTCCGCGACATTACGTGCGATTTCCACGGTGACCGCATTTTGCTCTTCCACGGCACCGGCCACGGCGGACGATGTTTCCTCGATCTGGGATACTGTTCGAGTGATTTCCTGGATCGCCTTGATCGCTTCGGCGGCGACCTCCTGGATATGTGCCACCTGGGAGGTGATGTCTTCGGTTGCCCTGGCCGTTTGGTTTGCCAAGTTCTTGACCTCGTTCGCCACCACGGCAAAGCCCTTCCCGGCATCACCGGCACGAGCCGCTTCGATGGTGGCGTTGAGAGCCAAAAGATTGGTCTGGGCGGCGATGTCATTGATCAAGCTGACAATGGCTCCAATCCGTTGGGCGGCATCACTGAGGCCATGGACCGTCGTATCGGTACGAGACGCAACCCCGGCTGCTTCCGAGGCTACGGTGGCAGCACGATGGACCTGGGCACTGATCTCCTTAATGGAGGCAGAGAACTCCTCCACGGCAGAGGCCACGGCCTGGACGTTGACCGAGGCTTGTTCCGCCGCTGCGGCAACCGTCATGGCTTGATGGCTGGTGTCGGTGGACTGTGCCGACATGGCCCCCGAAGATGCTTCCAGTTCTGTGGCAGCGGCAGCCACTGCATTCACCACCGGCTTTACCTGATTGTTGGCAAAGGCGATGAACTCAGCGTCCCTGGCTTCCATTCGCTTCAAAGCTTGGTTGATGGTCTTGGCGTACAGAACGAAATCGCCACGCAAACCTGTGGTGATAATCCGGCGGTAATATCGACCATGATTGGCGGACTCGACTGCGGCGAATGCCTCTTTTCCAAAGGCTTCGGCGAGGTCCAGCAATCGGTTGATGTTGTGTTGCAGGACTCCAATGCCATCGCTGGCACGGACGTCCAGAATTCGAGCATTGAGGTCACCACTGGAGGACCGGCCAAGCACGTGGATCGCGGTGGAAAGATCACCTGCCATTCTTCGAGCAGAACCGCCGATCTTGATGCCTCCGACAACTCCAAGCAGGGATGCGACAATCACGACCCAAAGGGCGATACTCGAACCACCAAGCAGCCCGAATGTTCCCGCCAGTAAGCAGATCGACGAAGGAACCAGCATCCCAAGGGATAAGGTTCGGGCATATGAGCCGAGGGTCAATTCCATGTGGCGGCCTCTGATCAATTTTCTGGCGTGATGGTGAAGATGAAACGGTCATAGCTATCGAATCCCGCCGTTGCTACGGCGTCGTTCAGCATTTTCCATGATCGCTCAAGCCCAACCTTTGAATCTGGATGGCGGCGTTCTTCTTCCAACAGCGAACGGTAAAGCGGCTTGATCGTCTCCAATGCGGCCTTCTCGGGCACCCGTCGATTGGAGTGATATCCGATGATCTGACCGGCAGCGTCGAGGTTCGGGGTGACATGGGCGAATACCCAGTAGTTGTCGCCATTCTTCGCCATGTTGTTCACATATGCGAATATCTCTCGGCCATCGACAATGGTGTCCCAAAGCAGTTTGAAGACGCATCGCGGCATTTCGGGGTGCCGTATGACCGAATGTGGCTTTCCCATCACCTCGGCCTCGGCATAGCCGCTCACTGTCAAAAACACATCGTTTACGTAGGTCAGCCGTCCTTTGGGATCGGTCTTGCTGACGATCAATTCGTCATGAGCAAAAGTTCGCTCGCGACCTGATGGAGTTTTACGGTCACCCGTCATCTCCGACA
>NZ_CACVCH010000101.1 GCF_902729425.1 Magnetospirillum sp. SS-4 | reverse complement strand
CGCGTCGACGACCGGCATTGCATTCCGCGCCGCATTCCGGGAGACTCCGACGCCGTACCCGCCAATCCGTTCGAATGGACACCATGATCATCCGCCTTGCCGTGCTTGCCGCCGCCCTCGCATTCCTGCCGCCCCTGGCCGCCGAATCCGCCGAATCCACCAAGCGCCTGGGAAAATTTGGCGAATGGGAGGGCTTTTCGTTCTCCGAGGGCGGTTCCCGGACCTGCTACGTCGCCGCCATCGCCGGCAAGGTGCAGGGTGGAGAGAAAGGCCGGACCAATACCTTCCTGATCGTCACCCATCGTTCCGGCGGCAAGTCCACCGACGAGGTCAGCATCAACGGCACCTACGGCTTCAAGAAGGAATCGTCGGTCGAATTGCAGATCGGCGCCAAGAAGAATTCCCTGTTCACCAGGGGCGACCGGGCCTGGGCCAACGACGCCGCCTCGGACCGGGCCATCGTCGAGGCGCTGCGCAAGGGCAGGGACGCGATCATGCACGCCACACCGGCCAAGGGGGCGCCCATCACCGCCACTTTCGCGCTGTCGGGATTTTCCGACGCCCTGGCGGCCGCCGACAAGGCCTGTTCGGTCAAGCGCTGAGGCCGCCCCCGACATTGACAGATCAAGGCCCGGCCTCTATCTGTTGCCGGTCGCGATAGACTCCCGCTCCGGGAGGCTGGCCATCGATATCGAGGAAGCTTCATGTTCGGCGCCATTGCCCGGCGGATCTTCGGAACCGCGAACGATCGTGTTCTCAAGCCGCTGAAGAAGCACATCGATGCCATAAACGCCCTGGAGCCGTCGCTGGAGAAGCTCTCGGATGACGAGCTGCGCGCCCGCACCGACGACTTCAAGCGCCGCATCGCCGACGGGGCCGGCCTGGACGACCTGATGGTCGAAGCCTTCGCCACCGTGCGCGAGGCCGCCAAGCGCACCCTGGGGCAGCGGCATTTCGACGTCCAGCTGCTGGGCGGCATGGTGCTGCACCAGGGCCGCATCTCCGAGATGAAGACCGGCGAAGGCAAGACCCTGGTCGCCACCCTGCCGGTCTATCTCAATGCCCTGTCGGGCAAGGGCGTTCACGTCGTCACCGTCAACGACTATCTGGCGCGGCGCGATTCCGAGTGGATGGGGCAGGTCTACACGTTCCTCGGCCTGACGGTCGGCGTCATCGTCCACGGACTGAACGATACCGAGCGGCAGGAGGCCTATGCCTGCGACGTCACCTACGGCACCAACAACGAATTGGGCTTCGACTATCTGCGCGACAACATGAAGTTCCGGCTGGAGGAAATGTCGCACCGGCCGTTCAACTACGCCATCGTCGACGAGGTGGATTCCATCTTGGTGGACGAGGCCCGCACCCCGCTGATCATCTCCGGCCCCACCGAGGACAATTCCGAGCTGTACCGGCTGGTCGACCGCGTCATGCCGAATCTCACCGCCGAGGATTTCGAGAAGGACGAGAAGCAGCGCGCCGTCACCCTGACCGATCGCGGCACCGAGCACGTCGAGGAGATGCTGCGCGCCGCCGGCCTGATGAAGGGCGCGCTCTACGACGTCGGCAACGTCAGCATGGTGCACCACGTCAATCAGGCGCTGCGCGCCCACAAGCTGTTCACCCGCGACGTCGACTACATCGTCAAGAGCGACAAGGTGGTGATCATCGACGAATTCACCGGCCGCATGATGGAGGGTCGCCGCTTCTCGGAAGGCCTGCATCAGGCGCTGGAGGCCAAGGAAGGCGTCACCATCCAGAACGAGAACCAGACCCTGGCCTCGATCACCTTCCAGAACCTGTTCCGCATGTATCCCAAGCTGGCCGGCATGACCGGCACCGCCATGACCGAGGCCGGCGAGTTCCATGAGATCTACGGCCTGGAGGTGGTTGAGATTCCCACCAACCGGCCGGTGACCCGCAAGGATGCCGACGACGAGGTCTATCGCACCGCCGACGAAAAGAACGACGCCATCGTCACCCTGATCGAGGAATGCCGCGGCCGCATGCAGCCGGCCCTGGTCGGCACCACCTCCATCGAGAAGTCCGAGCACCTGTCGGCGCTGCTCAAGAAGCGCAAGATTCCCCATCAGGTTCTGAACGCCCGCTATCACGAGCAGGAAGCGTTCATCATCGCCCAGGCCGGCGTCCCCGGCGCCGTCACCATCGCCACCAACATGGCCGGCCGCGGCACCGATATTCAGCTGGGCGGCAATCTGGACATGCGCATCCGGACCGAGCTGTCCGAGATCACCGACGAGGCCGAGCGGGCGCGCCGGATCGAGGCGCTGAAGGCCGAGATCGAGGTCAACAAGGAGAAAGTGCGCGAAGCCGGCGGCCTTTACGTCATCGGTACCGAGCGCCACGAAAGCCGCCGCATCGACAACCAGCTGCGTGGCCGGTCCGGCCGCCAGGGCGATCCCGGCGCGTCGAAGTTCTTCCTGTCGCTGGAAGACGACCTGATGCGCATCTTTGGTTCGCAGCGCATGGACGGCATGCTCCAGAAGCTGGGTCTGGAAAAGGGCGAGGCCATCGTCCATCCCTGGATCAACAAGGCCCTGGAGAAGGCCCAGCAGAAGGTCGAGGCGCGCAACTTCGACATCCGCAAGAACCTGCTGAAATTCGACGACGTCATGAACGACCAGCGCAAGGTGGTCTACGAGCAGCGCAAGGATCTGATGCAGGTCGACGACGTCTCGGAGGAAATCGCCGCCTTCCGTCACGAGGTCATCGCCGAGACGGTGGGACGCTGCATTCCCGAGCGCGCCTATGCCGACCAGTGGGACGTGGCCGGCCTGCACGAGGAATGCCTGCGCATTTTCGGCCTCGACCTGCCCATCGCCGAATGGGCCAAGGAAGAGGGAATCGCCGACCAGGAAATCCGTCACCGCATCACCGACGCCGCCGACCGCAAGATGGCGGAAAAGGCGGCCAATTACGGTCCCGAGACCATGCGGATGGTGGAAAAGAGCCTGCTGCTGCAATTGCTGGACCAGTCGTGGAAGGACCACCTGCTGCAACTGGACCACCTGCGCCAGGGCATCTCCTTGCGGGCCTACGCCCAGCGCGACCCGCTGAACGAGTACAAGCGGGAAGCCTTCAACCTGTTCGAACAGATGCTGCTGGACCTGCGCGAGAAGGTGACCTCGGTGCTGGCCCATGTGGAGCTGCGCTTCGGTGACGAATCGCCGGAATCGGTTCTGGAGCCGCGCGGGCCGCAATATACCCAGGAAGGCCGCGACGACCCGGCCTTCGCCGCGGCCACCGCCAGCATCAGCCACGCGCCGCGCCGCACCGACGTCGACCCGGAGGATTCCGCCACCTGGGGCGCCACCCCGAGGAATTCTCCCTGTCCTTGCGGTTCGGGCAAGAAATACAAGCACTGCCACGGCAAGGCCTGACCCGCCGCCGCGGCCCCTTCGCGGGCGGCTGAACCGCTGAGACCGCCGAGGTGACGGGGCGGGGCGCATCACCAAGCCCCCCGCGCCATCGTCCGGCCCACGAGCCGGAGCTTGTGGAACGGGCCACCAGCGACCTCGCCCGCCGGATCAAGGGGCAAGGAGAAGATCAACAACCCCGCCGGATGGCTCAGGAAGGCCATTGAGGAGGATTGGCGGCCTCAGCCCACCCTATTCAGCCCAGGCCCGCGAAGGCGCGGACATTCCCGACGACTTCTGAACAACCTTCAAATCCGGCGTGCTCTTGATGCCCCGGTCATTGGTCACGAACACGTCGCACCCGGCATCAATGGCAGATGTGACATGGATGGCGTCAATCAGCTTCAGTTTTTGCTCTGCGCCGATCTTGGCGGCACGCTCCAGAATCTCCCGCGCCACGGGGACAAGATTGAACACGTCCATATCGCGGAACACCTCGCGGTATTCCTCCGCAAGCGCCTCGCTCCCCTGCTTGTGCGCCCCGTGCAGACATTCGGCGATGGTGATTTCGCTCGTCACCAGCGCAATGCCTTGCTCCCCGGCATACCGGAAGAGCTTTTCGGCGAACGGCAAAAACTCCGGTGAGCCTTCGACCAGATAGATAAGGGTATTGGAGTCCGCGTAGATACGGCTGGCGTTCGATACGTCGCTATTCATCGCCCCGGAACTCACGGATACGCCGGTCGATATCTTCGGTCGTCTGTGGGCCGACCAGGGCCACACCCGCCCCCGCCTTGGCAAGCAGGCGTTCCATGCGGCTCTTGACGCCCTCGCCCGCCTCGCTTGCAACTCCATCCGCCGCCAGCCCCTTCGAGGCTACCGGGACTCGCGCTTTCCCCGCGACATCGGCCAGACGGGAACGTGGACGCGGCGCGCTATCAACGACGACGACGGAAAAGCTCTCACCGGGCTTGATACCCGCCCGGTTGGCAATGGCTTGATTGACCGTTTCCAAGGTCACGTCTCGAATGACCGTTTCCATGTCAGCGCCTCAGCCTTCAACCACTTGTTTCATATGGGGAAAATTAGAAGGTACGGCGACATTATACGCCATGTCGTCAAATTTCCAAATTTATAGGACGGAAAGACGTCTTGACACGCCAAAGACCCCTATTCAGAGGCTGTTTGAAAAGAGCTTGAGCCGCGTGGGCGGGCGTGATTCAAGCTATCGATGTGGACCACATCGACACACAGCCGCATGGCGGCCATTGAAAAGAAGACGAAACGGTATCCCAGCGACCTGACCGACGAGGAATGGGGCACGTTGGAGCCTTTGCTGCCGCAACCTTCCGGGCGGGGCCGCAAGCGGACGACCGACCTGCGCGAGGTGGTGAACGCCCTGCGCTACATGGTGCGGTCGGGCTGCGAGTGGCGCATGCTGCCGGTGCATTTCCCGCCGTGGCAGACGGTCTACTGGTGGTTCCGCTGTTTCGTGCGCTCGTTCCTGTTACCGCTTCTACAAGGATTTGCGGGTGCGGGTGGTGGACATGGCCCGGCGCGAAATCAACGCCAAGACCGATATCCTGTTCGACTACCAGGAGATCAAGGAAGGCCGCAAGGTGGTGGCGCTACGCTTCACCATCGCCCGCAACGCCCGTGCCGATACTCCCGACCCGCTGCGCGACGATCCCCGCCTTGCCCGCCTCGTCGCCCGTCTGTCTGCCCATGGCATGGCCGAAGAAGCTGCCCGCGCCATCGTCCAGACCCATGAGCCGGAACTTGTGGAATGGGCCACCACCGACCTCGCCCGCAGGCTCAAGGGCAAGGAGAAGATCGACAACCCCGCCGGATGGCTCAGGAAGGCCATCGAAGAGGATTGGCGGCCCCAAGCCCACCCTATTCTCCCAGGAGCAATCCCAGGCCCGCGAAAATGAGCGAGAGGCCGAACGGGAGCGCCAGGAGCAAGAGGCCAAGACAGCGGAGTGACGCAAGGCGGACAGTGCCCGCGAGAAAGCCGCCATCATGGAGTTTATCGACGGATTGCCGGAGGACGAGCGGAAGGCGCTGGAACAGGGATTCCGGGAACACCTTGCCGGGACGGTTCCCGGCATCGTCGCCAAGCGGTTTACTGGCGGGGAGACGTGGTGCGCCGATCCGATCCTACGGGCGGAGGCGACAAGATATCTTAACATATAAAGTGGAATTTCAATCCGATCCCAAAAACACACATCTTGACGCAGCAGTCCGTATATGTTGCCTTATAAAAATATCGCAACAATAGAGATGGTGGCGACATGTCTAAGGCATCGCGTTATTTTTTGTCGCGCGTTGTTAAAATGGGCCAGATGAACGTTGATGAAGCGATCCGTCGCCTTCCGCAGATTGGCCGAGGGATGC
>NZ_CACVCH010000100.1 GCF_902729425.1 Magnetospirillum sp. SS-4 | reverse complement strand
GAATATCGCCATTATCGCCCGAAATGATTGCCTGTGTTCAACCCGCTGTATCGCGAATTGCCTGCACTTGTCCAAAAAACTTTCGGTCCTCTGATAGCATGTGCTTTGCCACCACGTCGTAGGCCAGGAAATTGAACAGGTCGCCCAAGGCCAGTTCGCCGGATGTGAAATTCGCCACCAATTCCCCGGCACGGTCGATTAGTCCCTGGTGGGTTTGGGCATGTTCATCTGCACCGGAATATCCTATCGAGCGGAAAAGGGCTTCTTCATCGCGGAAATGATCCAGAAGGTCTGCGACAAGGGCTTCGATCTGAGGTGCCACCTCATCGGTGGGTCGTTCTCCGATGACCGCTATCAGCAAATTATTTGCGTGTTCGAATAGGTTCCGGTGCTGCGTGTCGAGCAAGGCATGGCCGGATTCGTAGGTGCTCCTCCAGACCAGACGGAGGAAAGCGAGATCAAGAAGTTCGGCTTCGTCAGCCTCATCAGCCCCGCAAGCATCGGTGACCACCCGGTTACGCCCACCTTCTTTGGCTGCATACAGGGCTGCATCTGAACGGCATAGCCAAGATTCCCAGGGTTCATCTTCTCGGTATTCTGCAACACCAAAACTGGCGGTAACATCCCCAACACCAGGAAATTCGAAGGCCACGATAGCTTTGCGAATCCGTTCGGCAAGCAGGCTTGCAATCATCAAACCGCTGTTCGGGGTGACAATGACGAACTCCTCGCCANAAAACTGGCGGTAACATCCCCAACACCAGGAAATTCGAAGGCCACGATAGCTTTGCGAATCCGTTCGGCAAGCAGGCTTGCAATCATCAAACCGCTGTTCGGGGTGACAATGACGAACTCCTCGCCACCCCAACGACCAAGCATGTCGGTGGATCGCATACATTTCCGAGCGATGTCGCAGAACACCTTCAAGACATCATCCCCGACCGCATGGCCGTGGGTGTCATTGATCCGCTTGAAGTGGTCAAGGTCAATGTAGAGCATTGAAACGGGGTGACCGTAGCGGGCCTTTCGCAGCATTTCCAGCTTAACGGCTTCCTCGGTTCTGCGACGGTTCCACGTGCCGGTCAGATTGTCGTGCTGTGCGAGATGTTCCAATTCCTGGCGAGCGGCAAGCAATTCCGCGTTTGACGCTGCAAGGGCTGCGACGGTGTTCGTGAGTTCCTGGTTCAGAGCTTCGAGTTCGGCACTGCGTTCGGCCAAAACCTGATCTGCTATCTTATGGTCGGTGATGTCAGCGACGACGCACACCAGACCAGCACGTCCATTCCTATATGCAGGCATCCGCCGGGCCGTCAGTTGCCCCCAAAATGCAGTGCCATTGGATCGCCAATAGTGGCGTTCAAGGTTGACGTTGGGGCGGTCACAGGCAAGGTGATCCGCCATATTCTTCCGGGCAATTTCCTGTTCTACGGGATCAACCAGATCGACATATTCTATACCAATCAATGATTCCAAGGGGATCATGAACATTTCCGCCATCCGTTGATTGGCTGTGCCAATTCTGCCACTGGAATCGATAGTAAAAATAGCAACGCTGGAATTGTCAAAGATCAGTCGCAGCAGACCTTCATTATCACGAAGGTTTTCCTCGGCTTCACGTCGTTCAGTAATGTCCGTGTACAGGGTTATGAAGCCACCGCTCGGCAGCGGTTGACCTGAAATTTCAAGGATGGTTCCATCAGGCCGAACACGATCAAACTGGTGCGGCTTCATAGCCCCTGCTCTCTGTACAACCTGTCCCGCGAGTTCCTCTGGGTCACCTGGGCCATATTCACCGCGTCGGGCGTTGAACAGGGCCAGGGACTTCATTGACGGCAGGCCGTCATCAAACAATTCGTCGGGGAAATCCAGCAGCCTCCTGAACAGGCCGTTGCAGGCTATCATCTCCAAGTTCTGATCGAACAGCGTTACGCCGCACGGAAGATGGTCGATGATGGATTGAATGATGCGGCGGCATTCTGGGGAATTGGCGAGCATCAACAGGCCGTTGAGGCCATTGGTTTCAACATCCTGGTTGGCCCAATTGTCATCCATTTCGGATTTCAGCCTATCTCGCAACCGGCGAACATAATTCTACCAAAAGTATGGCAAGCCTATGTCCATTGGGTCAATCCATCGTGCACTCGGATGCACCCGTTGTTACAAGTCGTCTCAATCCATAGCCGCGTTAAAATTTGTGACAGAGCCTCCTCCTTTTGGGGATGGCAGTGCCGCTGTTCTTGCTGGCCGCGACCGTTTCCTGAATGATCTGCATGAACATCGATTGGGGGGAGGGGGAGGCGAGCATGCGTTGTCCTTTTTGCGGACATGACGACACCCAGGTGAAAGATTCCCGCCCTACTGATGACAATGCATCCATCCGCCGCCGCCGAGCGTGTCCAGCCTGTGCATCCCGATTCACCACCTTCGAGCGGGTTCAAATCCGCGATCTGGTGGTGATCAAGAAGGACGGCAGCCGGTCCACCTTTGACCGCGACAAGGTGGTCAAATCGCTTCAGATCGCTTTGCGGAAACGTCCCGTGGATGAGGAACAGATCGAACGCATCGTCAATGGCATCCATCGCCGCCTGGAGAGCTTGGGGGAGAACGAGGTTCCGTCCAAGCTCATCGGCGAACTGGTCATGGATGTGCTGATGGAGATGGATCAGGTGGCCTATTTGCGGTACGCCTCGGTCTACCGAAACTTCCGCGAAGCCAAGGATTTTGGCGATTTTCTGGGGAAGATGGGACGGCAAGGCGATGACTAAAGCCGCATGACGATAAGCCTACAAGGTATTGGCCAATATCCCCGTTACTTTCCCCCGGAAGCCCCCCCTTTACGGCAGAAATAGCTATCCCAAAAATTCAGTCACCTTGTTCAGGAATTTTTCAATTGAGATGGGCTTGGCGAGGTAGGCGTCACAACCGCTTTCAAGGATTCGCTCCTCGTCACCCTTCATAGCAAACGCGGTTACCGCGATGATAGGTATCGCTTGAAGTTCAGCGTCTTCCTTCAGTACGCGGGCGAAATCTAGGCCGGAAACCCCCGGCAACTGGATATCCAAAAGGATAAGATTTGGGCGGCTCTGCTCGACAATCTCTTTGGCTTCGCGACCATCCATTGCTTGCAGGGTGGAGTAGCCTCTGGCCTGAAGAATGTCATTAAAAAGCTTTAAACTGAGGGCGTTGTCCTCAATGATCAGTATGGTCTTCCTGGGCAATTGGTCCCGCATTGAGAGGCTCCAAAAATTCAAGACACATCCGCACCATAAGTATGTAAGCTAAAGTTTGGTCACCTGCAAATGAGATTGAGAATCTGCCGCATTCCCCCGTGGCGAGCCAATCAGATCAATGGTAACCGCCTACATCCGGGGGCAGCCGCTCAGCCATCAAGTTGTAAATCGCAGTCATTGCGATTAACTTGCATCATCATTCTTTTGTGGTATGTGTTTTGTTCAGGTGAATGAAATGCGACAGGAAGTGAGCCGTGGATGAATCGCCCCCGTCTCGTATCGAGCAGCGTTGCATTGAAAAATCTATGAAGATGACGGACCAGCGGCGAGTTATCGCTCGCGTCCTATCGGATGCAACCGACCACCCTGATGTCGATGAAGTTTATCGCCGTGCAGCCGAGATCAATCGGCATATCAGCATTCCCACTGTCTACCGCACCGTGCGACTTTTTGAGGAAGCAGGCATCCTTGAACGGCACGATTTCGGCGATGGGAAAAAGAGCAGATACGAAGAGGCCGAAAGTGACCATCATGATCACTTGATTGACGTAACTTCAGGGGCAGTTATCGAATTCTCCTGCGTTGAGATTGAAGCTTTGCAAAAGAAGATTGCCGCAGATTACGGCTATCAGGTCATCGGCCATCGCCTTGAGCTTCTTGGAGTTCCACTGACACCAGAAGATCGGCAGGAGGACCAATAGTCCATCATAGCCAGGGGGCCTTCAGCCAGGGGACAGGGAAACCTTGGACGGTGAAATCGTTGCCCGGTTTGCGTAATTTGATAAATGAACCCAAGATCGCCTCCATCTTGGTGACGGAGCCAACTCTGGAACCGTGATGAATTCAGCGACCAGGAAGAAGCTCAACATGAAGGCGACTGCCTGTGGCGGCGGCGTAGCGTGCCAGTGAAGTCGATGAAGGAAGGGAACGGCCACTTTCCAGCCGTGCAACCACGGACTGGGTGGTGCCCATCCTTTTTGCGACTTCGGCCTGAGATAGACCCGCCCGTTGCCGGGCACGGATAAGGGTTTCCGCAATCTCGAACTCGTCCACGACTTCGTTGAGGGTTTCGACCTTCCATTCCATGGACAGACCGTATCGCAAAATAGCGATTATTGGAAGGTAACTAAATGGGAAGATTTAGCGGCCTCGAAACGGCGAGCACTCGACAGAGGAACCGTTCGACGGCCGGATAAAAAGGCGGGGGGCATCCACATTGGTGGTGGCTGTTCGTCTTGGGAGGAAGCCACGAGGGGATTGAACCACGATGATCGAGATCCATCTATCAGGAAATAACCGCAATACTGCATATGGCTGGCTGGGCTGAAGTATGACATTTGGTTTTGATTGGCATATGATGACGGAACTTCGCATGTTAGCATTTTAAGAAACATTCGCCCGTCTTGGTGGTGGCATGAGGTGCGAGGATGCAAACAACTGCATATTTTCGCGGCCCTATTGAAGAAACCATGGCTCTGCTGGTTGAAGCTCGGACCTTCATGATGGAAACCGAATGGTGGGACCGGCAAAAAGTAGATGGCGTTAAAGGGCTTCGGATAACCAATGAAACTTTTCGGTTAACAAGCCGTCTGACTCAAGTTATGTCGTGGCTGATGTTCCAGCGTGCAGTTCATAACGGTGAGATTTCCGCAGAATATGCGATGGAAAACCAATTTAGGCTATCGGGGCATGATGTGTGCCTTGACACATCGCATTCTAATGATGCCGTGATTTCTGATGAATTACGATCACTATTGAATCGTTCACACAAACTTTTTCTGCGGATCGAGCGGCTGGAAACAAGTTTTGCTCGCACAGCAACGCGTCATTCCCCATCATCTAACAACGAGGAATTAGACGCTAATTTCGGGCACGCTGAAACTGAACATTGACCCGCTGCCATCCCCAAAAGTCACTCAGAGTTTCTTGGTGACGGTTCAAAATGCGGCAGAAAATTAGCAAAGCGACAGCAAATCTCGCATCATCCACGCTGCCGCGAACGAACGGTCCAAGGAAGCCATGAGCCATTCAAAATCTGGTTGCCACTCGTGCCTGGAGGGAAAGGGTTTTGCTATTCCTTTCACCATGGCGTTTCAGCCAATTGTGGATTTGCATGAGCGACGCATATCGACCTACGAAGCACTGGTGAGAGGTCCAGAGGGCCAACCTGCTATGAGCGTTCTTTCTCAAGTGACTGCTGACAACCGCTACGCATTCGATCAGGCGTGCCGGGTCAAGGCCATCGAACTTGCAGCCAGCTTGGGCTTGGACCGGCGTCTGAGCATCAATTTCCTACCCAATGCCGTTTATGATCCCAAGGCATGTATACGTGCCACCTTGGCTGCTGCGGAACGAGTCAACTTTCCCCTCGATCTCATTACCTTTGAGATTACTGAGGACGAAAGGATCACAGATACCCCTCATCTGCTAAGCATCATCAAGGAATACCGCCGCCATGGATTCAGGGTGGCACTTGATGATTTTGGGGCGGGCTATGCCGGTCTTAATGTGCTGGCAGAGATGATTGTTGATGTCGTGAAATTGGACATCGCACTGGTCCGCGACATCGACCACGATCAACGACGCCGTACAATTGCCCTGGGAATGATAAAGGTATGTCAGGAGCTTGGTGTTGATGTTGTCGCCGAGGGAGTGGAGCGGACTCAAGAATTAAAAGTTCTTCGTGATGCCGGTGTGCGTTATGTACAAGGATTTCTTTTTTCACGGCCCGTTGTCAATTCTCTTGTCAAAGACTCTGATATCAACCTTATCCTTTAACAGGGTGC
>NZ_CACVCH010000099.1 GCF_902729425.1 Magnetospirillum sp. SS-4 | reverse complement strand
CTTCTGTCCTGGCCGTAACCATGACGATTGGAACATCGGCATTAAAGCCATCAAGCCCACCTGAACGGATCAGCTTGGTGCAGGCTATGCCGTCGAGCATGGGCATCATCCAGTCGAGAAAAACGATGTCAGTGCTGCCATCTGTCAAATCGCCGTCTTCAAGGCTGACGATATTGGCGGCACCGAATGCGAGTGTGCCATCCTCCACTTCGATGACATCGCGGCAATGGAAGGAACCCAGAGCGATTCTGATCAGTTCCCGCATCGGCTTAGCGTCATCAACGACCAATGCCCTTCGGATTCGTGGAAACATGGTTCTGACACTTTCATCTTGGTGTCGTTGATTTGCGGCCATCAATCGGCACTTACCATTAAGTACCACATGCCCCAGAACACAGCCAAGATATTCTACTATTGCTATTGAATGACTACAATTAGCGATGGACGCCCTGTTTCCTATTTCCCAGAACCTTTGCCATGGACGCCAGGATGAAGAGCCAGGGATTGACCGGCGGCGTGACCGGCTTCAAACGCACCAGCAGCGAGCTTCTTACCTGATGCCCGGCCACGACGCAGGTTTAGGTCCAGCTTGGCGAATTCAGATTCCACGATGACGTGGCGGACCACCACCAGATCGCGACCACTGCTGACCCTGTTGGCTTCATCGCGTTCGGCCTTCATGGCGATCAGTTTCTCCCCAATCGACACCGCCATGCCGAACATGAACGATCCCTTTTCGTCCTTGCCATAGCGGAGAATTCGTTGGGCCAGAGCATATTGGACCCAAGCGGTCTGCATGGCCGTGGCGATCACGTCGTAAACGTAATGGGCCATCTCGATGCTGGGGCGAAGACCGAAGAAGACGTACCGGATGCCCTTGTCGTCTTTTTCCCTCCATACCTTGCAATCGCAATATTCGGCGATGGCCGGGATGCAGGCGGAGATCGGCTGTCGCTGCTTGCGGTTGGTTTCAATGGTGGACTTTTCACACTGCTCTTCGCGGATTTCCAGGTCCGTGATTGATAGATCATGGCGATCAAGCAGTTCGGCCACCTTCGCCGCCGCCGCCAAGGCTTCTTCCTCGGTGCAGCCGTTGGCAATAGTCTTTGCCCGCAATGCCTGGAGCCGGGTCTTCAGTTTTTCAAGATCGGTGGTCATGGCGTCCAGTCCACCTGCATTCCTGGAAGCTGGGAACGGGCGATCAGAATTGTTTCCAGGGCAACGCCTGCCGCCTGGGCCACCTTCTCGACGGTGATGTCCGATTCGAGGACAAAATCCAACACGGCTCCGAGGAAATCGGGATCGGTGATACGGGTGCGAAGTTCGTCGGCACCACTGCCGGTGAAGGACATGAACTGGGTCAGCAATTCGTCATCAGCGACAATTACCGAGACGGCGTGCAAGGCCAGTGTTTCGGCACCTTCACGTCCCAGTTTTGGAATTTTCGGCGGCATTGGGTCGGTGACCAGTTCGGAAAGCGGTTGGTGGCCGCAGTGTAGTTCCGCCGGTCGCCGGGGGAAACGCCGATGTCGTGATGGAATTCAATCGGGGTGCTATGGTTGGCCCGGCATCATGAATGTTGACCAGGATATTTCAGAAGGGCCGCTCCGTGAGCATGAAGTTTCGAAAGACCAATCCCCGGTTTGGCTATCTGGTCGTTTTGATCGTGTTGTGCCTGGGCGTTGCGGGCATCTCCAGCATGGTCACCATTCCCGCTGTCCATGGGTGGTACAAGGATTTGGCTCACCCATCCTTCACGCCGCCTGATGCGGTCTTTGGCCCGGTCTGGACGGCTCTCTACATCATGATGGCTGTGGCGGCCTGGAGGGCTTGGGGGCGTGATCAGTACCAGTGGGATAGCTCATGCATTCGGCTGTTCCTGATCCAGTTGGCGTTGAATTTCGCCTGGAGCTTCCTGTTCTTCAAGTTCCACCTGATCGGTGTGGCGGCGGTCGAGATTGTGGTTCTGGAGATCGCCATCATCGTGACTACGGTGGCATTCTTGATGCGAGACAAGATCGCCGGAATGCTCATGGTTCCATATCTGCTTTGGGTCGGCTTTGCATCGGCTTTAAATATTGGGTTCTGGAGCCTAAATTAACAACATTTTTGCAAATGAAAGTTCTTGTTATGAACTCATCAGCCATTGCCCCAATAGGTTTATTGGTAATATCCAATATTTTCATGACTTTTGCATGGTATGGGCATTTAAAATTCACAGACAGAGCTTTGTGGATTGCTATTGTTGTTAGCTGGCTTATCGCATTTGTGGAGTATTGCTTTGCAGTTCCTGCGAACAGAATCGGCCATGGAACCTATTCGACCGCAGAGCTAAAAACGATGCAGGAGGTTATTACCCTCACCGTGTTTGCCGGATTCTCCGTCTTGTACCTGGGGGAGCGACTGACCATAAATCATGCCATCGGCTTTGCCCTGATCTGTGCAGGTGCGTTCTTTGTATTCAAGAGTCCGATCCAGGTGTAATTCGGAGGTATAAAATAATACGGCATCGTTGTTGAACGTTTCCACTCCGACGAAGAATGGCCAGCCCATGTCGGTTTCTCGGACATACAGTTGCGTTTGAAGTAATACGAGGTCATGGCGTCCAATTATGCTGATGGTCAGTCAGTTTCGAACCCGCTCCACCCAGCCTGGGTCTTCAGGGTATTTTTCCAATAATTTCTGCATCCGCATGATCGCAAACGCAGCAACGTCATCGCAGTGCTGAATTTGTGCACCATTGTGTTTGATGTATCGGATGTCGCGTAATGCGACTTGTGCATAGGTCAAAATGTCTCGCGATTCAGACATCACGATCCCATGGGGAATAAAGCCAGCCGACGGGGCAAACCACAAATCGTGATCGCTTAACCACTGCGAGGAAATTTCGGCATAGCGGCTCACCTTACGTTCCTGGGACGAGCAGTACACCCCACGATCATGCAGGTTCATGCCATTCGCATCCCTGCCCAGGACGGCCAATTGCTCCCGGTGCCAGTATCCTGGGGTGTTGATCTCGTCGTATGTGATGGGCGGCGGCGATGGCTCCGAGCCGAGGGAGTAATAATTTGGCAGGTTCGGATCACGCTGATAGATCGGCGGAGGAGCGGCCTTCACCACACCGGCGGCACCCTTGTCCGTGGTAAAGAAGATGCCTTCCTGGGCGTTTGCGGCAAATGTCGCAGTGAATAGCACGCAGACTGATAGCAGTATGACTTGCGAACGCATAATGCCCTCCAAGCAATCTGATATATGTGCTTGTTTCAATATAACCACATAAATACATATTATCAATATATGCGGGGTAAACTATGCGATTAAATGACTTTACGATTTCTCCAGAAGATGCTGTTTCTGTTGCTCCGGGACGATTGCCGCCGGTTTATGATGAAAACCTCATTAGATTTGAGGTAATGGCCGTCCTTGACCTACTCCGAGGTGCTTTACATGACGCTCAACGTCTGCTCGATCTGATTGATCGGCGATCAACTCCTTGCCTTTGACCGTCAATCGCAGCAACCATTCGCCCGCCAGCACCAAGAATCCGGTCTGCGAATTTGATGATCAACCGGTTCGGTACCGCTCCGGGCCTAAGTTCCATGATCAGATCCATGGCTTCTGCCGCAGGTAGGTGCAGGCATGCCAGTAAGAATCCGGCGGCTGTCGAGCGAGATATTCCTGCCCAGCAATGGCATAAAATTCGGCCACCGCTGGGTATCTCTCGACCAAAATCAATGATGGTCTGAGCATGGTCCACGCTGGGGTGTTCGTTCCGTCCCTGTCGATCAAGTGACTTTCCAACCACTCCCCCCATCGCGTGTAAGTCATAAAATCTGAGACTCAGCACCTTGATCGATCCAGGGAAGACCAATGGATCGTCATGGTCATCGCCGGGGTCCAAAATTGAGATGATGTGACTTGGGCCGAAGGCTTCCAACTCGTCACCAAGCTCATCCAGCCCGCAGATGGTCATTGCGAAGGGCAATTTTGTCTTGGTCATGATGCTCCCTCCCAGGATGTGGGCGGGGACCATAACAGGTTTGAATGTGTCGGCCAATTTGGGCGATCAAAATAAGTGCCTACATATGAAGGCATTCGATGCTGCGATAAATACACCTGCAACAGCAGGAGTCGTTCATGCGAAAATTAGAAGAAATATATGAAGAATTTTATTCGTTGGGAATCGTCGGTTCTGGTCGCGAATTTGGTGAGTGGCTTAATCGAAGCCAAAGCTACCTTAGTAGTTCAAAATCAAGAGGCAGACGAATTTCGACAGAAGCACTTTTGGCTTTGGTATCAAATGTGACTGAGGTTATTGATTCAACGAACGAAGCATCAGTTCTTTGTTCCGATGAAATTCAGATCAAGGAACTGCAAGAAGGTGTCAAGGCACTCAAGATTCTGGAAAATGAAGCATGGACCGAAATCTGGCGTCGGGTGAGGTGATGCGTAATGTGGCAGGAAGTACCCCACCCTGCCACACCACACCATGATCACGCAGCTTCCGGCGTAGTACTGGTCTCTGGAACCGCCTTGGCCCGACGCCAGACCCAACGCATCTTCGACCCCATTCGCATGACGATTCCCCCCGGCTTGGTGGTCAAGGTCTTGTTGAGGGTGAATTCTCCATTGACGTCCATTGCCATCAAATCCACCTCGATCCGACCTGGGCTGGGGATCGACATAACCAAATACGGCACGCAAGCAGTATCGTCCTGACCAAGCAAGGTCCAATTTCCACAGCGACCCTTGGGCTTGGTGATAACTGGGCTAAAATACGTTCTGGCATTCAGGCTGATAGCTTTTGTGTATATTTTATATATATCCACAAATGATGCCTTTGATTTGTAGGTTCCGTCGATCAGCTTGTTGAGATCATCGTAGCTGCTGAATTTGACGGTGTACTCAATGCCATCAATTTCGATAAGTCCGCTGAACTGATACCGTGAACTGAATGCCAGTGATTTATGTCCTTTTTTCGGGATATCTCTTGGTTCTTCCCGAAATACGCAAAAATAGTCGAGTTCATACATGATTATGATGTGTCCTTTGTTTCTGGTTCTCTCCTGAGTTAGTCTATATTGTTGACTAAAAAGTTAGACTTAGTCTATGTTGGTATCCAATATAGACTAGGTCGCACTTTAGCTAATCACGGATTAGCCATATCCAACACCGACAACTCACTCCTTTCGTCTGTCCAAGACCAAGACGCCTGCGGCGTCATGACAAAATGAACAACTCATTTCCTTCGTTGGTCCCAAAACCAAGACGCCTTCGGCGTCATCATGGATTTCAACTCATGTGGTTCAGGTCCAACACCGACAACTCGTTCCCTTCGTTCGTCACAACACCACCCTGCCCCCGGCAGGGGATCAGATCGACTACGCCTATGGCGGCTCATGCCGTTTCATATGGAGTAGCCGAAGGCGTTTCATGGCCTCGACGAAGACATTTTCGAATGGGCTAACATGAATCGGCAATTTGTTTGTTATTTGCTGATAGCAAGTAGTCCCCAGAATATCCAGCTTATATCCATCATGATTGATGTCAGATTAATTCGCCAATTTACTGCACGTGGCTTGTCATCATCTTAATGTGACGCTAAATGCGGTCACCTGTCAGACCTAACAATCTCCGGCGAAGTCCAGCACTGATGCGTCAATGCAGCAACGCATCGCCGTATGTCTGTATGTGTGATTTGATTAATTGGCATCATGTGGCCGTGCGGCCATATCATGAAATATATTAATGCCGCTATATTGGCCTTTATTAATTACGGCCTTATCATGCTTTCAAGGTTAACGTATGGAGGCTATTATGTTGCAGCTTAAGTTTTCCGACGAAAAGAAGATTCTGGTTTCCGAAGCCCGGAAAAAGACCCCCCGGCAGGTTGTGCTGGATGGCATCCAGAATCAGGTCGAACTGCTGAA
>NZ_CACVCH010000098.1 GCF_902729425.1 Magnetospirillum sp. SS-4 | reverse complement strand
GGGCCCCAGCCAAAAGCGGGTTGCGCCACAAGGGGCTTTGCGCTATTTTCCGCGCCTCCCCATCGACCGGGGGACCACACCTGCGGAGGGGTGGCAGAGTGGTCGAATGCGCCGGTCTCGAAAACCGGTATGGGTGCAAGCTCATCGTGGGTTCGAATCCCACCCCCTCCGCCAATTACCAGCATTAGTGCTTTGAAAAAACGCCGTTTTTCACTAGCGGCGCTCTCCCCACCCACAATCTGACCCACAAAAACCCCTCGGCTTGGGATGGATGGCATTGGACATTCGCCCTCTCCGTCCTTGGTGGCGGAGCGCGAGATTGGGCATGATGGCCCAACCGAACCAGTGGGCCGGCCAATGGCGTTCAGCAGGCGATTCTTCATCTTCGGCGACGACGGCCACCTTTGGCGCCTGCCCCGCAAGGCGGCCGATGGCTTGGCCCGCGGCTATCTGCGTGCGCCCGCTTTCGCCGGCCAGCGGTGGAAGGTGGCCGAGGTGGTGTTGGAAACGGATGGCCGGCGCCCGATCCGCGTGGCGGCGGTGACGGGCACCTATTGGTATCTCGATGACGAGGGCGGAGCGCAACGGGACTTGGCAGAGGGCGGAATGCAGGCATTGGAGACCAGCGATGCCATCCGGCGCGACCGGTCACCCCCTAGCATGGTCTCGCTCGCCAATGTGCAGCGCCGACGGTGGGAACGGCGATATCGGTGGCAGCCAAGGCCCCCCCGACATCGACCGACTGGTTCACTACTTCTGGCCGGAGCCGGGGACCAAGCGGGAGCGCACGGCCTCCGTCGAGGTGGTTCCCTTCGGGTGACGGCGCTTCAGGCGTTGCCTGCCACGCGGTCGAGGCCCAGGAGCTTCGCCAGGACGCGAGCCCGCTCCATCTTCTGGTCCATCGTCATGGTGTCGAAGTCGCCAGGCGCCCCGACCTCCTTGCGCTCGACGAACATGCCGAGGTAGTGGCCGATCCGCTCCAGGGCCACGCCCTTGTCGGCCAGCCGCAGCACGAAATGGCCGTGCCGGTCCCACGACCACCCCACGATGGCGCGGCGCACCGGCTCCGGCAGCTTGGCAATGTCCTCCGGCCCGGCAACGCTGATCAGGTTGGCCGGATCGAAGAACGCCATGACCGCCAGTTCCTCGACCACCCGGTCGACGGTGACCGCGATCCGCTGCGCTACCATCGACATCGCCCTCTCGACTTCCCGCTTCACTTCAACATTTCTCAACAGGCGTTCCCCCTGTTGGGCAGCCGTCCGGGCGCTGTAGCCGGCCCGAATGGCGGCCCGAGTGGCGTTCAGGTCGATGAGATATTCCTGAACGAATCGCTCTTGCCTGGCGGTGAGGTTGTCGTGGCATGGGATCGACATGGTGAAGTCTCCTTCCGAACCGATAATAGCGGATCGCGGGCAGGAAGGCACGGGATCGGCACAACCTGAGCCAAAAGCAGCGCTGGATATGCGCACCCAACGGCATATAGCAATCGCTGCGCTACCATCATCCAGTGTTGTGGCGTTAGAATGGTCGCTCCAATGCGGGAGTGATGTCCGCGGCATCCGGGAAAGGAGCCCGATCATGCGATGGATCGCGATCCTCTTGGCGCTTGCGGTCAGTGCATGCGCTCGGCCGACGACGCCTCCCCCCGTGCTCGACCAGGCGAGCATCGACGCCGAGACGGAACGGCAGATGGCCCTCTCCTGGAAGGACGAGTGGAACCTGAAGAACCGGTTCTGGAGCGTCGCGTTCCGGGTCATGAAGCCTGCATTTCGCGCATCAGCACCATGAATGCTTCCTGGACCTCGGGCGAAAGGTGCTTGAAGGCGGCAAGAAAGTTCGCCTCCAGTTGGGTGAGCGGCGTGGGCTTCGTGTGATCATGTGCCCGAGCGGATCGCGGCGCGGCGGCGGTGTTGGTCATGATCAGCACGCCCCCATGTGCCGGAGGTCTTCCACGGCTGAGCGCAGGAAGGACAGGACGAATGCGGACACGTCGTCCCCCTCCAGCACGGAGGCCACCTCGTTCAGTTTCCAGATGACGCCGGCCAGATCGGGCGAGCGGGTGGCGGCGATCCCGGCATTGAGGCGGCTCATCTGCTCGACGAGGCTATCCAGGGCACCGGCGGAAGGCGAAGCAGTCTCGGCCAATTCGTCATAGGCGCGGTCGAGAGCGGCATATCGGGCGATCAGGGCGGGCAGCGATGCTGCGGTCGGTGCTGCTGCTGAGGTGAGCATGGCGGGAAGCTCCAACATCGTTGATGATGTTTCAAGCGTAATGTATGATAGCAGGTACGTCAATAGCTAAGCATCATGAAGGATGTTTGAAACATGATAACGGCGAAGCAGATGAAGGCGGCCCGGCTGTTTCTCGATTGGGATCAGCGGACCCTCGCAGATGCGGCGGGGGTGTCCCTGCCGACGATCCAGCGCATGGAGACCATCGGCCTGGAACGCAGCTCGGCCGGCAATGTGGAGAAGGTGCAAGGCGCCCTTGAGACGGCGGGGGTGGAGTTCATCCCAACCGGTAGCTATCAGGGGGCTGGCGGCGCCGGGGTCCGTCTGCGGGATGGCCGCTAGTACGCCATTGACTTACCGATCTCCAAGGCGCACATACTCGACAGATGGACGACTTCGAGTGGGACAGCGAGAAGAGCGAGCGAAACGCGCTATTGCGCGGTCTGCCGTTCGAGATCGTGCCCGCGATCTTCGATAGCCCCGTCCTGGAATGGTGCGACGTGCGCCAGGATTACCGCGAGGTGCGGGTGAACGCATTGGGCCACATCGGCGCCCGGGTGTTCTTCGTCACCTACACCGAGCGGGGCCAGCGGTGCCGGATCATCTCGTTCCGCAAGGCGAACCGGAGGGAAACCGATGCCTATCGTCAGGTCTACTCGTGAAGAGGGCCGTCGCAAGGCCAAGAGCTTCGATTGGTCCAAGGTCGATGCCACCACCGACGAGGACATCGCGCGCCAGGTGGCCGAGGACCCGGACCTTGCTCCGCTGATGACGGCGGAGCAAATCCTCGACGACGTGCGCACCGGCCGGGTCCGCGTCGTGGTGCCGGCCGAGGTGGACGTGCGCGCCGTGCGGCAGGCCCTCGGCCTGTCGCAGGAGGTGTTTGCCGCCAAGTTCGGGTTCTCGCTCGGCTCGCTCCGGAATTGGGAACAGGGCCGCCGTCAGCCGGACGGGCCGGCCAGGGTGCTGCTCAAGGTGATCGCCAAGGAACCCGAGGCGGTGCGCCGCGCCCTGTCGATGGAATAGGGCGCTGCGCTGCCCCCACGGCGTCAGGGGCTTCCGCCGCGCTCGACCACTCCCGCCTCCAGTTCGCTGAGCCCCGGTCGAAGCTGTCGCGGCGCCTGGCGAACCGCGCGGGTGGCCGCCGGCACCTCGGCATTGCGGATCGCCGAGCGAACCTGATTGGCGGTGATGTTGGCGCCCTTCTCCCGGGCTTGCACGATGAGGTTGGTGATCACCCGCTGCTGCTCGGCCGGATCGCCTTGATGACGCCGGTAGGCGGCGACGATCTGCGTCATGGTGCGGTCACCGACACGCTTCACCCGCTCCTCCTGGCGCCGTGCCAGTTCGGCAACGTCGCGGGCCTGGGCCACCTTCACCGGCGAGCCTCCGACCGCCATGCGGGCGAGGTCGCCATGGCCGATGATCGACTCATCGAAGTCGAGGGCGCCGCGGCGCCACGGGCTGGCATAGGCGATTTTCCCATCCGCCAGCGCCTCGAAGAACGCCGTGGGCCGAAGCGCGGCATCGTAGAACGGCATGCCGTTGGCCGCGGCCTCCAGCGCCTTGAGCGGTTTACCGATGCCGGCGGAAAGGTTGGCAAGCTGGTCGGAAAGAGCCGCCTGCCGTCCCCCGAGTTCAAGCGCTTTCCCCACCATGTCGAGGAACGGCCCCTCCGGCGACCGCGCCGACGACGCCAGGAAGTCACCTTCACCGGCTCGGCCGGACAGGTCTTCGCCGAGCAGTCCCGGCAGTCCACGGGCGAATAGCGTGCCGATGCTGGCCGATACCTTGCCCGCGGCTTGGGAGCGCAGGGCGAATTCCTTGATCTCCTCCATGCGCCTCACCGCGCGCGCCGTCAAATCGCGCATGCGGGGCAAGCCGAACCGCTATTGGCGGCTGCTGGAGCGGGCCTCCCAGTCCAGGATGGCGGCGCGGGCCAGCGCCTGCGCGAACAGCAGTTGCGAGAACCCCGCCACCGCGTCGTCGTCGCGAAGGTCCGGCAGGCCGGAGACGTCGCCGCCGACCGCCTTGAGATCGGCAAACTCGCGGGCAATCGCACGGGCCTTGCGCCAGCCCTTGATGCGGGCGGCCTCATAGGTGGCGGTGGTCAGCGGGCGGACGTGGAGCCGCACGCCGAACGGCAGATCGAGCCAATACGGCTCCTTGGGCAAGCACAGACGGATCATGGGGCGGGCCTTCAATACGAGGGGACGTCATTGATCAGGGTGATGCGGAGTAGGTAGCCGGCGACCGGGTCGCGGGCGGCGCGCCAGTCGTAGCTGGCCTGGATGCCGCCGGGGCCTTTGATCTCCTGCTTCTTTTTCGGCAGAAAGACGCGGGGGAGATGGAAGGTTAGGGCAAAGGCCGAGCCGGGAATGGTGAAGCCGTAGAGCATCGCCACCGGGCTTTCGGCGGCGATGGCGGCGGTCAGCGTGGTGTCGGTGCCGAAGCGGATGTCCACCGAGCCTTCGGCGGTGGCTTCGGTCTCGTCGACACCATCAATCAGGCCGTCGGCGCGGATGGTCTCGACCCGTTCCAGATTGTTGGAAAACGACAGCTTGCCGCCCACCACGTTGGCCAGTTGGCCACCGCCGACCCGGATGGCGCCGCTGCCCTGGCTGAACCGCTTGAGCGGGAAGCTGGCCGGGCTGGCGTCGATGGTGGTGGCGGATTCGGTCTCGCCCTGGGCGATCACCCCGATGCTGGCATTGGCCGCCCCGCTGCGGGCCATGTCGAAGGACAGCTTGTCCAGCTTGGCCCCGCCATGGCGGAAGAATTTCGGCGCCGCCAGTTGGGCATGACCGATCTCGATGGCGAGGCTGGGCAGCGTGCCGCCCGAGGTGAAGACATGGTCGAACGTGCCGTCACCGTTATCGGCGGTGGCGGGTGCGCCGAACAGACCCTTCAGCCAGAAGCCGAGCGCCCGCACATCCAACGGCACGCCGAACTCGCCCTCGTCCTTGATCGCCTCGTAGAACGGGTCCTGGGCGTCGCGGCCCTGGCCCAGCAGCGGATCGTAGCCGAGAGGGCGCTCGGCCCCCAGACTGGACTCCTTGAATGATAGCCTTGTGTAGCCGTCGGCCGGAAGCACGCCGTAGCTCGCCTCGAAGGCGGCCAGCAGGATGCAATCGGAGCCATAGGCGCGCGTCTTCGACATGGGGGAGCCTCTCGACAGAATGAAATGGCGCGCCCATGTCTACGGCCTAGCCGTATATCGGGCTTGCAGAGGCATACGGCCTGGCCGTATGCTTCCGGTGATGGAATACGAGTTCGATCCGGCCAAGGACGCCAGGAACATCGCGGAACGGGGCCTGTCCCTGGCCCTGGCGCCCTACGTGTTCGAGGGATTGGTGCATGTCGCCGATGACGACCGCAGGGATTACGGCGAACGGCGCCAGATTGCCTATGGCCTGATCCGGGGACGGTTGTTTGTCTGCATCTTCACCGACCGGGGCGAAATCCGCCGAATCGTCTCGCTGCGGAAGGCCAATTCACGGGAGGTCAAAGCCTATGCGCCGAAAGATCACGCCTGACATGAGCAAGGCCGCCCTGGAGGCCGTCGATTGGGCCGCCATGGACGCGGTGACCGATGCCGACATCGAACGCCAGATCGCCGCCGATGCCGATGTGGCCCCCGAGATCCTGCCGGTGGACGTCAAGGCCATCCGCAGCGCCACCGGTCTGTCGCAGGGCGTGTTCGCCGCCCGCTACCGCATCCCCGTGGGCACGCTGCGGGACTGGGAACAGGGCCGCAAGCAGCCCGACACCACGGCGCGGGCCTATCTTCACGTCATCGCCCGCAACCCCGACATGGTGGCCAAGTCGCTGGAGGCTTGAGGCTCACCCCAGCGGCGAATCGGCGGTGTATTCGAGGACGACGATGACCTTGGCCCCCTTGAGGCCGGCGGCGCCGTCGATCGCCTCGGTGATGAATTCCGGCGGCTCGGGCATTGCCAGATCCACGGTGCCCCCCAGCGTGGGATCGACCGCCAGCCGGTCACCGATGGCGGCGAGGATGGCATCGAGTGCTGCGTCGCGGTCTTCCGGGGTGGCGCCCTGCACCACCACCTCGATCTCGGCCCGGCGGCTGTGGA
>NZ_CACVCH010000097.1 GCF_902729425.1 Magnetospirillum sp. SS-4 | reverse complement strand
CCCGGCTTCACCGTCGAACGGGTTCGCTATTCCAAGGGTGCCGAAAACGGCAACACGCGGCAGAGCATCAGTCGTCCGCCCCAGGCTTGGTTCTGGAAGTCAGCCAACGACGGCACCCTGCTGATGGAGATTCGGTATGGCCGCACCGTGGTGGAACTCCAGGGTCAGGGGATGGCCAACACCGTGATTGCGGGCAAGACCAACGCCGATGCAATCAAAGTGCTGGAGCAGATCGCTACTGCCGTGAAGGCCGGGGAACTCGATGAACCTCTGGAGGCTGCCCGCATCAAGGCGAAGCATCGTCGCGGCAAGTCCGAGTAGCAGATCATCATCGGATTGCGTTACCGGGGCAGGTTGGTAATCAACCTGCCCCGAATGATTCCTACAACCATGTAACCCGCTGATCAGATCAAGTTGACCAGTCGCCGCTGCGAATCCGAATCGAACTCGATGTAACGGGCCGTCATCGCCAAACTGCGATGACCGGCAAGCTGCTGGACATCACGGAGGGAGCCACCGGCCTGCCCAACCTTTCGAGCCGCGTTGGTGACGAACGTCCTTCTTCCCGAATGCGATGAGCAGCCCTGGAACCCGAGGCGATCATAAAGGCGGGTGAACCACGCGACGACGGTGTTCGCCGTCATCCCCACACCGCGTTCGGAAAAAATTACAGGACAATCTGCCCCCCGAATTCCTCGGGCATGCAGATCAACCAGGGCGGCACGCAGTTCACGGTTCAAAGGGATCGACCGACCCGACGCCCGTTTTGTGGCTTTGTCCTCCAGGTGGATGACATCCCCGACCTCGCCGGTCGCGGTCAGCACCATGCTCCATTCGACCATGGCAATTTCCTTGGCTCGAAAACCGGCCTTCACGCTGAGTAGGAACATGACCCGATCACGAACGCCATGCCGTGTCGATGCGAGGTGGGTCAGCACCGTCGAGATTTGGGCAGTCGTCAATGTCTTCGCTTGCCGTCCAGCCATGATCTTCAACTCGCCATAAAATTAAAGCATTAGATAACTTTAAAACGAGTATAGCATCCGCGAATAAATCGGCCAAGGCCACCCCATTGAAAAATACGGAGTAAATAGCAACTCATCATGAAATACCTATTTCATGATGAGTGCGGTTTCTTTCAATTTTGCAGACTATGATTTATTGCTTCGGAGCAAAGCCACGGATGCTGGAATGCACATCATCGACGCGACTGATCAATCAGGCGACCTGGATCAATCCCTCATCATCACGATGCCATGAACTTTCGAACCGGCGACCCAATGGGGTCATGCCTACTGCGTCGGCCAGTTCGTTCGAGAAGATCAGCAATTCGGCACCGACCTTGCCGGTTCCATAGGTCCAGGAAGCAGGGACCATGGCGAACCCTGCATAGAACCACCTTACTGCCGGGGCGTCGTTATATGACAACAACCAGCACCCTGGTCGCGACCGAAGGATATCAGCCAACCGACCATGGTCGAAATCCCGATGGGCATCACCCCGAAGGCCATATAGGTTCGATTTCGATGCCGCCAGCAGGTATGGCGGATCAAGGTAGGCAAAGGCATCAGGGTGCCGCGAGAGACTGAGTTCGAAGTCGGCCTGATCTACCGTGATGTTGGGGATCGTGGTTCTTGCCAGCTTGTTGATGGATGACAGGGTGAACCGATTTTCGGAGCCAGAATATCCACCGCTGAAGGTTAGGCCGCTGAACGACGACCGATTGAGTGCGAAGTAGGCCCCGGCCCGCATCATTGGATCGCGAATGTCGAAGTACGACCGCTGGAGCCGATAGAACCCATCCCTGTCAATCGGATGGAACTTCCGGGCAGCATCAGCGACAGCACCTGCATCGAGCTTGACCTGCCGCCAACAATTCACCAACGGCTGGAACACATCGAATCCATGCACTCGGATGCCGCGTTGACCCAGGTCCAGTTCGACGGCACCGCCCCCGAGAAAGGGGGAACAGACTTCATTCACACCTTCTGGAATGAATGAAATAATTGTCTTCTTGCCTCTCTCTTTGCCACCTGGATATCGAAAAATTGCCATTAGATGTCACCATCAAACTGGTATTTATCAGTTTGATGAATGAGATTGTTTCTGAACCGCCTGAATGCCACGCATGAAAAAGCCCCGGCGAATTTCTCCGCCGGGGCTTGATGATAATTTAATCGATCACTTCTTCTTGCGACCGATTCCCTTCTTTTCGGCGGCCACTTTATCCAACTCAGAACGTTCGTAGATCAACTTGACCAACTTTTCGTCGCCGCCATTCGCCGCGTCGATCAGTCCCTGGAAAAGTGCTTTAAGATCGGCAAGGTTCGCAGCTTCAAACCACTCCGTGTCGTTAATGATCAGCGGTGACCGCAGAATTTTGAAACGGTAAGCGTCACCGGACTTGGTGAACCAAGCGGTCCGAGAATTGATCTCGCCACCATCAATGGCAGCCTGAACCATTTCCTGCTGCTCACGCACCTTCTTTATGAACCGAGTGACGGGGGTGCTTTTTGAAGCGGTAGGGACGCGGGTCGGTGCAGGTGCTGCTTTCAGCTTGTCCAGGAACGACATGTGTTAAGCTCCATTAAGTTGCCCGTGCGGCTCATGTAGCCACAGTTAATTTGCTGCTGACATCATATAGCGGCGAATTCAAGCGGGCAATCTTTGCATGCTCAAAAATTATGCGGGAGATGGGTGTAGTGCTTGCTCAGCCACCTTTGCGGGTCGGAGTAGATGTCAAAAGTCCCGAAATCATTCTCCTTCTTATATATGGTGACAGGGGTTTTGCCCCCGAACATGATTGCATCCTTCTTGGAATTAAATCCCTTGAAGTATGTGACCCCGATGTCATCTATATGGGCCATTGCAACCCATGCTGGATTTTTACCAATCCAGTCTTTGACCGGTTCACCATGGTCATAATCAACATGTAGATCATCATTGAAGTAGATGCCTTTTTCATCCGCAAGAAGCCTCACAATGCGATTTACAATTTCATTGAACTGGTAATCAAGCGGGCCATATCTCCGGTCGATATCGGTGTTAAGCGTGTGTGCTTTGACCGCCAGACCATAAATTAGTTCCTGGTCAGCGTGGTCATTGAGCCAAGCACCAAATATCTTCACTTCTCCAGGGTCCATTCGATTGAGTGGCATTGTCGCGACCAAGCGTTTGGCTTCGGCCTCGATGGCTTCGGCCGCATTCTGAGGTACCGCTACCTTGTCAGTCCGTTGACCAAGGGCACCAGTGTCCGTATCGGTCTCCTGTTCATCGGTAGGGAGTGGTTCACCACCAGACGGAGGAGGATCATCTTCGGGTTCGCCATCATCGTCGGCATGCTGCTCATCAGCAGACAGATGTTCATCATGGTCAGGGGCATCACCGGTTTCGTCGTCTGCCGCCGTAAGGGCATCGTCACCATCATCAACAGCTTCGACTTCCTCGCTGTCGTCAGCATCGGGTTCGTCGATGCTATGGATCGCATCCTCGACCAAGATGCGGGCTTTGGCCTTTTCATCCTCTGACGCCAAACCAACCACGGCACGCTGGATGATCCGCCACTGCCGCTTGCTCAAGCTGATCACGGATTTCGACTTGGGTCGGGCAACCGACTTGACCTTGAACCGGTCAAGAATGTCGTTCACCCCCTTGTACTGGTCCCACCACGCCCCGAACCCATCTGGCTCGATTCCAGCCTTGGCCGCGATGCGAACAAGGTCAACGGCCTTGGCCAGCGTTGATGATGGGTATTCGGCCTTGGCCTCGGGCGAGCCGTGCTTCTCGCAATACAGTCGCTTGGTCATCTCAAGCAGGTACTTGACCGGTAACCGCCACGGATCGTCCGCACAACGCTTATCAACCTTCACTTTGTTGATGTTCTTAAATGCGGCTGGTTCGATGTTTATCGCGGACCATGCAAATCGGAATATGCCTTCATACTTTGCCCTGGCATGTTCATTCCGAGTTTGAGCGACAGCCAAATCAGCTTCAAGCCACAGCTTAATGGCATCATCCGCCAACTTAAATAAGCTCGGCTTGTTTATGCGAGGATCATCTTCCTCAAACTCGGAACTGGTCACTGAGTGATCAGTTTCGCAGATCGCATTCAAATCGTTTGTCATGGCACGCTACCTTCTGATGGCACGACAAACATTATCAGGAGAGATTAACGTTTTCAATCTTGGTTTACGAGTGGCTTTTGTTGCCAGCATTTATATATTTCAAGAAATACAGGCTTAATCAATGCAAGAAAAAATCGCAATTCATGTTTTTATGGGCATCATCGCCGCTACGTCATCCGCGTGACGCATGCCAAAGAAGTTTTCGGTGCCTGAAAATATTTTTTCAAGCCGCAAATACTGCCTAACTATATGCCGCACATATCATTCAGGTTGCAATGGGCGATCTCAAAGGCTGTTTGTATAAAAATTTTTTCATGATCGAAATGCGGATTTTGTATTGATAATCTTGATTATAACAATGTTTCACATTATCGTTTTTTGTTTGACGAATGTGCAATTAGCTTCTTACCATATGTCGTGTCGCAATCATGCCAACAAAGCATGCTTTCATCAAATGTGATGATCAGCTTTAAGGCGTAAGTGGGGTGTTGAAAATGAAATCGAGCCGGTTCAACGTCTATTACGAAAACGACCCATCAAACAGGAAGTGTTTGTGCGGAGCAATAAATACGGTCTGGATGCAGGGCCTCGCAGCCCGAGCGTATCCGTACAGCATTGGTGATATTGACAAGATTGCCAAAGCGATCAGTCGGGAGGTTTCCTGTGAATCAGTAGATGAAGACGATGGGACGAAATGGGTAACTGTCGAATTAAAGGATGAGGATGAGGATGTGGTTTTGGCCAGATTTGAAGGTGACGGAACCAACGTTGATTGGGTCTGCTGGCTAACTGATCACGTCCCAACACCTAAAATTGAAGCAAGGTATGACTATTACTCATGGGACGGTGAGTGTGCCATTGGTCCTGTGTATTGCGTCATTGGCGGTGATTTGTTCATCGTAAATGGCGGAGAGAGTGGTCGAGGCACGCTGTATGATGAAGGAGACAATTTCGGAATTAATGAAGTGACACGCGTGTATGTCGAACAAGTATGGTCTGATGCACACGACATGGAACGCGTGTTAACCGGAAAACATACTTTCGAATTGTCAGTTAGCAAGTGGGAAGACGATGACTACGATGAAGTAGATAGCGGGCATCAATTGTCCTACACCGCCGATGAAGTCCGCAAGATGACCAAGCCAGATTTCAAGAACGAAGTTCTTAATGTGGTTTCAAGTTGGTTTGAGCGGTGAGCAGCAAACGCTGTCGCTGGACACATTGCTTGTGAATGTGTCCGGTGGCAGCGGCAGTCCAAAATGAGTAGCGGAGATGATGCCTCCGTGCAGGACATCTTTCGATCAAAGGCAGAACGTCTGACGGCGGCTAGTATCGATCAGTTTTGGAGTGCATGGATGGAACATCCAAAAGCCCTGCATGTACGGCTTCAGCTACAGCTATGGGGGCAAGCATGAGTGTTTCAATCGGCAAAGAACAGCAGCTTCGATTAATTGATGAGTTCCGCAAATATGCGGCTAAGAATTTTGATCAAGGTGCGGAACTCGTAGTTGATGCTGTTCCATTCGTGTTCCCGGCCGAGTTAGATATTGAGATACGGTGCGATCTTGATTTTTACAAAATTCCTGACTTGATGCTTCTTAACGTGGGGAAGCTCGTAAACATAATCAGGAATGAATGCGGAAACACGCTGGCATTATTATGCTGCGGCAAGTGTTCCGATGGTGGGTTTGCTGTCATATACACTGCTACAGTAAATGTGCTTGGGAGTGTTTTCGAGTATTCGATACAGGAAAGCAATGATGTTACGATAGGATTTGATCCAGTCTATGATGTCAGATACGTGATCGGTGTGCTGTCATATATTCAGCAGCCGACCATCTATGCGGACTTAATTGATGTCGATGAATCTACGCAAAAGTCTCGCAAGAAGCACGGTAAGCGTCCGCTTCCGGCCTACAGAGTTATCAGACCAGGGCAAACCATCGTGCGGCACCGTCCAGTCGAAGGCCGAAGCCATGAGGGCACAGGCACGGGCACTCCCAAGTGCGGTCACTGGCGGCGAGACACAAAGTACGTCCGCAAGGATGGTCGTGTAATTTATCGTCGGGGATGTGCGGTCAAGGGAGGTCCTTGCGATAACCGTCCGGTGCTGGTTTTGCCCCCCAATCCCGTCGAATGGTCAAGCTAATGGCTATCAAACTATGGAGTGCTGAAAATGGCTGAAAATTTGGTTGGGATGGTTGTTGCGATTAGCGACCTGATCAATGACGGCGATGAATACAGGGATGACATAATTGGCATCGGTAGACGCATATTGTTTGTCATGAATAATGATGAATGTTCATCGTTCGTTGGTCGCGTCATCGGCGATGACCAGATGGTTGTGGAAACCGTATTTCCGCCCGTTAACGCGGACTGCGAAGTTATGTTCGGCGGCTTCCAGTTTGATCAACGGGACTAATCGTGAAGGAAGAGGATACGGCAAGCCGCTGTGAAATTATTTCGAATACGGTATCGATGTGATTTCCACTTGCTATTGACCGTTAA
>NZ_CACVCH010000096.1 GCF_902729425.1 Magnetospirillum sp. SS-4 | reverse complement strand
GGCCTCAGCCCGATGCCAAGAAATTCTGGGAGACATTCAAAAGCCTCAAGAACATGTGAGGCCCACCCACGGTCGATGGCCGTGCACGGAGAGCCGGATGCTTGGAAACTTGCACGTCCGGTTCGGAAGGAGGGATGGAGAAACCGACCGCTGAAATGCGGCACGGCGCTTCATCCCCACCTTACTGTCGTTGGTCTGGGCGGCAATGTCAGCGATGACGCTGGCCAGTCCCTCAGCCCGCAAACGCAAGTCCGCCCCGTCGGGGGAAATACTTACCCGCTCCACCAGCAACTGGAGGAGACGGGCCTGCTCGGCCGGGAACAATTCGTCCCACACCGCCTCGAAGCGGTCGAGGGCGGCGTGCAGATCGGCGGGCGCCATGGATGGGGCCATCCGTTGGGCCCGCGCCCGTATCTCAGGGGCGCGCAGCAATGCCCGGACCTGTCCGATGACGGCCACCTCGATCTCACCGGCGGCGATGCTGCGCACCGGGCAGGACTCGTGGCCCGCGTTGATCGCCTTCATACAGGTATAGTAGCGGTAGAGCCGCCCCTTCTTGCGGGTCGAACTCGGCGTCATGGCCCGACCGCAATGGGCGCAGTGGATCAGTCCTTTCAGCGGCGCCGGGGTCGAGGACCGCACCGCATTGGCCCGTTTCCTGGGAGCGTTGTCGCTCTTCACCGCCACCACCTTGTCCCAGGTGGCGCGGTCGATGATGGCCGGATGCTCGCCAGCATGGGCTTCGCCCTTGTGGACCGCCTCGCCGAGATAGACCCGGTTGTCGAGCAGCTTGTAGAGGAAGTTCTTGGTGAAGGGCATGCCCTGGCGGACCTTGCCGTCCTGGGTGGTCCAGGACTTCGTATGGTGACCGGCGGCGTTAAGTTCCTTCACCAGCAGGGTGGCGGAACCGAGTTTGAGGAAGCGGTCGAAGATGTGGCGGACCAAATCGGCCTCGGGCGGGTTGACCGCCAGCTTGCGGGCGACCACATCGTAGCCCAAGGGCGGGACGCCGCCCATCCACATGCCCTTGCGGCGCGAGGCGGCAAACTTGTCGCGGATGCGCTCGCCGATCACCTCCCGCTCGAACTGAGCGAAACTGAGCAGGATGTTGAGCGTGAGGCGCCCCATGCTGGTCGTCGTGTTGAACGACTGGGTCACCGAGACAAAGGTGACGGCGTTGCGGTCGAACACCTCGACCAGCTTGGAGAAATCCATCAGCGACCGCGACAGGCGGTCGATCTTGTAGACCACCACTACGTCGATCAGCCCGGACTCGATGTCGGCCAGCAGGCGTTTCAGGGCGGGACGTTCCAGGTTGCCACCGGAGAAGCCGCCATCATCGTAGTGGTCGGGCACCGGCACCCAGCCCTCGGCCTTCTGGCTGGTGATATAGGCCTCGCAGGATTCCCGCTGGGCATCGAGGCTGTTGAATTCCATCTCCAGCCCCTCCTCCGAGGACTGGGTGCCGGTGATGGCGCGGGCCACCGCCGACAGGCTTTGGTAGCGGCGGCCCTGCCATTCGAAGCCGTCGGCCAGCGCCGTCACCTCCTGCATCACCCCCTGCCATTCCCGGATCAGCTTGGTGCCGACGATGGGGGCGGTCATGTCCTTGGGCTTCGGCTTCTTCTTGCCGTCCAACTCGTCGACCAGATCGTCAAGGCGGCGTTCGGCCTGGACCGACAACCCGCCAAAGGCCAGTTCCTGAATGCGATACCCGGCTTCGGCAGACGAGGAAGGCGATCCGGTGGCGCTGGCCTGCGCCCGCATGGCCACCTTCGCCCATCGGGCCAAGGCGTTCCTGGTCTCGACGCCAACCATCCGGGGCCTGTCGCGCATTGAGCGGGAATACGAGGCGTCCGATCAGCGCCGCTTCTTCGTGCCGTGCCCCCATTGCGGCGAAATGCAGTGGCTGAAGTTCGAGCGGCTGAAATGGGACAAGGGCCAGCCGGGCAGCGTCCATTACCTCTGCGACTCCTGCGACCAGCCGATCACCGAATCGGCCAAGGCCACCATGCTGGCGGCGGGAATTTGGCGGGCCACTGCGGTGGCCGAGGATCCCGGCACCGTCGGCTTCCACATCTCGGCGCTGTACTCACCGCCCGGCTGGCAATCGTGGGAGAGCATCGCCCGCATGTGGGAAGCAGCTCAAGGCAATGACGACGCGCTCAGGGTGTTTCGCAACACCGTGCTGGGGGAAACCTGGGTCGAGAGCGGCGAGGCGCCCGACTGGCAGCGGCTGTACGACCGCAGGGAAACCTGGACCAACGGCACGGTGCCGGCGGGCGGGCTGTTCCTCACCGCCGGGGCCGACGTCCAGAAGGACCGGATCGAAATCGACGTCTGGGCCTGGGGCCGCAACCTTGAAAGCTGGCTGGTCGACCACATCGTCATCGACGGTGGCCCCGAGAAGGCCGAAACCTGGGCGGCGTTGGAGCGGGTGCTGGGGCAAACCTGGCAGCATGCCAACGGCGCGGCCCTGAAGATCGCCCGTCTGGCCATCGATTCCGGCTACGAATCTTCGGCGGTCTACACCTGGGCTCGCCGGATGGGCGTCGGCCAGGTCTCGCCCATCAAGGGCGTCGAGGGCTTCAACCGCTCCAGCCCGGTGTCGGGGCCGACCTATGTGGATGCCACCGAGGGCGGCAAGAAAGTGCGCCGTGGTGCCCGGCTGTGGACGGTGGCGGTGTCCACCTTCAAGACGGAAAGTGTGGCAGCGCTGGCTGGATGTGGCCGTCCTGTCGAGGGCGCTGGATATCCCCGGCTATGAACGCAACCGCGCCAGCTTCATCGCCTGTGCCTGGCTGCCGCCGAAATGGGACTGGGTCGATCCGCTGAAGGACACCAAGGCCGAGATCGAGCAGATCGGCGCCGGCCTGAAAAGCAGGACGCAAGCACTGGCCGAGCGCGGCTTCGACGTCGAGCAGGTGGATGCCGAGATCGCCGCCGACCGGGAGCGGGAACAGCGGCTGGGGCTACAGTTTGCGCAGGGCCAGTTATCGCCAAATTTTGAGGCCGGTACTGGCTCCAAGTGAGGCTGCTTCGATTAGCCGCTTTTGAATCCAATCTTCAGCGTCTTTCTGACTATCGAAGTAGCCAACGTATTGCGGCGTCTCTACTGGGAAGCGGACCTCAACAGCCCATCCATTTGGGGGCAAGTAAACCGCTTCCATTTCAAATGTCATTTGAAGTTCTCCTCAGTTCACATCCCCAATCTCAATGCCTTGCGCTCGATTGAGGTTTCCACCAGCATGCCATGTCTCGTTAAAATTGCATCCCGTCTTTACGGGACACCGCTGCTGCTCGCCCGCAGCAAGTTGGACGTGATTCTGGGCGCATTGGCTCCCCGGCTGGCCGGACAGGCCATCTCTTTCGACAGCGATGCGGTTCCGTCCGCCGAAGTGGCGGTGACGCCCGACGGCATCGCCATCGTGCCGGTGATCGGCACCTTGGTGGCCCGCTCGGGCTATCTCGGCGCCGCCAGCGGCCTGACCGCCTATTCGGACATCGCCGAAACCATCGAGGCGGCGGCCACCGACCCCGGCATCCGCGCCATCCTGCTGGACCTGGATTCCTCCGGCGGCGAGGTCGGCGGGTTGTTCGATCTGGTCGACCACATCCAGGCCATCCGTGCCCAATGCGGCAAGCCCATCTGGGCGGTGGCGGACGAGGCCGCGTTGTCGGCGGCCTATGCCATCGCCTGCACCGCCGACCGCCTTTACGTTACCCAGACCGGCGAAATCGGTTCCATCGGCGTGGTGGCGGTTCACCGCGACGAGTCCGGGGCCGATGCCCAGGCCGGGCTGGCCTGGACTTTCGTTCATGCCGGGGCCAGCAAGGTGGACGGCAACCCCCATCAGCCGCTATCCGATTCGGCCCGCGCCGCCCTTCAGGCCGATGTCGATGCCCTTTATGGTCGCTTCGTTGCTCTGGTGGCCCGGTGCCGCAAGCAGCCGCCCGAGGCGATCCGCGCCACCGAGGCTGCGGTCTATCGCGGCGATCAGGCGGTGGCTGCCGGGCTGGCTGACAAGGTCGGCACCCTGCGTGTCGCCCTGGCCGATCTCGGCGCCGTGCTGGCGCGTCCCACCGTTTCCCGTCCCATCACCGCCCGAAAGGAAGTCCCGATGTCCGAATCCCAGGGGGAAATCCCCGTGATCGCTGCGGTACCGCAGCCGCCCGCCCAGGCCAACGCCGATCTGGAGCAGCGCCTGCGCGCCGAATATTCCGAAATCAGCGCCATCGCCGCCCAAGCCGCCCGCCTCGGCGTCACCATCGACCCCGCCGAGGCCATGGCCAAGGGCATCCGCCCGGAGGCCTTGCGCCGCACGGTGCTGGATCAGTTGGCCGAGCGGTCCGACGCCACCGACGTGGTCGCCGCCGCTCCGGCGGCTGCGGCCCCCAAGACGGACACCGAAAGCCCCATTGTCCGGCGTGCCCGCGAAGCCGCCGCCCGCAAGTAAGGAACCGCCGCCATGCCGACGCTGACCGCATCGCCCACTCTGGGCGACCTCCTCAAGTTCGAGTGCAACCCCAGCTACTGCCGCGAAGTGGTGATGCTGAAGGCCGGCACCAACTATCCCCTCGGCTCCGTGCGGGGCCGCATCACCGCCAGCGGCGAATACCGCCTGTCGCCCGCCGCCGAGGTGGTCGGTGACGAAGGGGCGGAAACCGCCATCGCCGTGCTGTTGGAAGCGGTGGACGCCACCGATGGCGTGGCCACCGGCCTGATCGCCGCCCGTGGCCCGGTCATCCTGGCCGATGGCGCTCTGATTTTCGAAGCCTCGGTCGACCAGCCCGCCGAACGGGTTGCCAAGATCGCCCAGCTCTCTGCCTTGGGCCTCGTCGCCCGCACCACCGTCTGACGCACCGAGGAACCCATGAACGCCATCATCAATCCCTTCGACGCGGGCGGCTATTCGCTCGCCGAGATGACCCAGGCCATCAACATCCTGCCCAACCTCTACACCCGGCTGGGCCAGATGGGGCTGTTCCGCTTCGAGGGCGTTACCCAGCGCTCGGTGATCATCGAGCAGGCCGAGGGCGTGCTCAACCTGCTGCCCACCGTGCCGCTGGGTGGCCCTGCCACCGTCGCCAACCGTGACGCCCGGTCCATGCGGTCGTTCACGGTGCTGTGGATTCCCCATGACGATTCCATCACGCCGCAGGATGTCCAGGGCGTGCGCGGTTTCGGTNCGAAGCCTCGGTCGACCAGCCCGCCGAACGGGTTGCCAAGATCGCCCAGCTCTCTGCCTTGGGCCTCGTCGCCCGCACCACCGTCTGACGCACCGAGGAACCCATGAACGCCATCATCAATCCCTTCGACGCGGGCGGCTATTCGCTCGCCGAGATGACCCAGGCCATCAACATCCTGCCCAACCTCTACACCCGGCTGGGCCAGATGGGGCTGTTCCGCTTCGAGGGCGTTACCCAGCGCTCGGTGATCATCGAGCAGGCCGAGGGCGTGCTCAACCTGCTGCCCACCGTGCCGCTGGGTGGCCCTGCCACCGTCGCCAACCGTGACGCCCGGTCCATGCGGTCGTTCACGGTGCTGTGGATTCCCCATGACGATTCCATCACGCCGCAGGATGTCCAGGGCGTGCGCGGTTTCGGTGTCGCCGATGCCGCCGATCCGCTGGCCACCGTCATGGAGCGCAAGCTGACCCGCATGCGCTCGAAACACGCTCAGACCCGTGAATTCATGGAGGTCAACGCGCTGCGCGGCATCATTCGCGATGGCTCCGGGTCCACCCTCTACGACTACTTCAGCGAGTTCGCCCTCGCCCGCCAGCAGGTGGATTTCACCCTGGGCACCGCCACCACCAACGTCCAGGGCAAGATCCGCGACGTGCTGCGCAAGGTGGAGACGGAACTGAAGGGCGAGACCATGACCAGCGTGCTGGCCCTGGTCAGCCCGGAATTCTTCGACAAGCTGATCGGCCACGCCAAGGTCGAGCAGGCCTACCAGTACTTCTCCTCGACCGGCGCCCAGCCGCTGCGGGAAGACGTGCGCCGCCGCTTCCCCTTCGCCGGCATCGTGTTCGAGGAATACAACGCCACCGTCACCCTCTCGACCGGCGCCACCGAAACCCTGATTCCGGCGGGCGAAGGCATCGCCTTTCCGCTCGGCACCATGGACACCTTCGTCACCTATGGCGCCCCGGCCAACCTGATCGAGACGGTCAACACCCTGGGCGTGCCCATGTATGCCCGCCAGTTGGCCCGGAACGACGGCAGCGCCATCGACGTCAAGACCGAGGCGTCCATCCTGCCGGTCAACAAGCGGCCGCGTCTGGCGGTGCGGTTGTTCTCGGGCAACTGACCATGTCGGCCTTTGCCGACGCCATAGACGACCTGTTCGCCGATCCCCACCTCGCCTGCACGGTTACTTACCGTCCAGGCGGGGCCGGCTACGGGGTGTCGGTGCGGGTGATCGCCGGGCGGAAGGATCAGATCTCGGAGTTCAGCGACATCAGCGTGGTGTCGGCGACGGCGCGGTTCGATGTGCGCGTCTCGGACGTGCCGAACCCGGCCGAGGGCGACACCATCGCTTTGGACGGCGAGACCTTCGTCGTTCAGGGCGAGCCGATCCGGGACACCGAACGCTTGGTTTGGACCGTCAATACGAGGCCAGCCAGCACGACTTGAATGATGCTATGGACAGTCAGTGGCGACTTGCGTAGTGATCGGTAATACGATGATCCCGTTAATCTGGCAGAGGGAAATAAATTCGAGAGCTTTGACCGGGTCAGTTATTGGCATAATGTCGAAGGCTAGTGGGACCCCAACGGGGGCGCTCATGTGGTTGATTTTCGAGCCCACTTGATGGGCGATGTCGATGATTAGGTCGATGTAATTCGTCCGCTGCCCATTAATCTCAGCAGACATAACTCCTGGCGTACAGAAGGCCGAGAAGCAGCCTTTCGGCGAATTCCACGATATCTCGACGAACGGGTGTCCCCGCTGGGTGAGTTCCCGCCACAGGCCGTGGTTTATGGAGGCTGGGTGCAGAAGATCACCGTTTTCAGAAAACAGCAAGTCAACCAGCCCCTCAATATCAGGCACCTCGGTGAACAGCTTGCGGTCCACCTTGCGGTGCCTCTCCCGCTCAAGTTTTTCGCCAGCCGCATTGGCCTTTGAATGCTTGGTGATGGGCAGGTGATTGATTGGGGGCAGCGAACAGCCACCTGCGCCCCCGAACCACAAGAATGGCCCAATGTCGAGAGTTTGGGGGTCGAGAAC
>NZ_CACVCH010000095.1 GCF_902729425.1 Magnetospirillum sp. SS-4 | reverse complement strand
TGCTCGGCCCGGCAGGGTGTTGGGCTGCCCAGGGCGGAGTGCAACCGGATGCAATTATAATAGCCCTTGAGATAGGCAAACAGACAAAGTCTCCTGTGCGCGGCGCGCAGGCACCGGATGCCAGCGAACATCATGCGAAAGATACATGACGCTTCACCAGAATAATACAAGCACACGGGAAATCCCATGTTCAAAATTTATAATAAGATTAAATCGCCTCCAGGTCGAAAAGGGCGGCATGGCCTGACGAGGGAATCGTCATCGTCACCGGCACGCCCTATTATGGGGACACGGCCGGTGGCTTTCGCCGCTCTCGGCAAGGGGTGCGCCACATTCCCTTGGAAAGATCGCCCCACTTGGAAAGAGGGAACCAATGCGGAAAGTCGCCCCGGCGACTGGGACCGCTACCGGCGGACAACCGTTCACGCAAAACATGCCGGGGGGGCCGGATCGCTCAGAAATTTTCCATGATCTTGGCCTTCTGCCCGTCGTAATCGGCCTGGCTGATCAGGCCCTCATCAAGGGCGGCCTTCAGCTTTCTCAGACGATCGATCGGATCGTCGTTGCGGCCGGACACCACCGGCTTGGAGTGATCAGAAGGACTGGGAACGGTAGGCTTAGGCCGGGCAGTGGGAGTGATATTTGGCGCTCCACTGGACACCCGATAGAGAAGCCACCTCAGACCTCCGGTTACCGGGCTCATGTCCAGCCCTGCGGCCACGGACAGGATCGCCTTGATCGACGGTATGCGGATGGAATTCGCCCCACAGGCCAGCGCAAGCCGTGCCGCCCAATCGCGAACGTAGAGGTCATCGAAGGCTGATAGCCGTTGGAACAGCTCGGAGCCTTGCGGATTGAGGAAATCCGACCGGGTGAAGATGAGGTTCTCGCCGCTGTGGCAGTGCTTGAGCAGGCCGGGATCGAACACCAAGGCCCGTAACGACAGTTGCATCACCAGCATGGAGAAGTGATCCAGCGTCGCATCGAAATGCGTCTCGTTGCGCTCAGGGTGCTGGAAATTGATGCTGCCGAGCAAGGTGCAGGGCAGCCCGCTCAGTTCAGGAAGATACATGGAATCGTAATCGATCAGCTTCAGTCGACCATCAGGTCCGATCAGGATGTTGTCGTGTTTAAGGTCGCCATGGGCCACGCCACGGTTCAACAGATCCAGGCAAAGCCGCGCCCAGGCCCGGCTCAAGCCTGCGATGCCACCGCGCTTGTCGCTATCGCACAGGGTTTGGACCAAGGCGCCGATGGTGCGGCCAGGGACCCAAGGCATGCTGATGACCGGATATTCACCGTGCTTGGCGATGGACGACGTCACGTAGAGTTCGTCGCGGTGAAACCGGAGCGGAACCACATAGGGCGAGCCGCTGGCAGCGACGAAGCCGGAGATTGCTTTGTAGCGGCGCTCCAGATCGGGAAGATCACGGATGAAGCACTTGATCGCCAGAAGCGCCCCCTCGGAATCGGTGACCCGGAACACCCCGGCGAAGTTTCCGGCGAGAAACTGGGGGTGGCCTCGGGAATCCTTGAACGGTGTCACCTGGAGAGTGGCGAACCGGGCCTTGGCGTTGGAAAGTGCCGCCTTGTAGTCCGCCAATACCGGGAACGTCACTGTTCGAACTCCGTGGTCCGATCCCGCGAAGAAGCCTCGGCGGCTTGGTTAAAAACGATGGCCGGCCGGGTACCGATGTCGAGCAGCTTGACCAGAGCGACGGCATCGGCATTGAACGCCATGCCGCGCAGGGTCGGCGTGGTCTTCAGGTCGCGCTCGAACAGTTCGCAGATGATGGCACGATGGCGGCCCGACAATTCGCTCGACATCTCGAACAGCAGGCGGGCATAGGTGTCGTCGGGCAGTTGTCCTGCGCTGGACGGGAACACCACCGGCGCGTCGTCGCCGCCTGAAATATGGCAGTTCATCAGCAGGACGTGGCCGTCATTGGTCTTCAGCCCGGTCAACCGCCGGGCGGTCGCCAGAAGTTCTTCGTCGCTGTCCACATCGTTGGCCATGCCGTCGGTAATGTTGATGACGGCCGGGGGGAATGACCCGGGGTTTGCGGAAATCCATGGTTCCAGGATTGACTGCGCCAAGCGCAGAGCTCCGTTCATCGGGGTGCTTTCCACCGCCACCGGCGCCACCCAACGCGATACTGCCACCCGTTCGACCACCGGCTGACCGCGAACCATGGTGGTGGTCTCTTCCTCGATGGTCTCAGCGTTTTCCGCCACCTCGGAGATCGGCACCAACGTGCGCCCGGCGAGGTTTCCCAGCCAGCAGAACTCGGCGCGGTTGGTACGCCCATAGCCGATGACGCCGATGTCGAAATAATCTCGGACACCTTCATCACGCATACAGCGGTTGATCAGTTCGTCGAGGGTTCGGTTGAGCGCATCCGCCACCACCTGGGCCCGGCTGATCGTCTGTCCGTTATCATCGACACCGAAGGTGGTGTTCATGGATTTGGATTGATCGACCAGAAAGATAAAGGCGCCGCGCTGGTCGCGGCTGATTTCCTGTGAATAAGCCACGGCCCACGTCTCCTGTGGTTGAGCAACGGTAGGATTTACGCTGGAGGGGATCTCTGTCGGCGAAATCAGTTCATATCAGGGGCGGCGGCCATGGAAGAATCGTAGGCCCTGAATTTTACGCGCCATCATTTTACCAAAGACCATGGCTCCGTCATATCTTGAACAAAGCACCAGGAAGCATAGACTGCTGAAGCATGGAAAATGCGAGTGATTATTAACATATTTTGCTGCAGACGTACTGCTATCCGCTTGATGACTATTGTCGAACGGGCGAATTTGTGCAACAAGACATGTAGGTATTTGTCTCTTTCCCAGAGGAGTTAGGTTATGGCAGCACAGATGGCAACAGGCATGGCTGGTGGAACCGCCGCGAATGCCGCAGCTTCCGCAGCTGGCGGCGCGTCCATGGGTGCCGCAGCTGCTCGGGAAATCGAGCGTGAGGGTGCCGCACAGGCTGCCGGCGTGAAGGCCGGTGGGGCTCAGGCGGGTGCTGCCAATGGCGCCACGGCCAAGACCGGTGCGGCGAAGGCTGCCGCGGCAGAGGTTGAGCGCGAGGCGGTGACCGCCAAGGCCGCGGGCATGAAAGCCGCCGGGGCCAAGACGGCCGCCGGGGCCAAGACGGCCGCTGGTGGCGCCAATCAGGCCGCCATGGCCGCCAAGGGGACCGGCGTAGCGACCAAGGTCGCCGCAACCGGCGTCAAGGGCAAGGCCATGGTTGCTGCCGGTGGAGCCGGCGCCGCCGGTGCTGCGGCGGGTGCCGCCACCGGTGCTTCCGTCACCGCCAGCCCCATCGCCGCCGCAACCAGCAGCAGCGCCATGCTGTCCGCCAAGGGCGTCAGCTTGGGGCTCGGCCTGGGTCTGGGCGCCTGGGGGCCGGTGCTGCTGGGCGTGGTTGGGGTGGCGGGCGCCATCGCCCTCTATGGATATTACAAGAACCGCAATGCCGAGCCGGCTGCGGCCGAAGCCGTCTGAAGGAGGACGAAATGACCGTACAGACCGTCGGGTTGTCGCAAGAAACCGGAACCAGTTACAAGCCCTTGGTGATGGCTGCCCTCAGCTATCTTGGCATTCTTTGTTTTGTGCCTTTGATGCGCAACAAGGACGACGAATACGTTCAGTTCCATGCCAAGCAAGGGCTGGTGCTGTGGATGGTCGCGGTCCTTTCCATGTTCGTCCTGGAAATTCCCGGCATCGGAAAGTGGTTCTTCGGCTTCTCGTCCATGCTGGTTCTGGTGTTGTCGGTGGCCGGGCTGGTCTCGGTGGCGTTCCGCCGCGCCTGGAAGCTGCCGCTGGTCGGATATATCGCCGACCGTATCTGACTCAGCTGAACGGATCCGCCGCGCCGAGATGACTCCATGGGGTCATCTCGGCGTCGTCGTTTTTGTGGGGCGTTTCTGGTTACATCCGGCGCCACCAATCGAGGGTGCCGCGCAGCAAGGCGGGGCCGTTATCGACAATTTCGATGATGCCCATGGCCACGGCGGCCAACCCCAGCAGAATGCCTATCTTCAGCCTGCCGTTCCGAGGCAGTTGATCGCGAGAGATCATTGCCGCCCCCCCACCGCGCCCACGACGGAGATGGCGCCCATACCGCCAACGACTTCAATAGCCTCCAATGCCGTCATGACCTTGAATCCTACATCCGCACCCGTGTCGAGAAGGCGGTTATGCTGACCGGCATCGTCGAACACCGGTTCCTCTCCGCCGCAGATGACCGGTAGCCATACACCGGGCATGATCAGTTCCAGCCCGATGGCGATGCCGGTCAGAAAGCCGTCAAGATCGCACAACATCAAACAATCTGGCGGGAACTGATCCGACATCAGAACTTCGTCGAGCGCCTCGATATCTGCTTCCAGGTCATGCAGCTTCGGCATGGCTTTCGCCTTTCCAGTTCCAGGGCGGCAACTCGTCGATGCGCCGGGCAGGATGGCCGGCCAGCGCTTCAGCAGATAGTCCATGGCCTTGGCGATATCCGAGGTGTCGAGAATCAGCAGCGTCCGGTCCCGGCTCCCTCGCGCAGTACGGCGGCCCTGATATGAATCCGAAGCTCGGGCCGCCCCAGGTTCCGTGATCACCTTACCTGTCCCATCGACTTGACCGGGGCGGGGGCGGAGGCTCAGCCGAACAGGTCGGCGTAGGGGTCCACCTCGGTTGCTGGTTGCTTCTTCGGCGCTTTCGGACGGGCGGGGGCTTTGGGCATCTGGAACGAGGAAATGGCATTCCAGACCTTGAGGAACAGGCTTTCGCGACCATCCAGGATGCCCGCCGCCTCCTGCTTTTGCCAATGAACCTCGCCCAGCCCGGTTTTGACGGCTTGGCCCGTTGTGACGGCCGGAGCGGCTTCCGCGGATGGGGCCGCCGGTGCCACCGTCGGCGCGGGCGTGGCTTCCGCCGGACCGGCATTCAGAATCACGGTTTGCCGGGGCTTCGGCGTCCTGGTTTTTGCCTTGGTGCGCTTGGCGGCGGGAGGGGCCAGTGCCTGGTCTGCCTCCACGGCACAGGGTTCAGCACTATCGCAAACCGGCTTTTCGCATTTCCTGGTCACTGCCGCATCCATCCAATCAAAAGGGACCCTGGGTTAGGTTTTATCAGATTCGCGGGGAGTTTTCGCCGTCTCATGGTTACCTCGGGGGCGAAGGACCTCCAATGGCGATGACAGAGGGGCGGCGGTCCGGGTATAGAGTGATATTGGCTGGGTTCGGGTTTCCGACGGCGAGGCGTGAACAATGACATCCACGGACCGTGATGCCGACTGGGTCGAATGGTGCCGCGATCAAGCGGCGCTTTTGCGACGGCTCCCCGCGTCCGCCTGTCCGGCGGGGTTTGATCCCGGGGCGTTGGCGCAAGAAATCGAAGACGGGGTGACTTTGAAGATCGACCAGGCGGCCGGATGGATTTTCCGCGCCATGCTGGCCCTGGTGAAACTGGCGGCCTACGACGATCGCGGCCAGATTCAGCGAATGGATTTCGCCCAATCGCAGTTGGCCCTGGTCTGGCGGCCGGAATTTCGGCGCCATCTGGATCTGGAAGATATCTGGCTGCGCGTCCGCGAGGCGGCCGGGCAATTCCGGCCAACCGCCCTTGATCTGCCCCGATCCTGCCCGATCGTGATGGAGGATATGGCGCCTTGGGACGCGGTGGCCTTCGATCTGCGGGGGATGGAGGAGAAGGTCCTGCGGGCGGGCCTGAGCCGACGGAGCGGCTGACGGCCGGGGGATTTCCGTTTTGTCTGGTTTCGTCCGTGTCTCCCGCGCTACAGGTGCCCCGGAGATCGGCTGTCACTTTCAGTGCCGCAATACGGAAGATGTAGGGAGGAAGTTGATGCCGTTCTGACCCGTTCTCGCTACACTCGCAGAGTAAATTGCGTCCGCAACCACCTTCTGGAGAGGGGCCATGCATAACAGATGCAAGCGAGCCGTCATTGTCGAGGATGCTCCGCAGATGCGGACGCTGATCAAGGTTGTGCTGCATGAGTTCGGCGTGAAGGAGATCGTCGAGGCGGAGGACGGTAACGAGGCCATGCTGACCCTGCGGGAAGGCGGAGCCGACATCGTCGTCATGGACTGGATGATGCCGGGCATGGACGGCATTGAATGCACCCGGCGCATCCGGGCCGGGCAGGAGGGGATCGATCCCAATATCCCCATCATCCTGGCCACCGGGGTGGAAGGCGACAGCGCCGAGGCCATGGCCTTGGCGGCGGGGGCCAATTGCTTCCTCAAAAAGCCATTCTCCATCAAAAGATTGCATGCGGCCTTCGTGAAGGCGTTGGGAGCGGCGGCCGCTCCGGTGAACTGAAAAGGGCGGCTCTTTTGCCCATCGCGGCACCGCACGGGGGCGAGGGCCGGGCGCCGCCGGCTAGGGCTCCGAATTCAGGTTACGCAACGGTGAATTCTCATGCGTCAGCCCAAATCTGGATGATCCGTTCGTCATCCCAATCACCGTCGAACCTCATCCTGAGGTTCTCGAAGGCGAGGTTCGACCAAGGCCAGCCTCGTCCGAGACAGCCACTTCGCGGCTTCCTCAGGATGAGGCTGGCGGAACCGATCAAACGGATTTCATATCATACCAACGGCCATAATACCGGCCCCATGGCCTGGCCTTATGGTCCCCTCAATCGCCGGGCGGGCCACCCTCCGTGGCCCTTCCCTTAGGTCTCGCCGCACGAGCGGCGCGGCCGCGCTTGCGGCCGTCCAACGGTCGAACGTTTCGACCGTTGGTATCATTCCCACGAAAGTGGGAATCCAAGTGTCCGGCGGCGGGGCCTCTGGCCATCCGTAGGCTTTGCCCCGTCCATTGATCCCCGCTTTTCGCGGGGATGACGGAACCCGGACTGCCCTCGGCAATCA
>NZ_CACVCH010000094.1 GCF_902729425.1 Magnetospirillum sp. SS-4 | reverse complement strand
GCCCAACGCGGTGTAGGCGGCGGGCGTTGCCCGCAAGGTGAACGGGATCCCGTCCTCGTCCTCGCGCCAGACCGGCATACCGGGTTCGGCGGGAATCTCCTCGGCCAGTTCCTTCTTGATCAGGCTGGTCAGTACCATCTTCACCGCGCCCCCCTTCAAGGCGGCGGTGATCGGCAGCAGGAACCCGCCCTCGCGGGAGCAGGCGGCGGAGAGGATGACGGCCTGGGTGTCGGAAAGTTGGGTCATGGGGTGGACCTCCAAGGATGGCGCGGGCCAGTCCCGCCGCCTGTACCACCCCAAGCTCCGCCAGCGTGACGCCGGTCGGAGCGGGAGGGAAATGCGGTTGATCAGGCGGCGAATTCGCCCTCGTGGAAGGCGCTGTCGGTGATGCGCTTCAGCATCTCGGCGTAGTGGGCCATCGTCCCGGCGTGGCCCCAATTGATCTCGTCTGGCGCCCAGTTGAAATGGTCGGCGCTTAAGTTTTGCAGCCGGGCCAGCATGGCGTCGAATTCGGCCTTCCTGGCAATAAAGGCGTCGATGGCCTTGGTGTTGTCGCTGCGCTTCGTCATGGTTCCCTCCGGTGTTCGTGGGACCATCCATCGCTCTGTCGGGCGATGACATCAACTCGATAAGTCGATCATTAGATTGCTTTCTGCGAGGTTCCGATCATGGGGCTGTCGATACGCGCCTATGCGCGGCATCGTGGGGTCAGTCACGTCTCCGTGCTGCGGGCCGCCAAGGCTGGACGCATTTTCCAGGAGCCGGACGGCACCATCGACCCGGTCAAGGCCGATGCCGCCTGGGATGCCCAGACCGATCCGGCCCGCAAGGCTCCGCCCCCTGCGCCGGAGAAGGCCACACCGATTCCGATATCGCCGCCTTCGGCACCGTCAGCCGCACCACTTCCGTCACCCCAGCGCGATTCCCTGCCCTCGACAGGCGCCAACTTCACCCAGGCCCGCACCGCCCACGAGGTCGCCAAGGCACAGAAGGCCCGCATCCAGGTGCAGCGGCTGAAGGACGAGGTCATCGACCGCGCCAATGCCCTGGCCCTGGTGTTCAAGCTGGCCCGGCAGGAGCGCGATGCCTGGGTCGGCTGGCCTGCCCGTGTCGCCGGATTGATAGCGGCGGAGATCGGGATCGACCCGCACGTCATGCAGGTTTTGCTGGAAACCCACGTCAGGGCGCATCTGAATGAGCTTGCAGACATCAAGCCGGACTTCCACTGACTTCGACGGCGCGGATCTGATCCTGTCGGCTTGGGCCGACGGAATGCAGCCCGACCCGCTGCTGACCGTGTCGGAATGGGCCGACCAGCACCGGGTCCTTTCGTCGCGCGCTTCCGCCGAACCGGGCCGCTACCGCACCAATCGCACGCCGTATTTGCGCGAGATCATGGACTGCCTGTCGCCGTCGCATCCCTGCCGACGGGTGGTGTTCATGAAGGGGGCCCAGGTCGGCGCCACCGAGGCCGGCAACAACTTTCTCGGCTTCATCATCCACCATGCCCCCGGCCCGGTGCTGGCGGTGCAGCCCACGGTCGAGATGGCCAAGCGCAACTCGCGCCAGCGCATCGACACCCTGATCGACGAAAGCCCCATCCTGCGGGAACGGGTGAAGCCGGCCCGCTCGCGCGACGCCGGCAACACCATGCTGTCGAAGGACTTTCCCGGCGGCACATTGGTGATGACCGGGGCCAACAGCGCGGTGGGTCTGCGCTCCATGCCGGCGCGCTACCTGTTCCTGGACGAGGTGGACGCCTATCCGGCATCGGCCGACGAGGAGGGCGACCCGGTGGCGCTGGCCTGCGCCCGCATGGCCACCTTCGCCCATCGCGCCAAGGCGTTCCTGGTCTCGACGCCGACCATCCGGGGGCTGTCGCGGATCGAACGGGAATTCGAGGCCAGCGACCAGCGTCGCTTCTTCGTCCCGTGCCCCCATTGCGGCGAAATGCAGTGGCTGAAATTCGAGCGGCTGCGCTGGGACAAGGGCCGCCCCGAGACGGTGCGCTATCACTGCGAAGCCTGCGAGCAGGAGATCGCCGAGCACCACAAAGGCGCGATGCTGGCGGCAGGCGTTTGGCGGGCGACAGCCACGGGCACTGATCCCGGTACCATCGGCTTCCACATCTCGGCGCTGTATTCACCGCCGGGCTGGCAGTCGTGGCGGGACATCGTCCGTCTGTGGGAAACGGCGCAAGGAAATGATGATGCGCTGCGGGTGTTCAAGAACACCGTGCTGGGCGAAACCTGGGTCGAATCCGGTGAGGCTCCCGATTGGCAGCGGCTCTACGACCGTCGTGAGACTTGGGGGCCGGGCACCGTGCCGGCGGGCGGGCTGTTCCTCACCGCCGGGGCCGACGTCCAGAAGGACCGGGTCGAGATTGACGTCTGGGCCTGGGGGCGAAACCTCGAAAGCTGGCTGGTCGACCATATCGTCATCGACGGCGGGCCGGAACATGCCGAAACCTGGGCGGCGCTGGAGCGGGTGCTGGGGCAAACCTGGACCCATGCCAGCGGCGCGGCCTTGAAGGTCGCCCGTCTGGCCATCGATTCCGGCTACGAATCTTCGGCGGTCTACACCTGGGGCCGCAAGATGGGCGTTGGTCAGGTTTCGCCGATCAAGGGCGTCGAGGGCTTCAACCGCTCCAGTCCGGTGTCCGGCCCTACCCTGGTCGATGCCACCGAGGGCGGCAAGAAAGTGCGCCGTGGTGCCCGGCTGTGGACGGTGGCGGTGTCCACTTTCAAGACCGAAACCTACCGTTTCCTCCGCCTCGAGCGTCCCACCGACGAGGAACTGGCCGAGGGTGTCCGTTTCCCGGCCGGAACGGTGCATCTGCCATCGTGGGCGGATTCGGAGTGGTGCAAGCAGTTCGTCGCCGAGCAGTTGGTGACGGTCAAGAACCGACGCGGCTTCACCAAGCTGGAATGGCAGAAGCTGCGCGAGCGCAACGAGGCGCTGGATTGCCGGGTCTATGCCCGCGCCGCCGCCTGGATTGCCGGTTCCGACCGCTGGTCGGAGGCCAAATGGCGCGATCTGGAAGCCCAACTGGCCGTGATCGCCAGCACCAGTGAATCAGAGGCCGGGCAGGTGCGCCGGATCGCCCGCCGTCCCCGGCGGATCATCAAGTTCAGCGGGATGCACTGATCATGACCATCGACGAGATGAAGGCCGAGCGCGAGCGGGTGCTGGCGCGGCGCAATTCGCTTGTCGCCCGCGTCACCGTCGGCGACCGCACCGTCCAATATGACCTGACCCAGGCCAACCATGTCCTGGCCGATCTCGACCGCCGCATCGCCGTGCTGGAGGGCAGGAAACCCCGCCGCCGCATCCTCGCCGTCGCCACCAAGGGACTGTAACCATGCTGGGCAGTTTCCGCCGCCGCCTTGGTGCCCTGATCGGCGGCTTCGAAGCCGCCCAGGGCAGCCGCCGTCTAAAGGGATTTCAGCCCAGCCGCGCCCACGTCAACACCCTGATCGCTGCTGCTGGATCCGACATCACGGCCCGCGCCCGCTATCTGGTGCGCAATAACGGCTATGCCCTCAATGCCGCAGAAAGCTGGACCGGCAATGCCGTCGGCACCGGCATCAAGCCGTCATCACTGATCGCCGACAAGGATCTGAAGGCCCTGGTGCAGCAACTCTGGCTGGCCTGGACCGACGAGTCCGACGCCGAGGAGCTGACCGATTTCTACGGCCAGCAGCGCCGAGCCGCCCGCGAGGTGTTCATCGCCGGGGAAGTGTTCTTCCGCCTGCGCCCGCGTCGCTCGGAAGACGGCCTGACGGTGCCGTTGCAGCTTCAGATGCTGCCCTCGGAAATGCTGCCGCTGACCCGAACCGAGGTTCTTCCCAACGGCAACGTCATCCGTCAGGGCATCGAGTTTGATCGCATCGGGCGACGGGCGGCATATTGGTTCCTGCGGCGTCATCCCGGCGATCTCACCGATCCCGGCATGGTCGGCGAAATGGTGCGCGTTCCGGCCGCCGAAATCATCCATGTCATCGACCCGGTGGAATCCGGACAGCTTCGCGGCGTCTCCCGCCTGGCCCCAGCCATCGTCAAGCTGTTCCTGCTCGACCAGTACGACGACGCCGAACTGGAGCGCAAGAAGATCGCGGCCATGTACGCCATGTTCGTGATCTCTCCGGCTCCCGCCGACGTGATCGACATGGTGCCCGCCGACGATGGTTCGGGCGACCGCATTGTCGAGGTCCAGCCCGGCCAGGTGGTGCCCTTGGAGCCGGGCGAGCAGATCCAGACCTCCGCCCCAGCCGATGTGGGCGGATCGTATGAGCCGTTCGAGTACCGGACGCTGCTGCAGATCTCCGCCGCCACCGGCATCCCCTACGCCTACCTGTCCAACGATATGCTGAAGGCCAACTACTCCAACTCGCGCATGGCGCTGCTGGAGTTCCGCCGTCGGGTCGAGGCATGGCAGCACTCGGTGATGGTCCACCAGATGTGCAGGAAAGTGTGGCAGCGCTGGTTGGATGTGGCGGTGCTGTCCGGGGCGATCGACATTCCCGGCTATGAACGCAACCGCGCCAGCTTCATCGCCTGCTCCTGGCTGCCGCCAAAATGGGACTGGGTCGATCCGCTGAAGGACGCCAAGGCCGAAATCGAGCAGATCAATGCCGGACTGAAAAGCCGGACTCAGGCATTGGCCGAACGCGGCTTCGATGCCGAGCAGGTGGATGCCGAGATTGCCGCCGACCGGGAACGGGAACAGCGGTTGGGGCTGTCGTTTGGCACGCAGCCAGTGGCAGCGGGGCAAATGGAAGATCAGGCGGCCCTGGGGTGAACCTGGGTTTCGATCTCGGCGCCGATTTGGTCGCGCGCCGTTTCCAGGTCAAAGGTGGCCTGCATGCCGATCCAGAATTCCGCCGAGGTTCCAAAATAACGCGCCAACCGCAGGGCCGTGTCCGGGGTGACCCCCCGACGGCCGTGGATGATGTCGCTGATCCGCATCTGCGGAACACCGATCGCCTTGGCCAGGGCGTACTGGCTCATTCCCAAGGGCTTCAGGAAATCCTCGCGCAGTACCTCGCCAGGATGGGTAGGGGCAAAGTCCGCCATGACGATCTCCTCAATGATAATCGACAATTTCAACCTCGAAGGCATCACCGTCACGCCATTCGAAACAGACCCGCCACTGGTCATTGATCCGAATGCTGTGCTGGCCTTGCCGGTTACCGGATAAGGCTTCCAGCCGGTTGCCGGGCGGTGCCCTCAAATCGCTCAGATCCCTGGCGTTGTGGATCTGCGTCAGCTTGCGATTGGCGACCTTCAGGATGTCATTCGGCACGCCTTTGACGAAGCGTCGCTGCCACGCGGATTCGGCCGCCAGGTTCTTGAACGACTTGATCATACCCAATGCTAACGAACATCGTTAGCTAACGCAAGGCGATAGCACCCAAGATGACAGATCTTCCCCATTTGGCAGCCCGGCTGTACGGAGCGCCGCTGCTGATCGCGCGCGCCAAGCTGGACGTGATCCTGGCTGCGCTCGCTCCCCGGCTGGCGGGGCAGGCACTGTCCTTTGACGGTGAAGCTGTTCCGGCCGCCACGGTCGAGGTGACGCCCGACGGCATCGCCATTATCCCGGTGATCGGCACCCTGGTGGCGCGCTCAGGCTATCTCGGCGCCGCCAGCGGCCTCACCGCCTATTCCGACATCGCCGATACCATCGAGGCGGCGGCCACCGATCCTGGCATCCGTGCCATCCTGCTGGATGTGGACTCTTCCGGCGGCGAGGTGGGCGGCCTATTCGATCTGGTCGACCACATCCAGGCCATCCGCAGCCAATGCGGCAAACCCATCTGGGCGGTAGCCGATGAGGCGGCGCTATCGGCGGCCTATGCCATCGCCTGCACCGCCGACCAAATCTACGTCACCCAGACCGGCGAGGTCGGGTCCATCGGCGTAGTGGCGGTTCACCGCGATGAATCCGGGGCCGACACCCAGGCTGGGCTGGCGTGGACCTTCGTCCATGCCGGAGCCTGCAAGGTGGACGGCAATCCCCACCAGCCGCTGTCCGAATCTGCTCGTGCCGGTCTGCAGGCTGATGTCGATGCCCTTTATGGTCGCTTCGTTGCTCTGGTGGCCCGGTGTCGCAAGCAGCCGCCCGAGGCGATCCGCGCCACCGAGGCCACCGTCTTTCGCGGCGATCAGGCGGTGACCGCCGGATTGGCCGACAAGGTCGGCACGCTCCGCGTCGCCCTGGCCGATCTCGGCGCCACCCTGGCGCGCCCCTCCATCCGTTCCCCCGTTCTGTCCAAACCCAAGGAGACCACCATGTCCGAGCACACGGGGGACATCCCCGTCATCGAAGCCGAGCGCCCCGCTCCGGGAGCCATTGTTCCGGTGCCCGGCGAAGTAACCGCCCAGGTGGAACAGCGTCTGCGCGCCGAATATTCCGAAATCAGCGCCATCACCGCCCAGGCTGCCCGACTGGGAGTCACCATCGATCCCGTCGAGGCCATGGCCAAGGGCATCCGCCCCGAGGCGCTGCGGCGCACCGTGCTGGATCAACTGGCCGAGCGTTCCGACGCCACCGATGTGGTGGCAGCCGCCCCGGCGGTCGCGGCTCCCAAGACGGACACCGAAAGCCCCATCGTCCGGCGTGCCCGCGAAGCCGCCGCCCGCAAGTAACGGAGATCACCCATGCCCGTGCTGACCATGGCGCCCACCCTGGGCGACCTCCTCAAGTTCGAATGCCATCCCGGCTATTGCCGCGAGACCGTGACGATGAAGGCGGGGGGCAGCTATCCCCTCGGCGCCGTGCTGGGACGCATTACCGCCAGCGGCGAATACCGCCTGTCCCCCGCCGCTGAGGTGGTCGGTGACGAAGGCGCCGAGGTGGCCATCGCCGTGCTGCTGGAAGCCGTGGACGCCAGCGGCGGGGCCGCCACCGGCCTGATCGCCGCCCGCGGGCCGGTCATCCTGGCCGAAGGTGTTCTGGCCTTCGACACCTCCGTCGATCAGCCCGTCGAACGGGTTGCCAAGATCGCCCAGCTTTCTGCCCTGGGCCTCGTCGCCCGCACCACCGTCTGATTCCGAGGAACCTATGAACGCCATCATCAATCCCTTCGACGCGGGCGGCTATTCGCTCGCCGAGATGACCCAGGCCATCAACATCCTGCCCAACCTCTACACGCGGCTGGGCCAGATGGGGCTGTTCCGCTTCGAGGGCGTCACTCAGCGCAGTGTCATCATCGAGCAGGCCGAGGGAATCCTCAACCTGCTGCCCACCGTGCCGCTGGGCGGTCCGGCCACCGTCGCCAATCGCGATGCCCGGAGCATGCGGTCGTTCACCGTACCGTGGATTCCCCATGACGATTCCATCACGCCGCAAGACGTTCAGGGCGTGCGCGGTTTCGGCGTCGCCGATGCCGCCGATCCGCTGGCCACCGTCATGGAACGCAAGCTGACCCGCATGCGGAGCAAGCATGCCCAGACGCGGGAATTCATGGAGGTCAA
>NZ_CACVCH010000093.1 GCF_902729425.1 Magnetospirillum sp. SS-4 | reverse complement strand
TGGCTGATCAACGACCTTTTGGCGTTTTCCAGAGTTTCGGCAAAAGGTGTATCGTTCTCCCGCATCTCCCTGACGGCAGCATGTTCTGCGGCACAAGATAATCTCAGAGAGGTCATTTCCCAGAACCACGCAGAGATCACTGTAGGCCAGCTTCCCGAGGTCATCGGCGATGATGTCCAATTGATGCAGGTTTTTCAGAACCTGATCGGCAATGCTGTCAAGTTCCGCCATCCTGACCGTAAGCCTCAAATTTCCATTGATGCTGAACAGAAAGACGGCAAATGGCAGATTGCTGTCCGCGACAACGGGATCGGCATTGCAGACACTACCCAGGATATTTTTGAGATTTTCCGGCGGCTCCATGCTGGAAATCAATATCCAGGAAGTGGCGTTGGACTTGCGATCTGCAAGCGGATCATCACGCAGCATGGGGGGCAAATCTGGGTGGAGTCAGAACCTGGGTACGGAGCCACCTTCAGGTTCACACTGCCGGTGTAGATTTTTCGCCGTTAGCGGCATGGTTGCCGTATTTCGAATTTTAGAATCGATCAATTGCCGAAGCCTTATGCCTTTGGTAGCATTCCTACCAAGCCAATGGTTTGGGAGCGGCCATGATTGTTGCAAACACAGGTTGGCCTGATCTCGAACTCCTAAAAGCAGCCCCGATTCTGATCTGGCGTGCCGGTCTCGATGCCAAATGCAATTGGTTCAACCCCGCTTGGCTTGCCTATACCGGCAGGACAATAGAGCAGGAGATGGGGGATGGGTGGACGGAAGGTGTTCATCCCGACGATTTTGATCGTTGCTTGAAAGTCTATCTCAATGCCTTCGCACTTCGTCAGCCGTTCGATATGGAGTACCGCATAAAGCGGGCCTGCGGTGAGTATGGATGGATCGCCGATTATGGCATTCCGATTCTAAACCAGTCAGGCGAATTTCTCGGATATGTAGGCTATTGCTTTGACATTACAGCCAGACGGCAGAGTGAAGAAAAGCTGGAAATTGCCTGCAAGGATTTGGCGGCATCCAACGCCGAACTTGAGCAATTTGCTTACGTCGCATCCCATGATCTTCGTGAGCCGCTCCGTATGATCAGCAGCTATGTTGACCTGATTGAACGCCGCTACGGACATCACTTCGACGCGGATGGGCATGAATTTATTGGCTTCGTCCGCGACGGTGCCCGACGAATGGATGCTATGGTTCTGGACTTGCTTGCATTCTCCAGAATTGATCGACAGGGAGAACCACTGGTTCCGATGCGGATCGGTGATGCCATTTCCCATGCGTTGAAGAACCTTGGGACAGCCATTGCCGAGTGTGATGCACACGTGGTCGTCGATGTGGATGCATCGCTCATGGTGGTTGGGGACTGCCACCAGTTAGATCGGCTTTTCCAAAATCTAATTGGGAATGCCATAAAATATCGAACAGAGGGGATAAGACCCCACATCGCCGTGATGGCACGACCTAACGACGGAAAGGCCGTCTTCTCTGTCCAGGATAATGGCATCGGAATCGCACCAGAATACTTCGACCGAATTTTCCTGTTGTTCCAGCGGCTTCATACCCGAGAGGTATACGAGGGAACCGGGATCGGTCTTTCTGTCTGTAAGAAGATTGTCGAGCGGCATGGCGGCGAGATTTGGGTTGAGCAATCACCTTCAGGCGGCTCGACTTTCCTGTTTACCTTGCTGACACCTGAGTAAACCCGTTTGGTTGACGATGCCTATTCATCGTGCCATTCGTTATGGCCATGCTTTTTGTAGGGGGGCACATGAACAAGACCGAATTGATCGCCGCCGTCGCCGATGGTGCCAACATGACCAAGGCCGACGCGGGCAATGCTATTGACGCTGTTTTTGCAGCCATCACCACCGCCATGAAGTCCGGCGATGATGTGCGTCTGGTTGGCTTCGGAACTTTCTCGGTTTCTGCCCGTCCTGCACGTGAAGGCAGGAATCCGCAGACTGGCAAGACCCTCACCATCGCGGCCAGCAAGTCTGCCAAATTCACCGCCGGAAAGAACCTCAAGGACACCATCAATGGCCGATGACATCAAGGCTCTGACGACCAAGATCGTGGTCGCCTACTTGGGTGGCACCGCCTTGGCAGCCACTGAAATCCCAAGCCTGATCAAGTCCGTTTATTCGACTTTAGCCGCTACGGACAACCCTGCTTCAGCACCGGCTGAACGGCAGCAACCTGCCGTTTCTGTGAAGCGGTCAGTGACCCCAGATTACATTGTCTGTTTGGAATGCGGTGATCGGCAGAAGATGCTCAAGCGACACCTCACGACTGGGCATGAGCTGACCGCTGACGAGTACCGGGCCAAGTGGTCTTTGCCCAAGGATTACCCTCTCGTCGCCCCGGAATACGCTGCACGTAGATCAGAGTTTGCGAAGGCTGTTGGGCTGGGCTATTCCCGGACGAACCGGAAGCCAAAATCAGCCACCTGACGAACACATGAAGAGGGGCACCATGCCGCCACGTAAGAGTTCCCAACCCGCGACCGCCCCCAAGCCTGCCAAGGTACCCAAGAAGGTTGGTCGGTCCCCCCGTGGCCGATTGGCGGATGGCAGTGCCAATCCCATTGATGTGCATGTTGGTGCCCGAATTCGGCTTCGACGGACCCTACTCGGGATGAGCCAGGAGAAGCTTGGTGAATGCCTGGGGCTGACCTTCCAGCAGGTCCAGAAGTACGAACGTGGAGCCAATCGGGTCGGGGCATCCAGGCTGTTCGATCTATCCCGTGTTCTGGATGTGCGGGTTGGCTATTTTTTCGAGGAAATTTCTGCGACTGCCCAGGCAGCATCTCCTGTTGAGGTGATCCGTGGCAACGTCACCAAGGCAGTCGGTGTACCCGACGATGATCCTATGACAAAGCGGGAAACCCTCGAATTGGTACGAGCCTATTTCACCATCGCCGATCCCAAGGTCAGGGATCAGGTGCTTGTAATGGCAAAGGCATTGGGTGGAGCTAAATAGCACCTTGCATGAACAAGGCGATGCTTAGGTATTGTGATGAGCGTTGCATCAGTTGTGGTCGCAATATTGACTCACGCGGGACTCACACAGCATCATATATAGATATATTGTCTTTAATATCAGTGCAGTAGCATTAGTTGGCAACGGTTTCCTAAACCGTAGGTCAGGGGTTCGAATCCCTTCCGGGACGCCATTCTCACAAGACAAACCTGCTTTACCGCGAAGACGCGGCCTTGGATATCCCAAGGTTCCGCGCGGTTTTTGCATGTCTAGGTGCTGACACGAGCTTGCCGGATATAGGCCGACTTCTCTCTCCCTGGCGCCATTCTCTCCAGACCTGTTGACACGCCCTTCCATATCAACAGGTCGGAAGCTTCCTGGAATTCAATGATATTTCCAGAATCACCGTACTGTGTGGTTTCCGGATTTTCGTTGGGGAACCAGGGGACTCCCGGATCGGAATCCCTGCGGCGTATCAGCGGGATGCATATCGGTCATGGCAATCTCTCGCTCGGCCGGATTTGTGGTGAAAGGCGCGTCCTGATGGATTCCTTCGCTGATCCATGGCACAACCACTGGACGCGCGGCCAGGACTGGAAAGCCATCATGTCGATCACGTTGGAACGGGCGCAGCCGAACTCGGGTAACCTGCGAAAGGTGACTGCCACCGGTATGGTCGGTCACACTACCAAATTCCCCGGCTGACGAACCATGGCCTCTGCTGATGAAATCTCGGCCTACACGGTGCGCCACGCCGGTCAGATCCGCGAGGTGGTCAACCGCAATGCCCTAGTCTCGCGCCTGGTGCTGCAGGGCTACAATGTCTACCTGCCGGTCTATGACGCCGGAATCGATTTCGTTCTTCACCGGGAGATCGACGATACCCTGCTGAAGGTCCAACTCAAGAGCAGGTGGACCATTGACCGCAAATACCTGGGCCGCGATTTGTGGATTGCCTTTGCAGATACGAACGTTGGCGACTGGTATCTGATGCCCCACGACGAGATGGTCGACCTGGGGACGCGCATGGGATTCACAGATCAAGCGTCGTGGACAGAAAAGGGCCTCTATCATCGGGGTCCGCTGTCCCAGGCCATGCGTAAAATCTGCGAACCATACCGGCTGCCGGACGACGCCATCGCGATGACCGAGGCTGATCAAGAATAGATATCTGGCGTTCCGGAGCCCAAGATGCAGTTTAAAGAGCGCACCAGAATAGCTATCGCGGATATGATCTGCGGGAATTTCGATCAGGCGAAGTCCTTCTTTGTGTACAGAAGTAGCAGCTATCTGACGCGGTTCTTTCGGGACTGCGACACCGACTATGTCCATGACGGCTCGACCAGGAATTATTGGGTTGCCGCGACCCTTGAAGAAATTCTCAACGAACCGCACCCCAGCGCCAACGTGCCGCCAGAGACGTTTGCGCGCGTGATCCGGACCTTAATGGACCAAGCGGACGCTACCAACGAGGAACCAGAACGCCCTGGCGCGTTGGAAATGCTGAATTCCGCCCTGGCCCGGGAGGGGTTCGAGGCCTTCTATGCCGAGGATCGGCAGTGCTACCTGCGTCACGTCGCCACCAACACCATCGCTGTCGCTTCGCCCAATCCGCACCGCCCGTTCTCCGCCGCCGAGCAGAAGCGCCGAGAGCAGTTGCAGGCCTATCTCGACAAAGCATCCGAGGACGAACTGATCGAGGAGGTGCTGCTGCCGTTATTCCGCCAGCTCGGTTTCCATCGGATCACCGCTGCCGGGCACAAGGACAAGGCGTTGGAATACGGCAAGGACATCTGGATGCGCTATACGCTCCCGACCCAGCACATCCTGTATTTCGGGCTCCAGGTCAAAAAGGGAAAGCTGGACGCAGCAGGCATGAGCAAGGCCGGGACCGCGAACGTCGCCGAGATCCACAATCAGGTGACCATGATGCTGGGCCACGAGATATTTGACCCCGAGACCAACCGGCGCGTTCTCGTGGATCATGCCTACATCGTGGCTGGTGGCGAAATCACCAAGGCTGCGAGGAATTGGCTCGGAAATAAGCTGGACGCGGCCAAGCGCAGCCAGATCATGTTTATGGACCGTGACGACATTTTGAACCTTTACGTGGTTACAAACTTGCCGCTCCCCAATGGAGCTCTGCCACCAAAGCCCGACCCGTTTGACGACGGGGCGATCCCGTTTTAGTCCCAGCGGAAATCATCTCGGGTCAGATAGCCGGGGCCGATGCCGACAGCGACGTGGAATGCGCGGGCTTCAGCCTTCGAACATTCGACGGGGAAGAATTGAGCTCCACTGTGCAGGAGCCAGATCGTCCGGGTAATGCCATTGCTGAAATCAAGGAATGGTTTTGCCTCGAAAGCCTTGCGCCACCGTCCGAGCCTGCCGGTTAGAAATTTGGCATGGGAGATCTCCCAACGGAAAGTCACTCTGGCCAGTGGCACTGGGTTCTCCGCTCCATGCGAGAAGCCCTTTGCCGCCTCCGTGTATTTGTAATCACGGGTCCAATCGCTCTCGCAGGCCAACACCTCCGGCCGACGCCCCGACAGCTTCCACATACGAAGAAAACTCGCAGGATCGCAGACAACCACCGCTCGGTCAGCGGGCAAATCCTCGTCCAACCGCATGTATACTGTCTCGCCGTTCCTGAGAGGGATCGGACAGACGTGACGATCCCCCATCACGGGGAACGTGCGGCGCTCGAAAAAGGCCAAGACGGCACCTCTGATGGAACAATACTGGAAAAAATAGACCATCCAGCAGAAGGCCGCAGTGCTTTTCCTCCTGGGCGAGGTCTATGTCGATGCCTGACTCACGCGCCGAGGCCAACTTCCAGAAACATCCGCCTCTGCTCCGCCCATTCGACTGGGATCGGTTCCAGCAGCGCCCGCACGGTGAGCTTCTCGGGCTGCCGCCCAGCGAGAATCGCCTCTACGATATCGGGGGCCAGCAGCGTCAGGCGCAGAACACGGCTGGCGAAGGCGCGATCGACGCGTTCGGCCTTGGCCAGTTCGTTGATGGAAGCGTGGCGACCGGATTCCAGCAGGCGCCGCCAACGGAAAGCTCGGGCCAGCGAGCGGACGATGGGGCTGTCGACCGGCACCCGTGTCTCGGGATTGTAGAGGCTGCCGTCGGGCAGGACGATCCGCTTGCGCCCGCCGATGCGGCGGAAGGTCATCGACACGAACACCGTGGTCATGCTGCGGCCCTCCGGCCACGGGCCGGTTTCAGTTCCCCGGCCAGTTGGGCCAGCCCCTCGGTGCGGAGCGCGATGTTGATGCCTTCGGGGGAGATGTCGACCCGTTCCACCAGAAGCTGGACGATGCGGGTCTGCTCGGCGGGGAACAATTCGTCCCACAGGGGATCAAGCTGGCCCAGGGCGGCAGCCACCTCCTTCTCCGTCATGGCCTCGCCCTCGGCGCGGACGCTTTTCCAGGTGCGGGCCACCATCTCCGGGGTGCGCAGCAGCGAGCGCAACTGGTTGATCACCGCGTTCTCGACCTGGGCGGCGGGGACGCGACCGACCGGACAGGCCTCGGGGCCTTCCTTGATGATGCTGGTGGTGACGTAATAGCGGTACAGCCGCCCCTTCTTGCGGGTGTGGGAGGGCGTCATCGCCCGACCGCCGGGGGCAAAGATCAGCCCCTTCAGCAGGGCCGGTGTCTGCACCCGCGTGCGGTTGGCGCGGACGCGGGGGGAGACCTCGGTGATGGAGCGGACCTTGTCCCATAGGGCCTGATCGATGATGGCCTCGTGCTCGCCGTCATAGGCGACGCCCTTGTGGACCGCCTTGCCGATATAGAGCGGATTGGCCAGCATCTTGTAGAGGCCGCCCTTGTCCAGCTTCTTGCCGCGGCGGGTGACGCCCTCGGCGACCAGTTCCCGCACCAGCATGGTGGCGGAGCCGAGGCGGACGAAACGTTCGAAGATCATGCGGACGATTGCGGCTTCTTCCTCCACCACCAGCAGTTTGCGGTCGGCGCAGCGGTAGCCAAAGGGCAGCGGCCCGCCCATCCAGATTCCCTTGCGCCGCGACGCGGCCACCTTGTCGCGGACGCGTTCGCCAATCACTTCCCGCTCGAACTGGGCGAAGGACAGCAGGATGTTCAGCGTCAACCGCCCCATGGAGGTGGTGGTGTTGAAGGATTGGGTGATGCTGACGAAGGTGACGTTGTTGCGGTCGAACACCTCGACCAGCTTGGAGAAATCCATCAGCGAGCGCGACAGGCGGTCGATCTTGTAGACCACCACCACGTCCACCAGCCCGGCTTCGATATCGCCGAGCAGGCGCCTCAGGCCGGGGCGTTCCAGCGTGCCGCCGGAAAAACCGCCATCGTCGTAATGGGTCGGCACCAGCACCCAGCCCTCGGCCTTCTGGCTGGCGACATAAGCTTCGCAGGATTCCCGCTGGGCATCCAGCGAGTTGAACTCCATCTCGAGGCCTTCCTCGGTGGATTTGCGGGTATAGACGGCGCAGCGCAGCTTGCGGATCGGCTTGGTTCCGGCGGTTTTCATGCCCCCTTCCTCCAGTTCTTG
>NZ_CACVCH010000092.1 GCF_902729425.1 Magnetospirillum sp. SS-4 | reverse complement strand
AGCTACCAACGGTGGCCGATAAGGCCACAGTATTGGAAATACAATAATTAGAAGACGGTGATATGGTGGCGCTATTCGCCCCAGCGGCGAATGGTGCCGCAATCCAGTCCGAACAAGTCGAGCATGCGGCCGGCGGTGTGTTCCACCATCTCGTCCAGGCTGGCGGGACGGGCGTAGAACCCCGGCACCGGCGGAGCGATCACCGCCCCCATCTCCGACAGGCTCAACATGGTGCGGATATGGCCGGAATGCAGCGGCGTCTCGCGCACCATCAGCACCAGCCGGCGACGCTCCTTCAAGGCGACGTCGGCGGCGCGGGTCAACAGCGAGGAGGTGACCCCGGTGGCAATCTCGCTCATGGTGCGGATCGAGCACGGCGCCACGATCATCCCCATGGCGGGAAACGAGCCCGAGGCCGGGGCGGCGCCGATATCCTCGGCCTTGTGCCAGATTGCGGCCAGGGCGCGGACATCGGCCAGCTTGATGTCGCTTTCGTGGGCCAGGGTGATCTCGGCGGCCCGGCTCATCACCAGATGGGATTCAACTCCGAGGCGGCGCAGCATCTCCAGGATTCGAATGCCATAGATGATCCCCGAGGCCCCACTGATTCCCACGATCAGGCGTTGCGGCGGCACGGTCACGGCGGGGAGTCCTGCATGGGAATAATCCTTCATCGAATCGACATCAAACCTTAGCCCAGGTGGCGGTCCAGGGCAATTTCCCTGCTGACAACCGGCCATTCTCAGGAATAAACTTTCAAGATCACCTACCCAGGAGGGAGGATACTGATGAGCCTTCATGACCGTATCGAGTCCTTGAAAGCCAAGCACGCTGCCATTGAATCGGACATTGAATCCCAGATTCGCAGCCTCAATCCCGACACCGCCCGCATCAATGACCTGAAACGCAAGAAATTGCGGATCAAGGACGAATTGTCGCGCATCACGTCCACGCACCACTGACGCTTTCGGCGACGCGGCGCGGGAGGCCGCCCGGGTTCCTCGCGCCGCCTAGTCCCGTCCGGTCGCCGCCCCTACCCGTTTAAGCGGAGCGGGGATGTAACATCCTTTGCCAATCCGTCGCGCAGAGCGCGGAACCACTGGCTTCCTCCCCGTCCAAACGACCTTTGCAATATTAGCTGTTTTGCGGCATTCTCCCCACTCGTATGGAGGGGCGGCCACCCGCTTGCGCGCGTTCAACGTCCCCCGATCAAAGAGTGGCAAAGCAGAGGAACCTGTCCGACATGACCAACCCATACCAGCAAGCCTACGACAGATCACTGAAGGACCCGACCGGTTTCTGGGGCGAGGCGGCCCAGAGCGTCCATTGGTACAAGACCTGGGACAAGGTCCTCGACGATTCCAACAAACCGTTCTACCGCTGGTTCGTCGGCGCGGAGACCAATACCTGCTACAATGCGGTCGACCGCCATGTGAAGGACGGCCGCGGCAAGCAGGCCGCCATCATCTACGACAGCCCGGTCACCAACACCGGCCGCACCATCAGCTACGACGACCTGCTGGATCAGGTGTCGCGCCTGGCCGGCGCCATGGCCGCGCTCGGCGTCGGCAAGGGCGACCGCGTCCTGCTCTACATGCCCATGATCCCCGAGGCGGTGATCGGCATGCTGGCGGTGGCGCGCCTGGGCGCCATCCATTCCGTGGTGTTCGGCGGCTTCGCGCCGTCCGAGCTGGCGGTGCGCATCAACGACGCCCAGCCCAAGCTGATCCTGTCGGCGTCGTGCGGCATCGAGGGCTCGAAGGTGCTGCCCTACAAGCCCATGCTGGACGAGGCCATCGCCATGTCCGAGCACAAGCCCGGCCACACCATCATGTACCAGCGCCCGCAGGCCAGGGCGGAAATGACCGCCGGCCGCGACCTGGATTGGGAAGAGGCGGCGGCCAAGGCCAAGCCGGCCGATTGCGTGCCGGTCAAGGCCACCGATCCGCTCTACATCCTCTACACCTCGGGCACCACCGGCCAGCCCAAGGGCGTGGTCCGCGACAACGGCGGCCACATGGTGGCGCTGCTGTGGTCCATGAAATACGTCTACGACATCAAGCCGGGCGAGGTGTTCTGGGCGGCGTCCGACGTGGGCTGGGTGGTCGGGCATTCCTACATCTGCTACGGCCCGCTGCTGAACGGCAGCACCACCGTGGTCTACGAGGGCAAGCCGGTCGGAACCCCCGACGCCGGCGCCTTCTGGCGCATGATCAGCCAGCACAAGATCGCCTCGCTGTTCACGGCGCCCACCGCGTTTCGCGCCATCAAGCGGGAAGACCCCAATGCCGAGCTTCTGAAGAAGTACGACATGACCGGCTTCCGCGCCCTGTTCCTGGCCGGCGAGCGCTCCGACCCCGACACCATCAACTGGGCGGTCACCAACCTGAAGGTTCCGGTGGTCGATCACTGGTGGCAGACCGAGACCGGCTGGGCCATCGCCGCCAACTGCCTCGGCCTGCACGAATTCCCCATCAAGCCGGGCTCGCCCACCAAGCCGGTTCCCGGCTGGGGCCTGGAAGTGCTGGACGAGGGGCATCAGCCCTGCGAGGCCGGCAAGGTCGGCTCGCTGGTGGTGCGGCTGCCGTTGCCGCCCGGCGCCCTGCTGACCCTGTGGAACGCCGATCAGCGCTGCGTCGACGCCTATTATTCCGAGTTCCCCGGCTGCTACAAGACCGCCGATGCTGGCATGATCGACGAGGACGGCTACGCCTATGTCATGAGCCGCACCGACGACATCATCAACGTCGCCGGCCACCGCCTGTCCACCGGCGGCATGGAGGAAGTGCTGGCCAGCCATCCCGACGTGGCGGAATGCGCCGTGATCGGCGTGGCCGACCAGTTGAAGGGCCAGTTGCCGCTGGGCTTCATCTGCCTCAAGGCCGGCGTCACCAAGAGCCACGACCAGGTCATCGCCGAGGTGGTGAAGCTGGTGCGCGAGAAGATCGGCCCGGTGGCCGCCTTCAAGACCTGCACCGTGGTCAACCGCCTGCCCAAGACCCGCTCGGGCAAGATCCTGCGCGGCACCATGCAGAAGATCGCCGACAATCAGGAATTCAAGATGCCGGCGACCATCGACGATCCCGCCATCCTGGACGAGATCGAGCAATCGCTGGAAGGCGTCGGCTACGCCAAGGCCCGCAAGGAGCCGGTGGAGTAACCCTCGCCCGCCACGGCGGCGATGCCGCACGGCCCCCGAAGCGATTCGGGGGCCGTCGACTTTTCCGGACCTCCGTCCACCCGAGGCCATAATTCCTCCGTCCCCTCTCGCCAAGCCGCCTCCGCCCCCACAGATATAAGGGGAAGCAGCATCGGAGGCCGCCATGACCGGCGGGAACCGCGACAGCATCATCATCGCCGTCGGCTGCGGGCACGGCGCCCGCGACCGGGGCTGCGCCGATGGTCCCGCCGCCCTGCGCCGCCCGGCCGCCGATGCCGCCATTCCCTGGATCGACATCGCCGTCACCGCCCCCCCGGGCCGCTCCGCCGACATGGTGGTGGCCGATGTCTGTGACCGCCTCGCCCGCCGGGTCGAAAGCGAATGCCGGCGGGGCCGCTTCCCCGTCGTTATCGGCGGCGATCATTCCATCGCGGTCGGCACCTGGACCGGCATGCGGCGTGCCCCGGCCGGCGTCACCGGCTTCCGGCTGGTGTGGATCGACGCCCACATGGATTGCCATGTCCCCCAGACCAGCCCGTCGTCCGCCCTGCACGGCATGCCGGTGGCGTGCCTGATGGGAGAGTGCCACCCGAGGCTGACGGCGGCCGCCTGCCCCTGTCCCGTCTTCGCCCCCGGCTGCATCCGGCTGGTGGGAGTGCGCAGCTTCGAGCCGGAGGAAGTGGTGCTGGCCGCCCGGATGGGGGTCGCCGTCACCCACATGGCCGAGATCGAGCGACAAGGCCTGGCCCGCGTGCTGGCCGAGGCGGCCGGCGACGGCCCGTTCGGAATCAGCCTGGATCTCGACGCCGTCGATCCGCTGGACGCCCCCGGCGTCGGCAGCCCGGTGGAGGGCGGCATCCGCGGCGACGCCCTGCTGGCCGCGCTGACGCCGCTGCTGGCCTCGCCCCGCTGCCTGGGCCTGGAGATCGCCGAATACAATCCAAACCATGACATCGACCGCCGCACCGCCCGACTGGTGGAAGCCCTGATCGGCGCGGCGACAGCCACGGGAGCCCAGCCATGAGCAATACCATCGCCCTGGAACGCAAATGGTGCGCCAACAACTACCATCCCCTGCCCATCGTCCTGGTCAAGGGACTGGGCGCCGAGGTGTGGGACGAGGACGGCCGGCGCTACATCGACATGATGGGATGCTACTCCGCCGTCAGCTTCGGCCATTCCCATCCCCGCATCGTCAAGGCCCTGACCGAGCAGGCCGGGCGGCTGGCGGTGGTGTCTCGCGCCTACCACACCCGGCCGCTGGGCCGCTTCCTGGAGCGGGCGTGCCGCATGACCGGCATGGATGGCGCCCTACCCATGAATACCGGCGCCGAGGCGGTGGAAACCGCCCTGAAGGCGGCCCGCAAATGGGCCTACACCGTCAAGAAGGTGCCGCCGGGACAGGCCCGCGTCATCTCGGCCGCCGGCAATTTCCACGGCCGCACCATCGCCATCGTCGGCATGTCTACCGTCGGACAGTACCGCGACGGGTTCGGACCTTATCCCGGCGGCTTCGTTTCCGTTCCATTCGGAGACGCCGATGCCCTGGAGCGGGCGATCACGCCCGATACCGCCGCCTTTCTGGTGGAACCCATCCAGGGCGAGGGCGGCATCATCGTGCCACCGCCCGGCTATCTCGCCCGTTGCCGCGACATCTGCACCGCCCGCAACGTGCTGCTGATCGCCGACGAGGTCCAGACCGGCCTGGGCCGCACCGGCCGGGTGCTGGCCTGCGAACACGATGGCGTCAGGCCGGACGCCGTCACCCTGGGCAAGGCGCTGGGCGGCGGGATGCTGCCGGTTTCGCTGTTCCTGGCCCGCCGCGACGTCATCGACGTGTTCCGGCCCGGCGATCACGGCAGCACCTTCGGCGGCAATCCGCTGGCCGCCGCCGTCGGATTCGAGGCGCTGGGGGTGCTGGAGGACGAAAGGCTGAGCCAGCGCGCCGCCGATCTGGGCACCTGGCTGATGGAGCGTCTTCACAGCCTCGCCAGCCCCCTGATCCAAGATATCCGGGGACGCGGCCTGTTCATCGGCATCGAGTTTGATCCGGCCCGCATCGGCGCCAATGACGTCTGTCTCGGACTGGCGGCCAGGGGAGTCCTGACCAAGGACACCCACCGCAACACCATCCGATTCGCCCCGCCGCTGGTGATCAGCCGCGACCAGTTGGCCGAGGCGGTCGAGGCCTTGCGGCTGGTGCTGGACGAACGGATGGCGGCGTGATCTCCCGCCATTGGCCGGGGGCGAGGCCGTCAAGGGTCCACTCCCCCACCGCCCGGCGAATCAGGCGCAAGGTCGGAAAGCCGATGGCGGCGGTCATGCGGCGAACCTGCCGGTTGCGGCCCTCGCGCAGGACCAGTTCGATCCAGGCGGTGGGAATGGCGGCACGGTAGCGGATGGGGGGATCGCGCGGCCACAATCCCTCGGGCTCGGCCATCAGCCGCGCCCCCGCCGGCAAGGTCGGGCCGTCGTTGAGGATCACCCCCCGACGCAACGGTTCAAGGTCGGACTCGGCGGGGCAGCCCTCGACCTGCGCCCAATAGGTCTTGGCCAGCTTGTGGCGGGGATCGCTGATCCGGCGGATCAGCGGGCCGGAATCGGTCAGAACCAGCAGCCCCTCGGAATCGCGGTCCAGCCGGCCAGCGGCATAGACTCCGGGAATGTCGACGTACTTCTTCAGGGTCGCCCGCCCGCCCTCGCGATCGCTGAACTGGGTCAGCACGTCATAGGGCTTGTTGAACAAGATCAGGCGAGTCACAACTCTCTCCCGCGCACCATCACGAATCGGCACAGCAATGGCACGTCCCCCCTTCCGGCACAAGCCGCCCCGCGACAAGGACGATTTCGAGCGGGTCACCGGCCTGCCGGCGGTCAGGGCCCTGTTCGAACACGACCCCAGGCGGGCCGAGCGGCTGTTCTACGACGAGCGCATGAAGGCGTTGGCCGGCGACTTCTGCGCCATGATGGCCAAGGGGCACAAGCCCTACCGCATGGTTTCCACCGAGGAATTGTCCAAGATCGCCGGCACCCAGTTGCACGGCGGCATCGTCGCCATCGCCGCCCCCAAGCCGATCCTGATCTTCGATCCGGCCGAGGCGCGGGCGTGGAAGCGGCCGCTGCTGATCCTGGACGGCATCGGCAACCCCCACAACCTGGGCGCCATCGCCCGCACCATGGCCTTTTTCGGCCTGGAACGCCTGATCGTGTCGGATCACCCGGCCCAGGCCCTGCCGTCCGAGGCTGCCCGCCGGGTCTCGGAAGGCGGCCTGGAATGGCTGGACGTCATCCGTACCCCGAAGCTCCTTCCCGCCCTGAAGCGTCTCAGGGATTCCCACCGGGTCATCGGAACCGCCCTGGGTTCGGGGCGGCCGCTGGCCGAGGCGCTGGCACCCTCGGCAAAGCCCGTGGCGGTCATCCTCGGCAACGAGGAACACGGCCTGCCGCCCGCCACCCTGGCCGCCTGCGACGATGTCGTCACCATTGCCGGCTCGGGCCGGATACAGTCGCTGAATGTGGCCGCCACGGCCGCCATCCTGATTCATGAACTGGTGAAGCAGCGCCAATAAGTCTACATTGGCGCCCCTTCCCAAATTCCTTCGGAGCCTTGCCATGTCGTCCCAGATTCGCGCCGCCCATATCCTGCTGATGTACAAGGGGTCCATGCGCTCCCAGGCCACCCGCTCCAAGGAAGAGGCCCTGGCCGCCATCAACGGAATTCTGGACGAGATCAAGGAAGGCGCCGATTTCGGCCAGATGGCGCGTCAGTATTCCGATTGCCCGTCCTCGGAAGAAGGCGGCGATCTCGGCTTTTTTCCCATGGGCGCCATGGTTCCGGAATTCGATGCCGCCGCCTTCGCCCTGGCGGCCGGAGAGATCAGCGGTGTGGTGGAAACCCCGTTCGGCTTCCACCTGATTCAGCGGACCGACTGATTCCCCCCTCGCCCCCTCACCGGCATAGGTATCTATACCGATAGAGGGGGGATGCCCCTAGCCATCCCCTATCCTTCGGGATAGGATGGCGGGGCCGTCGAGTTCGAGTACCGGGGATGGACAAGCCAGTTTCCAGCAAGGGCATGCGCCTGCTGCATCATCCAGCCACCGCCTGGGTTGTCCTGCTGTGCTCGCTGATCCTGACCATCGCGGCCTGGCACGTCTCCAACGCCTTCGTGCGGGAACTGGCGCGGGACCGCTTTCGTTTCCATGCCCAGGACGTCAGAACCTCCATCGCCCGGCGCATGCAGGCCTATGAAGCGGTGCTGCGTTCGGGCGTAGGCCTGTTCCAGTCGTCGGCGGAAGTGTCCCGCGCCGAATGGCGAGCCTTCGTCGCCACCACCGCCATCGACCGCTATTACCCCGGTATCCAGGGAATCGGCTACAGCGCGGTTGTCCGACCCGAGGAACGACACTCCCATACCGAGGCCATCCGCGCCGAAGGGTTCCCCGGCTATTCCATCCGGCCGCAGGGCGAACGGGACGTCTACACCTCCATCATCTACCTGGAGCCTTTCATCGGCCGCAATCTGCGGGCGTTCGGCTACGACATATTCTCCGAACCGGTGCGGCGCGCCGCCATGGAGCGTGCCCGCGACAGCGGCGAAGCCGCCCTGTCGGGCAAGGTGACGCTGGTCCAGGAAACCGACAGCGACATTCAGCCCGGCTTCCTGCTTTACCTGCCGGTCTACCGCCCGGGCATGCCCATCGACACGGTCGAGCAGCGCCGCGCCGCCATCCGGGGATTCGTCTACAGCCCGTTCCGCGTCAGGGACCTGATGGCCGGCATCCTGGGCGCCGGCATGGGAAAGCTCGACTTCGAGATCCACGACGGCGAAGCGCCGTCGCAAGACAGCCTGATCTTCGACAGCGACCAGGACCAGCTCTGCCAGTTCGGCAAGCACGCCCCCGAACTGTCGGAAACGTCGGTCGTCCGCAACGGCGGCCATGCCTGGACCCTCTACCTCTACGCCCGCGGCAACTACATTTCCGCCGGAGAGGCGCAGCAATCAATGGTTATCGCCGCCGGCGGCCTGACCATCAACATCTTGCTGTTCGCCATCATCGTTTCCATCGCCCGCCAGCGGCAGCGCGCCGAACGGCTGGCCCTGGACATGACCGCCGAACTGCGGCGCAGCCAGGATATCCTGGCGGAAAAGGCCGGAGCCCTGGAACGATCGAACACCGATCTGGAGCAGTTCGCCTATGTGACCTCCCACGACCTCCGCGAACCGCTCAGGATGATCAGCAGCTACCTCACCTTGCTGGAACGTCGCCTTGAGGGCAGCCTCGACGGGGAATGCCGCGAGTTCATCGGCTTCGCCCGGGACGGCGCCCAGCGTCTCGATCATCTGATCTTGGACCTGCTGCAATATTCGCGGATCGGCCGCGCCCCCGATCCCCCGGCCCCGGTCGACCTGGGCGAGGTCGCCGCCGAGGCTGTCGGCAATCTTGGCCCCGCCATCGAGGAGACACGGGGACGGGTCGACGTCGCCGCCCTGCCCCGCGTCGTCGGCAACCGGAGCGAACTGGTCCGGCTGTTCCAGAATCTGATCGGCAACGCCCTCAAGTACCATGCCCCCGACCGTGCCCCGGTGGTTGGAGTTTCCGCGGAGCGCGACGGCGCCTTCTGGCGTCTTGCGGTCACCGATAACGGTCTTGGCATCGACGAAAAGTATTTCGGGCGCATCTTCGGCATCTTCCAGCGCCTGCACGCCCGCGGCACCTTCGAGGGCAACGGCATCGGCCTGTCCGTCTGCAAGAAGATCGTCGAACACCACCAGGGGCGGATCTGGGTCGAATCACGGCCCGGCGAGGGAAGCACGTTCCTGTTCACCCTGCCGGTGACGCCGTGAATTCCCTGGGAATTCAGCCGACCGCCACCTCCATGCCGTCGCGGGCCACGAAGGCGCCGTCCCACGCCGCCGTCGCCTCGGCCTCGATACGGGCCATGACCGGGTCGGTATGATCGGGATCGTGGTGGAAGATGGCCAGACGCTTGACCCCGGCGGCGCGGGCCAGGCGAACCGCCTCCTGCCAGGTGGAATGGCCCCAGCCGACGCGGGCGGGAAACTCGTCGTCGGTGTAGGTGCAGTCGTAGATCATCAGGTCGGCGCCATCCACCAGGGCCAGGACATTCCCGTCCGGCTGGCCGGGCAGGTGCTCGGTATCGGTGATATAGGCGATGGCGGCGCCGCCGGCCTCGACCCGATAGCCACAGGCGCCGTTGGGATGGCGCAGCCGGCCGGTGCGCACCACCACCCCGTCATAGGGAGTGAACACGCTGCCCACGTCGAAATCCTCGTCCGAGGCGATACCCTGCATGATGGCCAGCGGCACCGGAAAGTTGGGCGATTCCATCTGGGCCGACAGGACGTGACGGATGCCCTTGGGGGGTCCCTCCAACCGGGCGCCGTGGATGTGCAGCTTGAAGAACGGCACGTAGGCCGGCGTGAAGAACGGAAAGCCGTTGATATGATCCCAATGGGTATGGGTGAAGAACAGGTGGGCTTCCTTGACGCCCAGCCGCATCAGTTCGCCCCCCAGCGAACGGATGCCGGTGCCGGCGTCGAACACGATCACCCCGGCGTCGGTGGTGACGGAAATGCAGCTGGTATTGCCGCCATAGACCACATGCTCGGGCGAAGGACAGGCGATGCTTCCCCGCACCCCCCAAAACTTCACCTTGCATCCCATGTACGGAGCTCCGCTGCGATGATCGGACGGAAGTCTAGTCGCCGATGCCTGAATTCCCTATGTATCTGGTCACACTTGAGCAAAAAAATAGGGCGGTGTCTTCGTCAAAATGCGACACCGCCCCCATAATGCCTCCATAAAAGGCAATCCTGGACTTATCCCGGACGGCCATCCGCTCTCGGCTGAGTGGTGACGGGGAAGTAGATCACCGCATAGGCCAGCCATCCCGCCGTCCAGATCACGCCGCCGGCCAGGGTCAGGGCCGACATGGCCTCGGGAATCACCGGCGCCACCACCCGGAGCAGAGCCCCGGCCGAGATCATGACATAGGCGGCCACCGTGACCGGCGACACCACCAGGGGGCGGCCGGAATGCCCCAGGGCGGCGCGGCTCATCACCCCGATCACCATGGTCCCGATGGAACCGGCGGTCAGGGCGTGCACCGCCGCCGAGGCCGGCAGGACGTCGGTGAACGACGCCAGCCCCAGCAGGGCGAAGCCCAGCACCATCCAGGCATATCCCACATGCAGCACCGCCAGGATCGGGCTGGCGAAGGTGGCCAATCCGTGCCAGCGCGACATGCGGTAACCGTGAATGGCCGCCGCCGCCAGCGCCAGGATGCCGGCGACGGCCGAGGACGGCGCCACCAGCTGGGCCGCCGCCGCCAGGACGAGGCTGCCGGCCGCGCCGCCCTTCTCGATCCAGGCCACGGGGGGGATTTCCACCGGCTTGCCCTGCATGCGCAGCCAGTTCTGGGTAAACGACGGCACGATGCGGCCACCGACAATGACGATCATCAGCAGCACCACGAAGATGCCGAGATAGATGCCCTTCAATCCGGTGGCGTTGCCGGTGAGCGCCTCCAGATGAGCACACAGATCGGCCAGCCACATCACCCCCAGGATAGGCAGGAAGGCGATGTTACGCCACTTGCCGGCATCGATCAGCGGCTTGGCCAGCAGGGCGGCCAGAATGGGCAGATAGCCGAGATCAATGATCGCCACCGCCAGCGGCGGCAGCACGCCCGCCAGGGCGACGGCCACGCGGCCGGCCAGCCAGACGCCGAACAGCAGCATCAGCGGCCGGCCGGAAACATGGTGGGAATTGGTCCAGTTGGGAACCGCCGTCAGCAGGAAGCCGCCGATGGCGGCGCCGGCGAAACCGAACACCATGGCGTGGGCGTGCCACACCACCGGGTTCCAGTCGGCCGGGGCGGGCAGGACGGCGAAGAACACCAGCAGCCACAACGGCAGCATGACCGCCGCCTGAAGCGCCGCGAACAGAAAGAACGGACGAAAGCCGGCGGCGAAGAACACGGGACCCTGCGACCCCTTGTAGGCGGGTTCCATCAGCGGAATGGTGGCCATGGATACACTATCCTTGCGACATTGACCGACAGACCTTGCCCCGGTCCCGCCGCCGTCACCTTGAGGGCCGTCAAGCCATCCGTAATTGCCCTGACGTCAGCGCATGTCGACAGTGCCGCATTCATGGGCAATACTGCCTCATGCCGAGGCAGTTGACCGGCAACTGATACTGGTGGGAGACCTTTGATGTTCGCGAGCGTCCGAATCGGCGGCCGACTGGCCTTCCTGACCGCGGCCATGGCCGTCTTCATGATCGCCATCGCCTGGGTTGGCGTCATGGGGCAGGCCTCGATCCTGGCCGGCCTCAAGACGGTGTACGAGGACCGCACCGTCGTGCTGGTCCAGTTGAACACCGTCGGCGATTCCATGCACCGCATGCGCGCCGACGCCATCTTCGCCGCCTCGGGCGCGGCCACCGGCCGCATGGACGAGATCATCGCCGAAGTCGCCGGCCTGGACCGGAAAGCCGACAAGGAACTGAAGGCGTTTCTCGCCACCTACCTCACCCCCGAGGAAAAGACGATCGCCGAGCGATTCGTCAAGGCCCTGCCCGCCTACCAGGAGAGCCGCAACCGCACCCTGGCCCAGGCCAAGGCCGGAGATCTCGCCGCGTCCATGGCCAACATGCGCGGGGATGCCGGACCGAAATTCGCGACCGCCATCGGCGAGTTGAACGCCCTGATCGCCCTTCAGGACCAGGTCGCCAAGAAGGAATACGATCACGGCGTCGAGACCGCCGCCAACAGCCGTACGCTGGCCATCACCGCCGCGGTGGCCGCCCTGCTGGTCGGAATCGTCCTGGCGGTGGTGATCGTGCGCTCGATCATCGTGCCGCTGGGCGGAATCCTGGAGGTCATGTCCAGGCTGGCCAAGGGCGAACTGAACGTCGAGATCGGCGGATCCGGCCGCGGCGACGAGGTCGGCGACATCTGCCGCGCCGTCGAGGTGTTCAAGCAGGCCGCCGTCGACAAGAAGCGGATGGAGGACGAGCAGCGCGAGGCCGAGGAGGCAAGCCGCAAGGCCGAGGAGGAGCAGAGGAAACGCGAGGCCGCCATCGTCGCCGAGGTGGCCGAGGTCGCCAAGGCCGCCAGCAACGGCGACCTCGACCGCTCCATCGATCTCGACGGCAAGGACGGCTTCCTGCTCAACCTGTGCGAGGGCGTCAACAATCTGGTCCGCCTGACCGGAATCGCCCTGAAGGACGTGGCCGACGTTCTGGGCGCGGTCGCCGAGGGCGACCTGACCCGACGCATCGCCGGCGAGTATTCCGGCGTATTCGGACAACTGAAGAACGACGTCAACCGCACCGCCGACAAGCTGTCGGAAATAGTCGCCAACATCAATTCGGCCGCCGGCCAGATCGGCTCGGCCGCCTCCGAGGTCGCCGCCGGCAGCCAGGACCTGTCGGAACGCTCGGAGCAGCAGGCCTCGGCGCTGGAGGAAACCGCCGCCTCCATGGAGGAACTGGCCGCCACCGTCCGCCAGAACGCCGCCAACGCCCAGCAGGCCAACCAGTTGGCGGCCGGCGCCCGCGAGATCGCCGCCGGCGGCGGCCAGGTGGTGTCCGACGCGGTCAACGCCATGACCCGAATCGAGGGCAGTTCGCAGAAGATCGGCGACATCGTCGGCATGATCGACGAGATCGCCTTCCAGACCAACCTGCTGGCGCTGAACGCGGCGGTGGAGGCGGCCAGGGCCGGCGACGCCGGCAAGGGCTTCGCCGTGGTCGCCCAGGAGGTGAGGAACCTCGCCCAGCGCTCGGCCCAGGCCTCGAAGGAGATCAAGGGCCTGATCGGCCAGAGCACCGGCGAGGTCAAGAGCGGCGCCGAACTGGTCAAGGGCGCCGGCAAGACCCTGGAAGACATCCTGTCGGCGGTGAAGCGGGTCGCCGACATCGTCGGCGAGATCGCGGCGGCCTCGGCCGAACAGGCCTCGGGCATCGATCAGGTCAATTCCGCCATCACCCAGATGGACGAGATGACCCAGCAGAACGCCGCCCTGGTCGAGGAAAGCACGGCAGCCGCCCATTCGCTGGAGGAACAGTCGCGCGAACTCAACCGCCTGATGGGATTCTTCAGGAACGGCTAAGCTCAGGTGATCGCCTCAATCGATTAGATTGTCAAAATATTGCGGTTTGCGTCAATCAGCTTCCGATGGCATCATGATTCCCACAACCAACGGATGACGAAGCGCCTTTCAGGAGGAGATCGACCATGGATGACGACAAGCGCCTGACCACCAATGCCGGATGCCCGGTCGCCCACAACCAGAACGTCATGACCGCCGGCCCGCGCGGTCCGATGCTGTTGCAAGACGTCTGGTATCTGGAGAAGCTGGCGCATTTCGACCGCGAGGTAATCCCCGAGCGCCGCATGCATGCCAAGGGGTCGGGGGCCTACGGCACCTTCACGGTGACGCACGACATCACCCGGTACACCCGCGCCAAAATCTTCTCGCAGGTCGGCAAGAAGACCGACCTGTTCGCCCGCTTCACCACCGTGGCCGGCGAACGGGGCGCCGCCGACGCCGAACGCGACATCCGGGGCTTCGCCGTCAAGTTCTATACCGAAGAAGGCAACTGGGATCTGGTCGGCAACAACACGCCGGTATTCTTTTTGCGCGACCCGCTGAAATTCCCCGACCTCAACCACGCGGTGAAGCGCGACCCGCGCACCAACATGCGCAGCGCCAAGAACAACTGGGACTTCTGGACCTCGCTGCCCGAGGCGCTGCATCAGGTCACCATCGTCATGAGCGATCGCGGCATTCCCGCCACCTATCGCCACATGCACGGTTTCGGCAGCCATACCTTCAGCTTCATCAATGCGAACCGGGAACGCCACTGGGTCAAGTTCCACCTGAAGTGCCAGCAGGGCATCCGCAATCTCAGCGATGCCGAGGCCGAGGCGGTGATCGGAAAGGACCGCGAAAGCCACCAGCGCGATCTTTACGAAAGCCTGGAAAAGGGCGACTTCCCCAAATGGACCATGTTCGTCCAGATCATGCCGGAAGCCGACGCCTCCAAGGTGCCCTACAACCCCTTCGATCTCACCAAGATCTGGCCGCACAAGGACTACCCGCTGATCGAGGTGGGGGTCATGGAGCTGAACCGCAATCCCGAGAATTTCTTCGCCGAGGTCGAGCAGGCCGCCTTCAATCCGGCCAACGTGGTTCCCGGAATCGGCTTTTCGCCCGACAAGATGCTGCAAGGCCGCCTGTTCTCCTATGGCGATGCCCAGCGTTACCGGCTGGGGGTCAACCATCACCTGATCCCGGTCAACGCGCCGCGCTGCCCCGCCCACAGCTATCACCGCGATGGCGCCATGCGGGTCGACGGCAATCACGGCGGCACCCTGGGCTATGAACCCAACAACGAGGGCCAATGGGCGGAACAGCCCGATTACGCCGAGCCGCCGCTCAGCGTCGAAGGGGCCGCCGACCACTGGAACCATCGCGAGGATACCGACTACTACTCGCAGCCGGGCGCCCTGTTCCGCCTGATGAGCCCGGCGCAGCAGAAAATCCTGTTCGAGAATACCGCCCGCTCCGTCGGCGAGGCGCCGAAGGACATCCAGATCAGGCACATCCGCAACTGCCTGAAGGCCGATCCGGCCTATGGCAAGGGCGTCGCCGACGCGCTGGGCATCGCCCTGGCCGAAGTACAATAGGCAAGGAGGAGGAATGGCGCGGCGGCGGCCCCAACCGCCGCCGCCGTGTCGTCCCGACCGGCATGGACATCGCTCGCCCAATTCAGCCTCCGACCTGGACCGCCCTCGCGCTTGGGCACGCACGGCGGCATCCCTGGTCCGCGCTGGGGCTGGTGGCGGCCCTGGCGACGGTGGGCATCCTGCTCGGCCACGGCGTCGTCGGGATCACCGGGGTGCAGTCCGGAGCCGTTCGCCTTGCCCTGCTGGGGGGAGTGGCCGGATTCGCCGCCACCACCCTGGGCGCCTTGCCGGCCCTGACGTTTCGCAGCCTGCCACAGCGGATCGAAGATAGCCTGTTGGGACTGGCGGCGGGAATGATGCTGGCGGCCAGCGCCTTCTCCCTGCTGCTGCCGGGGCTGGAGGCGGGGAGCGAGATTCTCGGCAGCAAGCCGCTGGGAGCCTGACTGGTGGTGCTGGGCATGGCGGCCGGAGTGCTGCTGATGCTGGGGCTGGACGAGTTCACCCCGCACGAGCACGACAAGACCGGCCCGTGCGGCCCCGGCCACGAGCGGTGCGGCCGGGTCTGGCTGTTCGTCCTGGCCATCGCGCTTCACAACCTGCCGGAAGGCATGGCCATCGGCGTCGCCTTCGCGCGGGCCGACATGGCGGTGGGTCTGCCCCTGGCGACCGCCATCGCCCTTCAGGACCTTCCGGAAGGCCTGGCGGTGGCGCTGGCCCTGCGCGGTGCCGGTTTCCGTCCATCGACCGCCATTCTGGCCGCCGCCGCCGGCGGTTTGCTCGAACCGGTCGGAGCCCTGCTGGGAGTCGGCCTGTCCAGCGGGCTGGCGGCGGCCTACCCGGCGGGTCTGGGGCTGGCGGCGGGAGCGATGATCTTCGTGGTCTCGCACGAGGTGATTCCCGAAACCCACCGCAACGGCCACCAGACGCCGGCGACGCTCGGACTCATGGTCGGGTTCGCCCTGATGATGGTGCTGGACACCACGCTTGGCCGTCCCTACATCGTCCGGATTTCACCAAGGAAGCGGTCGACGCCGTCCCGCAGCAGATCGGACTGGCGCGCCAGTCCATCGGCTTCCTGCAACACCGTCCGGGCGGCGGCGCCGGCCTCGCCGGTGGTGCGGCTGACCGACGCGATGTGATGGGAAACGTTCTGGGCGCCGGCCGCCGCCTCGTGGACGTTGCGGGCGATTTCGGCGGTGGCGGCGCCCTGCTGCTCCACCGCGGTGGCGATGGATGCGGCGATCTGGTCCATGCGACCGATGGTGCGGCCGATCTCCTCGATGGCGCCAACCGCCTCGGCGGTGGTCGACTGGATCGATGAAATCTGGCTGGCGATCTCGTCGGTGGCCTTGGCGGTCTGATTGGCCAGATGCTTGACCTCGCCCGCCACCACGGCGAAGCCCTTGCCGGCCTCGCCGGCGCGGGCCGCCTCGATGGTGGCGTTGAGCGCCAGCAGATTGGTCTGGCCGGCGATGGAATTGATCAGTTCGACCACCTCGCCGATGCGCTTGGCCGCCTCGGACAGGCCGCGCACCACGGAATCGGTCCGTTGCGCCGCCTCCACCGCCGAACGGGCGATGGCGGTGCTCTGACCGACCTGGGATCCGATCTCGCGGATGGAGGCGCTGAGCTCCTCGGCGGCGGCGGCCACGGTCTCCACGTTGGCGCTGGTCTGCTGGGCGGTGGTGGCGATCTCCTGGGTCTCGCGCGACGCGCTGTCGATGGCGCCCGACACGGTGGTGGCCGATTCCCGCACCTGAACCGACGAATTGCTGACCACCGCCACCGCCGACTTCACTCCCTTTTCCAGATCGTCGGCCAGTTTCCCCATGGTGGCCTTGCGCTCGGTCTCGGCCCGGCGGCGGGTCTCGGCCCGCTCTTCCGACATGCGCTGAACCTCCAGCGTGCTCCGGCGGAACACTTCGGCGGCCTCCACCAGTTCGCCGATCTCGTCCTTGCGGCCGGCGCCATCGAACACCACCGAGGTGTCGCCGCCGGCCAGCTTGCGGATGCCGAGGGTAACCCCGGTCATGCCGCCGACGATGCCGGTGCCGATCCACCACGACACCAGCAGGACGCACGCCATCACCACCAGGGCGGTGGATCCGATGGTGATCAGCTTGGCGCGGAAGGCGGCGTCCACGTCGTCGATATAGATGCCGGACCCGACCAGCCAGCCCCATTCATCGACGCCCTTGACGTAGGACAGCTTTGCCACCGGCTGATCGAAACCGGGCTTCGGCCACAGGTAATCGACGAAGCCGGCCTTGTCCTTGGCCACGGTCTCGACGAACGCGACGAACAGCTTCTTGCCGCTGGGATCGGTGACGGCGCTCATGTCCTTGCCGTCCAGATCGGGACGGATCGGATGCATCAGCGTCCGCGCCGTCATGTCGTTGATCCAGAAATACTCGTTCTCGCCATAGCGCATGGCCTTGACGGCCGCAAGGGCGGCAGCCTTGGCGTCGGCCTCGCTCATGCGGCCGGACTGGGCCTCCCGGACATAAAGAGAGATGGCGGCATGGGCAACCTCGACCACATGCTGGGTCTTGACCCGGCGGCTTTCCAGCAAATCCTCGCGCAGGCCACCGATCTCGGCCATGACCAGCGCGATCATGCCAAGCAAGGACACAGCAACCGTTAGCAGCAGCTTTGACTTGAATCGCAAATCATTGATCGCCATACCAACCAACCCCATCGTCTTATACCGGGAGCGCCTTTTAGGTCGGCACGAACAATAACGTCAACCATATTTTGCAACAATTCATCTGATAAATTCAATTTAAATTGAATTTTTACTGAATTTATAGTTATTCATGCATATATTTTATATTTAAAAGTCCTATCGGAGCCGCCGACGCAATCCGCCTTCTCGGCCATGCCCAATCCGGCTATCCTCGCCGTCCAAACCGAAGGAGATCAGGGCGTGGCACAGGGGCGATCGCTGCAATCCATTTTCCAGCAGGCGGTGAACCAGCACCGCGCCGGTGATTTCGCGGGAGCGGAGAAGACCTGTTCCTGGCTGATTTCCCTCGACCGCAAATGCGCCCCCGCCTACCAGATGCTTGGCGCCATCGCCCTGGGGCGCGGCGACGCCGCCGGCGCCGCCAAGCGATTCGCCACCGTCGCCGAACTGATGCCGAGGTCGTTCGAGGCCTTCATCAATCTCGGCCTGGCCCAAAAGGCCCTGGGACGGCCGAACGACGCCATCCGGTCGTTCGAGACGGCGGTCCGGCTGGCCCCCACCCTGGCCGACACCCACAACCACCTGGGCATCTGCCTGCTGGAGGCCGGCCGGCCGGCCGAGGCGGTTCCCCGATTCGAGGCAGCGGTCCGCGCGGTTCCTCACGCGGCCGAGCTGCACGTCAACCTGGGCAACGCCCTGCTGATGGCCGGCGCCCCCCGCGAGGCGGAAGCCGCCTTCCTTCAGGCGCTGGGACGCGACGCCAACAACCTCAACGCCCGCATCAATCTTAGCGGCGCCCTGGTCGATCAGGGACGGCTGGAGGAGGCCGCCGCCAATCTTCAGGCGGTCCTGGCCACAGCGCCCCGCAACGTCAGGGCGTTGACCAATCTCGGCGCCATCCTCAAGACCCTCGGCCGGCTGGATGCCGCCGCCGGCTGCCATGCGGCGGCGCTGGAGGTTCAGCCCGACTATCCCGAGGCCTTGTGCAATCTGGCGGCGGTCCGGACCCACCAGGGCCGCCCGGCCGAGGCCGCCGAATTGGCCCGCCGGGCGCTTGGGCTGCGCCCCGGCCATGCCGAATCCCTGGTGCTGCTGGGCGACATCTTGCTGTCGGAGGGCAAAGCCGAGGACGCACGGCGGCATTATACCCAGGCGCTCGGCCTAAATCCGGGTTCGGCCGACACCATGTTCCGCCTCGCCACCGCCCATCAGGCCGCCGGCAACGACGAGGCCGCCGAAACCCTGTTCCGCCAGGCGATGGACGCCGCCCCCAATTCCGTCACCTTGCTGGTCGAACTGTGCCGCATCCGTGCCGGCCAGGGCCGGACCGACGAGGCGGCCGGACTGGCGGAGCGGGCGCTGGCCCTGCATCCCGATCACCCCCTGGCCCTGTCCGCCCTGGGCAATGTCCGGGTGGCCCAAAGTCGCCTCGACGAGGCCGAGACCCTTCAGGGCCGCGCCATCGAGCGATCCCCCAATCTATCGGAGGCCATCTTGGGCCTGTCGCGGGTCTGGTACTGGCAGGGCCGGCTCGATGAAGCGGCGGACCTGCTGCGCCAGGCGCTGGACCGTGTTCCCGATCAGCCCGATATCCTGGTCGCCCTGGCCAATACCGTATTCGACCGCGACGCCGCCGCGGCCGAGGAGTGCTTCCGCCACGCCCTCCGCCTCCGTCCCGACGATTACGTCGCCAGTCATCGTCTCGCCGCCCTGCTCCAGTCCCAGAACCGCACCGACGAGGCGGCGGAATGCTATGCCGCCTTTCTGGACATCAATCCGGGACATGTGGCCGCCACCCTGGCCCAGGCACAGCTGTTCCCGGTCATCGCTCCGTCGGTCGAGGACAGCGCCGCCCGCCGCGCCACCCTGTCGGCGGTGCTGGACCGGATCACGACGCGGCCGGCCGCCGGCTTCGACCCGCTCAACCATAATGGCCGCACCAATTTCCAGCTCGCCTATCACGCCCTCGACGACCGCGATCTGCAAGCCGCCACCGCCCGCGCACTGCTGCATCTGGCGCCGTCGCTGGGCTGGCGCGCCCCGTCACGTCCGAAATCCGGCGGCCGCATCCGCCTGGGGATCATTTCCCGCTATCTTTGCGAACACACCATCGGCAAGCTGCTGGTGCGGATGATCGAGACATTGGACCGCCAGCGTTTCGACGTCGTCATCCTCCACACCCGTCACCACGCCGATTCCATGGCCCGGCGCATCGACGCCTGCGCCCAGGCAGTGACGGTCCTGCCCGAAAACCTGGAATCGGCCCGCGGCATGGTGGCCGCCCAGGAACTGGACATCCTGTTCTATCCCGATATCGGCATGGACCCGTTCACCTACTTCCTGGCCTATTCGCGGCTGGCGCCGGTCCAGGTGATGAGTTGGGGCCATCCCGACACCACCGGCATCCCCAACATGGACCATTTCCTGTCGTCGGAGGCGTTCGAGCCGGATGGGGCCGAACGGCACTACACCGAACGCCTCATCAAGATGCGTCACCTCACCTTCTGCTACGAGCGCCCACCCCACCCCGACACCCGTCCCGTCCGCGCCGATTACGGCCTGGCCGAGGACGACCACCTCTATGTCTGCGCCCAGACCCTGTTCAAGTTCCATCCCGATTTCGACCACATCCTGGCCGATATCCTGCGGCGCGACCCCAAGGGCCGCATCATCCTGATCAGTGGTCGCCATCCTACCTGGAATGACGCGCTTCTCCAGCGCTTCGCAACGGTGTTTCCAGACCATGTCGATCAGGTGATCTTTCTGCCCCCCATGTCGCGCCAGGCCTACATGGGATTGCTGATGCTCGCCGACGCCAATCTCGACCCTATCCATTTCGGTGGCGGCAATTCCAGCTACGAGGCTTTCGCCATGGCGTCCCCCATCGTCACCTGGCCGGGGGAGTTCCTTCGTAGCCGTCTTACCCTCGGCCAATATATTGCCATGGGCATGACGGACCTGGTCGCCGACAGCGCCGGGAGCTATGCGGATCTGTGCCTGCGCCTGGGCAACGACCCGGCATTCCGCGCCGCCATGTCGGCCAGGATCGCCGAGCGTTCGAACCTGATCTTCGAGGACCACGGGGCCGTCCGGGAGATCGAGGATATTTTCGAGAATCTGGTCAGGAACTGACGAAAAAGCCCCCTTCCCAGGCGGAAGGGGGCCATTCGACGGCGGCTCAGCACATCGGCAGATCGCTGTCGCCCATCAGGAAAACATCGACGGCGCGGGCCGCTTGCCGCCCCTCGCGAATCGCCCACACCACCAGGCTTTGGCCCCGGCGGATGTCGCCGGCGGCGAACACCTTCGGGTTCGAGGTGACATAGGATTCGGTGTCGGCCCTGACGTTGCCGCGCTGGTCCTTTTCCAGCCCCAGGCCATCCACCAGCCCCTCATGGACCGGATGAACGAAGCCCATGGCCAGCAGCACCAGATCGGCGTCGAGTGTGAAGTCGCTGCCGGGAATCTTCTGGAACCTGGCATCCACCTGGAAGCAGTCGAGTCCGACCACCCGGCCGTTCTCGCCCCGGAAGGCACCGGTCGACACCGACCAGCGCCGGTCGCAGCCCTCGTCGTGGGAGCTGGAGGTGCGCAGCCGGTTGGGCCACAACGGCCAGGACAGGGCCTTGTCCTCCTTCTCGGGCGGTCTGGGCATGATCTCGATCTGGGTGACCGAGGCGGCGCCGTGGCGGTTGGAGGTGCCGACGCAATCGGCGCCGGTGTCGCCGCCGCCGATCACCACCACCTTCTTGCCCGCGGCCAGGATATCGGCCCCCGCCACCGCCTCGCCGCAATTGCGGCGGTTCTGCTGGGTCAGGAAGTCCATGGCGAAGTGAACGCCGGCCAGATCGCGGCCGGGAACCGGCAGGTCGCGGGGCTTTTCCGATCCGCCGGTCAGCACCACGGCGTCGAAGCCGTCCAGCAATTCCCGAGGCGACACGGTGACGCCGACATGGGCGTTGACCCGGACCTCGACCCCCTCGGCCGTCATCTGGGCCAGGCGGCGGTCGATCACCGCCTTGTCCAGCTTGAAATCGGGAATGCCGTAGCGCAGCAGGCCGCCGACCTTGGCGTTCTTCTCGAACAGCACCACCGAATGGCCGGCGCGGGCCAGTTGCTGCGCCGCCGCCATCCCGGCGGGGCCGCCGCCAACCACCGCCACCGTCTTGCCGGTGCGGGGCTTGTGGGTCTCGGGCCTGATCCAGCCCTCGGCCCAGCCGCGCTCGACGATGGCGTGCTCGATGGTCTTGATGGTCACCGCCTCATCGGTGATGTTCAGCGTGCAGGCGGCCTCGCACGGGGCCGGGCAGATGCGGCCGGTGAATTCCGGGAAGTTGTTGGTGGAGTGCAACACCTCCACCGCTTCCTTCCACCGGTTGCGGTAGACCAGATCATTCCAGTCTGGAATGATGTTGTTGACCGGGCACCCCTGGTGACAGAAGGGGATGCCGCAATCCATGCAGCGCGCCCCCTGATTGGCCAGTTCCCCGTCGGACAGCGGCCTGGTGAACTCGCGATAATGCCTGACCCGCTCCTCCGGCGGCTCGTAGCCGGGGGTCTGGCGGGCGAATTCCTTGAAACCGGTCGGCTTGCCCATGTCAACGCCCTCCCCCGGCAGCGACCCTCGGGGTGTGGGCCTTTTGCATTTCGAGCAGGGCGCGCCGGTAATCCACCGGCATCACCTTGACGAACTTGGGCATGTAGTACTCCCAGTTCAGAAGAATGTCGTGGGCGCGCTTGCTGCCCGTGAAGTGGCGATGGTTACGCAGCATGGCGCGGATGCGCGATGCGTCGTCGCGGGTCATGTCGTTCATCAGTTCCACCAGACCATGGCTTTCCAGGTCGCCCGACTGGTGTTCGTAGCGGACATTGGCCTCTTCCTCGGCCGCCACCGGTTCCAGTTCGACCATGGCCAGGTTGCAGCGCCTGGCGAAATCGCGGCCTTCGTCCAGCACATAGGCGACGCCGCCCGACATGCCGGCGGCGAAGTTGCGCCCGGTGTCGCCGATCACCAGCACGACGCCGCCGGTCATGTATTCGCAGCCATGATCGCCGACACCCTCGACCACCGCGATGGCGCCGGAATTCCTGACGGCGAAGCGCTCGCCGGCGACGCCCCGGAAGTAGCATTCGCCCTCGATGGCGCCGTACAGCACGGTATTGCCGACGATGATGTTGTTCTCGGCGACGATGCGCGACACCTTGGGCGGATAGATCACCACCCGGCCGCCCGACAGGCCCTTGCCGACGTAATCGTTGGCCTCGCCCTCAAGCTCCAGGGTGACGCCGCGAGCCAGGAAGGCGCCGAAGCTCTGTCCGGCGGTGCCGACCAGCTTGATGTGGACGGTGTCGCCCGGCAGGCCGGAATGGCCGAAGCGCTTGGCGATTTCCCCCGACAGCATGGCGCCGACCGAGCGGTTGAGATTGCGGACCTGCCGGGTGATGCGCACCGAGACCCGGTCGTCCAGCGCCGGCTTGGCCTCCTCGATCAGGTCGCGGTCCAGCACGTCGTCGACGTCGTGTTCCTGGACCTCGCAATTGCGGATGGCGACATCGGCGCCGGCGTCGACCCGGTGGAACAGCCTGGAGAAATCCAGCCCCTTGGTCTTCCAGTGGGTGATGGCGGCGTTGGCGTCCAGCAGGTCGGTGCGGCCGATCAGCTCCTCCAGCTTGCGCACGCCCATCGTCGCCATCAGTTCGCGCACCTCCTCGGCGACGAAGAAGAAGTAGTTGATGACGTGCTCGGGCTGGCCGACGAAGCGCTTGCGCAGTTCGGGGTCCTGGGTGGCGACGCCGACCGGGCAGGTGTTCAGATGGCACTTGCGCATCATGATGCAGCCGGCGGCGATCAGCGGCGCGGTGGCGAAGCCGAACTCGTCGGCGCCCAGCAGGGCGGCGACGACCACGTCGCGGCCGGTCCGAAGGCCGCCGTCGCACTGCACCGCGATGCGGCCGCGCAGGTTGTTCAGCACCAGGGTCTGGTGGGTCTCGGCCAGGCCGATCTCCCAGGGGCTGCCGGCATGCTTGATGGAGGTCAGCGGCGAGGCGCCGGTACCGCCGTCAAAGCCCGAGATGGTGACGTGGTCGGCCTTGGCCTTGGACACGCCGGCGGCGACGGTGCCGACGCCGATTTCCGACACCAGCTTGACCGAGATGCGCGCCGCCGGGTTCACGTTCTTCAGATCGAAGATCAGCTGGGCCAGATCCTCGATGGAATAGATGTCGTGATGGGGCGGCGGGCTGATCAGGCCGACGCCGGGGGTGGAATGGCGCACCCGGGCGATGACCTTGTCAACCTTGTGGCCCGGCAACTGGCCACCCTCGCCGGGCTTGGCGCCCTGGGCCATCTTGATCTGGATGTCGTCGGCGTTGGCGAGATACTCGGCGGTGACGCCGAAGCGGCCCGACGCCACCTGCTTGATGGCCGAGCGCATGGAATCGCCGTTGGCCATGGGAACGAAGCGCTCGGCCTCCTCGCCGCCCTCGCCGGTGTTGGACTTGCCGCCGATGCGGTTCATGGCTATGGCCAGCGTCGAATGGGCCTCGTACGAGATCGAACCGAACGACATGGCGCCGGTGGCGAAACGCTTGACGATGTCCTTGGCCGGTTCGACCTCGTCCAGCGGAATGCCGTTGCCGGCCGGACGGATCTCGAACAGGCCGCGCAGCGCCAGCAGGCGGCGGCTCTGCTCGTTGATCTGACGCGAGAATTCGCGGAAAGTCTCCATGGAGCCGGAGCGGACCGCATGCTGCATGGTCTGGATGGTGCCGCTGGTCCAGGCGTGTTCCTCGCCACGCAGGCGGACGGCGTATTCGCCGCCGACATCCAGCGCGTTGCGGTAGACGGGGGCGTCGGAATAGGCGGTCTTGTGCCGGCGCACGGCTTCTTCGGCCACCTCGCGCAGCGAGATGCCCTCGATGCGGCTGGCAGTGCCGGCGAAGTAGGTGTTGACGAAACGGCTGGACAGGCCGATGGCGTCGAAGATCTGGGCGCCGCAATAGGACTGATAGGTGGAAATTCCCATCTTGGCCATGACCTTGAGGATGGCCTTGTCCATCGCCTTGATATAGCGCTTCCGCACCTCGTAGGAGGTCAGCGGCTCGGGCAGGGTCGGACGCATTTCCTCCAGCGTCTCGAACGCCAGATAGGGGTTGATCGCCTCGGCGCCATAGCCGGCCAGCACGCACATGTGATGGATCTCGCGGGCCTCGCCGGTCTCGACCACCAGACCGGAACGGGTGCGCAAGCCCTCCCGGATCAGGAAGTGATGCACGGCGGAGACCGCCAGCAGCGACGGTATCGGCACGTCGTCCGGGCCGGCGGCGCGATCCGACAGCACCACGATGTTGTAGCCTTCCTCGACCTTCTGCTTGACCTTGCGGCACAGGGCGGCGATGGCCAGTTCCAGGCCGTCCGGCCCCTCGGCCGCCGGCCAGGTGATGTCGAGCGTCACCGAGCGGAAACCCGACCCGGGCACCGTCTCGATCTTGCGGATCTTTTCCAGGTCCTCGTTGGTCAGGATGGGCTGGCGCACCTCAAGCCGCTTGCCCTGGCCGCCGTCGGCCTCGAAGCCGAGCAGGTTGGGGCGCGGCCCGATCAGCGACACCAGGCTCATCACCGATTCCTCGCGGATGGAATCGATGGGCGGATTGGTCACCTGGGCGAAACACTGCTTGAAGTAGTTGAACAGCAGCTTGGGCTTGGCCGACAGCACCGCGATCGGGGTATCGGTGCCCATGGAGCCGATGGCTTCCTGGCCGGTCACCGCCATCGGGTGCAGCAGGAACTTGACGTCTTCCTGGGTATAGCCGAACACCTGCTGACGCTTCAGCAGGGTGGCGGGATCGGGCGTCACCGTCTGGACGGGAATATCCACGTCCTCCAGCATGATCTGCGAGCGCTCCAGCCATTCGGCGTAGGGCTTGCGGCCGGCCAGTTCGGCCTTGATCTCGGCGTCGTCGATGATGCGGCCCTGCTCCAGGTCGATCAACAGCATCTTGCCGGGCTGAAGCCGCCACTTCTTCTTGATCGTCTCTTCGGGAATGTTGCGCAGCACGCCCATTTCCGAGGCCATCAGGAACTTGTCGTCGGTGGTCACCAGATAGCGGGCGGGACGCAGGCCGTTGCGGTCCAGGGTGGCGCCGATCTGGCGGCCATCGGTGAAGCACACCGCCGCCGGACCGTCCCACGGCTCCATCAGGGCGGCATGGTACTCGTAGAACGCCTTGCGCTTGTCGTCCATCAGCGGATTGCCCGACCACGCCTCGGGAATCAGCATCATCATGGCGTGGGACAGCGAATAGCCGCCCATCACCAGCAATTCCAGCGCGTTGTCGAAGCAGGCCGAATCCGACTGCCCCTCGGGAATCAGCGGCCACAGCTTGGCCAGATCGTCACCCAGCACCGCCGACGACATGGTCTGGCGCCTGGCGTTCATCCAGTTGAGGTTGCCGCGCAGGGTGTTGATCTCGCCATTGTGGCTGATCATGCGGAACGGATGCGCCAGCCGCCACGACGGGAACGTATTGGTGGAAAAGCGCTGATGCACCATGGCGAGCGCACTGACCATGCGCGGGTCGTTGAGCTCGCGGTAGAACACCGACACCTGGTCGGCCAGCAGCATGCCCTTGTAGATCAGCGTGCGCGACGACAGCGACGGGATGTAGAAATCCCGCTCGGAACCGGCCGGGGCGCGGTTGGACGCCTGCTTCCTGATGACGAAAAGCTTGCGCTCGAAGGCATCCTGGCCGGCGACATCCCCGCCCTTGCCGATGAACACCATGCGCACCACGGGAACCGTCGGCAGCACCGAGTGGCCCAGGCTGGAGGAATCGGTGGGAACGTCGCGCCAGCCCAGCAGAACCTGCCCCTCGGCCTTGACCAGGGCCTCGACGTGCTCCTCGCAGGCCCGGCGCAGCGCCGCGTCCTGGGGCAGGAAGACGCAGCCGGCGCCATAGGCGCCCTCGACCGGCAGGGAGATGCCGAGCGCCGCGGCCTCCTCCCTCAGGAAGGCGTCGGGAATCTGGATCAGGATGCCGGCGCCGTCGCCCGCCTTGGGGTCGGCCCCCACCGCGCCGCGATGGGTCAGGTTGACGAGAATTTCGAGGCCGTCCCGAATGATCTCATGGGATTTGCGATTCTTGATGTCGACGATGAAGCCGACACCACACGCATCATGCTCGTGGCGCGGGTCGTAGAGCCCCTGTGCTTCAGGCAATCCGCTCATCTTCACTTCGGTTCCCTTTCACCACCGCGCAATCCCTTGGGAAATCGCGACAAAATCCAAGACACAGCCCATGCTCAGGGCACGAACGCCCCTTGCCCGATCACATGGAGCGCGATCAGCCAGTCTGCCTTCATAAGACATTCCGTCGCCGACGCCAAGTCCGCCGATGCGTGATCAAGCGTGACGGAAGTTTTCGAAGGTCGTGGTCATACCAAGTTTCGCTTTCGTAACAGCCATACCTTGGATAAGGTTGACCCGACAGGAAACAGGGGCGCCACGGACCAGATGAATTCAGATGAGTGATGATTTCGAACTGTTCGGCGACGATCCGACGCCGCCTCCCAAGGTTCCCGCCGACTCGGGCGGAGGCGATTTGTTCTTCGACGACGATTCCGAACCGGCCGAGTCAGGAGCCCCCCCCGCCCTCAGCATGAAGGAACGGGTGGAACAGACCAAGGAGCTGTTCGCCGTCAGCGACGGCACCGCCGCCACCTTGCGCGCCGCCACCGGCAAGGTGGTGGACGGCATGCCCGGACTGGTGGCCGAGGCGCTGGCCTGGGTGCAGCAATTCCCCCCCTACGGAGAGAAGCTGACCGACGATGCCCGCTCCACCCTGTCGGGCGTGCTGACCGAGCACTGGAGCAGCCTCTATCGCGGCGAGTTCACCGCCGACTACAACGCCACCGCCCAGCAACTGGGATTCATGCTGGCCTATATGGACCTGGGCGCATCGTGGTACCAGGCCATGACGTCGGCCGGCGCCAACCGGGCGCTGTCGCAGATCTTCGCCACCCGCCACGGCTCGGAAGGCGTGATGTCGGCCTTGCAGCGCGTGGTGATGCTGGACCTGTCGGTGGTGACCCACGATTACTTCGCCGCCGCCACCCAGAACCGCGCCAAGGAAGCCCAGGACCTGGCCTCCGGTTTCGAGAAATCCATCAAGCTGGTGGTGGACGAGGTCGGGGCCATGGCCCTGGAACTGAAAACCCATTCCGACGAAATGCTGCGGCGCCTGTCGCACATGGATTTCGAGACGGTCAACATGGCCGCCGCCGCCGAGGAGGCCGCCTACAGCGTCGACAACATCGCCGCCAACACCACCCAATTGGCCGAATCCATCGGCCACATCCGCGACAACGTGGTCCGCACCTCGCAGGTGGCGGAACAGGCGGCCGACGCGGCGCGGGCCACCGACGCAGCCATGCGCCAGTTGCTGGGGGTGGCCGGCCGCATCGGCAAGATCGGCGAGACCATCGACACCATCGCGCGGCAGACCCGCATGCTGGCGCTCAACGCCACCATCGAGGCGGCCCGGGCCGGCGCCGCCGGCCGGGGATTCGCCGTGGTCGCCCAGGAAATCAAGAACCTGTCCGAGCAGACCAGCCGCGCCACCAAGGAAATCGCCCTGTCGGTGAAGGAGGCGATGGACGCCACCAACGACGCCGTCGCCACCATCAACCGCACCGTCGACGCGGTGGGGGGAATCAACGAGGTGGCCACCGAGGTCCGCCATTCGGTCGAGGCCCAGACCGGCGCCACCTCCACCATCGCCGGCCATGTGGGCGAGGCCGCCTCGGGCGCCAAGGCGGTGACGTCGTCGGTCAACAGCGCCATCGAGGCGCTGGGAGTGTCCAGCAGCGCCGCCGGCGAACTCAACCGCTCCGCCGACGCCCTGTCGGTCAAGGCGGCCATCATGCGCACCGAGGTCGATCAATATCTTGACCGTCTGCGCCGGATGGGCTGAAGTTCCGGCTGAGGGAGAACCCGGCCCATGAGCGAAACACTGCAACGACGACGCGAGATGCTGGCGAGGACGCCGCTGTTCGCTGCCATTCCACCATCGCTGCTGGACGAACTGGCCGCCAAGGCCAAGACCATCTCGGTCGACCCCCGCGAGATCCTGTTTTCCAAGGGCGACCCCGGCGACCGTCTTTATCTTGTGGCCAAGGGGTTGATTCGCATAGGCGTTCTGTCGGCCGAGGGGCGCGAGGTCACCTATGGCATGATCCGGCCGGGCGAATTGTTCGGCGAGATCGCCGTTCTCGACGGCGGAGCCCGCTCGGCCGACGCCACCGCCATGGAGACCAGCGAATTGCTGGCCATCGACCGCAAGGACGTCCACGCCTTTCTCCAGCGCCACCCCATCCAGTCCCTGCATCTGCTGAAGGTATTGTGCGACCGGGTGCGCCGCGCCGACGACCTGCTGGAGGACGTGGTGTTCATGTCCCTGCCCGGCCGCCTCGCCAAGCACTTGCTGGTGCTGGACGCCACCATGGGCAGCCGCGATCATCCCCAGGGCCCAGCCACCATCCGCCTGTCGCAGCAGGAAGTCGCCGACCATCTGGGCATCAGTCGCGAAAGCGTCAACAAGGTGCTGTCCAAATGGGAACAGGTGGGCATCGTCACCCTGGGGCGCGGCCAGATCACCCTGAACAAGACCAAGGCTCTGGAGGAGTTCGTTTCGCCGCCTTAAAGGCTTGCGCAGGTCCGGCGTTTTGGTTATAGAGGCGCCTTCGATTTGCGGAGTTGCAGGCCATGAAGGACAATATTCACCCCGACTACCACGAGATCACCGTGGTGATGACCGACGGCACCGAGTTCAAGACCCGGTCGACCATGGGCAAGGCCGGCGATTCTCTGCGCCTGGACATCGACCCCAAGTCGCATCCGGCCTGGACCGGCGTGCATCGTCTGGTGGATACCGGCGGCCAGCTCGCCAAGTTCAAGAAGCGGTTCGAGGGTTTCGGCATCAAGTCGACCAACACCTGATGCCCGGTCGGCGACGCGGCCGGTTGCGGCCCGCGCCGACAATTCCCACATAAAGATACCAAGGAACAAGTATTCGGCCGGCATGTTGCCGGCCGAAGGCGTTTGCTGTGGACATCACTTGCCGAAGGGATTAGAGCAAACTCAGGTAGTATTGGGCTCATGGCACCATGATCATCGTCCATTTTGAGGTCTACGTCCTTGAAGGCCGAGGCTGGATGCTTCATGCGCGCTTTCCGCGCCTGGAGCGGGACGAGGCTGTCCGCGAGGCCAAGGAACTGGAATCCACGCTGGGCGTGCGGGTCAAGGTCATCCGCGAGACCTACAACACCGACAACAACAATTTCGACGAAGCCGACGTCTACATCAGCGGCCATACCGTCGCCAAGCCCAAGAAGGGCAGTATCGCCGCCGGAGCCGGCGGTGGCGGCGGCGGCGGCGGCGGAACCGGCGGCGGCAAGGCCTCGGGCGGCAAGGGGCGCGGCGGCAAGGCCGTTGCCGCCCGGCGCACGGTTTCCCACGGCGGATCGGGGATCGGCGCCGCCGCCGTCATCCTCCGCCTGACCGTCATCCTTCTGGTGGCGGCCGGACTGGGGCTCGGCGCCCTGCGGGTTCTGCCGGCGATCGTCACCTTTCTCTACGATTTCGGCTTCCGCGTCACCGCCGACGAATACGGACAATTGCTGTTCGTGGTCTTCACCCTGGTCTTCCTGATGACCGGCGTGCCGCTGGGACTGCGCTTCATTCCACGCAACGCCAACCTGGCCATTCGCAAGCCGCAATTCGCCATGAACGCCCGCCCCGTACCAGCGGCCAAGGCCCAGGTGGACGCCAAGCTGAAAAAATCCCTCAACAAGCTGGCCAGTCAGGCCGCCAGCGAACAGATTCCCGACAAATGGGCCGACGACGAACCGGAGGAGCCCTATACCTTCGGCGCGGACGAAGAGGTCCTGCCCGAGATCCTGCCCGGACCGGACGAGGAGCCGCCGCCGCTGACGCCGCCGCCGGCCGAGGCCGAGCCCGCCAAGAAGCCCAAGGGCAAGGGAGGCGCCGCCCAGGAATCCGACAAGGACGTCAGCGCCCGTTTCCTCGATCACGCCATCGAGACGGTGCGCAAGGTGTCGCCGCAACTGGACAAATACAACCGCTTCGCCCTCAACCTCTACATGGCGGGAGCGGTCCAGGGCCTGGCCGCCATCAGGGGGCTGGACCACGACGCCCAGCGCGCCTTGCTGAAAGCCGCCCTGATGAAGCTGGGAACCCCCGCCGACATCGCCGGGGAGTTCCACGACAAGGTGGGCGAATACACGGGGGAGGAACGCTACAAGAAGGTCATCCAGACCGGTCGTTCCGGCATGGAATCCTGGGTGTCCGGCGACGAGGGCACGCCGCAATACGCCCTTCAGGCCTTGATCAAGGACTGGAACAGGCCGGCCACCGAGAAGAAGCCGTCCATCATGACCGTGATGTTCACCGACATGGTGGGATCGACCGACCTTACCCAGGCGCGCGGCGATCTGGCGGCCCAGGAGGTGGTGCGCAAGCACAACGCCATCGTCCGCACCGCGCTCACCCAGTTCGCCGGCCGTGAGGTCAAGCATACCGGCGACGGCATCATGGCCTCGTTCGCTTCCGCCGCCAACGCGGTCGACGCCACCGTCCAGATTCAGCGCCAGGTCGCCATCCACAACGAGAAGCAGCCCAATCTGCCGCTGCATCTGCGCATCGGCCTCAATTCCGGCGAACCCATCCAGGAAGAGGACGACCTGTTCGGCTCCACCGTCCAATTGTCCGCCCGCGTCTGCGCCGCCACCCAGTCCGACCAGACCCTGTGCACCCAGGTGGTCAAGGATCTGTCCGGCACCAAGGGGCTTGCCTTCGTCGATGCCGGCATGCACTCCCTCAAGGGGTTCCGCGACAAGATCCAGTTGTGGGAAGTCAAGTACTGACGAAGACTCAGTGCAGCACCCGCCGCATCATCATCTCCTCCAGCCGCGCCACCCGCACGTACAGCCGGTAGCTGCGGTCCATCAGGCTGCGCAAGCCATTGGGCAAGGCGGAATCCTCGCCGAAACTTTCGTCGAGACATATCTCGCCGCCCGACAGGCGCCACTGGTCCGACAGCGCCTGTTCCTGGGTGATCTCGCCTTCGTGGACCGCGCGCTGGGCCAGCAGCCACGCCATCACCTGCGCCAGCCGCGACGTCACCCGCATGGCCTCGCAGCACATGCGGAGCGACGCCAGGCCATCGGGGTGACGGCGCGGCATCCGGTCGGACCAAGCCAGGTAGTTCCGCGCCTCGACCATCAAATCCAAGGTCTCGTCATAGGTCCGACTGAAATAGACGGGTGGCTGCATCGGTCTGCCCCGCGTGGTCTTCCACGGTTTTAAGGTGACACTTGCGCAACCAGCGTTCAACGGGCGGACGGAAAAATTATATGCTCGGACAACACGCATTGAATATATATCGTAAAATTTTATGCAAATCCGTTCTGTTAACCAGTTCATAGAATAACAATACAAGCCGTGCCAGAATATGATCATCGGTTTATGACAATCTTATGGCTGGTGTATCATGCGCTACGTTATCTCTGAATCCTTCGACAAGAGTGAACTGAACAAGTTCTTCGAGTGGGACATGTTCCCCAAGGTGGGAACCTCGGTCAAGACCCGTAGCGGCAAATGGTACAGCATCAAGGACGTGGGCTGGGTGATCGACCCCTTCGACCATCATCCCGACATCCGGGTTCTGCTGAAGCGCATCCAGTAGGCGGGGGAGACCGGCGCCTCCCTCCCAGCCAGGGGAGGCGCCGGAACGCCGACGTCACCGCCCCGCCGGCGGCCTCAACCGGTCCAGGCGTTCGTTGACCCGGGGCAGCCACAGATTGGCCAGCAGGGCGCAGACCTCGTCCAGGGCGGATTGGTGGGATTTGGTCATCTCCATGCCGATGCAGGCCTGTTCCACGTCCAGCACCGTCAGCCCCCACAGGAACATGTAGCGGTAGATCACCCGCTCGCCGAAGCCCTCGGCCAGCCGGAAACCGAGAACCCGCTGCATCTGCGGAAGCACTTCGGCCATCATCAGCTTGTTGCGGTCCACCAGCGCCGACAGCCGCGAGCGGGTCACCACCCAATCGATGCCGGATTTATGGCGCTTGCGGCGTTCTTGCCGCAATTCCCACACCAGGTTGGCGTAAACGCCGGACCGTTTCAGCTCGCGGCTGACCGGGTCGAGCTGCCCCAGCAGATCCAGGTCGAGCAGGCTGTCGTTGATGGGGGTGATCAGGGTGTCGGCGTGGGTATGGGCGTGACGGGCCAGCGGCGCGTCGGCGCCGGGACAATCGACCACGATGAAATCGGCGGTCTCGCCCAGCCCGGCCAGAACGCCGTCGAAAGCCCGGCATTCCTCGGCCACGGATTCGGACTTGAGGTCGGAGACGGACTGTGACACCGCCCCCAGCACCGGAACCGGCAGCACCACCTTGCTGCGCCCGATCCAATCCTGCCGGTTGGCGATATAACGGCCCAGGGATTGCTGGCGGTGATCCAGGTCGATGCAGCCGACCCGAAACCCCAGCCGCAACAACCCCACCGCCAGATGCATGGCGACGGTGGTCTTGCCCGATCCCCCCTTCTCGTTGCCGATCACCACCACATGGGCGCGTCCCGCCACTGAACCTCCCCCCCTGTCCGGGACCGGGCCATTGCGCCCGCCCCGTCAGCCTATGCTACACTTCAGCGTATGCTACACTATCGCCTCCGGGTAAACCCATCGATCACTTGAAGGCAGGCAGCGCATGATCGTTGCAGGATCGGCCGCCGCCGTCCCGGCGGATGACGTGGACGCCCCTTCGCCGTTTCCGCCGGTATCGCTCGACCTGCTGGCCGATCTCGGCGGGATCGCCTGGCGCCGCCACATGACCGCCGACGGAATCGTCTCCTATCCCTGGATGTCGGCCAACACCGCCGGGATTCTCGGCTACCCCCCCGACCAGATGGCGGTCAACGCCAAGGGAGCGTTGAGCATCGTCCACTGGGCCGACCGCGATGCCCACGTCGCCGCCATCCGGGCCTCGGCGGCGGCGATGGAGCCTTGCGCCGAGCAGTTCCGGGCCATCACCGCCGCCGGCGAGACCCGCTGGTTCCAGGGAACGTCACGGCCGCGTCGGCTGGCCGGCGGGGGAATCGCCTGGGACGGGCTGTGGCTGGACAACACGCCGCGCATGCGGGCCGAAGTCCAGCTCCAGATGCTGATGGACCACGCCGAGGACTGCATCTTCATCCTGGGAGAGGACCGGATCACCTGGAGCAATGCCGCCGCCGAGCGCAATTTCGGCTATCTGGCCGAGGAATTGACGGGGCGGCCGTTCAACGAACTGATCGATCCGCCGCGGCAGCCCGGATTCGACGACGCCGACCTGGCCGCCAACCACGGCGGCAACGCCGAGATCACCGCCCGCCGCCGCGACGGCACCAGCTTTCCGTTCGAGATGACGGTCAGCGAGGTGCGCAGCGACGGCAAACTGTCCCTGATCGTCATCGGCCGCGACATCACCTTGCGCCGGACCGCCGAGAAACGGCTGGAGGAAAGCGAGAAGCGGCTGCGCGTCGCCTTCGCCGCCGCCTCGCTGGGCATCGTCGTCGTCGCCCCGGACGGCACCATCCAGTTCTACAACCCGGCTTTCGAAACCATGGCCGGCAGCGATTACGACACCCTGCTGGGGGTCAGCCTGTTCAGGTTCGTCCCCAATCTCGTCATGCCGCCGCTGTCGGCCCCGCCTCCCCTGGGCCTTTCCTGTTGCGTGGTCTGCCATCCCAACCTTCCCGACGGGGCCGAACGCCACTGGCGCCTGACCATCACCCAGTTTTCCACCGACCTCGACACCGACAGCCACTCGGTCCTGTGCTTCATCGAGGACATCACCGAGGCCACCCAGGCCACCCGGGAACGCCGGCAACTGGAAAGCATGCTGCACGAGGGGCAAAAGCTGGAAGCGCTGGGGCGGCTGGCCGGCGGCATCGCCCACGAACTCAACAACATGCTGGGTCCAATCCTGATGGGGGCCGAGATGGTGGCCCGTTCGGTGGCGCTGGACCGGAAGAACGCCGAACGGGTGCAACGCATCATCGACGCCGCCAAGAACAGCCGGGACATCGTCCGCAATGTCCTCGCCTATTGCCGCAAGGAGCAAAAGGAGGCGGGCGCCATCGATCTGGTGCCGGTGTTCGAATCCTTTGTCGGTCTGGCCACGTCGACCCTTCCCCCGACCATCCGCATCCAGCACGGCCGCAACGTCGACAGGGCCGTCGCCGTCGCCAACGCGGGGCAGATACAGCAGGTCCTGCTCAATCTGGCCAACAACGCCCGCGACGCCATGGATGGGGCCGGCACCCTGGTCCTGGCGCTGAACCAGCTGTCGCCCCTTGAACTTGCCGCCCTGTCCCGGCAGATACATTCGGTCGCCGCCAGCGGCGATGAAGCCGTGGTCAATCCGCTCGCCATCCTCGACCCCGATCGGGAACATGTGGAGATCAAGGTCGGCGATACCGGCAGCGGCATGAGCCGATCCGTCATCGCCAAGATATTCGACCCCTTCTTCACCACCAAGCCGGTGGGCCAGGGAACCGGATTGGGGCTGTCGGTGGTCCAGGGCATCGTCGCCAACATGGGCGGCGCCATCGCCGTCGACAGCGCCATCGGCGCGGGCACAACCTTTCACGTCATCTTGCCGCTGCTGCACCAGGAAGGGGCGGAGACCGGCCCCTGACTCCCCCCTGTCTTGTGGATTGCGCCGTCATCCCCATGCTGTAGGATATTGCGCTCATTGCCGGACCCACCGGCAGGAAACGACAAGGAGACGTCAATGCAGAGACGGAAATTCCTGACGACGGCCGCCGTCGGCGCGGCCGCCACCACCATCGCGGCCCCGGCGATCGCCCAGACCATGCCCGAGGTGAAGTGGCGCCTGGCCTCCAGCTTCCCCAAGAGCCTCGACACCATCTACGGCGGCGCCGAGGTCATGGCCAAGCGGGTGGCCGAGGCCACCGACGGCAAGTTCCAGATTCGCGTCTTCGCCGGCGGCGAGATCGTCCCCGGCCTTCAGGTGCTGGACGCGGTCCAGAACGGCACCGTCGAATGCGGCCACACCGTCAGCTACTACTACATCGGCAAGGACGCCACCTTCGGTTTCGACGCGGCCCTGCCGTTCGGCCTCAACGCCCGCCAGCAGAACGCCTGGCTGTATCACGGCGGCGGTCTCAAGCTGATTCACGAATTCATGAAGACCTACAACGTCATCACCTTTCCCGGCGGCAATACCGGGACCCAGATGGGCGGCTGGTTCCGCAAGGAGATCAAGACCGTCAACGACCTGAAGGGCCTCAAGTACCGCATCGGCGGCTATGCCGGCAAGGTGATGAGCAAGCTTGGCGTCGTGCCGCAGCAGATCGCCGGCGGCGACATCTATCCGGCCCTGGAAAAAGGCACCATCGACGCCGCCGAATGGGTCGGCCCCTATGACGACGAGAAGCTGGGCTTCAACAAGGTGGCGCCCTACTACTACTATCCCGGCTGGTGGGAAGGCGGTCCCAACGTCTCCTTCATGGTCAACCTGGACCAGTGGGCCAAGCTGCCCAAGGCCTATCAGGCGGTCCTGACCGCCGCCTGCGCCGAAGCCAACATCGACATGCTGGCCAAGTACGACGTCTACAATCCGCTGGCCCTGAAGAAGCTGATCGCGTCCGGCACCAAGCTGCGCCCCTTCTCCAAGGACATCATGGTCGCCTGCTACAAGGCCGCCCAGGAAACCTATGCCGAGGAATCGGCCAAGAACCCCACCTTCAAGAAGATGTTCGACAGCTGGACGGCGTTCCAGGCCGACCAGCACGCCTGGTTCCGCGTCGCCGAGGCCGGATTCGACAGCTTCATGCTGCACGGCATCCCCAAGAAGTAATGCCGGCAGGTTCGCGCAAAAGCCCCGGAACCTCGGGTTCCGGGGCTTTTTTCGTCTACTTCTTCTCTTTCTCCTCGTCGTCGCCGTACATGCCGGTCCCGCCGCCATAATCCTCCTGCTGAACCTCGATCTGAATCTTCGAGGCGTCGAACGCCTTGGTCTTGTCCAGTCCGCCGGTGACCATGTTGGGAAAGGCGATGACCAGGCCGACCATGATCACCTGGATCACCACGAACGGCACCGCCCCCCAGTAAATCTGGCCGGTGGTCACCTTGGCGGTCATCTTGTTGGTGATCTTGTCGATGTAGTCCGAGCGCGGCGCCACGCTGCGCAGGTAGAACAGGGCGAAACCGAACGGCGGATGCATGAACGACGTCTGCATGTTCACCGCCAGCAGGACGCCGAACCAGATCAGGTCGATGCCCAGCTTCTCGGCCACCGGCCCCAGCAGCGGCACCAGGATGAAGGCCAGTTCGAAGAAATCAAGAAAGAAGGCCAGCACGAACACCAGCACGTTCACGACGATCAGGAACCCCAGCACCCCGCCAGGCAGGCCGGTCAGCAGATGCTCGACCCACAGGTCGCCGTCAACGCCGCGGAACACCAAGCCGAACACCGTCGATCCCACCAGGATGAACAGCACGAAGGTGGACAGCTTGGCGGTGGTGTCCATCGCCTGCTTCAGCAGGGACCAGCTCAGCTTGCGCTTGCTCAGGGCCAGGATCAGGGCGCCCGACGCCCCCATGGCGCCTCCCTCGGTCGGAGTGGCGATGCCGAGGAAGATGGTGCCCAGCACCAGGAAGATCAGCACCAGCGGCGGCAGCAGGCAGGTGACGGAACGGATGATCAGCGCCATCCCCCGCAGCGAACGCGCCTCCAGCGGCAAGGCCGGCGCCGCCTTGGGATAGATCATGGTCAGCATGAAGATGTAGCCGGCGTAAAGCGCGGTCAGCACGAAACCGGGAATGAAGGCGCCGGCATACATGTCGCCGACCGAGCGGCCCAGTTGGTCGGCCATGATGATCAGGACCAGCGACGGCGGAATGATCTGGGCCAGGGTGCCGGAGGCGGCGATGACGCCGGTGGCGATGCGCCGGTCATAGCCGTAGCGCAGCATGATCGGCAGCGAGATCAGCCCCATGGAGATCACCGAGGCCGCCACCACGCCGGTGGTCGCCGCCAGCAGGGCGCCGACGAACACCACCGCGTAGGCGAGGCCGCCCCGGATGGGACCGAACAACTGGCCGATGGTGTCCAGCAGGTCCTCGGCCATGCCGCTTCGTTCCAGGATCAGCCCCATGAAGGTGAAGAACGGAATGGCCAGCAAGGTGTCGTTGCGCATGATGCCGAACACCCGTTCCGGCAACGCCTGGAACAGCTGGGAATTCAACAACCCCAGTTCCATGCCCAGCAGGCCGAAGATGATGCCGTTGGCGGCCAGGGCGAAGGCGACCGGATAGCCCATCAGCAGGAACACGACCAGGGCGCCGAACATCAGCGGCGCCATGTTGGCGATCAGAAACGCGGTCATGCGGCGTCTCCATCGGCCGAGGTGTGATGATGGTGGCCGTGTTCGCCGGGGTCGGGAATGTCGCCGGTCAGGATGGCGATCTTCTTGATCAGTTCGGACATCCCTTGAATCAGGAGCAGGAGGAAGCCGATGGGGATCAGCAGCTTTACCGGCCATCGCAGCAAGCCGCCGGCATCGCCCGACATCTCTCCTTGCAGGAACGAATTCATGAACATCGGCCAGGACAGCCACATGATCAGGATGATCGCCGGAAACAGGAAGAAGACGGTTCCCAGGATGTCGATCCATATCTGGAGCGGGCGCGACAGGCGGCCGGACACCACGTCGATGCGGATATGCTCGTTGCGCAGCAGGGTATAGCCGGAGCACAGCAGGAACACCGCCGAAAACAGGTACCACTGCACCTCAAGCCAGGCATTGGAACTGGTGTTGAAAAGATAGCGGACCGAGGCGTTGCCGGCGCTGATCACCACCATGACCAGGATCAGCCATCGCACCGCCAGCCCAATACGTTCATTCAGCCCGTCGATCAGCGCACTCAATGACAGAAGCGGCTTCAATTCCCTGCCCTCCCAGAGCTTGGCGCCGCCGTCGCCGGGCGGCCTCCCCCACCGAACTATGGCATAGCCCCCACCCCGTCGCCATTGCGGAAATCCGGCACTTTCGTGGTATGTAAGCGCGATGAGCCAGTCCCGCCCCCCGACCGCCGCCGCGCCGTTCCTGCCCATGTCCCGGGCCGAGATGGACCGGCTCGGCTGGGATGAATGCGACGTGGTGCTGGTGACCGGCGACGCCTATGTGGACCATCCCAGCTTCGGCATGGCCATCGTCGGCCGCCTGCTGGAATCCCGGGGATTGCGCGTCGGCATCATCGCCCAGCCCGACTGGAGCGGGCCGGAACCGTTCCGGGCGCTGGGGCGGCCGCGGCTGTTCTTCGGGGTGACGGCCGGCAACATGGATTCCATGGTCAACCGCTACACCTCGGACCGCCGTATCCGCAGCGACGACAACTACACCCCGGACGGCCAGGGCGGAAAGCGTCCTGACCGCGCCGTCATCGTCTACGCCCAGCGCTGCCGCGAGGCCTACAGGGACGTCCCCGTGGTGCTGGGCGGCATCGAGGCCAGCTTGCGCCGCATCGCCCATTTCGACATCTGGTCGGAAAAGGTGCGCCGCTCGATCCTGCTGGACGCCAAGGCCGACATCTTGCTGTTCGGCAATGCCGAGCGCGCCATCGTCGAGGTCGCCCGTCGCGCCGCCGCCGGCGAATCGATCAAGGGAATGACCGGCCTGCGCGGCACCGCCACAATCCGCGACACGGTGCCCGGAGATTGGGTGGTGGCCGACGGGTCCCATCTGGACCAGGCCAGCCGGGGCGCCCATGGCGACAAGGTGGTGGTGCGGCTGCCCTCGTTCGAGCAGGTCAGGGACGATCCGATCTTCTATGCCCAGGCCTCGCGGGTGCTGCATCAGGAGAGCAATCCGCTGAACGCCCGCGCCCTGACGCAACGCCACGGCGACAAGGAGGTGTGGCTGGAACCGCCGCCCCTGCCGCTCTCCACCGCCGAACTGGACGCCGTCTACGACCTTCCCTTTGCCCGCGCGCCCCATCCGGCCTATGGCGGCGCGAAAATTCCCGCCTGGGAGATGATCCGCTTCTCGGTCAACATCCTGCGCGGCTGTTTCGGCGGCTGTTCGTTCTGCTCGATCACCGAGCACGAGGGCCGCATCATCCAGAGCCGCTCGCCGGCTTCGATCCTGCGCGAGATCGAGGCGATCCGCGACAGGACCAAGGGGTTCACCGGCCAGATTTCCGATCTGGGCGGCCCCACCGCCAACATGTGGCGCCTGGGCTGCCGCGACCCCGCCACCCAGGCGGTGTGTCGGCGGCTGTCTTGCGTCCATCCGGAAATCTGCACCATGCTGAACACCGACCACCAGCCGCTGATCGAACTGTACCGCGCGGCGCGCAAGGTGGACGGAATCGCCCGGATCAGCATCGGCTCGGGCGTCCGCTACGATCTGGCGGTGCGCAGCCCCGCCTATGTGGACGAACTGGTCAGCCACCATGTGGGCGGCTATCTGAAGATCGCCCCCGAGCATACCGAGGAAGAGCCGCTGGCCCGGATGATGAAGCCGGGCATCGAAACCTTCGAACGTTTTCGCGCCCTGTTCGAGGCCTCGGCCGGCAAGGCGGGGCGAAAACTCTATCTCATCCCCTATTTCATCGCCGCCCATCCCGGCACCAGCGACCAGGACATGCTGAACCTCGCCTTGTGGCTGAAGAAGAACGGCTTCAAGCTGGATCAGGTCCAGACCTTCCTGCCGACGCCGATGTCGCTGGCCACCGCCATGTATTACAGCGGCTACGATCCGATGCGGCCGGTACGGCGGGAGTCGGGGCGGGTCTTCACCGCCAGGGGGCTGAAGCAGCGGCGCCTGCACAAGGCCTTCCTGCGCTGGCACGATCCCGAGAACTGGCCGATCCTGCGCGACGCGCTGGTCCGCATGGGCCGCTCCGACCTGATCGGGCCGGGGAGGCAGCATCTGGTTCCCCGGGGAAACCGCAAATAAGCTGCGGACTTGCTTTCCGGACGAAGCCGGCCTATCTCAAGGGTATGCCCATGCAAAAGACCACCGGCTATCTCGCCGGACAAATCCTGATCGCCATGCCCCGGATGGAGGACGAACGGTTCGCCCGAACCGTCGTCTATCTGTGCGCCCACAACGCCGACGGCGCCATGGGCATCGTGGTCAACCGCCTGTTCGGCGGCATCACCTTTCCCCAGCTGCTGGGGCAGCTCGACATTCCCGCCACCCCGGCCTGCGAGCAGATTCGCGTCCATTCCGGCGGGCCGGTGGAAAGCGGGCGCGGCTTCGTGCTGCATTCCGACGACTACGTCCAGGAAAACACCATGATGGTGTCGGGCGGCGTGGCGCTGACCGCCACCGTCGACGTGCTGCGCGCCATCGCCGAGGGCGCCGGCCCCCGCCAGAGCCTGCTGGCCCTGGGCTATGCCGGCTGGGGATCGGGACAGCTGGATTCCGAGATCAGGGAGAATGCCTGGCTCAACGTTCCCGCCGACCCGGACCTGCTGTTCGGCCGCGATCTGGAACACAAGTACGAGCAGGCGATCCACAAGCTGGGAATCGATGTCGGATTGCTGTCGCCCGACGCCGGCCACGCCTGAGCCCCGTCACGGCAGGAAATCACCCCGTCGCGACAGTCCCTCGGCCACCGGCAGATAGCCGCGCCGCCGGACCCTGACCTCGCGCAGCCCGCTGCCGGCATAGATCTGCTTGGCCGCCTCGACGACGAGGACGCCGCCAACCCCCTCGAACCACCGGCGGCCGACCTTCTCCACCGCCGGGGCCGAGCGCAGCAGCATGCGCGAGCCGGTGGGCGGCAGGAACAGCGCCGCCCCCTTGGCCACCGGGGTGAACATGTTGTCGCGCAGCAGGCGGTTCAACTGGCCCATGGTGTAGGGACGGCCGTTGCCGAACGGCGTCCGCTCCAGTCTGGCCCAGATGCCGCGCCGGTTGGGAACCACCACCATCAACCGGCCGCCGTCGGCCAGGACCCGCCAGGCCTCGCGCATCGTGGCGCGGACCTGCTCGGTGGATTCCAGGGCGTGGACCATCAGCAGCCGGTCGATGGATCGATCGGGCAGCGGCAATTCGGTCTCGTCGGCCAGGGTTGTCAGGCCCGGCCCCTCCGCCGGCCAGGGCAGGACTCCCTGACTGGCCGGCATCACCGCGATCACCCGCTCCGCCTCGGGCAGGAACACCCGCAGATAGGGCGGGGCGAATCCCAGCCCCATCACCCGGAGACCGCCGAGATCGGGCCACATCAGGCGTATCTGGTGGCGAATCAGCCGCTGGGCCATCTGCCCCAGGCCGCCGCCGTAGAAATCACGAAGATCGACCACGTCGGTCCACATGGCCGGATAGGCGAGATCGCGGTTCACCGGGACTCCTGCGTCATTGGAGGGGCCATGGTAGCATGGACGCCCCGAATCCAGCCAAGACCGTGTTTAGGGAGCCAGCGGGTATTGCGCCCCGTCCATCATCGTGGTTCAACAGTGATCCAGCTCTTTCCGCGCCCATGGAGGCCCGCCATCTCACGCGATCCCTGCCGTCTCTACCTGATCACGCCGTCTCGCATCGACAAGCCGTTCGAGTGGGTGCGGACCCTGGAGGAAGCGCTGGACGGCGGCGACGTCGCCTGTCTCCAGATCAGGCTGAAGGGCCTGGACGACGACGCCCTTGCCCGGGTGGTCGACGTGCTGCGCCCGGTGGCCCAGCGGCGCGGCGTGGCGGTGCTGCTGAACGACCGTCCCGATCTGGCGTTCGAGACCGGTTGCGACGGCGTCCATATCGGCCAGAGCGATTCCAGCTATGCCGACGCCCGCAAGGCGGTGGGAGCCAACGGCATCGTCGGCGTGACCTGCCACGATTCCCGTCATCTCGCCATGGAAGCCGGCGAGAAGGGCGCCGATTACGTTGCCTTCGGCGCCTTCTTTCCCACCACGACCAAGGAGCCTCAGTTCCATGCCGGTCCGGACCTGCTGGAATGGTGGAGCGAGTTGTTCACCATCCCCTGCGTCGCCATCGGCGGCATCACCACCGAGAATTGCCGGCCGCTGATCGAGGCCGGCGCCGATTTCCTGGCGGTGTCGGGCGGAATCTGGAACCACCCGCAGGGACCGGCGGCAGCGGTCAAGACCTTCAACTGGATATTGTCCGGCGAGCGGGGCTGAGATGCGCCGGGTCTGCGTCTTCTGCGGCTCCAGCTTCGGCAACCGCCCCGAATACGCCGAATCGGCCCGCACCCTCGGCCGCCTGATCGCCGAATCCGGCCTGGAGCTGGTCTATGGCGGCGGCAATGTCGGGCTGATGGGGGTGGTGGCCGATTCCGCCCTCGCCGCCGGCGGCAAGGTCATCGGCGTCATCCCCGAGGCGCTGATGCGCTGGGAGGTCGGCCATCTCGACCTCACCGAATTGCGAGTGGTCGCCAGCATGCACGAACGCAAGGCCACCATGGCCGAACTGTCGGACGGCTTCATCGCCCTGGCCGGCGGCATCGGCACCATGGAAGAGCTGTTCGAGGTGTGGACCTGGGGCCAGTTGGGGCTGCACGCCAAGCCGCTGGCCTTCCTGGACGTGGCCGGCTATTACGCCCACCTGCACGCCTTCCTCGACCACATGACCGCCGAGGGCTTTTTGAAGCCCCGCCACCGCGACATGGTGATGGTCGACGGCGACCCCGCGACCCTGCTCGACCGCATGGGCGGCTACCGCCCCCCGGACACCGTGCGGGTGATCGACCGCGACACCGCCTGACCACCCGGCCATTCGCCTGTGTGATCCGCTTCACAGACGGGGGCATCCTTGCCCCCTACACTGGCGCCTCGCGTTCGATCCCTCCTCTGAACGAACTGGTCTGGGACGAGCCCGAGGGTGAATTTGGGGCACAACCTCTGGGCGGACACCCCCGGCGCCGTGCATGCGCCGGGGGTCTTTCTTTGTCAGCTCCCCATCTCGCCGATATAGATGCCAAGGCCGCGCGCCGTCTGGGCCAGGGTGCCGTAGGGATCGATGGCCCGGGTCAGCCCGGCCACGTCGGAGATGGGAACGTCGGTCACCTGGCCGTGCTGCCACGCCACCATGCGGCCCAGCTTGCCCTGGGCGATCAGGTCGACGGCGTGGATGCCGAAGGCGGAAGCGATGATGCGGTCGCGCATGGACGGCATGCCGCCGCGCTGGACATGGCCCAGAACGGTAACGCGGGTCTCGGCATCCACCATCTCGGACAGGCGGGCCCCCAGATACTGGCCGATGCCGCCATAGCGGTTCTCGCCGCCGGTCTGCACCGTGGTCACCGCCTCGCCGGTCTCGGTCTTACAGCCCTCGGCCACCACCAGCAGGGCATGGTTGCGGCCTTCCCGGCGAACCTCGTCGATCTTGCGGGCGATGCCTTCCAGGGAATAGGGAATCTCGGGGATCAGCACCACGTCGGCGCCGCCGGCGATGCCGGCATTGATGGCGATGTGGCCGACATCGCGCCCCATCACCTCCAGGATCATCACCCGGTGATGGCTGGCGGCGGTGGGAGCCAGACGGTCGATGGCCTCGCCGGCGACGTTCAAGGCGGTGGCGAAGCCGATGGCGTAGTCGGTATGGGCGACGTCGTTGTCGATGGTCTTGGGAATTCCGACCATGGGAATGCCGCCCTTGCGGCACAGATTGTTGAGAATGCGCATGGAGCCGTCGCCGCCGATCACCACCAGCGCCTCGATGCCGAGATCGCGGTAGCCGTCGACGAAGTCCTGCGACCTGTCCTTCTTGGTGCCGTCGGGCATGGGATAGGCGAAGGGGTCGCCCTTGTTGATGGTGCCGAGAATGGTGCCGCCCAGCCGCAGCATGTCGCCGGTCACCAGCGACAGATCGAGTTCGATGTAATCCAGCGGACGTTTCATCAGTCCCAGACTGCCGTCACGGATGCCGAACACCTTCCAGCCGTAATTCCGGATGGCCCGATGGACCACCGCCCGCAAGGCGGCGTTGAGGCCGGCGCAGTCGCCGCCGCTGGTCAGAATGCCTATACGCTTGTCAGCCATGGTCGATTCTCCCGAATTCCCTACCTTACCCATACCGTTTCCCGGCGAGTTCTGCTACCGTCCAGGTCTCGAATAGGTTTCAATCCCGCCATGATCGATGACAATCTCGAAGACGTCCGCCGCCGCCTCGCCGAACTGAAGACCGAGCACCGCGACCTGGACGATGTGATCTCCCGCGTTTCCGACGAGCCCCAGTTCGACCAGATCCGCCTCCAGCGGCTGAAGAAGCGCAAGCTGGCGCTGAAGGACGATATCGCCCGGCTGGAGAACCTGCTGATTCCCGACATCATCGCCTGACCCCATGCCGCGCGCTTATCTCGGGCTGGGAACCAATCTGGGCGACCGCGCCGCCAATCTTGGCGAGGCCATCGCCGCGCTGGGCGACGTCCTGCGAATCGAGGAGGTGTCGACGGTGTGGGAGACGGCGCCGCTTTACGTCACCGACCAGCCGGCCTTCCTCAACATGGCCCTGGCGGGAGAGACGACGCTGGCGCCACTGGCCTTGCTGGACCGTCTCAAGGACCTGGAGAACCGGCTGGGCCGGGTCGCCTCGGTCCGCTATGGCCCCCGCCTGATCGACCTCGACATCCTGCTCTACGACGACGTTGTGATGGACGGCGACCGCCTCACCCTGCCCCATCCCCGGCTGGCCGAACGCCGCTTCGCCCTGGCGCCGCTGGCCGAGATCGCCGCGACGCTGATCCATCCCGTCTCCGGCCGGACCATCGCCTCCCTGCTGGCCGCCCTTCCCGACGACGGCGACATCCGGCCCGTGGCACTTGCATCGGCCTTCCCGAAAGCGCTATGACCCTGCTTTCTTCGCAAAGGAACCGGCCCGTCGTGTTCGTGCATCGCAAGCAAGCAGAAAACCATCCGGCGGCATCGCCGGTCCGGCGGCTCTATCGCATCCTGGTGCGCGACCTGGTGCTGAAATGCTCCATCGGCATCCACGCCCACGAACGGCTGGCCCCCCAGCGGGTGCGGATCAACGTCGACATGAGCGTGCTGGAACAGGCAGGCCCCCTCAGCGACGACATCGCCAACGTGGTGTCCTACGAAGACGTCATCGACGGCATCAAGGCCATGCTGGCCGAAGGCCACATCAATCTGGTGGAGACCCTGGCGGAAAATATCGCCGGACTTTGCCTGGAGGATGAGCGGGTCGAGACCGCGCGCATCCGCGTCGAGAAGCTGGACGTCTACGCGGAAGCCGCCTCGGTCGGCATCGAGATCGAGCGCGGCCGCGCCTGAAATCCCGGACGCGCCCGCATCCGCGCACATATAGTGCGCAAATCCATTCTCGACACAACATCTAGCTGGACACCGGCATCGCCATGGCGCATTCTGCGTCAGTGGTTCGGGTCGGAATTCGTTGTGCCGTCAATCCCCGCCTTCAGGCGGGACGAGCGATGGCGCGGGCGTCCGCTCCGCAAGAGACGGCATCGCGGGGGCGAACCTAATCTCCTCCCCCCGCGACACCACGGGCCGGCCCTTGAACAAGGCCGGCCCAAATCTCTTCCTGGCGGCATTGTCGGCCGGCAATCCGTCCTGGTGGACGCGGGCGGAGGAAACCACTATATTTGGCCGACCGTCGCCTTGTTCGAAAGACGCGCCATGTTCGCCGACAACACCCTGACCCCGAAGGAAGCCGTTCGCCTGTGCGCGCTGGGCACCATCGCGGCCAGCCCCATGCGCTACAGCGAGCTGGCGGGGTCGGTCAGGCATTTCACCGGCCGCATCATGGGGCCGTCGCTGGAATTAATGGGAACCTCCATCGAATTGCTGCGCTACGAAGGGCTGGTGGAGGCCATCGACGGCAAGGGCATGGAGGACGACGCCCTGCTGACCATCTCGGCGGCCGGGCGGCGGGAACTGCACGCCCTGCTGACGGCGCGCCTGCGTCCGGCCAGCGACCTGTCCAAGCTGGTGGTGGCGCTGAAGGTCCGCTTCCTCGACCTGCTGGACCCGGCCGAGCGCCGCGACCAGATCGATCTTTTGATCGAGGGGGTCGAGACCGAACTGGCCCGTCTGGTCGACCTGCGGGGCGGCAACGCCCTGGATGACGGCCCCGACAGCGCCCTGGTCGCCTGGCTGGACCACGACATTTCCCTGTTGGAAAGCCGGCTGGACTGGCTGGAAACCTTCCGCGCCCGCCTGTAACCGGACTTACTCCGCCGCTTCGGTCCGGTTGCGCCCCAAGGCCTTGGCCCGGTACAGCGCCACGTCGGCCCGGCTGAGACAGGCCTCCAGTCCCTCGCCATCCCTGATCTTGCATTCGGCGATGCCGATGCTGGTGGTCAGGCGCACCGGCGCACCGCTTCCCACCGGAATATCCAGCAGGGCCAGACGGGACCGCACCCGTTCCGCCACCACCATGGCGGCCTCCATGGAGGTTTCCGGCAGCACCACCGCGAATTCCTCGCCCCCCATGCGCCCCAGGCGATCCTGATCGCGCAACACGTCCCGGAGCAGGTTGACGAAGGCCTTCAGGGATTCGTCGCCGGCGGCATGGCCGCGTTCGTCATTGACGCGCTTGAAGTGGTCGATGTCGAGCATCATCACCGCGACCGGCCGGCCGTAGCGGCCGGCGCGGGCCAGTTCCGCCCCCGCCAGTTGCAGGAAATGGCGGCGGTTGAAAGCGGCGGTGAGAAAGTCAGTGGTGGCCAGTTGCACCAGTTCCTTCTGGACGCAGGCCCGTTCCATCGCCAGGCCGATCCGCCGCGCCAGTTCGCGCACCAGTTCCCGCTCGGTGGCGGCAAAGGCCTCGTCCCCCTCGGCCGGCCGGCCCTCGGTCCAGCAGATCTCGATGCGGCCGGCGGGAATGGAGCCGGCGAAGACCTGCGCCTCCAGCCGCCATGGGGTCTCGACGAATCCCTGGCTTTCCACGTATCCCATGGGCAGCAGGCCGTTCAGGCAGGTCAGGCGGACACCGATGGTTTCCGAGCGCAGCCAGGCGGAGGGCACCAGCGAGGCCACCTCCTCCAGCGCCACCTGCAATGGCAGTTCGTGGGATTCCAGGACCCGCGACACCCCATAGAGGCAATTGATCTGGCGCATCCGCCGTTCCAGCTGGCGATTGGCCTCCAGGGCGGCGTCGCGGGCGTCGCGCACCTGAATCTCGGCGCGCTTGCGATGGATGGAATAGCGCAGAGACCGCGACAGGCTGGAGGAATCGATGCGAGCCTTCAGCATGTAGTCCTGGGCGCCCTGTTCCAGGGCCGACATGGCCTGCTGGTCGTCGTCCTGGTTGGTCAGAACCACCACCGCCAGTTCCGGCGCGGCGCCGCAGAACCGCCGCACCGTCTCGTCCCCGACCGAATCCGGCAAGGTCAGATCGAGGAAGACGGCGTCGAAGCGCTTCTTCGCGATGGCCTCCAGCGCCGACGCCAGATTGGTGGCGTGCTCCACCTCGATTCCGGGAAGCCGTTCCAGTTCGGCCATGATCAGCAGGGCCTGTGTCGGACTGTCCTCGACCAGCAGGGCATGTTGTGTCGTGGTCACGGTGGAATAGTTCTCCAGCGATAAGCGTCCTCCCGACTTTAGCGCAGTGACGTGATGCAAGCATCCCCGGAATGCCATATCATCGCCCCAATTCTGGGAGAAACTCTGTTCAGCCCGAAACCGGAGACACCGTCATGCGCCGAACGCACGCAGCAATTGCCGTCATCGTGGCGGGCCTGTCGCTTGCCGCGTGCCAGCAGGTGGACAACACCGCCGGCGCCCCGACCGTCTATATCGACCCCGCCACCTCCGGTCCGGTCAAGGGCGTCGGCATCGAAAGCCAGGACATCGTCGGCATGACCGACCAGATGATGCGCGACATGCTGAGCCAGCCCCGGCTGACCAATGCCGCGACGCCGCCCAGCGTCATCATCGATTCCGAATACTTCCACAACGAAAGCTCGTCGCGGCTGAACAAGAACACCATCACCGACCGCCTGCGCATCGGCCTCAACCGCGCGGCGGCCGGCCGCATGCAGTTCGTCGGCCGCCACTATGCCGACATGGTGGCCAAGGAACGCGAGTTGAAGCGCCAGGGCACGGTCGACCGCGGCGGCCTGCCCGCCGCCAGGGCGCAGAAGGGCGGCGACTATCGCCTGGGCGGACGCATCACCTCGCTCGATTCCCGCGATCCCAGAAGCGGCGCCATGCAGCGCTACAGCCAGATCGTCTTCGAGATGATCGACCTGGAAACCTCGGAAATCGTCTGGAGCGGAATCTACGAATTCGCCAAGTCGGCACAGGACGACATCATCTACCGGTGATCTTGACCCTAGGCTTAAGGAAACGCGGCCATGGCCGTCGTGGGGGCTTTGCGCTGGACCACCTGCCTGCTGATGGCGGCGCTGACCGGCGGCTGCGTCACCGCGCGCGAGCGGGAAGCCGTCCCCGAGGCCGCCCTGGTCCACTCCTATCTGAGCGACAAGCCCGCCGAACTGCACAGGCATTTCTACGTCACCCTGGCCCAGGGGCCGCGCAACCGGACCCTGAACCACATGCGGCTGGGTCTGGCGAGCTTCGCCATGGGCAACCGTGACCGGTTGGCGGCCGAACTGTTCGACGACGCCCTGGCCGGCATCGAGGCCGTCCATGCCGACACCCCCGAGACCCGCAAGGCCCAGGGACTGATGACCGGGGAGCGGATCAAGGATTTCAAGGGCGAGCCCTACGAGCGGGTGATGGCCTATTACTATCGCGGCCTGCTTTACCTGCGCGACGGCGATTACGACAACGCCAGGGCCAGCTTCAAGGGCGGCATGCTCCAGGACGCGCTGGCGGAGGAGGAGCAGTACCGCGCCGACTTCGCCCTGATGCCGTTCCTTCAGGGCTGGGCCGCCCACTGCGCGGGCAAGGATGCGCTGGCGGCCGAGGATTACCGCGAGTTCAAGGATTTCAACAAGGACGCCCCCCTCCCCGGTGGAACCGACAATGTCCTGGTGCTGGTCGAAACCGGCGGCGCGCCGGTCAAGGTCTCGGACGGTCCACGCCTGCGCCTGCGCCGCACCGCCGGCACCGGCTCCGCCCGCATCGTCTGGAACGATCCCGACCGTCCCGGCCGCCCCGGCAACGGCGGCCAGGCATTGCTGCTGGAAGACATTTTCCACCAGGCCTCCACCCGTGGCGGCAGGCCGTTCGACGCCATCTTGGAGGGCAAGGCGGAATTCAAGTCCACCGCAGACACCGTCGGCGACGCCGCCCTGGTCGGAGCCGTCGTCGCCGCCAACGTCGCCACCAGTGGCGGTTCCCCTTATGGCCGCAAGACCCGGCAGCAGCGGGAAAACGAGAACGACGCCCGCGCCGCCGCCGCCATGGTGGCCGGCGGCCTCGCCGTGATCGGCCTGCTGTCCAAGGCCTTCGCCAGCACCATCGAGGCCCAGGCCGATATCCGCTATTGGGACAACCTGTCCGACCGGGTCCTCGGCCTGACCCTGACGCTGCCCGACGGGGTCAAGACCCTTGGGGTCGAGTTCCTGTCGCCCGGCGGAAACGTCCTGCGCCAGGATCGCGTCGCCATCCAGCGGGCCGGACGGTGCGGCCTCGCCTGGATCAGGGACGGCGCCGCCACCCTGCCCCGCAATCCCCGCGCCCCCAACAGCGTTCCCGCCGATATCATGGCCACCCCGGTGACCATCCCGCCGCCGGTCGTCCTGGTCACCACGTCTCCCCCCCGGGAAACCAAGGAGTCACCCCCATGAGAGCTTTCCTCGCCCCGCTGCTCGGCCTGCTGCTGCTGGGCGGCTGCTCCGGCATGGAGCCGGCCCCCCACTGCGACATGGGACGGGTGTCCAGCCAGCGCGATCTGGTTCCGGGACCGGCCATGATCCCGGGCGAACCGTCGCCCCTGAAGGAGATGCCGCTGAATTCGGCCAGCATCATCGATGCCAACATCATCAACAAGGTGCATGTCCGCGCCATCACCGCCCGGCGCACCGCGACGGGAACGGTGGAGGTGGTGGCCCAGGTGGTCAACTGCACCGACTTCCCACTCAACGCCGAGGCCAGAACCCAGTTCTACGACGGAGCCCTGTCGCCGTCCGAGCCGGCCAGCGCCTGGCGGCGCCTGGCCCTGCCGGCGCGCGCCGTCACCGGTTATCACGAATTCTCCATCGGCGCCCAGACCGTCGAGCACTACCTGATCGAGATGAGGGAAACACGATGAACCGCCATCCGTTCACCCTGCTGCTGACGGCGCTGCTGCTGCTGCCGTTCGCCGCCGACGCCCAGACCGTCGGAGGCAAGGTCCCGCCCTATCAGCCGCCGGCCAAGGCCGCCCCCCCGGCATCGGCCGAGACCGGCGCGGACCTGGACCGGGCCGCCCGGCCCGACCCGTTCCGCCGTCGCGACGAGGTGGTGCTGAACTTCGCCGAATCGTATGCCAAGGGCGGCCGGCCGCGCCTGGCTTTCTACTGGAACCGCCAGTTGACCGATACCCTGACCCAATGGCACAGCGACAGCCGCACGGTGTCCACCGCCCGCACCACCGGGGCCACCGATGGCGATTACAGCTTGAAACAGCAACGCACCACCCAGACCGCCACCGAGACCCAGCGCCGGACCGCCGGCTCCGCCGACCGCGACAATCCCGAGGAAACCTGGGAATGGGAATTCCAGGACGGCTTCGTCTCACCCTTCCTCAACGCCAACGCCGAGGTGATGGACCGTGCCGCCATCCTGCGCATCATGGGAGCCGGCGCCGAGGATTTCGATCCCCGCACCGTCGAGGTGATGGCGTTGCAGACCATGTCCGACCTGCTGGTGGAGGTGCTGGTCGCCGATTCCGCCAAGTCGGGTTCGGGGTATGAACTGCGCGCCCGCATCCTCGACGTGCGAACCGGCACCATCCTGGCCATGGTCAACAGCCGTTCCTTGCCGGAATGGCGCAAGGACGGCCAGGCGGTCGCCACCGCGCGCGGCTTCGACCTGCCCGACGAGGACGACGACTCGTTCGGCCCCGAGCGCCACGACCAGCGCTACCGGGCCACGTCTTCCGGCTTCGAGCGCGGCCGCAAGCCGCCCCGCATCGGCGACGTCGCCCGCAACCTCGCCTACAATGTCATGATCGCCCTGACGCCGAGGCTGGAGAACGGGCCGTCCCCGGCCCCCGCCGCCCTTCAGCCCCCGGTTCCCGTCAGAACCCCCGCCGCGACCGAGGCCAAGCCGGCCGCCAACGACAGCGCGCTGCCGTTGCCGGATGTCGAGGCCAAGCCCCTGCCCGCCCCGGTCAAGCCGACGTCACAGGCGGCCGCCCCCGCCGTCCCGTCCGACGAACCGCCCATGCCGCGTCCGACCGTGCAATAGGAGAGGAGCCCCGCCGCCCTATCGGATGAACTCCCGCGCCGCCGCGATGAATTCGGCCGGCCGGTCGACATGGACCCAATGGCCCGCGCCGGCGATCTCCACCGTCTCGGCCATCGGAAACAGGTGCTCGATGATGTCCTGGTGGGCCGGACGGATATAGTCGGATTCCGCCCCGGCGATGAAGCAGGCCGGCCCCTGGTAGCACGTCCCGTCGGGAAAACGGGGAAACGACAGGATGTCGTCCATATGGGCCTGCAACACCGCCAGATTGGGCCGCCAGCGGTATCCGGCGGCGCCACCTTCCAGATTCTGCATCAAAAAGGCGCGGACGCCGCGGTCCGGAACATGTCCGGCAAGGTGGGCGTCCACGTCCGAGCGCGACCGGGCCTCGGCCAGCGGCGCGCTCCGCATGGCCTTGATATAAGGCGCGAAGGTATGGGAATAGGATACGGGCGCGATATCGACCACCGCCAGCCGCTCCACCAGGTCCGGCCGGGTCAGCGCCAGGACCATGGCCGCCTTGCCGCCCATGGAATGGCCCAGCACCGCCGCCCGTCCACCCAGCCCCTCGATCACCTTGGCGATTTCGCGGGCCATGAACGGATAATCCATGATCTCGGTCCACGGACTGGAGCCGTGATTGGGCAGGTCCAGCGCCAGCACCCGGCGATTCCCGCCCAGGGCCTTGGCCGCCGCCCCCCAGTTGCGGGCCGAGCCCAGCAGGCCGTGCAGGATCAGCAGCGGCGCCAGGCCGGAGGGGGAATCGGGACCGGCTTCGATGGCGTTCAGATGCATGGCTATTCCCCGCGCAGCTCGGCCGGAGCCCGGAACGAGAAATGGGCCGGCGCCGCCATCACCGCGTCCCGCGTCCGCCGGAACGCGGTCTTGAGCGCGTCGGACAGGCGGCTCTCGCCACCGGCGGCGCGGGCGATCTCCACCAGCGACGGCGCCCCCTTCTCGCCGCCGGTCACCGCCAGGCCGTGACGCTGGGCGGCGAACAGCAGGTCATGGATCAAGGTGCGCTTGTTGGCGGCCACCGCCAGACGGGCCGCCGCCAGGGCGGCCTCGGCCCCCTCGGCGGCGAACAGGGTCACCCGGTGGTGAGGATCCAGTCCCGCCGGCGACAGGTGGCCGTAGGCCGACAGTTCGACCTCGACGGTTCCGGCGAGTTCCCTGGACAGCGCCTTGATGGCGATACGATAATCGGCATAGGCCTCCAGCACCGCGACGATGGCGGAACTGTCGGCCGGCAGCACCATGTTGATGTCGGTGGACGTGCTCCACGGCTTCAGCCGCCCGGGCTGAACCACGCGGGCGCGGGTGCGGGCCAGATCGGGCGCGCCCTCGCGGATGGCGCGGAAGGTCTCCATCTCGGCCCCCGACGAGAAGCCGACGCCAAAATCGATGCCGACGCCGCCGATGGTCTCGGTCTCGGGATCGAGCAGGGTCATCAGCACATCGTCGATGGACAGTTCCGACCATCCGGTCAGGCAGGCCAGCCAGTCGGCGCCAGCATACTCGCAAGATTGCAGCAAACCCTCGGCCTTGGAACGGGCCGGTTCCTCGGCATGCCGGATGAAGGCCTCCAGCGAGTCGCGGCTGACCAGTTCGATGCCGTTCAGCACCGTGTCGCCGCCCTCGCCGCCGATCCGCCCCCCCGCCTCGGGCTGGTCCAGCCGGGTCCACGGCCGCAGATAGGCCAGCAGGCCGGCGACAGTATCCACGTCCGAGCCCTGCACCGGCAGCACCAGCCCGAACTCGCTGGCCGGAACCCGGCAATAGCGGAAACGGGCGGCCGCGACCATGCCGGTCCAGCCCTGCATCCCCTCCACCAGGGCGACGTCGTCGCCGGTCAGCACGCGGAGTGGACCGCCGTCGGCCACGCACACCGCCTCCAGCGACCGGGACGGACGCAGCCGCAACGGTCCCATGCCGCCGGTGGCGACGACGCCGCCGACGAAGGCGGAACCAATGCTGGTAAGGTCGATCAGCAACCGGGCGGTGGGGCCGGCATGCTCGGCCAGGGCGGCGTTGACCTGGGCGAAGGTGAGGCCGGCGCCGGCCGAAACCAGCCCGCGATCCGCGTCGATGCTGACCTGGTGACTGAGCAGGCCGTCCAGCGGCGCGGCCGGACCGATCACCTCGGCGGCCAGCGCCCCCTTGGGGCGGATGGCGACGACGCCGCCGAATCCGGCGACGGAATCGGGACGGTAGTCGAACGAGCCGATGGCGCTGGTCAACCCGCCGGCCGGCATCACCGCCCAGTTGGCCCGCACCGCCGCCGCCACCGCGCCGGCGACGTCATGGGTGGCGCAAATCCGGGCGGTCAGCGGCCTGCCGCCGTCATCGGTCAGGTCGGCTTCGGGCAGGGACAGAAAATCGATGGCAGCGTCGCTCATTGGGGTCCGACACCTGGAAAGGCGCGGGACCATAGCACCAACCGCCCTCGCCTTGGAACCCCTTGGCGCGTGGCGGCTCGGTCGCGCCGGTCTATCGGGCGGGCAGTTCCTCAGCGGTGACCGAACTGCGGGGCGGCAGCGGCGCGGCGACGGGCTGCGGCGGCTCCTCGGCGGCGGCGGCCGGTTGCGACTGGGCGGCCGACGGCTGCGCCTCGGCCTGACCGGAGCCGTCGCGCCGCGACTTCTCCACCGCCTTGACCGTATGGGCGACCAGATCCGGAATGCCGCAGCCGCCAAGCAGCGGCGCCACGATCAGCGCCAGCAGGAAGGACCGATACATCGCGCCTACTCCACCACCTCGACCCTGACCAGTTCCCCCGCCTCGATTCCGGCCAGATCGCGAAGGTGGCCGGCATCCCCCTCGACCTTGCCCCAGATGTTGGACGCGCTGGCAAGGCGGATCTCGTCCCCCTCGGAACACGGGGTCGGACCATAGCCCATGATGAGAACCTCGCCCTCGGGCCGGAAGGCCATCTCGCCCAGTTCCACCACGTCGTGCGCCCCCTCCTCGCGCGGGGCGTGAAACGGGGCCTGGAAATAAACCTCGCCCGGCCAGATGGTCGCCCTTGATTCGAACGGCGCCGCGGCAAGAACGGCCGCCGCCGTCGGAGTGTCGTATGGGCGAACCTCGACGGCGATCCGTCCGATGGTAATCTTCAGCTTCGGCATCAAAGCGGGCTCCCGTGCCATCCCTGGTGGATGGCAGTTTGCCCGTTTCGGGCAGCGATGACCAGAGCTTGCGTCAGATCCGGCCAGAGGCCCAAGATCACGGGAACATACGCAATAAAAGATAATGATTCCAAAGTTGAAGCCGACACCGACGGTCGCCGAGGCGTATTGCCTGATGTTCGCCGTTGCGCCACACTGCATATGTGAGTGTGACGGAGTCTGACGTCATGTCCGGTCATAATATTGGAATAGGTGGAATCTTGAAGGCCTTTCTCAGCGGTATCGGCTTGAAGATCGTCGTTGCCTTCGTTCCCCCGGTCGCCCTGGCGTGGCTGTTCTTCGTCATGACGCTGATGGAGGTCCACGCCCACCGTCCCGACAGTTTCGGAGTGGTGCTCGGCCTCGGACTGGCCGGAATCGGCATGGGCAGCCTGGTGGTGATCTGGCTGATTTTGTCGGTGGTGCCGCCGTTGCGCCGTACGGTGGAGGTGACCGAGCACCTGGCCAACGGCAATCTGGACGAGCAACTCGATTATGGCGGCCGCCGCGACGAGATCGGCGAACTGGCGCGCGCCCTGGAAATCTTCCGCCGCAACGCCACCGAGAAGCTGGCCCTGGAGCGGGAAGCCGAGGCCGAGAAACGCCGCGCCGAAGACGACAAACGCGAGGCGTTGAACCGGATCGCCAGCGGCTTCGAGGCCAGCATCCGCAGCGTGGTCGAGGGATTCGCCTCCGCGTCGGCCGAACTGAAGGCCACCGCCCTCGCCATGTCGGGCACCGCCGAGCAGACCAGCCGCCAGTCCGAGGCCGCCGCCGGCGCCTCGGACCGCGCCGCCTCCGAAGTGCGGGAAGTGGCCAACGCCGCCGATCTGCTGTCGGGCTCCATCGCCCGCATCGCCGGGCGGGTCTCGGAGGCGGCCGGCATCGCCCAGGCGGCGGTGGAGCAGGCGAGAACCACCGATTCCATCATTCTCAGCCTGTCCGACGCCGCGTCGCGCATCGGCGAGGTGGTCAGCCTGATCAACGACATCGCCGGCCAGACCAACCTTCTCGCCCTGAACGCCACCATCGAGGCCGCCCGCGCCGGCGAGGCCGGCAAGGGCTTCGCCGTGGTCGCCAACGAGGTCAAGACCCTGGCCAACCAGACGTCGCGGGCCACCGGCGAGATCGGCGATCAGGTGATCGCCATCCAGGCCTCGACCGGACAGGCGGTCGAGGCCATCCGCCGGATCGCCGAGACCATCGGCCGCATCAGCGACATTTCCGCCACCATCAGCGCCGCGGTGGACGAGCAGGGCGGCGCCACCCAGGGCATCGCCGCCTCCACCGCCGCCGCCGCCGCCGACAGCGATAAGGTGTCGCAGGCCATCGCCGACGTCACCCAGGCGGCGGCCTCCACCGGTCGCTCAGCTCATTCGGTCCTGGATTCCGCCGAAGGCATCGCCCGGCGATCCGAGGTGCTGAGCGCCGAAACCTCGCGCTTCATCGCCGGGATCAGGGGCTAGAGTTCAAGCGTCGTCGTCGAGCCGTTTAGCGGCGGTGGCTTGCCGCCGTTCCTCCTCCTCGGCGGCTAGTTCGGCGGCGTCCAGCACCCCCTTGCCAAGACGCCAGGCGGTCTTGACCACCTCGGCCACCACCGGACTGGTATAGTCGCCCACATGCAGGTCCATGACCTCGGGCTGCATCAGGCCGGGATTGGTCGCCCACAGCCGGGTCAGCGCCTGCTGGCGCAGCTCGGCGGGAACACCGGGCTTCATGAAGACGGAATAGTCGGAATCGGCCTCCAGCGATTCGACCGGGGGCAGTTCCATCGGCTGCGGTTCCGCCGCCGGGGACCGCTCCGAACAAGCCGGCTCCCCGGCCGTCGCCACCACCTCCTCCTCCGAAGGTGCCGACGGCGGGTCCGCCTTGGCCGCCAGCTTGCGCCGCGACCAGCGGCCAAGGACGGATTCGCTCATGGCCGCCCCCGACCCTTGCCGGCAAAGCTGTCGGCGGTGTCGACAGCATCGCGCTTGCGCTTGCGCATGGGCTCGTCGGGCGGATGACAGGCGCAGAACATCTCGACCCAGTCGCGCAACGGTCCGGGCATGGACAGACCGTCCACCACGTCCTCGCCGCTTTCGCTCATGGCCTGGGCCTCGTCCGGGGCGGCGGTGGCCAGCGCCACCTTGACCGGCTGGCCGCCGTCGTCCTGGCGGCGCAGCACCACGTAAAGCCGGGGGTCGAATCCGCCCAGGTTGTAGCGGTAGCTGGCGAGGTCGGAACGGTGCAGGACCAGGGGGATGCCGGTGGCCAGATAATGCTCGAAGCCCTCGCCCCGGCGCAGCATCACCCACGGCGCGGCGTCGGCGGGCGGTTCGGCCATCACCTCCAGCGGCCGCCACGAATCCTTCACCCAGGCGCTGGCGCCGTCGCGGCGCTCCACCACCACCGCGATCCCGGTGGCGGCCCGAAGCGGTGGTTCGGCCGGCAGCGATCCATCCAGGATCATCCGCAGCCGCACCACGTCTTCCGGGGTGTTGACGTTGAAGAACGGGTCCACCGGACGCGAGGGCCAGTCGACGCGGACCACCTTATGGCGGTCGGTCCAGGCCTCGATCTTGCGAAGCCCCTCGCCCTCGGTGGCGGCGCGCAGTTCGGCGGCGAGGCGGACCGGCCACAGGGCGAACACCGGATGGGTGCGGTCATTGGTGCAGGCGACAGCGATGTCGGCGCCCTCGGCCGTCGCCGCCGCCAGCAGCCGCTCCACCAGATCGGACGGGAACAGCGGGGTGTCGGCGGCGACGCTGACCATCCACTCCACCCCCATGGTGTGGAGATTCAGCCATTCGAGCCCGGTCAGCACGCCCACCAGCGGCCCGGCATAGCCGTCGATGACATCGGGGGCCACCGGCAGGGTCAGGGCGGCGAAGCGGGCGGGATCGCCGTTGGCGTTCAGCACCATCGGGCCGACCTGGGGCGACAGCCGTTCGATCACCCGGTCCAGCAGGGTCTGGCCGTCCACCTCGATCAGGGCCTTGTCGCCGCCGCCCATGCGGCGCGACAGGCCGCCGGCCAGGATCACTCCGGCGATGGGAGTCGTCTCCTTACTCATCGTCGCGGCTCCCCTTGCGGGACAGATGGCCGGGCTCGTCGGCGGCCTGTCCCGGGTCGGCGTCGAACACGATGCGTCCGGTTCCGGCCAGGGCGACGAAGCGCTTTCCCTTGGCGCGGCCGATCAGGGTCAACCCGGCCTTGTTCGCCAGTTCCACCCCCCAGGCGGTGAAACCCGAACGTGACAGCAGCACCGGAATGCCCATCTGCACCGTCTTGATCACCATCTCGCTGGTCAGGCGGCCGGTGGTGTAGAGGCTTTTGCCCGTCGCCGCCAAGCCGTGGCGGAACATGTAGCCGGCGATCTTGTCCATGGCGTTGTGGCGGCCGACGTCTTCCATGTAGATCAGCGGCCGGTCCGCCTCGCACAGCACGCAGCCGTGAATGGCGCCGGTCTTGAGATAGAACGACGGCATGGTGTTGATGGCCTTCTGCAAGGCATAGAGCCACGAGGTGTGGAAACGGGCCGAAGAATCCAGGCTGACGGTCTCGAACTTCTCCATGACGTCGCCGAACACCGTGCCCATGGCGCAGCCCGAAGTCTGAATCTTCTTCTTCAGCTTCTCCTCGTAATCGGTCTGGCGCGCCGTGCGCACCACCACGGTCTCGATCTCGGAATCGTAATCCACCGCCCGGATTTCGTCGTCGGGGCGCAGCATGTTCTGGTTCAGCAGATAGCCCAGCGCCAGATATTCGGGATGGTCGCCGATGGTCATGGCGGTGACGATCTCGCGGCCATTGAGAAAGATGGTCAGCGGGCGCTCGTTGATCACCGCCGCCTCGACGGCCTTGCCCTCGTGGTCGATGCCGGCCACCTTCTGATACAGGCGCTCGTCATCGGGGTCGGGGCGAACCAGCATGGGTTGGTCTGTCATCAAGTCCTCTGATTCTTCATTGTCCCTCAGGCGCCGGGCTTTCCCTTAGACTCCGACGGAATGGATATAATCATTCCGTCGTCGGTTATAGAGTAGGCGTCCCCCGGACGGGGAGCAATGGGAGAGCGGCATATGAAGATCGGCGGACGGCGGGTTCTGATGTGTTCGTGCGAGGGCTCGATGCCGCTCGACGTCAAGGCCTTGGCCAAGGCGCTGGGAACCGAGCCGCCGGAGCGGGTGTTCACCCAGCTCTGCCGCGCCCAGGCGGCGGCCTACCGCGAGGCCCTGGCCGACGGCGAGCCCTTGCTGGTCTGCTGCGGCCAGGAAGCGCCGCTGTTCGGCGAACTGGCCGGACAGGCGGGAGCCGAGCCGCCGCTGTGCGTCGACCTGCGCGACCGCGCCGGCTGGTCGGATCAGGCCGGAGCCGCCACCCCCAAGATGGCGGCGCTGCTGGCCCAGGCGGCGCTGGCCACCGAGCCGACGCCATCGGTCACCCTGACCTCGGGCGGCGGCGTGCTGGTGCTGGGGCGTTCACAAGTGGTGCTGGAGGCCGGACGGCGGCTGTCGGCCGAGCGGGCGACGACCTGCCTGCTGCTGCCCGATTGCGACTCCGACCTGGTGCCGCCGCCGGTGCGCGGTCTCGGCCTGTTCCGGGGCCGGCCGATGAAGGCGTCCGGCCATCTGGGCGCCTTCGCGGTCACGGTGGCCGGTCTAGCCGGCGCCTCGCCCTCGGCGCGCGGCGCCCTGGCCTTCGAGGCCGGAATCGGCGAACGCGCCCTATCCGCCGATATCGTGCTGGACCTGACCGGCGGGCCGGCCCTGCTGCCGCCCCGCGACGGCTGGCTAGTGGTTGATCCCAATGACCGCGCCGGACTGGAACGGGCGCTGGCCGAAATCGCCGGGCTGGTGGGCGAGTTCGAGAAACCGCGCTGGATCAGGATCGACGCCGCGCTGTGCGCCCATTCCCGCAACGGGCAGGTGGCCTGCACCCGCTGCCTCGACGCCTGCCCGTCCGGCGCGCTGACCCCGCTGGGCGACGCCGCCTCGGTGGATGCGCATGTCTGCGGCGGTCACGGGTCCTGCGCCAGCGTCTGTCCCACCGGCGCCATCCGATTCAACGTTCCCGCCGGAAACAGCCTGTTCCAGCACCTGTCGACCCTGCTGGAAACCTTCCGGACGGCCGGGGGCGGGCGGCCGCTGCTGCTGATCCATCAATCCGGGCATGGCGAGGACCTGATCGCCGCCCTGGCCCGATTCGGCGCCGGCCTGCCGGCGGCGGCGCTGCCGCTGACGGTGCCGGCGGTGGCCGCCCTGGGGCCGGACCTGCTGCTCGCCGCCCTGGCCAAGGGCGCCGGCCGGGTGCTGCTGCTGGCCGACCCGCGCCACGGCGACGACCTGGGGCCGGCGCGGGCCGCCGTCGACCTCGCCAACCGGGTGGCCGGGGCGCTGGGCTGGACCTGCCGCGCCGAACTGGCGGAAGAGACCGACCCCGCCGCCCTGGCAGCCCTGCTGGCCGGCCCGGTACCGGAACCGGTCGATCCCGCCGCCGAGTTCCTGGTGCTCGGCGGCAAGCGCCAGACCCTGACGCTGGCCCTGGCCCATCTGCACCGCCATGCCCCCAATCCGGTGGACTCGATGCCGCTGGCCGCCGGCGATCCGTTCGGAACCATCCTGGTGGACCAGGCCAGGTGCACCCTGTGCCTGGCCTGTGTCGGCGCCTGCCCCGCCAAGGCGCTGTCCGGCCTGCCCGACAAGCCGTCGCTGGGCATCCTGGAGGCCAATTGCGTCCAGTGCGGCCTGTGCCGCGTCACCTGTCCGGAAAAGGCGGTGACCCTGGCACCGCGACTGACCTTCACCGCCGCCGCCCGCACCCGTCAGGTGCTCAAGGAGGAGGAACCCTATCCCTGCCTCCGCTGCGGCAAGCCGTTCGCCTCGAAATCCGGCATCGACCGCATGGTCGAGCGCATGAGCGGCCATTCCATGTTCGCCCAGCCGGGCCGCCTGGACCTGATCAGGATGTGCGAGGACTGCCGGGTGGTGGCCCAGTACGAACTGGAGGAGGGCGCCCGGCCGATGGCGGCCGCCGCGCCGCGTGTGCCCCGCACCACCGACGACTACCTGCGGGAACGGGACGGCAAGACGGAAAAATAGCCGGCGGTAACATTTGATTTCGAATAACTCTCCGATGGTTAAATAACTTGACCATATAGACGCCGCTGGCCTATATACCTTTCCCATTGCGCGCCAAGCCGGCCGGAATGGAGGAAGGCCATGACGATCGAGTTCGATGTCCGCTTCGGACAGGAATTGTGCGACGTGTTCTCGCAGGAACTCGGACTGGTCTGTAGCTTCATGGGCGACGAGGGCCGCATCGTCGCCTCCAGCCTCAAGGACCGCATCGGCTCGGTCCACGCCATCGCGGCACGCATCATGAAGGGCGAGATGGACGAATACGGCGTCACCCGCGACGAGGCCGCCCGCTCGGCCGGCATGCGCGAGGGCGTCAACATGGGAATCGACTTCGAGGGCCAGCGGCTGATCAATTTCGGCATCGCCGGACCTCTGGAAACGGTGCGGCCGCTGGCGCGCATCGTCCGCTTCTGCGTCACCTCGCTGCTGCGCATCCGCCAGGAGGAAACCACCATCGTCGCGGCGTTCGCCCGCGAGACCGGCGGCGTCGGCAAGCAGATGATCGAGATCGCCGAGGACATCGACGAGATCGCGGCGCGGGTGGCCGGCCAGCAGGCGTTGCTGGAAGATCTTCAGCGCGGCATCCGCCATCTGGCCGGCAGCAACGAACGCATCGTCGAGGTGGTGGGAGAGACCTTGACCGGGGCGCGCCTGGCCTCGACCGAGGCCGAGGATTCCCAGGCGCGGGTGCGCGGATCGCTGGCCGACATCGACGAGGTCGTGCGCATGGTCACCGACGGGCGCGGCCTGCTGCTGGAACTTCAGGAGGCCATGGCCAGCGTGGTCGGCGTCGCCAACGGCATCGGCACCATCGCCCGGCAGACCAACCTGCTGGCGCTGAACGCCACCATCGAATCGGCCCGCGCCGGCGAGCACGGCAAGGGCTTCGCCGTGGTCGCCACCGAAGTCAAGGAACTGTCGCGCAAGGCCGCCGTCGCCAGCACCGAGATCCGCAAGACGCTGGAGGAACTCACCGGCACCGCCGGGCGGCTGGTGGAACAGGGCGACGCCAGCGCCAACCGCGCCGGCGGCCTGACCACCCAGACCACCGCCATGGCCGGCGCCATCGACCATATCCGTCTGTCGCTGGCCGACATCGCCGGACAGGTGGGCAACGTCGCCAGCGACGCCACCGCCATCCGCGATTCCTCGTCGGAGATGATCGCCGAGATCGACCGGGCCGCCTCGGGTCTCACCGAGTTCCAGGGGCGCCTGGATCACGCCCGCAACCGGCTTCAGGAACTGCTGGGCGCCGGCGAGCGGCTGGTGGTGCTGACCGCCGAGGCCGGCATCGAGACCCCGGAAACCCCCTTCGTCGCCATGGCCCGCGACAAGGCCCGCGAGATCGGCACCCTGTTCGAGCAGGCGGCAGGCCGGGGCGAAATCACCATCGACGCCCTGTTCGACGAGGCCTACCGCCCGGTGGCGGGCAGCAACCCGCCCCAGTTCACCACCGCCTTCACCGCCTTGGCCGACAAAATCCTGCCTCCCGTGATCGAGGCGGTGGTGGCCGGCAATCCCCGCATCGTGTTTTGCGCGCCGGTGGACCGCAACGGCTACCTGCCCACCCATAACGCCAGGTTCTCGCAGCCCCAGGGGGCCGATCCGGCATGGAACGCCGCCAATTGCCGCAACCGCCGCAAGTTCGACGACGAGGTCGGACTGAAGGCGGCCCGCGCCACCGACCCGTTCACGGTGCAGAGCTATCGCCGCGACATGGGCGGCGGCCGGCAGGCGCTGATGCTGGACGTCTCGGCCCCCATCACCGTCTCGGGACGCCATTGGGGGGCTCTGCGTCTGGCCTATGTGTAGCCCCTCAACTTTGTGGTAACCCTTTTCGCTGCATTCTCGCCGTGAGAATGAGTGTTTCAGCGCCAGAAGGGGCTACCTTCGATGCCGAGTGCCAGAGCGGTCGAAACCATACCCATCTTCCGTCCGCGCCTTCCCTCGGCCGACGCCCTGCTGCCCTGGCTGCGCCGCATCGACGAATCCCACGTCTACAGCAATTTCGGCCCGCTCTCGGCCGAGTTCTCCCACCGCTTCGCCGGCCATTTCGGACTTGCCGACGGCGGCAACGTCCTGCCGGTGGCCAACGCCACTCTCGGACTGGTCGCCGCCCTGCTGGCGGTCGGCGCCAGGCGCGGCGCGCTGTGCGCCATTCCCGCCTTCACCTTCGTCGCCACCGGCCACGCCGTCCTGTCGGCGGGACTGCGCCCCTGGCTGCTGGATGTGCGCGAGGACGACTGGCAGCTCGACCCGGCGGCGGTGGAACGCGCCCTGGCCTCGGCTCCCGACGAGATGGGAGCCGTCATTCCGGTCTGCCCGTTCGGCCAGCCGGTGGACTGGCGGGCATGGCAGGACTTTCAGGACCGCACCGGCATTCCGGTGGTGATCGACGCCGCCGCCGCCTTCGATTCCTACCGGCCGACCCCACTGCCCGCCGTCATCAGCCTGCACGCCACCAAGGTCCTGGGCGTCGGCGAGGGCGGGGTGATCGTGTGCGAGAACGCCGACCTGGTGGCCGAGGCCAAGCGGCGGATCAATTTCGGCTTTCAGGGCATGCGGGTGGCCGGCGTCGCCGCCACCAACGCCAAGCTGAGCGAATATCACGCCGCCATCGGACTGGCGGCGCTGGACGGCTGGCGGAAGACGCGGTCCTCGTTCGCCGCGGCCCAGGCCGGGCTGCGGGCACGACTGGAAGCCGGCGGGCTCTCCTGCCCCGCCGGCATGGGCGACGACTGGGTGTCCAGCAGCTTCTGTCTTGGCCTGCCGGTCGACGCCCAGGCGGTGGGCATGATGCTGGCGGCGCAAGGAATCGGCACCAGACGCTGGTGGGACGACGGCCTGCACCATCACCCGGCCTTCGCCGACTGCCTGTGCGAGGCGCTGCCCGTCACCGAATCCCTGGCCAGGCGGGTGCTGGGACTGCCCTGCCATGTCGACCTGGACGCCGCCGCCCTGGACGCCATCGCCGCCGCCACCCTGGCGGCGGTCGCCCGGCTGGGCTGACCGCCATTGCCAAACGACGGTTCTTGCCAAGCCGGCGGGAATGCCCCACCTTTCCGCAGAGGCAGTCACGATAGGGTTGATACATGGCGGACAAGGCTTATACCCGGCTCGACCAGCGCGCGGTGATCGAAATCGGCGGCGAGGATCGCCGCGCCTTCCTCCAGGGGCTGGTGTCCAACGACATGGACAGGGTGGCGCCCGACCGGGCGGTGTGGACCGCCCTGCTGACCCCGCAGGGCAAGTTTCTGTTCGATCTGTTCGTGGTGGAACTGGGCGAATCCTTCCTGCTCGACGTGGAGGCCGGCCGGGCCGAGGAACTGCGCAAGAAGCTCGGCATGTACAAGCTGCGCTCCAAGGTCCGGATTCTCCCGGCGGACCCGGTCGCCGTCTTCGCCGTCATGGGCGACGGCGCCGCCGCATCCCTGGGGGTGGACCGCGATACCGGCGCCGCCGGGGAATTCGCCGGCGGAACCGTGTTCGTCGACCCCCGCCACCCCGACCTGGGCCTGAGGGCGCTGCTGCCCGCCGATGCCGGCCCCCGCGTGCTGGAGGCCAACGGATTCGTGGCGGTGGGGTTCCCGGTCTGGGATATCGCCCGCCTGCGCCTTGGCCTGCCCGACGGCAGCCGCGACCTGCTGGTGGACAAGGCGATCCTGCTGGAAAACGGCTTCGAGGAGCTTAACGGCGTCGATTTCCAGAAGGGTTGCTACATGGGCCAGGAACTGACCGCCCGCACCAAGTACCGCGGACTGGTCCGCAAGCGGCTGATGCCGGTGGAGATCGAAGGCCCCTGCCCCGAACCCGGCGCCGAGATCCTGTTCGGCGATTCCGAGGCCGGCGAGATGCGTTCGGCCTGCGGCACCGTCGGCGTGGCCCTGCTCCGGCTGGATCAGTTCCGCGCCTCGGGCGGGAACGGCCTGACCTGCGGCACGGCCCGCCTGACCGCCCGCAAGCCGGCCTGGGCGGTGTTTCCCGAGGTGGAATGACCCTCTCCGGCATCGCGGCCGGCCAAGAAACCACGCCGGCTTTGTGGACACTTCCATCCCCCTGGCAATAATGCTAGGGTGTTCACCGGATGGACAAAGAAGCCATCCGGCAAACCAAGTGAACGGGGATGGGCCGAAAACGGTCCGGAAGGCCTGGGAGGGCGTTGGGTGACAACCCGGACCGCTTGCGTCGTCATCATCGACGCCAATGCGCACATGCGCCGGCTGATCGGCAGCCTGCTCGCGGTGCTGCCCGCCACCTCGGTGGTCGAGGCCCGCTCCGCCAGCGCTGCGGCGCCGCTGATCCAATCGCATGACCCGCATCTGATCGTCATGGACTGGTCCAACGATCACACCGACGAATTGCTGTTCGTCCACCACCTGCGGCGCGGGGAAATCGGCCGCGCCGACATTCCCGTCCTGGCGATCAGCGCCAGCCTGCATCACGCGGTGCTGGAGCAGGCCGACGATGCCGGCATCGACGAAGTCATCGCCAAGCCCATCTCGGCGGTGGAGATACTGGGCCGCGCCGCCACCCTGATCGCTCAAAGCCGGCACGGCGACAACGCCGAGGCGGCGGAATAGGCATCGTGTCCCCTCCTCCCGCGGATCATATTCCGGTTCTGGACCCGGCCGCCCTGGCCCGGGCCGAGGCGGCGCTGGCCGATCTGTCCGGACGCTATCTGGAATGGGCCGAGGCCGATCTGGTCCGGATGGAGGCCTGCCTGCGCGAGATCATGGACCGGCCCGAGGATCGCCCCGAATTGCTGGGCCGCCTGTTCGCCGTCGCCCACGACATGAAGGGACAGGGGGCGACCTTCGACTACCCCCTGGTCAGCCACCTCGGCAACCGCCTGTGCCGCCTGGTCGAGGGCTCGCCGTCGCCCAGCCCCGAATCCCTGGACCGTATCGCCCGGCTGGTGGCCGCCCTGGGCAAGGTGGTGCGCGGACGCCTGTCCGGCGACGGCGGCGACGAAGGCCGCCGCCTGCTGGCGGAAGAGACGTGATGCCGCGGTGCGATTGGCGCGAGAACGCAACCGGAGCGGCGCTGGCCGTTTTCCTTGCCCTGGTTCAGCTTCGCCTGATCCTTCTCGTGCTGGGAGACGGGTACAACGACTCGGTCGAGGCCGCCTTCGGCGTCACCATCGGCCAGCCGCACTGGCGCGAGGTTCAGAACCGCGTTCTGGCCCCCTATCTGGTCCAGGGGCTGAGCCATCTGTTCGCCGATTATTTCCTCGCCCACATCGCCTTTTCCGCCCTGGCGCTGTCCATCGCCGGCTTCCTGGCGTTCCGGCTGGGACGGCGGCACGGCGGCGGCATGATCCCGGGGCTGCTGTGCCTGTTCACGCTGCAAGCCTCGTTCTCGTTCCTGCTGTCGCCGCCCTGGCTCTATGCCTGGGACTACATCGAGATCATCACCTTCATCCTGTTCGCCGAGTTCGTCCTGTCGGGACGTCCGTGGACGTGGTTCATGGCGCTGTTCCCGCTTGCCCTCCTCAATCGCGAAAGCGCGTTCTACATCTCCATGTGGATGATTCTGGACCCGTGGTGCCGCTGGGGTCTGGGCCGCCTTGGCCTGGGACCGGCGACGGCGCCGGATCGGGCCAGGATATTGGCGGGACTGCTGAGCATTCCGGCGGGAATCGGCGCGGTGCTGTCCCTGCGCGCCCTGCTGTTCGTCGAGGCGTCGGGACCCAGGCTTTCCAGCGACGCCCAGGCCATCCACGACCAGCAATTCGACAGCATGCTGATCAACCTGTTCCCGAACCTGGACGACATCGCGTTCGAGATCGCCAATCCGGCCCTGTCGATGAAACTGCTCTACCCCGTCTTCGTCGTCGCCATCACCGCCATCGCCCTGGTGCTGGCCTGGCGCTTCCCGGTCCGCCTGCTGGCGTTCGGCCTCGTCCATCTGGTGATGGTCGCCGGAGCCATGGTGGTCGGAAAGTTCTTCGAAACCCGCATCTTCATCGGGTTCATCCCGCTGCTGCTGGTCGCCGTCCTGCTGCTGCCGGGCCGGACCGCCAGGGAATGCCCCTTCCGCAACAGCAAAGGCGCCCCCGGTCGGGAGCGCCTGTCTGGACCCCGTGACGCGCGCCTACAGCTTGCCGGCCACGGTGGTGAAGGTGCTGGTCAGGTTGGTGCCGACGGTGCCCATCACGGTGACGGCGGCGACGGCGATCAGGGCGGCGATCAGGCCGTATTCGATGGCGGTGGCGCCCTTTTCGTCACGAACCAGCTGGCGGATCAGGCTGCGGGCATAGGTCAACATGGCTTTCACTCCTTGGTGGGACGTCCCGATGCCGGGTCTCCGTCCGATTTGCGTCAAGAGATACTTGGCTTTTTCTTCCCGCCTCGTGTCTCATGAACAAACACTAACAACATCCAGCCACGCAAACTGTGCATGATGTCACATTACGTATTTTTTATTGTTGGCAATTTGAGGGCAATTTTATCCAATTCCGCGTGGAATCGCCCGCATCACTCCAGCGACAGCGGCTCGGGAATGCCCCGGTAATCGCCGTCGCGGTCCAGCAAGGTCCAATGGGCCTGGAGAAAGGCGTGCAGGCGACGATAGGCCGGCACGTCGTCCAAGGGTGGAGCGGGATGACGCAGTCCGGCGTGGTTGACGGTCTCGAACTCCAGCGGCTGGTCCAGCCACGGACGGATATCGGCGAGACGGGCGCGGAACTCGTCCGGTCCCCACGAGGTATAGCCATAGCGCCGCGAGAACGGCCACAGCAGGGTTTCCAGGATCAAGATGTCGCGCTCTCCGAACACCCGCCCCCTGGACTGGCGCAGGTTCTTGTCGGAAAAGCCGTCGACCGGGCCGCTGACCGACAATGTCCCCCAATATTTCAAACCGCAGAAGGCGGATTCGTAGAGGGCGGAATGGTCGGCCACCCCCATCCAGGCGGCAAGGCGGGGCAGCACCCGCCGCGGTTCGGCCTTCAGGTCCTCAAGCCGAATGCCGGCATCGGAAATGCCGGGATGGAAGTGGGGGTGCATCTTCTGGAAGACGGTGACGATGGTGTTGACCATCTCGGCCCAAGATCCCAGACGCGCCGCGTTGTCGGCCGGGGAATCGGGGGACGCCACGTCGAGCATCAGCCACGATTCGATGGACTGGACCGGCTGACGGACCACGTAGAGCAGCCGCGACCGGGGACAATCGCCAAGAAAGCCCGCAAGCTCGCCGGCATTGGGATTGTGGATGTGGTAGAACAGCGCCTCTTTCGGACCGCCGCGTCCGGTCGCCCGGTCGAAGGCGGCATGCATCAGCTTGAAGCAGTCCTTGCGGCCCACATCCGGCAGCGGCGCCAGCAGATCCAGCATGGCGGCGGCGAAGGCGTCCCGGTCGACGACGAAGGGAGTGGTCCGGTCCGGTCCCATCTCGACGAATCCCATGTCGGAGGCCAGCCACGCGGAATTGTCGAATGGCCGGCCGACGACGTTCCGGCGCGAGCGGGCGTCGAACATGGGCTCGAACTCGTCGAGAATCCGCCCGACCAGGGTCTGCCGCCAGTCGGAATCGCCCGACGACGGGCTGAACCTGCCCCAGACGCCACGGCCGAACCAGCCCTTGAGATACACCCCCGGCAGGGTCGAGACCTGGGGGTGCCCATCGACCAGCGAATGGACGAACAGCGACCCCGCCCGACCGACCGGAATCAGGGCGGTGATGTTTTCCATCCCGCCAACCCGGTCGTCGACGGCGGGATGGCGGTGGATGATCCGCCCCCAGACATGGCGGGCGGCATCGATCTCGCCGGCCTCCACCAGGACCTCGGGAAGGGATTCCAGGATTTCGGGAAGGTCGGAATCGAGCGCCAGGGCCTGCCGCAGCAGGGACAGCCCTTCAGCGGTCTGGCCCTGGCGGCACAGGCTCTGGCCGTAGCTGAGCAGAACCAGCGGATCGTCGGGCCTCAGCTCGAATGCCCGGCGATAGCAAGCCAAAGCGGCGGCATGATCGCCCAATTGGCCGCGAATGCCGCCCAGATTGCCATGCGCCCTGTAATCGGACGGGTCCAGGGCCAGCGCGCGGTCCAGCAGGTCGGCGGCCAGATCCGGCCGCCCCTGGTCGCGACGGACCGAGGCCAGATGGAAATAGGCCTCGGCCAGATCGGGAACCAGGGCGACGACCTGTTCCAGCAGGTCGGCCGCGTCGTCGTAGCGGCCCATGTCCCGGCGGGCATGCGCCAAATTGATGACGGCACGCACGTTGTCGGGCCAAAGACGGGCAACCCACTCGTAGCAGAGGGCGGCGCGGTCCAGCAGGCTCCGGTCCGCTGCGCCACCCGCCCGCTCGGTCCGCCAGGCGCGATGCGACGCGACGGCCCGCTGGAACAAGGCGTCGGCCACCCGTTCCTGCAACCGGTCGACCTCCTCGCCGGCCAGTCCCCGGCCGCGCCCCAGCCACAAGACGGCGGCGGCAGCCATCGGATCGTCGCCCGCATCCAGCAGAATCGCCACATAGGCGACCCAGTTCCGCCCCTCGCCCGGATCGGCCTCCAGCGCCGCCCGCAGCCGGGCGATGTCCTCGGCGGCGACGGGCCCGCTCATCGGCGGCCGAGCGCCACGCGGCCGGCGATGGCCATGGCGACCCCCACCAGCGCCACCACGATGGTGGCCAGCGCGTTGATGTCCGGACTGATCCCCAGGCGGACCTTGGAGAAGATGACGATGGGCAGGGGCGACGCGCCTGGCCCCGACACGAAGGACGAGATCACCACGTCGTCGATGGACAGCGTAAAGGCCAGCAGCCAGCCGGCCAGCAGGGCCGGCGCGATCAGCGGCAAGGTGATGGACAGGAACACCCGCAGCGGCCGCGCCCCCAGGTCCATGGCGGCCTCTTCCAGCGAGGCGTCCATCCGGTCCAGCCGCGAACGCACCACCACGGTGACGAAGGACAGGCTGAAGGTGCCGTGCGCCACCACGATGGTGGTCATGGACCGGCCGGCCGGCCAGCCGATCGCCTGCTCCATGGCGACGAACAGCAGCAGCAGCGCCAGACCGACGATCACTTCCGGCATCACCAGCGGCGCCGTCACCATGCCGGCGAACAGAGTGCGACCATGGAACCGGCGGAAGCGGACCAGCACCACCGCCGCCAGGGTTCCCAGCACGGTGGCGATGGTGGCGCTGACCACCGCCACCTTCAGGCTGAGCCACGCGGCGTCCAGAACCTTCTCGTTGGTCAGCAGTTCGGCGTACCACTTGGTGGAAAAGCCGCCCCACACCGTCACCAGCTTGGAGGCGTTGAACGAGAACACCATCATCACCACGATGGGGATGTAGAGGAAGGCATAGGCGAAGGCCAGCAGGACGTAGAGGATCATCGCCGCCCCTTCCCCCCGGCCTTGTCCTCGGCCCCGGCGCGGGCGTTCTGGACGATCATGATCGGCGCCACCAGCAGAACCAGCATGGCCACCGCCACCGCCGACGCCACCGGCCAGTCGCGGTTGTCGAAGAACTCGGACCACAGGATCTTGCCGATCATCAGGGTATCGGTGCCCCCCAGCAGATCGGGAATGACGAACTCGCCCACCGCCGGGATGAACACCAGCAGCGAGCCGGCGATGATTCCGGGCATGGACAGCGGCAAGGTGACGGCCAGGAAAGCCTTGAACGGCCGGCAGCCCAGGTCGGCGGCCGCTTCCAGCAGCGACAGGTCCATCTTTTCCAAGGTGGCGTACAGCGGCAGCACCATGAACGGCAGATAGGAATAGGTCATGCCGATGATCACCGCCAGATCGGTCTGGAGAATCTGGAGCGGTTCGGCGATCACCCCCAGCCACAACAGCAAGGCGTTCAGCAGGCCTTCGGTCTTCAGGATGCCGATCCAGGCGTAGACCCGGATCAGGAACGACGTCCAGAACGGCAGCGCCACCAGCAGCAGAAGCGAGTTCCGCCACGCCGTCGGCGCGCGCGCGATCGCATAGGCGGCGGGATAGCCGATCAGCAGGCAGGCCAGGGTGGCGATGCCGGCGATACGGATAGAATTGAGGTAGGCCGCCAGATAAAGTCCGTCCTCCGCCAGCCGGGCGTAGTTGTCGAAGGTGCCGCGCCATTGCCGCCCGGCCTCGGCGGCAGCGTCCCACAGCGGCAGATAGGGGGGAATGCCGGCATCGGGCTGGGACAGGCTGATCTTGAGGACGATGGCGAACGGCGCCAGGAAGAACAGCGCCAGCCACAGATAAGGCGGCAGCCCCACCAGGAAACGCCCCAGCCGGCCGGTCATGCCGACAAGCTTTCGGAAATGCGGCCGGGACGGCCGCGCTCCGCCGTCACCCGCTTCGGAGCGCGGGCTTCCAGCCCGCAGGCGAGATGGGGCGGCGGTGATATCATCGGGTCAGCACCAGGGCGTCGGCCGGATGCCAGGACAGGAACACCGGGTCGTCCCAGGTCAGCTTGTGCCGCTCGGTGTGGCGCAGATTGGCCTGAAGCGCCTCGACCTTGCGGCCCGAGTCCAGCCGGACGTGGTAGATGGAGACGTCGCCCAGATAGGCGATGTCGGCGACGGTGCCCCTGGCCCAGTTGAAACCGTCGGCCGGCGCGTCACGGCCGATCGACATCTTCTCTGGACGGACCATGACGGTCACCGGATGGCCGCCCGCCAGCGGATCGGCATGGGCGGTGGTCAGGTCATGGGCCAGTTCCGGACAAGCCACCACCACCCCGGCCGAGGAAGCCGAGGACACCGTTCCCTCGAACATGTTGGCGGCGCCGATGAAGTCGGCGACATAGCGGCTTTGGGGATATTCGTAGATCTCGACCGGCGTGCCGACCTGCTGAATCCGGCCGGCATTCATCACCCCGATGCGCGACGACATGGTCATCGCCTCTTCCTGGTCGTGAGTGACCATGACGAAGGTGACGCCGACCCGGTCCTGGATGTTGACCAGTTCCAGCTGGGTTTGCTGGCGCAGCTTCTTGTCCAGCGCCCCCAGCGGCTCGTCCAGCAGCAGCACCTTGGGCTCCTTGGCGAGGCAGCGGGCCAGGGCGACGCGCTGGCGCTGGCCGCCCGACAGCTGGTGCGGCTTGCGATCGGCGAACTTGCCCATCTGGACCAGATCGAGGACGGCCTTGACCTTGGCGGCGATAACCGGCCTCGCCAACCCGTCCTGCTTCAGGCCGAAGGCGATGTTGCCGGCCACGGTCATGTGGGGAAACAGGGCATAGGACTGGAACATCATGTTGACCGGCCGCTCGTAGGGCGGAACGGCGGTGACGTCGGCCCCGTCGATCAGGATGCGGCCGTCGCTCGGCGCCTCGAAGCCGGCCAGCATGCGCAACAGCGTGGTCTTGCCGCAGCCGGACGCGCCCAGCAGCGAGAAGAACTCGCCCTTGTGAATGGCCAGATCGACCCGATCCACCGCGACCACGTCGCCGAAGCGTTTGGAGACGCCGTCGAAGCGGATCAGCGGCACCGAGGCCGGATCGGTCCAGGGAGCGGGAGCGACGGTCATCAGCGGCCGGTCTTGACGCTGGTCCACAGGCGGGTGCGCTCGCGCTCCTTGGCGAGGTCGGCGGGCGGCACCTGGAACAGTTTCCCCGCCACCTCGGCCGGAGGATAGATCACCGGATCGGACAGGATCTCCTTCCTGACGAAGGCCTTGGACTCGGGCACCGCGTTGGCGTAGCCGGTGGTATTGGTGATCGCCCCCATGATCTCGGGATTCAGCAGGAAGTCGATGAAGGCATGGGCGTTGTCGGGATGCGGCGCATCCTTGGGAATGGCGGCGGCGTCGATATTGACCACGGCGCCTTCCTTGGGAATGACGATGGCGAGCCTGACACCCTTGCCGGCCTCGTTGGCGCGGTTGCGGGCCTGGACCAGATCGCCGACATAGCCGTGCGCCACGCAGGTGTCGCCGTTGGCCATGTCATTGATGTATTTCGACGAGTGGAAATATTTCAGCGACGGCCGGACCTTCGACACCGCCGCCGCCGCCGCCTTCAGGTCGTCGGTGGCGAGACTGGCGCCGGTTTTGCCCAGATACATCAGGGCGGCCGGAAAAACCTCGGTCGGCGTATCCAGCACGCTGACGCCGCACCCTTTCAGTTTGGCGACGGTGTCGGCGTCGAACAGCACCGACCATCCGTCGGGGACGAGGCCGGGAGCGGCCTTGGCGACCTTGTCCACGTTATAGGCGATGCCGGTCGCCGAAATCTGATAGGGAACGGCGTACAGATTGCCGGGATCGGCGACGCTGGCCAGGGTCTTCATCACCGCCGGATCCAGCTTGCCGTAATTCCTCAGCTTGGCCGGGTCCAGCTTCTGGTAGGCGCCGGCCTTGATCTGGCTGGCCAGGAACGGCGAGGCCGACGGGAACACCACGTCATAGCCGGACCGTCCCGCCATCAGCTTGGTCGAGACGATCTCGTTGCTGTCGTAGACGTCGTAATTGACCTTGATGCCGGTGGCCTTGGTGAACTTCTCCAAGGTGTCGGGCGCCACGTAATCGGACCAGTTGTAGACGTTGACCACCTTTTCCTCGGCGGCCCAGGCCGGGTTGGCCAGCAGCATCAGTCCCATGATCGCGGCGATACGCATCGACAGCCCCCTCGGAATCGGAACGAGACGGGAGCGATATTTCGGACCCCGCGCCGCTCTTGTCAACCGCGATCGCAACCCTGTCCCGGCAATATTGTTTACCAGGCAAACAATCCTCTTGCCAAATTCGTTGACCTGGTAAACAATGTCCGGACTGGAATTGAGGGAATGCCATGACCGCCAGCCGGGCCAGACAGGTCGACGCCGCCCAGACGGGGATCTCCGTCGGCCCCATGGCCCGCGAGCTTGGCTTTCACCTGCGGCGCTCGCAGATCGCGGCGTTCAAGGTGTTCGCCCAGACGGTGACGGCGGCCGAGGGCATCACGCCCGGCCTCTACGGCATGCTGCAAGTCATCGCCAACAATCCCGGCCTGTCGCAGAGCGCGCTGGCCGAGGCCATGGAGGTGGACCGCTCGTCCATCGTCAAGGTGGTGAACCAGCTTGAGGAGAAGGGGCTGATCGCCCGCGAGCCCTCGCCCACCGACCGCCGGTCCTACCGCCTGCGCATGAAGCCCGAGGGCAAGCTGGCCCTCAAGCGCATCGAGGAAGCGGTGATGCATCAGGACCGCCAGTTCGCCGCCGCCCTGTCGGCGGCCGAGCGCGCCACCCTGATCGATCTGCTGAAACGACTGTATCAACGAGACTGAACCACCCCCGGACTGGGAGGATGACCTTGAAAAGCATTCTGCGATTGACCCTCAACGGGCGCGCCCGCGAGGATCTGGTGCCCGACAACATGCTGCTGCTGGACTATCTGCGCGAGACGGCCAACCACACCGGCACCAAGCAGGGCTGCGACGGCGGCGAATGCGGCGCCTGCACCGTTCTGGTGGACGGCCGGCCGCGTCTGGCCTGTTCCACCCTGGCGCATCAGGTCGCCGGCAAGGCGGTGGAAACCGTCGAGGGTCTGGCCCCCAAGGGTCGCCTGACCGCGCTTCAGCAGGCTTTCCACGAGAAGCTGGGCACCCAGTGCGGCTTCTGCACGCCGGGCATGATCATGGCGTCCGAGGCCCTGCTGCGCAAAAAGCCGAAGCCGTCCCGCGACGAGATCAAGACGGCGCTGGCCGGCAACATCTGCCGCTGCACCGGCTACGTGAAGATCATCGAGGCGGTCGAGAGCGCGGCCTCGGCCTGCTCCGGCCAGGAGGCTGCGGAATGACTGTCCATATTCCCAAGAACGGCAAGGTCGGCGCCCGCACCCCCCTGGTGGACGGCGTCGAGAAGGTGACCGGCAAGGCCAAGTATACCGCCGACATTCCGGCGGTGGGCGCCCTGGTCGGGCGCATCCTGCGCTCTCCCGTCGCCCATGCCGTCATCAAGTCCATCGACACCTCGGCCGCCGAGGCGCTGGACGGCGTCCACGCCGTCTGCACCGGCGAGGAAACCCCGGTGCCGTTCGGCGTTCTGCCCATCGCCGAGAACGAATATCCGCTGGCGCGCGGCAAGGTGCGCTATCGCGGCGATCCGGTCGCCGCCGTCGCCGCCATCGACGAGATCACCGCCGAAAAGGCGCTCGGCCTGATCAAGGTGGAATACGAGGTCCTGCCCGCCTACATGACGCCCAAGGCGGCCATGAAGGCCGGCGCCGTGCCGCTGCACGACGACAAGCCCAACAACGTGCTGCGCGAGGTTCATGCCGAGTTCGGCGATGTCGAGGCCGCCTTCGGCGAGGCAGACCTGATCCGCGAGAAGACCTACACCTTCGCGGAAGTGAACCACGTCCACATGGAACTCAACGCCACCTTGGCCGAATACGATGTCGAGCGCGACATGCTGACGCTCAACACCACCACCCAGGTGCCGTATTACGTCCACCTCAAGGTGGCGGCCTGCCTCCAGATGGACACCGCCCGCATCCGGGTGATCAAGCCGTTCCTGGGCGGCGGTTTCGGCGCCCGCACCGAATGCCTCAGCTTCGAGATCATCGCCGGCCTGCTGGCCCGCAAGGCCAAGGCCGACGTGCGACTGCTCCAGACCCGCGAGGAAACCTTCATCTCGCATCGCGGCCGGCCGTGGACCGAGGTCAAGATGAAGATCGGCCTCAAGAAGGACGGCAAGATTGCCGCCCTGGCGCTGGAGGCCACCCAGGCCGGCGGCGCCTATGCCGGCTACGGCATCATCACCATCCTCTATACCGGCGCGCTGATGCACGGGCTCTACCACATCCCGGCCATCAAGCACGACGCCTGGCGCGTCTACACCAATACCCCGCCCTGCGGCGCCATGCGCGGCCACGGCACGGTGGACACGCGGGCCGCCTTCGAGGCCCTGCTGACCGAGATGGGCGAGGAACTGGGCATCGACGCGATGAAGATCCGCGAGATCAATCTGCTGCCCTCGATCCCCTACACCACGCTGTACGCCCAGCATGTCATGAGCTACGGCCTGCCGGAATGCATCGAGAAGGTGAAGCAGGCGTCGGGCTGGGACGAACGGCGCGGCAAGATGCCCAAGGGCCGCGGGCTGGGCATCGCCTGCTCGCACTTCGTCTCCGGCACCTCGACGCCCAAGCACTGGACCGGCGAGCCCCACGCCACCGTCAACCTGAAGCTGGATTTCGACGGCGGCATCACCTTGCTGACCGGCGCAGCCGACATCGGCCAGGGCTCCAACACCATGGCCACCCAGGTGGCGGCCGAAATTCTGGGCGTCCACCTCAACCGCATCCGGGTGATCTCGGCCGACAGCGCCCTGACCCCCAAGGACAACGGCTCCTACTCGTCGCGCGTCACCTTCATGGTCGGCAACGCGGCGCTGGACGCCGCCATGGCGCTGAAGGGCGTGCTGGTCAAGGCCGCCGCCAAGAAGCTGGACGCCCGCGAGGAAGACATCGAGGTCATGGACGAGGTGTTCATGGTCGCCGGCAGCCAGGACCCCGGCCTCACCTTCCAGGAGGTGGTCAAGGCGGCGATGATCGATTGCGGCACCATCACCGTGAAGGGCACCTTCACCTGCCCGACCGAATTCCAGGGCGACAAGAAGATCAGGGGCAGCGCCATCGGCGCCACCATGGGCTTCTGCTACGCCGCCCAGGTGGTCGAGGCCTCGGTGGACGAGATCACCGGCCGCGTCACCGCCCACAAGGTGTGGGTGGCGGTGGACGTGGGCAAGGCGCTCAACCCGCTGGCGGTGGAAGGCCAGACCCAGGGCGGCGTCTGGATGGGCATGGGCCAGGCCCTGTCGGAAGAAACCCGCTATGACGACGGCCGCATGATGCACGGCAACATCATCGATTACCGGGTGCCGACCATGGCGGAAAGTCCCGATATCGAGGTGATCATCGTCGAAAGCATCGATCCCAACGGGCCGTTCGGCGCCAAGGAGGCCTCGGAAGGCATGCTGGCGGGCTTCCTGCCCGCCGTGATGGATGCCGTCCACGAAGCCGTCGGCATCCGCCCGACCGAATTGCCGCTGACCCCCGACCGGGTGGTCGAACTCCTCGACGCGAAGGAAGCCGCAGAATGAACATCCTTCCCGATTTCCGCACCCTGCGTCCCGCCACCCTGGCCGAGGCGGTGTCCGCCCTGGCCGCCGACGGCGCCCAGGCGCTGGCCGGCGGCACCGATCTGCTGCCCAATCTCCGGCGCGGCCTCGGCCAGCCGGGCACGCTGGTCGATCTCACCGCCATCGGCAATCTGGGCGGTATCGCCGTCCTGGCCGACGGAAGCTTGCGCATCGGCGCCGGCGCCACCTTGGAAGCCATCGCCGAGGATGCCGCCATCCGCGCCTCGTGGCCGGCCATCGCCCAGGCCGCCGAACTGGTGGCGGGGCCGACCCATCGCGCCGCCGCGACGCTGGGCGGCAATCTGTGCCAGGACACCCGCTGCGTCTTCTATAACCAGAGCGAGTGGTGGCGGTCCGGCAACGGCTTCTGCCTGAAATACGAGGGCGACAAGTGCCATGTGGTGGTCAAGTCCGACCGCTGCTACGCCACCTATCACGGCGACGTCGCGCCGGCCCTGATGGTGCTGGACGCCTCGGCCGAGATCGTCGGCCCCAAGGGCAAGCGCACCTTGAAGCTGGCAGCGCTGTTCAAGGAGAGCGGCGCCGACCATCTCGCGCTGGACAAGGGCGAGGTTCTGGCCGGCGTGACGGTTCCGGCCGCCACCGGCTGGGTCGCCGGCTACGTCAAGGTCCGCGTCCGCGACGCCATCGACTTCCCGCTGGCCGGGGTGGCGGTGGCCTTGAAGCGGGACGGCGACGCCATCGCCGGCCTTCGCGTCGCCATCACCGGCACCAATTCGGCGCCGCTGCTGGCGCCGACCGAGGCGGTGGTGGGCGGCGGCTGGGGACCCGAAACCGCCGAGACCCTGCTTCAGGCGGTGCGCAAGACCTCCAACGTGCTCAAGACCACCGTCACCGGCGTCAAGTATCGCCGCCGAGTGCTGCTGGCGGTGACCCGCAAGCTGGTCGACGATCTCTGGACGGGAGTCTGATCCCATGTGCTCCGACGCCATCCGCTGCGATCCCACCGACATGGCCGCCGACGACGCGGAGGTGCTGGTCACCGCCCTGTCCTGGATGAAGGTCGGCCGCAGCGTCCGGCTGGCGGTGGTGCTGGAAACCTGGGGCTCGGCGCCGCGCTCGCGCGGGTCCTACATGGCGGTCGCCGGGGACGGGGCCTTCGCCGGCTCGGTCTCGGGCGGCTGCGTCGAATCGGCGGTGATTTCCGAAGCCTGCGAGATGGAGGAGGGCGAGCCCCCCCCGCCAGCTTGCCTTCGGGGTCGAGGACGAGACCGCCTGGCATGTGGGCCTGCCCTGCGGCGGCAACATCCGTGTCGCCGTGTTCCGGCCGGATCAGGCGGTGCTGGAACGCATCATCGCCTGCCAGGCCGAGCGGGTCCCCACCGCCCTGGCCCTCGACCTCGCCAGCGGAGCCCAGAGCCTGGCTGTGGGCGATGACGAGATCGACCGCCTGCCCGGCGACCGGGACTCCCTGTTCATCCGCCCGCACGAGGCCGCCTGGACCCTGATCATCGCCGGCGCGGTGCATATCGGGCAGGTGCTGGCCGGCATGGCCCGCTCGGTGGGCTTCGCCGTCACCGTGGTCGACCCGCGCCGGGCCTTCGCCCAGGCGGAACGCTTTCCCGGCATCACCCTGGTCTGCGGCGAGCCCGACGAGGTGCTGGGCGAAATGACGCTGGATCGCCGCACCGCCGTGGTCAGCCTGACCCATGTGCCCCGTCTGGACGACGCGGCGCTTCGGGTGGCGCTGGCCTCGCCGGCCTTCTATGTCGGCGCGCTGGGCAGCACGCGAACCCATGCCAAAAGGTGCCAGCGCCTGGGAGACCATGGCCTGGGCCAGCGCGAGCTGGACCGCATCAGCGCGCCGGTCGGCCTCGACATCGGCGCCAAGACCCCGGCCGAGATCGCCGTTTCCATCCTGGCTCAGCTGATTGCCGCCCGACGGGGCAAGACCGGGCGCTGATACCGTGAAGTGATACAAAATCACGGTTGCTCTGAACGCCATCATGGATAGGATGGGCGCGTCCTTCATACCCCAGGCTTTTCGCATGAACCGCCGCATCGGCGACCTTGTCGACCAGATATTCCAGCGCCTGCGCCCCAAGGCCAAGTCGCTGATCATCACCGTCTACGGCGACGCCATCCTGCATCACGGCGGCTCGGCGTGGCTGGGCAGCGTCATCAATCTGGTGGAGCCGCTGGGTCTTAACGAACGCATCGTGCGGACCTCGGTGTTCCGCCTGTCGAAGGAGGACTGGCTGGCCTCCAGCCAGATCGGCCGGCGCAGCTATTACCGCCTGACCGACCTGGGGCGGCGGCGCTTCGACGCGGTCAACGGCCGCATCTATTATCATGTCAGCACCCCCTGGGACGGACGCTGGACCCTGGTGGCGCTCAACACCGCCGGCGCCGGGCCGGAGGAACGCGACACGGTGCGGCGCAATCTCGGCTGGCTGGGATTCGGTCAGTTGGCCAACAGCGTCATGCTGCATCCCGACCCCGACAAGGTGGCCATGCGCAACGCGCTGACCGATACCGGATTCGCCGAACGCGCCATGGTGATGACCGCCGAGGCCGAATCCTGGACCTCGCCCGACGTCATCCGCGACATCATCCATTCCTCGTGGGACCTGGAACGGCTGGCGGTCGATTACGACGAGTTCCTCGACATGTTCCGGCCGCTGTGGCAGTCCCTGTCGGGCAACGGCGAACTGGACCCGCAGATGTGCTTCGTGGTCCGCACCCTGCTGATGCACGGCTATCGCCGCGCCCTGCTGCGCGACCCCATGCTGCCCGACGAATTGCTGCCGGCCAACTGGCCCGGCACCACCGCCCGCCAGTTGTGCCGCAACCTCTACCGTCTGGTCCAGGCGGCGGCGGAAACCCATGTCATGAGCATGCTGGAAACCGCCGAAGGCCCGGTTCCCGAGGCCCATCCCATCTACTACACCCGCTTTGGCGGGCTTCAGTCGGGCGACGCTCCTCCCTCCTCTCCTCCCATCTTCGAACCGGCCGCCAATCCGTAGCATGGCGCCCGGCCTCCCCTGAAACGGGGAACCGAAGGCCCATCCCGAACGACGGGACTGGGCACGGGAACGACTCCTCAACGCATTGGGCGCATCCGCATCACGCCGGACGGCATCATGCCGTCCAGCCTTCGGCATGCCCGCGCCCCAATACCAAAGCGCAAATTGATGCAAATTATTTGACTCTTCCGTAATTTTTGCATTATTACGCATTTTAACGCATATCCACAGACCGCGCCGGGAAGGAGAAAACACCATGCCCGCCAAGGCTTCCGCCAGGAAATCGATCCCGACCTATTGCTACAACTGCGTCGCCGGACCCGACTTCATGTGTGTCACGGTCGAGGATGGCGTCGCCGTCGCGGTGGAACCCAACCATGCCGGCAAGGGCATCCACCCCGCCGATGGGCGGCCTTGCGTCAAGGCCTATGGCCTGATCCAGAAGACCTACAATCCCAACCGGGTTCTGACCCCGATGAAGCGGACCAACCCAAGCAAGGGCAAGGACCAGGACCCCGGCTTCGTGCCGATCTCGTGGGACGAGGCGCTGGATCTGGTAGCGGCCAGGCTGAACGGCATCCGCGAGCGCGGCCTGCTGGACGAGCAGGGCCTGCCCCGCGTCGCCGCCACCTTCGGCCATGGCGGCACCCCGGCCAGCTACATGGGCACCCTGCCCGCCTTCCTGGCCGCCTGGGGGCCGATCGACTACAGCCTGGGCTCGGGCCAGGGAGTGAAGTGCACCCACTCCGAGCACCTCTACGGCGAGTTCTGGCACCGCGCCTTCACCGTCTGCGCCGACACCACCAACACCCGCTACATCGTCTCGTTCGGCGCCAATGTCGAGGTGACCGGTGGCGTCTGCGCCGTGCGCCGCCATGCCGACGCCCGCATCCGGGGCGTCAAGCGCGTCCATGTCGAGCCGCATCTGTCGGTGACCGCCGGCTGCTCGGCGGAATGGGTTCCCATCAAGCCCAAGACCGATCCCGCCTTCATGTTCGGCATGCTGCACGTCCTGCTGTCCGAGGTGCCGCTGGACCGGCTCGACGTGCCCTTCCTGCGCGACCGCACCGCCGCCCCCTATCTGGTGGCGCCCAACGGCTATTACCTGCGCGATCCCGAGACCGCCAAGCCGCTGATGTGGGATACCCTCACCGGCGCCGCCGTGCCGTTCGATCATCCCGGCGCGGTGCCGGCGCTGGACGGGACCTACACCGTCGCCGCCGCGATCACCCACGGCCCCGACGGCGAGGTCGAACGCTTCGAATCGGTTGCCGCCCATCCCTCGTTCGCCGCCATGGTCGAGGCCATGCGCCCCTACACCCCGGAATGGGCCGCCGCCGTCTGCGACGTGCCGGCCGCCACCATCCGCCGGGTGGCGCTGGAATACCTGGACAACGCCTGCGTCGGCGAGACCGTCGAGATCGACGGCCAGATCCTGCCGTTCCGCCCGGTGGCGGTGACGCTGGGCAAGACCGTCAACAACGGCTGGGGCGCCTTCGAATGCTGCTGGGGCCGTACCGTGCTGGCCACCATCGTCGGCGCGCTGGAGGTTCCGGGCGGTACGCTGGGCACCACGGTTCGCATCAACCGTCCGCACGACAACCGTCTGGCCACGGTGAAGCCCGGCGAGGACGGCTTCATGACCTGCAATTTCAATCCGACCACCCCCGACAAATGGATCGGAAAGCCGACCGGGCGCAACGCGCACCGCACCTTGGTGCCGCATGTGGGCAACGGGCCGTGGAGCCAGGCGCTGGGGCCGACCCATCTCGCCTGGATGTTCATGCGCGAATCGCCCGAGAACTGGCCGAAGCCGACCATGCCGGAAGTGTGGTTCGCCTACCGCACCAACCCGGCGATCTCGTTCTGGGAGATCGAGCGGCTGGCCGAGACCATCTCGCAGATGCCCTACATCGTGGCCTTCGCCTACACCATGGACGAAACCAACCACATGGCCGACATCCTGCTGCCCGAGGCCACCGACCTGGAGGGCACCCAGTTGATCCGGGTCGGCGGCACCAAGTTCGTCGAGCAGCACTGGGACCACCGCGGCGTGGTGCTGCGCCAGCCGGTGACCGAGCCCCAGGGCGAGGCCCGCGACTTCACCTGGATCGCCACCGAACTGTCGCGCCGCGTCGGGTTGCTGCCGGAATACGTGGAGCGCATCAATCGCGGCGCCGCCCTGGTGCCGCTCAAAGGTGAGGGCTACGACTTCAGCCTGCCCACCGACCGGTTTCCCGAGACCGATTCCATCTGGGACGCCGCCTGCAAGGCCGCCACCTTCGAGATGACCGGCGGCAAGGAGGTCAAGGATCTGGAATGGATGAAGGCCAACGGCTTCTTCGTCGTGCCCTTCGCCCGCGCCGACTGGTACCTCTACCCCACCATGGTGGAACAGGGCCTGCGCTTCGAGCTGCCCTATCAGGAACGCCTGCTGAAGATCGGCGAGGAGTTGAAGCGCCGCCTGCACAGCCAGGGCATCCACTGGTGGGACACCCAGTTGACCGAATACCGCGCTCTGCCCCACTGGGACGACGTGCCCGGACACTGGGTCGACGCGCTGCGCAACGCCGGCGAGGACCCCGGCGAGTATCCCTATTGGGGCATCACCACCAAGAGCATGCAGTACTCCACCGGCAGCAATTCCGGCATCCCGCTGATGAACGAGGTGGCGTCCAACATGCGCGGCCATGGCCGGATCATCATCAATGCCGGGACGGCCAAGCGGCTCGGCATCAATGACGGCGGCTGGGTCGAGGTGGCCTCGCCGGTGGGCGCGACCCGGGGCAAGGCCGCCGTGGTCCAGGGCTGCCGCCCCGACACCATCGTCATTCCCGGACAGTTCCAGCACTGGAAGACGCCCTATGCCAAGGACCTCGGCTATCCGTCGCTGAACGCGGTCTCGTCCATGTCGGGCATGGCCCTGGAACTGACCGACGCCACCGGATCGGGCGCCGACGTGGTGCGGGTGCGACTGCGCCCGGTGGATGGCCCGTTGAACGAGGAGCAGGCATCATGACCGTCATGTCCGCATCCCCCGCCGCCACCGGCCATCCTTCCATGGAGGCGGTCGCCGTCGACCGCTGGCGGGACGGCAGGACCGAAACCGCCATGGACATGGCCGCCGCCGAGGTTCCCGTCAGCCTGGAATACAACGGAATCTCCCACGCGGTGATGCTGGCCTCTCCGTCCGACCTTGAGGATTTCGCCATCGGCTTCAGCCTGACCGAAGGGATCGTCGACCATCCCGGCGATATCCTGGACCTGGAGGTGGACGAGCGGTGCGAGGGCTTCGCCGTGCGCCTGACCATCGCCTCCGCCCGCTTCCACCGCCTGAAGCAACACCGCCGCACCCTGGCCGGACGCACCGGCTGCGGGCTCTGCGGCGCCGAAAGCCTGTCGCAGGTGTTTCGCGACATCGCCCCCGTCGCGGCCACGGCCAGGATGAAGCCATCGGCCCTGCAAGGCGCTTTCATGGACCTGGCCGCCAACCAGCCTCTCCAGCGCCTGACGGGGGCCACCCATGCCGCCGCCTGGGCCGAGCCGGACGGAACAGTGGTCCTGATCCGCGAGGATGTCGGCCGCCACAACGCGCTGGACAAGCTGGTCGGCGCCATGGCCCTGGCCGGCATCGACGCCGCCGCCGGCGCCGCCATGGTCACCAGCCGGGCCAGCTACGAGATGGTGCAGAAGGCCGCCGCCACCGGCATCGGCATCCTGGCCGCCATCAGCGCTCCCACCGTCCTGGCCATCCGCATGGCCGAGGCACTGAACCTGACCCTGGTTGGCTTCGCCCGGCGCGACCATCACGTCCTTTACGCCGGCCGCCAGCGCATCGGCGAATCCGATCCGTCCGAGGGAGTTGCCCCATGACCCGTTACGTCATGATCGCCGACCTGCGCCGCTGCGTCGGCTGCCAGACCTGCACAGCGTCGTGCAAGGAAACCAACGGCACGCCGCCCGGCGTGCAATGGCGCCGCGTCCTCGACCTTGAGGCCGGCGAATACCCCGACGTCAGCCGGGTGTTCGTGCCCACCGGCTGCCAGCATTGCGACGATCCGCCGTGCATGGAGGTCTGCCCGTCGACCGCCACCGGGAAACGCAAGGACGGAATCGTCACCATCGATTACGACATCTGCATCGGTTGCGGCTACTGCGCCATATCGTGCCCTTACGAGGCCCGCTACAAGGTCGATCATGCCGACTTCGCCTATGGCGGGACCGCCATGGCGTCGGAGCAGGCCCGCTTCGACCCGGCCAAGATCGGCGTCGCCACCAAGTGCACCTTCTGCGTCGACCGCATCGATGCCGGCATCAAGGCCGGCAAGGTGCCGGGCCGCGATCCCGAGGCCACGCCGGCCTGCGTCAATTCCTGCATCTCCGGCGCGCTGCGCTTCGGCGACATCGAAGCTCCCGACAGCGAGATCAAGCGCCTGATCGCCGACAACCAGTGGTTCCGCATGCACGAGGACGAGGGAACCGGGCCGGGCTTCTACTACATCTGGGACAGGGGAACGCTATGAGGCAGATCGCGACGGCCAGGCGGCAGGGATTCTGGGACCTGCGGGCGGCGGGCAATTTCATCGGTGGTGGAACGGGAACCGGACTGCTGATGGTCTCGGCGGCGGCGGCCCTGGCGGGACACGACGCAACCATCCCCCTGGCGGCGGGCCTCTGCTTCGTCATGGCCGGTCTGTCGCTGGTGTGGCTGGAGATCGGCAAGCCGTGGCGGGCGCTGAACGTGTTCTTCCACCCCCAGACCTCGTGGATGACCCGCGAAGGCATCATCGCCGGACCGCTGGCCGCCGCCACCGCCGGCTATGTCGTGCTGCGCCTGCCGCTGCTGCTGCCGGCGATCATGATCCTGGCGGCGGGATTCCTGTATTGCCAGGCCCGCATCCTCAAGGCGTCGCGGGGCATTCCGGCATGGAAGCAGCCCGAGATCGTGCCGCTGATCATCGTCACCGGACTGGCCGAGGGAACCGGGCTGTTCCTGCTGGCGGGAACGGCTTTTGCCCCGTGGGCCGCCCTGGCCCTGGCGGCCGGGCTGGCCCGCGAGGGAGTCTGGTGGACCTATCGCCGGGGCTTGCTGGCCGCCAAGGCGCCGGCCGGCACCCTGCAAGCCCTGGACTCGCCCTCGGCCCGCGCCTTGCGGATGGCGCAACTGGCGGCCTTGCCGCTGCTGGCTGCGGCGCTGTTCGGGGTCACTCCGGCCGCCGCCCTGGGCGGCCTGCTGGCGGCGGCGTCGGGCTGGGGCATCAAGGCCGTGCTGGTGACCAGGGCCGCGTTCACCCGCGGACCGCTCATCACCCACACCCCGGTGCGCGGCCGAGGCATCAGCCGCGACGTCGAGGTCAGTACACACCCTTCGAATTAAGGAAGAGCGCGGCGCGGTGATCGTCGGACAGGGTATGTCCGACGATCCATTCCTGAAGGAAGGTCAACAACTCCGCCTCGTTGCAGCCCCGCCCGCCGGCGACCGAGGACTGCAATTCGGTCAGTTGCTCCAGCAGCCGGGCATGGCGGGCGAGATGGGCCTTCAGATCCGGATACTTGTAGCGGATCAGCAGCCCCTCCTCCTCGCCGAAGTGGAAGCGGGCGTATTCGCGCAGCAGCCCCATGGTCTCCGACACCTCGGCCATGGAATTGCCGCGGTCGAGTTGATCCAGCACCGAATTGGCGATCTCGAACAGGCGGCGATGGTGGCTGTCGATGCGCTGCACGCCAACGGAATATTCGTCATGCCAGCGGATCAGGACACGGGCGTGCTCGCCGGCCTCGACCATGGCGCGGGTCCGCTTGGTGCCGGCCTCGAACAGCTTCCAGCGTACCGACGGGATGTCGCCCAGCGTCTCGGCCGGCACCAGGAACACCTCGCAATCCTCCAGAGCGCGGACCCGCATCAGGCTGGGAGTGTTGAAGATGGCCACGTCCTCGCCGAAGAAGTCGCCGATCTTCAGGGTCTCGAACAGGTGATCGCCCAGGAAGCGGCCGGCGCTGCCGGTCTTGATCATGCCGACCACGTCGTGGCCAAGCTCGATCAGGGTATCGGCGGCGAAGACGCGGCTGGTCATGCTCTGGGCGATGCGGTTCAGCGACTTGGACGACACCACCTCGCCGAACAGGCTGGTGCGCAGCAGGAACTCGCGATGCTCCAAAAGACGCGAGACCGTGGGGAACACGTCGTTGTGCCGCACGAACTGGGCATAAAGCGAACAGGGAATCGCCAGGGCCTGCACGAAGCTGGCGGCGCGGTAGGTCTCGGACGCGGAAACGCTGAACAGCCCCGACAATTCGCCGATCATGGCGCCGGCCGACAGGACCGAGCGCATCTCGACCTCGATGGGGATCATCTCGACGCTGCCCGACAGCAGCAGATAGATCTGGTCGTTGACCACCCGCTCCTTCACCAAGATGGTGCCGGGATTGAAGGTCACCACCGGATTGTTGAGCAGCAACCGGAGCTGGTGGCGCGGAATGTCGGGGAAATAGGAATCCAGCGCCTCGTAGGCATAGGGCCAGATGAAGTCGTGATTGGAGGGGATCAGGACGTCCACCGTGCCGAACGATGCCGACGAACCGATCGCCTTCTGGGCGCGGGTGTTCCTGAGCGAGGTATGGGCCAGGATGATCTTGCCCGAATGATCGTTGCGGAAATCATAGGCGTCGCCATGGATCATGCCGCCGCCGACGTCGATCTTCTTGACGTCGGCCGGCATCAGGTAATCGACCGCGACCTTGTCGTACAGGGCCTTGGTGATGCCCGGCTGGTCCGGATCGTCGGTGACGAAGCCCTGAAGCACCGACAACCGGCAGATATCGGCAAGATGGGAATAGGTTCGGTAGCTTCCATCCCACATGGCGCGGAAATGCATGATGGTGGTCTCGACCGGATGGGGCGAGAACACCGGCTTCACCTCCAGGCCGTCGATCTGGTTCCACTCGTTCTCCAACAGGGGGTGGACGTCGAAGTAATCGGAAAACGCCTCTTCCTCGATGGACAGCAGGGCGGCGACCTTCTTGGCCACCGAGGCCCGCACCAGCGGCGTCGCGTAGTACTTCAGCTTGTGATCCGAGCGGATCAGGGTGGTGAGACCGGCGAAATGATCGTCGTGGGAATGGGTGTGGAAGATGCCCTCGATCTCGTTGACGCCGATTCCCAGGGCATTCAGCGAATAAAGGACATTGGGGCCGGCGTCGACCAGATAGACCTTGCCCTGGAACATGACGATGGAGGCCATGCTGGGGCGGTTGATGTCCCAGCCGTCGCCCTCGCCGCAATGGATCACCGCGAAATATTCGCGGCGCAGCCGGTAGAACCCCAACGGATACGGAGATTCATAGGCCTCGTAGGCCGGCAGGTTCAGGTCGACCACGGCGGTTTCACCCTGGTACGAGAACTCGAACACGTTGAACAGCATACGCCGCACGAATACGCCGTTCCGGATTTCCACCGGATCGGTGTCCACCGCCAGGGTGTCGAGCAGTTCACCCGGATGGCGGATGGTGCCGAAGGCGAATTTCAGCTTCATGCGCATCATCTCGCGCGCCCGCCCGGGCGTCTCGCCGGCCTCGACGATCTCCTCCTCGGTGACCAGTCCATAATTGCCGCGATAGATGTACTGCATCTGGGCCTGGACCTGATCGGCGCTGCCGATCAGCAACGGCTTCACCCCGGTGTTACCGGGATGGCCGGGCACGATCATACCCTGGCGATACAGCATCTGGAGGACGGGAAACTCGGCCAGATTGGAGAAATTCCCGTTCTGGACCATGGCGTCCGACAGCAAGATGGCGTTGGGGCCGGTCTCGAAGGCGACGCCGTTGCTTTCGGTCGAGACGATCAGCCCGCGCTTCATCAGGTGCTTGACCGTGTCGGCCGGGCATCCGCACAGCACGCAAAGGCCGGCTTCGGGCACTTCTATCCACCAGACCCCGGTGGTGACCTCGATCTTGCGCAGCAGCGGCATTCAGCCTCCCCACCCCGGAACGTTCCAATCGAATGCTTCAAATCGACGACCGAGGGATTCCCGCCCACCCGGACTCCATGATCATGCATATATAGCATGCGCGAGTCCGCGAACCAGCCCCTCCTGTGGATCAAAAAGTAAGGGAATGGTTCGCGGTGTGTCGCAAAGGAGCCGCCACGGGAAAATCCCGCAGAGCAAGGGAAGGCCGCTAATTGCGGGAAATCTCGCGCCGCAGGGAGGTCTGGGAAGTTTCACCCCCGGCCGGAGTGGAGGATCCGGCCGGGGGCCTGTGCGCCGCCGGCGGTGGCGGAGAGTCCGCCGCCATCACCTTCAGCAACGCAACCTGCTCGTCCACCTTGGCCTGAATGTGGTCGAGCTGGTCCTGGGAGAGATGCCTGTACTTGCCGATCATCTTGACATAGGCGCTGACCGGCAGGGCGTTGTCGGGCGAACGGGTGAAGCGGATGCCGGTCTTGGGGGTGTATTCCCACAGGGTGACGAAATTGCTCTCGACGCTCATGCGGCAGGCTTCGATCACCTTGGACGACGGCACGCGCCAGCCGGTCGGACAGGGCGAATAGATGTGCAGATAGGCGAACCCCTCGAACGACGCCTCGACCGCCCGGTCCAGCTTCTCGTACAGATCCTCCATGTAGCCGGTGGACGCGGTGGCGACGTAGCGGCATTTGTGCGCCGCCATGATCATCGGCAGGTTCTTGGCGTCCTGGGTCTTGCCCTTCATGTGCTCGCCCACCGGAGTGGTCGAGGTCCACGAGCCGTAGGGCGTGGTGCCGGACCGCTGCATGCCGGTATTCATGTAGCCTTCGTTGTCGACACAGATATAGAGGATCTTATCACCGCGCTCGGCGGCGCCGGAAACGGCGTGGAAGCCGCAATCGGCGGTGCCGCCGTCGCCGGCCAGCGCCATCACCACGATGTCCTTGCGCCCGATGCGGTCGTAATGGCGGCGGATGCCGGCCAGCATCGAGGCGGTGTTGGTCAGCAGCGGATGGAACACCGGCACCTTGGTGCCGGTCTTGCCGTTATAGCCCACCGAGCCCATGCCGGGAATGCAGCCGGGCGGCGTCGCCAGCACCGAGTTGCGGCCGATCTTGCGCATGGTATGGCGCATGATCAGCTCGGAATTACAGCCCAGGCAGCCGGACAGGCCCGGAACGAACAGGTCTTCCTTACCGCCGTATTCGTTGTAGATGCTGCCGGCCTTGCGGTATTCCAGCGCCCCGGTGGGGCAGGACTTGACGCAGGCGGGATCGCCGTCGCACATGTCGCACTTGGCGACGCGCGAGATGCCGGGGTCCACCGCGATGCCGCCATAGGCGCAGCCGGCGGTGCACAGCAGGCAGTCGATGCACTTGTCCGCATCCCAGCCGATCACACCCGAGCCGCCATCCTTGGCCAGGGCGCCCGACGGGCAGACCATGGCGCATTTGGGATCGCCGCACTGGCGGCAGATGGCCAGTTCGAACACCTTTTCGCTGGCGCCCGGAACGATGGACAGGCGGCTGGCGCCCTTCTTGGCCGAGGAACAGGCCGTCATGCAGTCGCCGCAGCCGTCGCACAGGCTGCCCTTGAAGGCGATGGTATCGAATGCCGCGCCCATGGGCTTACCTCCACTGCTCGCTCATCAGCCGGCGGCCGGTTTCCACCGGACGGGCGATGAACGCATCCTTGACTGCCGTCAGATCGACCTTGCGGCGGATCAGCTCTCCCATGATGCCGACGTCGAACGGCTCGTCGACGCTGGCATAGCCCACCAGCCGGTTGTCGGACAGCACCACCCGGCGATAACCGCCATCGTCATGTTCCGAGACTTCGACATCGCCGCTGGCCGCCGCCTGGCCGATGGACAGCGCCACCCGGCCGAAGAAGCGATAGGTGTTGACCGGAATGCCGCCGGGATAGGCCTTGACGTAAGGGTCGTCGGCCATGCCCTGCCCCGCGATGCGGCCCTGCTCCACCGCAGTCGGGATGATTCCGATCAGGGCGGGCTGGCCGGTGTGGAAGTCGACCGCCTGGGCGACGTCGCCGGCGGCCCAGACACCCTCGACATTGGTGCGCATGGCCTCGTCCACCAGCACGCCCTTGTCCACCGCGATTCCCGACCCATTCAGCCAGTCGGTGACCGGGCGGACGCCGGTGGCGACCAGCAGCAGATCGGCCTGGAGCACCTTGCCGTCTTCCAGGTGGACGGCGCAGGAATGGCCGCCGTCGCGGGGTTCCACCGCCACCACCTTGTGATTGAGGTAGAGCTTGACGCCATGGCCGGTGAAGGCCGCCTCGATCCGCTCGGAGGCCTTGGCGTCGAAATAGCCGGGCAGGACATGGCCCTGCATCTCCACCACCGACACCTTGAGGCCGGCCTCGGCCATGTTCTCGGCGGCGTGCAGCCCGACCAGGCCGGCGCCCAGCACCACGGCGTGACGCGAACTGCCCATGGCCGAGCGCAGTCCGGTGGCGTCCTCCAGCGAGCGCAGCACATGGAAGCGCACGTCGTCGATGCCCTTGACCGGCGGAATGGCGGGGGCCGCGCCGGTGGCGATCAACAGGCGCTCGTATCGCCAGGACTCGCCGTTCTCCAGCCTGACCGTCCGGGCCTTGGCATCCAGGGATTGCGCCACGGCTTCGGGAACGAAGGCGCAGTTGTTGGCCTCGAAGAAGGCCTCGTCACGCAACATGACCGCCGCCGGCTTGGACCGCCCCGACACCACATAGGGCAGGATGGTCGGCGAATAGGGCCGATAGACGTCGCGGGTGAGCATGGCCATGGACCCGTCCGGGTCGAAATGGCGGATGGACCGCAGGGCTTCCAGCGCCGCATGGCTGGAACCGACGAGAAGGTATTTGGCCTCGGGCATGGGGGACCTCAATCGTTCTCGTTCAGCCAGACCGGCAGGGAAGACGCTTCGCCCGCCGCCAGCCGGTTGACCCGGTCGACGACACGGGCGAAATGCTCGACGGTGATGTCGGCGCCGGCCAGACCACCGATGAAGCTCATGGCGGGAATGCGGACCGGCAGGTGATAAAGCGCCGCCAGCACTTCCTGGAACACCGGACCGGAATTCCAGCCGAAATTGACGGCGCGGTCGACCACGCCGACGGCCTTGACCCTGGACAGCGCCTTGGCGATCCGATGGATCGGAAACGGCCGGAACGTCTTGATCTTGACGATGCCGACCTTGCGACCGTCGAGACGGGCCTCGTCCACCGCGTCCTTGGCGGCGCCGGTCATGGAGCCGATGGTGACCAGCGCCACCTCGGCGTCGTCCATGCGGTATTCCTCGATCAGCGGCGACCAGAAGCGGCCGGTGCGCCGCCCCCAGTCGGCATGGGCCTCCTCGATCACCGTCAACGCCGACTGCATGCCCGAACACAGGCCCTTGCGGTAGCGGACGAAGGTGGCGGGACCGGCGCCGCCGGCACCGCCGGTCAACGGGTCGACCGCCATGGGGCGCTCGGGATCGAGACAGGCATGCCAGTTGACCTGCTTCTCGCCCAGGAAGGAATCCACCAGTTCCTGTTCCGGCAGTTCCACCCGCGCCACGCCGTAGGACAGGTAATTGCCGTCGTGGTTGACGTTGACCGGCAACATGACGTCGGGATGCTCGGCCACCTTGTAGGCGATGGGGATGGTGTCGAGGATTTCCTGCTGGGTCTCGCAGTACATGTGGATCCAGCCGACTTCCTTGACGGTCATGGCGTCCTGCTGGCCGCCCCACACGCAGGTGGGCGACACGGCGTCGCGGGTGACCAGCGACACCACCATGGGCAGGCGCAGGCCCGGCGTGCGGAAATAGGGCTCGAACATGAAGGCCAGCCCCTGGGCCGAGGTGGCGGAATAGGTCCGCGCCCCGGCCAGACAGGCGCCATGCAGGACTGAAAGGACCGTATGCTCGCCTTCGACGTCCATCAGTTCGGCGTCCATCTTGCCTTCGGCGATGAACTTGGCCAGATACTCCACCAGCGAACTTTGCGGCGTGATGGGATAGACCGCCACCATGTCGGGACGCGACAGGCAGGCGCCCCAGGCGGCGGCCTCGTTGCCGTCGCAGACGATGACCTTGCCGCCCTTGGACTTGCTCTCCTTGACGTCGCTCATCGCTTCAGCCCCTCAATCGCCGGGCGCCCACATCCGTGGGCTTGGCTTTCGCGCCATGTGGCGCGCGCCCTCAACGGGCTAGTCGCTACACTCCGGCCGCTCATCGCAGCCCCTCCGACTCGTCGATCATGCTGATGGCCCGGTGCGGGCACTCCTCGGCGCAGATGCCGCAGCCCTTGCAGGTGTCGTAGTTGAAGTCGAACCATGCCGGCCGCTCCACCACGCACTGCACCGGGCAATACAGCCAGCAGGTGGCGCACTTGACGCAGCGGTCGCGGTCGACCACCGGGCGCAGCGCCCGCCAGTCGCCGGTCAGCATGGTGGTGTATTCCACCGCGATCGGACACATGTTGTCGGGAACGTTGCGCATGGTCATGCCGCTTTTTCCTTGCCCAGATTGACCACGGTGGTTTCGGCATAACCGCGCCGCACCGCCTCGATATTCTGGCGCAGACCGGCATCGCGGAAATCGGTTTCCTCCAGCGCCGTCTCCAGCGCCGCCACCGACACCAGGCCGGTGGCCTTGGCGAAGGCGCCCAGCATGATGGTGTTGGTGATCTGGCGCTTGAAGATGTCCATGGCGATATGGGTGGCGTCGCACACCGCCACCCGCCCCAGATGGGACGGCAATTCGAGCTCGCCCGGCTGGCGGTTGGTGGCCAGGATATAGGTCCCGTTCGCCGGCATGCCGGCGAACACGTCGACCGCGCGGGCGACGGTGGGGTCGATCACCACCACGATGTCGGGAGAATAGATGTTGGTGATCCGGCGGATCACCTGATCGGACATGCGCAGGAAGGCCACGACGGGCGCCCCCCGGCGTTCGAAGCCAAAGGCCGGAATAGCCATGACATGCTGGCCTTCCTCGACCAAAGCGGCGGCGAGAATGGCCGATGCCAGAACGGCACCCTGCCCTCCGCGTCCATGGAGGCGCACCTCATGCATGCCTTCCGTCCCTCCCTGCTGCCGACGTCCTTGAATATGGACGAGCGATCAATTCGGCATCAAAATACCAAATTACACATTTGGAAGTCAAAGCCATTTTTTTGTATCACATTCCCGAGAGCTTCAGTGGGACATGCCGGTCCGGCCTGACTTTCAGGCCCCCTCCGCACCGCACCATCACTGGTTATATGGAATTGCTTCAGAAAACACTGGATTTGCGATATCAAATATGCGAACTACCACGTAAGGATATGTTTCGAAACTTTAGGATAGGGAGTTGATTATGGCGGCATGCTCTCCGATCAGTGACGATCCGTCGACGGGCGAAACCCGGCGCAGGCTGTTGCTCTCGGCCGTCTTCCTCGGCGCGGTTGCCGTGGCGGTGGCATTCTCGCCCAATTTCGGCTTCGTCGATCTGACGGTCCAGGACGGCCGCATCGCCAGCGCCCAGCCCTGAACACCAAATATTTGCCCAAAACAAAACGGGCGGTCCGCATGTGGCGGACCGCCCGTTTCCGTTAACCGTGCCGCTCCCGCCCGACCTCACAGTCCGAGATAGGCTTCCTTGACCTTCTCGTTGGCGAGCAGGGCCTGCCCCTGGTCGGTCAGGACGACCGAGCCGGTTTCCAGGACATAGCCGCGGTCGGCGATGGCCAGGGCGGCGTTGGCGTTCTGCTCCACCAGGAAGATGGTGGTGCCGGCTTCCTTCAAGGTGACGATGGTGCGAAAGATTTCCGCGACCAGCAGCGGCGCCAAGCCCATGCTGGGTTCGTCGAGCAGCAGCACCCGGGGCCGGGCCATCAGGGCGCGGCCGATGGCCAGCATCTGCTGCTGGCCGCCCGAGAGCGTGCCGGCCGGCAGGTCCCGCTTCTTGTGCAGGATCGGAAACATCTCGTAGATGCGGTCCATGTCGGCCTTGATGGCGGCGGCGCCGCTGCGGCGATAGGCCCCCAGGCGGAGGTTGTCTTCCACCGACATCGGGCCGAACACCTGACGGCCTTCCGGCGACTGGCTGATGCCCAGCGCCACCCGGCCTTCCGGCGACATGCGGGTGATGTCCTCGCCGGCGAACTTGACGGAGCCGCTGGTCACCGGCTGGACGCCGGAAATGCAGCGCAAAAGCGTGGTCTTGCCGGCGCCGTTGGCGCCCACCAGGGCCACCAGTTCACCTTCCTGGACGGTGACGTCGATGCCCTTGACGGCCTGGATGCGGCCGTAATGGCTGGTCAGGCCGGAAATTTCGAGAAGCGTCGCCATTACGCATGTGCTCCCAGATAGGCTTTGATCACATCCGGATTGGCGCGCACCTCGGCCGGCGTGCCCTCGGCCAGCTTGCGGCCGTAATCCAGCGCCGTGATGTGATCGGAGATTCCCATCACCATCTTCATGTCGTGCTCCACCAGCACCACGGTGATGCCCGAGGCGGCGACCCGCTTGATCACCTCGTCGATCTCGCGCGATTCGGTGGCGTTCAGGCCGGCCGCCGGTTCGTCCAGCAGCAGGATCTTCGGCTTGGCCGCCAGCGCCCGGGCGACTTCCAGGCGCTTCAACGCGCCATAGGGCATGGACGCGGCGTCGGCATCGAGATACTTGCCCAGGCCGACGAATTCCATCAGCTCGACGCAGGTCTCGACGCAGGCCCGATCCCCCTTGACCACGCCCGGCAGGCGCAGGAACGACGGCAGGAACGACCGGTTGAGCTGGAGGTGGTTGCCGACCATCACGTTCTCGATCGCCTTCATGTTGAAGAAGATCTGAAGGTTCTGGAAGGTCCGGCTCATCCCCATGGCGGCCAGCTCGTAGGGCTTCATGCCCGAGACCATGCGGTCCTGGAACAGCACCCGGCCGGCGCTTGGGGTGTAGACGCCGGTGATCAGGTTGAACAACGTCGTCTTGCCGGCGCCGTTGGGGCCGATGATGGAGTGGATGTGGCCCGGCTCCACCGTGAAGGTCAGGTCCTCGACGGCGTGGACGCCGCCGAATTCCTTGGACAGGCTCTCGACCTGAAGCAGGCTCATCGTCCGGCCTCCCGACGCTTGAGGGACGCAAGGATGCTGGGCAGAAGCCCCTTGGGCATGAAGATCATGGTGCCCATCATGATGCCGCCCAGGATCATCGCCTCGTACTGCTCGACCGCCGCCAGCACCTGCGGCAGCAGGGTCAGGATCACCGCCCCGATCACCGATCCGAACACCGACGCCATGCCGCCCAGCACCACCATGGTCACCAGATGGACAGACCCGAAGAAGCTGCCGATATCCGGCGTGATGAAGCCGTTCTTGTGGGCGAACAGCGATCCCACCAGCGAGGCGAACACCGCCGAGACCACGAACACCAGCACCTTGTAGCTGGAGGTGTCGACGCCCACCACCTCGGCGCCGACCTCGGAGCCGTGCACCGCGCGCAGCGCCCGGCCCACCGGGCTGTCGATCAGGTTGAGCGCCAGCCACGCCGACAGGATCAGCAGCACGCCGGCCACCCAGTACCACATCTTGTCGCCCATGATGGTGAAGCCCAGCATGGAGAAGTTGTCCAGGCTCATGCCGTCGGGACCGCCGGTGATCTTGGATTCGGTCTTCAGCACGATGTGGATGATGATGCCGATGCCCAGCGTCGCCATGGCCAAGTAATGGCCCTTCAGCTTCAGGATCGGCCGGCCGACCACGAAGGCGATCAGCCCGACCACGGTGGCCGAGATCAGCATCGCCGCGATCGGCGGCACGCCGTAGGCGGTGGTCATGATCGCCGAGCCGTAGGCCCCGAGCGCCAGGAAGCCGGCATGACCCAGCGAGATCTGGCCGGCATAGCCGATCAGCAGGTTGAGCCCGATGCAGAGGATGGCGTTGAACATCGCATTGACGGCGACGTCGTAGAAGTAGGTGTTGGTGAAGCCGATCGGCGCAACGGTGATGATCACCGCCAGCAACGCCAGCCCTCCGGTTCGTGGGGTCATCATGTTCATGGCGGTTACACCCGGTCCGTGCCGCGCTTGCCAAACAGGCCGTTAGGCATGAAGAACAGCACGAAGAGAATGATGATGAAGGCGATGGCGTCCTTGTAGGCCGAGGACAGGTAGCCCGACGCCAGCGCCTCGACGATGCCGACGATCAAGCCGCCGACGATGGCGCCGGTGCCGTTGCCCAGGCCGCCCAGGACGGCGGCGCTGAAGCCTTTCAGGCCCAGCATGATGCCGGCTTCATAATTGGTGAAGGTGATCGGGGTGACCACCACGCCGCCCACCGCGCCCAGCAGGGCCGAGAGCGCGAAGCTGGCCAGCAGCACCTTCTTGACGCCGACGCCCACCAGCTGGGCGGCGAGACGGTTGTGCGAGGTCGCCAGCATCGCCTTGCCGAACATGGTGCGGTTGAAGAACCACCACAGCGCCACGATCACCACGCCGGCGACGCCGACCACCCACAGGCTCTGTGGCATCAAGGTGGCGCCCAGCACGGCGATGGGATTCTCGCCCGAGAAGGCGGGCAGCGAGTGGAATTCCTTGTCCCAGATGATCTGGGCGGCGCCGCGCAGGAAGATCGAGGCGCCGATGGTGATGATGATGATGGTCACCACGTCGGCATTGCGCGCCGGCTCGATGGCGAACTTCTCGAGAATGACGCCCACCGCCATGGCGATCAGCAACGCCAGGACGATGGCCAGCGGCATCGGCACGCCGGCGGCGACCATGGTGGCGGAGGCCATGCCGCCGATCATGATGAATTCGCCCTGGGCGAAGTTGATCACATGGCTGGCGTTGTAGATGATGGCGAAGCCCAACCCGGCCAGCGCGTAGATCGCGCCCGAGGTCAGCCCCGAGAACAGATATTGAAGCAGTGCGGCAGACATGGTTCCCCCGGTCCTTCGGTTAAATGGACCGGCGGTCCGCACTCAAGCCCCAGCAAAGGGGAGGGGCGCGGACCGCCGGCTACCGTGCGGATCAGTCCTTCATCAGCATCCAGTCGCCGTTCTTGATTTCCACCATGTGGAAAGCCGACAGCGACAGGCCCATGTGGTCGGTCGGAGACATGGAGACCAGGCCGCCGGTGCCGACATAGCCCGAGGTCTTCTCGATCTCGTCCCTGACCTTGGCCTTGTCGGTCGAGCCGGCGCGCAGGATGGCGGCAAGCGCGATCTGGAGGCCATCGTAGGCATGGCCGGCGAAGGTGGAGACGTCGGACTTGAACGCCTCCTCGTATTCCTTCTTGAAGGCGGTCACGACCGGCTTCTGGGGATCGGTGGCGGCAAGCTGGCCGGGGACCACCAAGCCGGCGGCGGGCAGACGCACGCCCTCGGCGGCGGGGCCGGCAAGCTTGATGAAGTCCTTGGAGGCGACGCCATGCGACTGGTACAGCGGGACGGCAATACCGAGCTGCTTGAAGTTCTTGGTGACGATGGCCGGACCCTGGCCGAAGCCGAAATTGAACACGGCCTGCACGCCGGGTGCGTTCTTGATCTTGGTCAATTGGGCGGTGACGTCGGGATCCTTGGGCGAGTAGACCTCGTCGGCGACGATCTCGATGCCGTAATTCTTGACCACCAGCAGCGACTGGTCACGGCCCGACTTTCCGAAGCCGGCATCTTCCGAGATCATGCCGATCTTGGTGATGCCGCGCTTTTGCATGTCGGCGAACACCTTCTCGGCCGCCATGCGGTCGGTATGGGGAGTCTTGAACACCCACTTCTTCACCGGCTCGACGATGACGACGGCACCGGCCAGCGAAATGAACGGCACACCGGCGCGCTCGATCAGCGGAACGGCCGCCATGGTGGTCGCCGTGGTGGAGCCGCCGATGATCAGGTCGACCTTGTCGCTTTCGATCAGGCGCTTGGCGAAGGTGGAGGCCTTGTCGCCGGCGCCGCCGTCGTCATAGACCACCAGCTCGATCTTGCGACCCTGGACGCCGCCGTCCTTGTTCAGCTTGTGGACATACATTTCCAGAGTCTTCTTCTCGGGCTCGCCGAGGAACGACGCCGGTCCGGTCGCCGACAGGAACGCGCCGATCTTGATCGGATCGGCGGCATTGGCGGTACCGGCAACGGCGCAGAAACCGGCCGCGACGACAGCCGTCGCGCCCCACTTGAAGAGCTTTTGCATCCTTATTTCCTCCCAGAAGCAGCTCACGGCTTATATCGCCGCGTAGCCAATCTAAGGGGGTATTTAACCCGAGAGCAACCCGTTCCGCCACAAAAAAATACGCAATTGCGTACCGATTTGCTGATTGCGGACGATCCCCCGGCGATTACCCCATCCTTGCGTATGGTTACGGAGAATCGTTACGCAAACAACTTGAAACTAAACGTGACCGATTGTAACGTCAAAAAGGGAGAAGCTGTCCTTTGGGGAAAGGCGGCACCGGGAGAACGCATCGTCATGGCGGACGGAGATCATTCGCTTGTCGAAAAGCTGAAACAGCAGCGCGACCGCTTCATCGCCTTTGCGTTCGCGGGCGCCGACCTGCTGCTGGAACTCGACGATTCCGACGTGGTGACCTACTCCGCCGGCGCCGGTGAGGCGCTGTACGGAATTTCCGACGGCGAATTGCTGGGCCGGCCGCTGGCCGACTTCATCATGGCGCGGGACCGCAAGAAATTTACCGAATCGGTCCTGCGGCTGCGCAACACCGGACGGCTGGACCATACCCCCCTGACCATGGTCGGGGCCAGCGGCGCGGTGTCGCGCATGCGTCTGGCCGGCATCAAGCTGCCGCAATTCCCCACCGGCTACCATCTGGTGCTGTCCCGGGTGCCGCCGGTGGCCGAGGCCCCCTCCGAGAACGCCCCCGCCACCGACCCCAAGGTCCGCTTCGTCGAGATGGTGCAGCAGCGCCTGAACGAGGCCAACCGAATCGGCGAGGACTACACCCTGACACTGTTCGACCTGTCGGGGTCCAACTTCACCGCGTGCGAGCCGGCGATCCTGCAAAGCTTCTTCGCGACAATTCACCACGCGCTTGAGCAATGCTCGGTCCGCCAGTCCTCGGCCGGGCCGCTGCACGATCGCGCCTTCGGGCTGGTCCACGACAAGTCGATCTCCGCCGGCGCGGTTCACCAGAAGGTGAACGACGTGGTCAGGCAGTTCGGCGGCAAGGTCAAGGGCGCCAACCTCAAGATGCAGACGGCGACCCTGGAGATGGACGACAAGACGCTGTCGCAAGACGACATCGGCAAGGCGCTGACCTTCATAATCGGCGGCTTCATCAGGGACAGCGCCCGCTTCGCCATCACCTCGCTGGCCGAGGGGGCGGCGGCGGCGGTGGAAGACACCCTGGTGCGGGTGCGCAACTTCCGCAAGATGGTCAAGGGCGAGAGTCTGGTCTTCCTCTACCAGCCCATGGTCAACATCGCCACCGGCGGCGTCCTGGCCTACGAGGCGTTCGGCCGCATCGCCCACGCCAAGGGCTTTTTCAACCCGTCGCAGATCATTCCCTTCGCCACCGATGTCGGCGTCATCGGCGAATTCGACCTGATCGCGGTGAAGAAGGCGCTGGCCACCATGAAGTCCGCCCAGGACATCTCGTCCCTGGCCTCCATCGCGGTCAACGTGTCCGGCACCTCGCTCGGCAATCCCGCCTTCTACCACGCCCTGCTGAAGATCCTGGAACTGAACAAGCCCTGCCTCTCCCGCCTAGTGCTGGAGATCACGGACGCCGCCCGCATCTACAACCTGGACGAGGCGAGACGGCTGCTGGCCCGTATCAAGCGGATGGGGGTACGGCTGTCGCTGGACGATTTCGGCTCGGGCGGATCAGCCTTCGACATTCTCAAGATCCTGCCGGTGGATTACGTCAAGATCGACTCGTCCTACATCTTCGAGGCCCGCGAGAAACGCGGCCGTTCGGTGCTGCGCGCCCTGACCGGCCTGACCCACGACCTTGGCATGACCACCATCGCCGAATGCGTCGAAGACAGCCAGATGATGGCCATCATCCAGGATGTCGGCATCGAATACGCCCAGGGCTACCTGTTCTCGCCGCCGTCGCTCGATGCCGCCAAGCGGATCAAGTACTACAAGGACCACCTGAAGGCGGCCGAACACGGCGCGGCGGCGGAATAGCTCCCTTGGGTCAGCACCAGTCCAGGGGATAGCTGACCATGCCGTCGGCCAGCTTGGGCTCGAACCAGGTGGATTTCGGCGGCATCACCTGTCCGGAATCGGCGACGGCCACCAGATCGGACATGGAGGTGGGATACATGGCGAAGGCCACCGCCATCTCGCCGGAATCCACCCGCCTCTCCAGTTCGCCCAGGCCACGGCGGCCGCCAACGAAATCGATGCGGGCGTCCTTGCGCAGGTCACCAATGCCGAGGACCGGCCCCAGCAGGCGATCCGACAGCAAGCTGACGTCGAGGCGCGCCACCGGGTCGGCGGGCGGCGGGTCGCGCGGCTCCAGCCGGTACCATTGGCCGTCCAGATACATGCTGATGCAATGGGAGCAGGCGGGACGGGCCAGGCCGGCGATGGCCTCGACCGTGAAGGCGTTCTCCACCGCCGCCAGAAAACTATCCGGGGTGTGGCCGCCCAGGTCGCGGACCACCCGGTTGTAGTCGAGGATCATCATCTCGGTCATGGGGAAGCTGACCGCCAGAAAGGATTCGCAGGCCCCTCCCCCGTCGTTGCCGCGGCGCATCGCCGCCACCCGCGAGGCGGCGGCGGAACGGTGGTGGCCATCGGCGATATAAAGCGCCGGCATGTCGTCGAAGGCCTTGGTCACCGTCTCCTGCATCTCGGGATCGTCCATCACCCACAAGGTGTGGATGACCTTGTCGGCGGCCGCCACGGTATAGGCGGGACGTCCCTTGATCACCCGGGCGATGACAGCGGCCACGGCGGGATGGTCGCGATGGGCCAGCAGCACCGGGCCGGTCTGGGCATTGCATGAATCGGTCTGGCGGACGCGGTCGTCCTCCTTGTCCGGACGGGTGAATTCATGCTTGCGGATGCGGTTGGCGTCATAGGCCGCGACCGAGGCGCCGCCGACGATTCCGGTCTGGAAATGAGCGCCCATGGACAGGCGATAGACATAGAAGCAGGGTTGGGTGTCCTGGACCAGCACGCCGTCCCGGATCATCGCCCGCAGGGTTTCCGCCCCCCTGGCATAGACCTCCGGCGCATGGGGATCGGTTCCCTCGGGCAGGTCGATTTCCGGCTTGGAAACGTGCAGGAACGACAACGGCCTGTCGGCGGCCATGACCCGGGCCTCGTCCGACGACACCACGTCATAGGGCGGCGCCACCACCTGGGCGGCATGGTCGGGAGTGGGACGCAGGCCGGGAAAGGGACGAAGCAACGGCACGGGGACGGGCACGGAAGCAGCCTCCGAAGCAGGGAAGCCTTCGTCATAGTCGATGCCATCGCCCTCGCCAAGCGTTCTCGCGTCCCGCCAGACCGGTTCTTGCTTGCCATTCCATGCTGCAATGCGGTAAACGAAGCCGCCTTCTCCTTTATCCCCCATCCCCATCATCCCGAGGACCGTTCATGGACAAGGTTCTGACCCTGATCGCCGGACACGGGGTGGACGGGCTCGATTCGTCGCTGGTGTTCGAGGTGCGGGGAGCGCTGCGCGCCCTGGGGGCCGAGGTCGGCGCCGCCGATTGGCTGTCGCCCGAGCGGGCCTGCGACCTGACCTTCGCCGGGCTGGAGACCGGTCAGGCCGATTCCATCGCCACCCGCATCCTGGAAGGCTGGGCGGTGGACGTGGTGGCGCAGCCGCTGGACGGCCGCCGCAAGCGCCTGCTGGTCGCCGACATGGACTCCACCATGGTGACCGGCGAGACCCTGGACGAACTGGCGGATTTCGCCGGCCTCAAGGACCACATCGCCCGCATCACCGCGCGGGCCATGAATGGCGAGATCGGCTTCGAGGCGGCGTTGCGCGAGCGGGTTGGCCTGCTGAAGGGGCTGTCCGAGGATTGCCTGTCCAAGACCTGGGACCGGATCGAATTCACCCCTGGCGCCCACGTCCTGGTCCGCACCATGACCGGTCACGGCGCCTTTGCCGTGCTGGTGTCGGGGGGCTTCCGCTTCTTCACCTCGCGGGTCCGCCAATCCTGCGGCTTCGACCGCGACATCGCCAACGAACTGATCGCCGAGAATGGCCGGTTGACCGGCCAGGTGGGCGATACCATCATCGGCCGCGAGGCCAAGCTGGCGACCTTGAACGCAGTCTCGGCCGAGTTGGGAATCACGCCGCATCTGGCGGTGGCGGTGGGCGACGGCGCCAACGATCTCGACATGCTGCGGGCCGCCGGATTGGGCGTCGCCTTCCACGCCAAGCCGGTGGTGGCGGCCGAGGCGCGCACCCGCATCGATCACGGCGACCTCACCGCCCTGCTGTACGCCCAGGGCTACCGCGACGAGGATTGGGTGACATCCCGCGACTGAATCGTCAGGCGGCGGCGTCCACTTCGGCGGACGGGCAAAGCTGTTCGACCAGGATACGGGCGACGCCGGGGGTCAGGGACGGGTCCAGGGCCAGCAGAACGGCGCGGGCCGCATCGATCTCCTCGCCCCGGTCCAGCCCGACCTGCCGTGCCGCGACGATGGCGCTGCCGATGATTTCGATGAGCGAGGCGTTCATGTCCGCTTGTTCCCATAACATCAGAAGCATCTGATCTATATCCGATCATTATCCCGATGGTCTCGACGGGCCAGCGACGAAGGGGAAGATTTTGTAAGACCGTGTAACGGAGGCGGCCAGAAATACCGCCGAAGCGGAGCAAGGCCCACCCCTTAAGTATTAACTCCCCATTCTTTGGTAGAGGATGCGACCTCAGCCGGCTTGTCCGGATACGGCGTCCAGCAGCATTCCCTTGAACAGGGTCAGCAATTTCTGGTCGATATCGCTGGCCATGCGATCGCTCATCAGCGCCAGGGCGTCTTCCGGAGCCATGGGTTCCTTATAGACGCGCCGGTCGGTCAGGGCGCTGAAGATATCGACGATGGCGGCCATGCGGGCCAGTTCGTTCAGCTGCGTACCCTTGAGACCGTTGGGATAGCCGGTGCCGTCCAGCTTCTCGTGATGCTGCTCGGCGATGGTGATCACCCCCTTGGGCAGGGTTTCACATAACTTGAGGTAATCAACGCTCTTGGGAACGTGACTGCGCATCACCTTCAATTCGTCGTCGTCGAGGCGGCCGGGCTTGTTCAGCACCTCGTGCGGAATCTTCATCTTGCCGATGTCGTGGACCAGACCGCCGCTGGCCAGCAGGCTCATGTCCTCGCCCTTGAGGCCGATGGTGTGGCCGAACAGCGACAGCAGCGTCGCCACCCGCAAGGAATGAACGTAGGAATAGTTGTCGTGTCCCTTGACGTTGTCCAGGATCACCTTGAAGTCGTGATTGCTGACCGCGTCCACCAGGGGGGCGCAGGCGGCGTTGACGTCCCGATAGACCAGCGGTTCGCCCCGGTCGATCAGATCCGAGATCGAGTTGAAGCTGTCCACCGTGCGCTTCAGCGAATCGCGGTATTGCGGCGCCAGGGTGTCCCACCGGGCTTCCACCGCCTTATTGACCAGTCCGGAGATGACCCGGATCAACGACGAACGCCGGAACGGCTTTTCCAGGCAGGCGTCGGCGCCCTGGGCCGCATCGCCGCCATGGGGGATCGAGCGGTTGAGGGTCCGGATGACCGGAACCCCCGGCATCAGCCGCCGAATGGTCCGGACCGGATCGCCGCCCGAGCGCGACGCCGCCATTTCGTCCAGCAGGATGGCGCAGGGATGGCTGTGGGCCAGTTGCTCCATGGCGTGGTCGAACAGCGGAAAATCAGCGACCTGATAGAACGAGGTCAGCGCCCGCGCCACCTGCTGGCGATGCTCGGCATTGGCGTCGATGACCGCCACCAGGATCTTGCGGGACTGGGCGAGCGCCTCGGGGCCGAGACTCATCGCCGGAACCGGGGCACGGCCTCCGCCTCCGAACGCTTCGCCCCCATCCGTTCAGGCAGGATGTCCATGGCCAGCTATACTCCGGATGCCCCATGACCGAATGAATATGCGCCCCGCCAACCGTCGAAGGCAATGCCCGCATGATGGCGAAGTGATACCAATCATGACCGTCACCTCGGCCGGGACAACAGATCGGTGACGCGGCCCCACAAGGCCCCGTGCGCCCACGCGCAGTCATGCCACTGCTCGCAACTGTGCATGGCGGAACAGTGGCGCCCCCCCTTGATGGCGATCGAGGCCTGGAACAGGGCCTGACAGCCGATCATCGCCTGGATGTCGGTCAGCCTCTTGTCCAGACAATCGTCCATCTTGTCCGTCATCCCGGCCTCGCCTTGCCCGCCTGGCGAATAGTCGCACAATCGATCCGGATTTTGCATCGGGCGAACAGCGTATGAATAATGGAAAAAGACCCTTCCCGAGGGGAAGGGTCTTTGGTTGTCCCGATCCGTGGCGGACGGGGATCAGTACATGTGCTGGCCGCCGTTGACCGACAGGGTCGAACCGGTGATGAAATCGGCCTCGTCGGCGATCAGGAACATGACGCAGCGGGCGATATCCTCGGCACGGCCCAGGCGACCCACCGGGATCTTGGCGATGATCTTTTCCAGCACCGCCGGCGGAACGGCGCGCACCATGTCGGTATCGACATAGCCGGGCGCAATGGCGTTGACGGTGATGTTCTTGGCGGCGCCTTCCTGGGCCAGGGCCTTGGTGAATCCGTGGATGCCCGACTTGGCGGCGGCGTAGTTGACCTGGCCGTACTGGCCGGCCTGGCCGTTGATGGAACCGATGTTGACGATGCGGCCAAAACCGCGGTCGCGCATGGACTCGATCACCAGACGGGCCATGTTGAAGCACGAACTGAGATTGGTGTGAATGACCTCTTCCCACATCTGGTAGGTCATCCGGTGCAAGGTGCCGTCGCGGGTGATGCCGGCATTGTTGACCACGATCTCGATGGGTCCATGCTCGGCGGTGATCTTGGCGATGGCGACCTCGCAGGCGGCATAGCTGCTCACGTCCCACTTCAGCGAGGGAATGCCGGTTTCCTCGGTGAACTTGCGGGCCGCCTCGTCATTGCCGCCGTAATTGGCCACGACCTTGTAGCCGGCATTCTTGAGGGTGACGGAAATGGCGCGGCCGATGCCGCGGGTGCCGCCGGTCACAACTGCTAAACGCCCCATGGGCTTCTCCTCTTGCTATGTCTCCGCTCGACTCTTTTTGCCGTGTTGATCCCGGCCTGATCGAGTTCCACCCGATTGAAAGGAAGGGGAGCCGCCGGGCGGGCGCGGCTCCCCGATATGGTTGGCCTCAGCGTTCGACGGTCAGCGCGATGCCCATGCCGCCGCCGATGCACAAGGTCGCCAGCCCCTTCTTGCTGCCGCGCTTCTGCATCTCGTGCAGCAAGGTGACCAGGACGCGGGCGCCCGAAGCGCCGATGGGGTGGCCAAGGGCGATGGCGCCGCCGTTGACGTTGACCTTCGAGACGTCCCAGCCCATGTCCTTGTTGACGGCCAGGGCCTGGGCGGCGAAGGCCTCGTTGGCCTCGATCAGGTCGAGGTCGGCATGCTTCCAGCCGGCCTTTTCCAGGGCCTTGCGCGAGGCGGGGATCGGGCCGGTGCCCATGATGGCGGGGTCGACGCCGGCGGTGGCCCACGACGCGATGCGGGCCAGCGGCGTGATGCCGCGGCGGGTGGCCTCGGCGGCGGTCATCAGCAGCAGGGCGGCGGCGCCGTCGTTGATGCCGGACGCATTGCCGGCGGTGACGGTGCCGGTCTTGGAGAAGGCGGGACGCAACTTGGCCATTCCCTCGACGGTGGCGCCCAGGCGGGGGAACTCGTCGGTGTCGAACAGCCTCTCTTCCTTCTTCACCATGATCTTGACCGGGGTGATCTCGTCCTTGAAGCGACCAGCCTTGATGGCGGCCTCGGCCTTGTTCTGGCTGGCGACGGCGAAGGCGTCCTGCTCCTCGCGGGTCAGCTGCCACTTCTCGGCCACGTTCTCGGCGGTGGTGCCCATGTGGTAGCCGTTGAAGGCGCAGGTCAGGCCGTCCTTCAGCATGGTGTCGATGAATTCCAGCGACCCCATCTTGGTGCCGTTGCGCAGATGGGCGGCATGCTGGGCGTTGGTCATGCTTTCCTGGCCGCCGGCGATGATGATCGAGGCGTCACCATTCTTGATGGCCTGCATGCCGAGGGCCACCGCGCGAAGGCCGGAGCCGCACAGCTGGTTGATGGCCATGGCGGTCGCCTCGGCCGGAATGCCGGCGCCCAGGGCGGCCTGGCGGGCGGTGTTCTGGCCGCAGCCGGCGGTCAGGATCTGGCCCATGATCACTTCGTTGACTTCGGCGGCGTCGACCTTGGCGCGATCGAGCACGCTGCGGATGACGATCTCACCAAGGGCGGAGGCCTGCAACCCGCCGAGCGAGCCCGAGAACGAGCCGATGGGGGTGCGGGTGGCGGCGGCGATAACGATGTCGGTCATGAGCTGTGTTTCTCCTCGGTGGATAATAATCCGCTCACTGGTGTGATTCCAAACAAGGCAATCACCCATGTGTCATACTGCTTTGGTCAGGACTTACGCAACTGGTCAGTTCTCTTCAACCATCGGACAAGGGGGCCGTAGACCTCGGTCTTGGCGCGCGGGCCGGTCAGCATCCCCACATGGCCGCCGTCCAGCATGGTCAGTTTCGCATTTGGCAGCCGTTCTGCCAACGGTAGAGCGGACATGGGAGGTACGATTCTATCGCGGTGCGGAATCATCAGCAGGCTGGGGGCCGCCACCTCCTCGGGCAGGACCGGCCGACCCGCAATCCGCCATTCGCCCAGGGCGGGCTCGTTGTTGCCGTACCAGCCGAACAGGCATTCCCGCGCCACCGGGCCGACCAGGTCGACGCCGTCGTTGGCCCAGTCCTCCATTGCCACGAAATCGCGGGCGCGGGCGCTTCGGGCCGGCAGGCGGGCGAAGGCCTGGAACTTGCGCCCCGCCAGCCCGGGATCGAGACTGGCGAACATGGATTGCAGCATGTCGACCGGAACTGATCCGGCGGCGTCGATCAGGGCGCCCATGGGGGCGGCCAGGGCGCGCATCATCACCGCGTTGGCCTCGCGCCCGGCAACGAAATCGAACGGCGTCGCCAGCAGCACCAGCGAGGCGACGAGATCGGGGCGGCGCTGAGCCAGGGCCAGGGCCAGCAGCCCCCCCATGCAATAGCCGATTACCGCCGGCTTGCGCCCGGCCAGTTCCGCCACCCGCTCCAGCGCCGCCTCCAGCCGTCCGGCGATGTAATCGGTGAGGGTGAAGCGGCGTTCCGCCTCGCCGGGAGCATCCCAGTCCACCAGGAACGGCGCCAGCCCCTTGGCGGCCATGTAGCGCATCAGCGAGCGCTTGGCGGTCAGGTCCAGGATATAGGCGCGGTTGATCAACGACGGAATCACCAGCACCGGCGCCCCCCCCTGCCCTTCCGGCAGACGGTAATCGAGCAGCCGGGTGCTGCCCTGGCTCCACACCGCCGGAACCGGCGGCAGGGCGCGGCGATAGCGGTGATGGCGATAGGCGGCGACTCCGTCGAGAAAACGGTCGTGACGGCGCATCGCCTCGGCGGCGACGGCCTCGTCCAGCCGCTTCAGGGATTCAGGCCCGGCGGCGTCGAGGCTTGCCGTCAGGGCCGCCGCGCCCTCCGCCAAGTGCGGCTTCCAGGCGAGCGACCCGTCCTTCAAGAGCGGCAACGCGGAGCGCGAGCTCATCATGGTGGACGCGTGGGTCATCAGGTGCAGCGGCAGGGGGCGGGGACCCGTCCGGGAAGGAGGTCGGTGCTGTCCGCTCATGGGATTTCGCTTCATGTCCGGGAGGGGCCGGGGAATCGTCGGCGCCCCCGGCCTTGGCCGCCTCGGCCACGGCGGCGACGCTTTGCGTCATCATGGCGACACCGCGGGCCACGGCCTCGGCCAGGGCGGGATCGGCCGCCACGGCGGCCACCTGTTCCTGCCACAAATCCAGGTAACGGCGGGCAAGCGCGTTGAAGTCCGGCGGCGGCTCTGACATGGTCCGGACTATAGCCGAGGCTGCCGTCCTTGACCAGTCCGCCCCGGCGTTGTTCGTGCTGCGACGGCGATTTTTTTCTGGTATTACTGAGCCAAGCAGCGGGCAATGAGGCCCTGCCGTCATTTCGAGACACGGATACAGATGTCAGAGCCCAAAACTCCCGCCAAGGCGCCCATCACCATCAAGAAGTACGCCAACCGCCGGCTGTACAACACGGCGACCAGCAGCTACGTCACCCTTGACCACCTGTCGCAGATGGTTAAGGACGGCGACGATTTCGTGGTCTTCGACGCCAAGTCCGGCGAGGACATCACCCGTTCGGTCCTGACCCAGATCATCGTCGAGGAGGAAAGCAAGGGCGGGCAGAACCTGCTGCCCATCAGCTTCCTGCGCCAGCTGATCGGCTTCTACGGCGATTCCCTGGGCGGTCTGGTGCCGCGCTATCTCGACTATTCCATGGAAGCCTTCTCCCGCAACGAACAGCAGATGCGCGACTACATGCGCAACGCCCTGGAAGGCATGTTCCCGTTCAATCCGTTCGAGGAAATGAGCAAGCAGAACATGGCCTTCGTCGAAAGCGCCATGAAGATGTTCACCCCGTTCTACCAGGCTCACGGCGCCGATGGCGGCCAGCCGCGCGCCGACGAACTGCAAGCCCGCCTGGACGCCCTGCAAAAACAGATCGACCACCTGTCGAAGAAGTAAGGCCGAACACGGCCGCCCCCGGGCGGGCGGGACAGCAGCATGATCAGCATCACCGCCCGCATCGGCATCGAGGAAAGCGAGATCGAGGAGAGCTTCGTGCGCTCCTCCGGTCCCGGCGGCCAGAACGTCAATAAGGTCGAGACCGCGGTTCAGCTACGCTTTGACGCCCGCCGCTCGCCGTCGCTGCCCAACGACGTCAGCATCCGGCTGCAAAAGCTGGCGGGAAGCCGTCTGACCCAGGATGGCGTCATCATCATCATCGCCCAGACCCACCGCAGCCAGGAGCGCAACCGCGCCGAGGCGCTGGAACGGCTGGTGGCGATGATCCGCGAGGCCGCCAAGCCGCCACCGCCCAAGCGCCGCCCCACCAAGCCCACCAAGGGCTCGCAGCAGCGCCGCCTGGAAAGCAAGACCCGCCGCGCCGACATCAAGAAGGGGCGGTCATTCAAGGCGAACGAATAGGCTATTTCGCCACCCGTCAGATTTCATCTAATATAATCACACTTCGATGGCGCGGTATTTCCTGAATTTATACTACCTTGACGGTTATTGACCGCACTCGCAATGTGGGTTTAGGGCCGCCATGCGGATATTCTGGCAAGAGTCCATGTGCCTGGGAGTCCCCGCGCTGGATGATGACCATCGCCGGCTGGTGGTTCTGCTCGACCAGGTCTGCCTCGCGTTGCAGGGGCGCAATCTGCCGGGGGCCGGCCGCGCCGTCGAGGAATTCATCGACGCCCTGGGCCTGCATTTCGCCCACGAGGAACGGCTGATCGACCAGTTCGGCGGCGACGCCGACGAACGCCATCGCGACGGCCACGCCGAAACCCTGGGACTGGTGGAGCGGCTGCGCGAGGCCATCATCGACGCCGCCGATCACGCCCTGGCGATAACCCTGGCCTCCGACCTGATCACGCAGTGGATCACCCGGCTGTTCCATCACGACAGCGATCTGGTCCGCCATCTCAAGGCGCCGTCGTCGGCTGGCGAACCGGCGACCCCGGCGGCTCAGCCGGCGGAACGGCCCATGACCCGCCCCAGGATATCCTGAAGCTGACGGCCGTTGACCGGCTTGTGCAGGACCTGCATGCCGGCTTCCTTGGCCAGGCGCAGGCTTTCGGCGGTGACGGTGGTGTCGCCGGTCACCACCACCCCGGGAATGGCGTTGGCGTAGGCGCGGCGCAGTATCTCGATGGCCTCGGTGCCGGTCTCGCCGTCACGCAGCCGGAAATCCGCCAGGATGAAGCCGGGGCACGCCGATTCCTCGGCCAGCAGGTCGATGGCCTCCCCCACCGATTGAGCGGCGATGACATGGTGGCCCCAGCTTTCGAACAGCATCTGATAACCGGCCAGCACGATGGCCTCGTCCTCGATGACGACCACTGCCCCCCCGTTCCCCCGATCGGCCTGTCCCATCATTTCCCAGCCCCGATTTCCACCCCTGGTCAGATCATGCTGTATTCCCGGTTGTGATGAAACTCCCCCATGGTCATACGGCCTTATGCACATCGCAGGTGGATGGCGGGGTTGCTTTGGCCGGTGGATTTGTCCTTTACTTCACTCCAGCCACCAGACCCCGGCCAGAGAGAAAGCTGTTCCGATGACCGATACCATTGTGTTGCCCGCCGCCGGCGCCATGACCGAGCGCGATATCGACCCCACCCTTGACCTGCATGCCGAGATCGACCGCCTGCGCCGCGAGCGCAACGCGGTGATCCTGGCGCATTACTACCAGGAGGGCGAGATTCAGGATCTGGCCGATTTCGTCGGCGATTCGCTCGACCTGTCGCGCAAGGCGGCGGCCACCGACGCCGACATGATCGTGTTCTGCGGCGTCCGCTTCATGGGCGAGGTCGCCAAGATCCTGTCGCCCTCCAAGCTGGTGGTGATTCCCGACGCCGAGGCCGGCTGCTCGCTGGAAGAGGGCTGCCGTCCCGAGGCGTTCCGCGCCTTCCGCGAGAAGCATCCCGACCATATCGCCGTCACCTACATCAACTGCTCGGCCGAGGTGAAGGCGCTGTCCGACGTCATCGTCACCTCATCCAACGCCGAGACCATCATCCGGCAATTGCCGGCCGACCGGCCGATCCTGTTCGCCCCCGACCGCCATCTCGGCGCCTACATGCAAAAGAAGACCGGCCGCCAGATGACCCTGTGGCCGGGCAGCTGCATCATTCACGAGCAGTTCTCCGAGAAGGAGTTGGTCAAGCTGAAGGTTCGCCATCCCAAGGCCTTGGTCGCGGCCCATCCCGAATGTCCCGATTCCATCCTGGGCCACGCCGACCATGTGGGCTCGACCCGCAACATCCTGGATTTCGTGCTGGCCTCGGAAGCGTCGGAATTCATCATCGCCACCGAGCAGCACATCATCCACCAGATGAGCAAGGCGGCGCCGCACAAGACCTTCATCCCGGCGCCCGGCGCCGATGGCGGCTGCTCGTGCTCCAACTGCCCGTTCATGGCGCTGAACACCCTGGAGAAGATCTATCTCTGCCTCCGGAACGATGCGCCCGCCATCACCGTGCCCGAGGATTTGCGCCAGGCCGCCCTGAAGCCGCTGGAGCGCATGCTGGAGATGAGCAAATCGGTTCCCATGTCCGGAGCGGCCGTCAATGCGGCCTGAGCCCGAGCTTGACCTCGACGACGCCAGGCGGGTGATCAAGGCCGCCCTGGCCGAGGATACCGGCGCCGACAAGGGCGGGGACGGCGAGGACATCACCTCCGCCACGGTGATTCCCGCCGACCTGCGCTTCACCGGCGTCATGCAGGCCCGCCACGCCATGGTGGTGGCCGGATTGCCGGTGGCGGAAGAGGTCTTCCGCCTGGTGGCGCCCGAAGCCCGCTTCACCGCCAGGGCCGCCGATGGCGACCAGGTGGCGGCGGGAACCGTGCTGGCCGAGATGGAAGGCCCGGCCCGCGGCCTGCTGACCGCCGAGCGCACCGCGCTCAACCTGCTGCAATTGCTGTCGGGCATCGCCACCCTGACCCGTCAGTATGCGGACCGCATCGCGGGCACCGGCTGCACCTTGCTGGACACCAGGAAGACCATCCCCGGCCTGCGGCGGCTGTCCAAGTACGCCACCCGCTGCGGCGGCGCCGCCAATCACCGCATGGGGCTTTACGACGGCGTGCTGATCAAGGACAACCACATCGCCGTGTGCGGCGGCGTGGCCGAGGCGGTGCGCCGCGCCAAGGCGGCCGGACGGCCCAACGTCGAGGCCGAATGCGACACCCTGGACCAGGTGGCCGAGGCCGTCGCCGCCGGGGCCGACATCGTGCTGCTGGACAACATGCCGCCCGAGACCCTGCGCCGGGCGGTGGCCATCGTCGGCGGACGCTGCAAGACCGAGGCGTCGGGGGGCGTGACCCTGGACACCATCCGCGCCATCGCCGAAACCGGCGTCGATTTCGTCTCGGTCGGACGCATCACCCAATCGGCCCCGGCGGTCGACATCGGCCTGGACTGGAGCTGAGATGGGCAAGCCCGTGCGCGATCCCTACGACCTGCTGGTCATCGGTTCCGGCGCCGCCGGCCTGTCGGTGGCGCTCGGCGTGCTGGCCGCCGACCCAGCCGCCCGCGTGGCGGTGCTGGCCAAGAACGACCTGTCGGAAGGCAGCACCCGATACGCCCAGGGCGGCATCGCCGCCGTTCTGGACGCCGCCGATTCCACCGAGGCCCACATCGCCGATACCCTGAACGCCGGGGCCGGCATCTGCGTCGAGCCGGCGGTGCGCGCCGTGGTCGAGGGCGCCCCCGCCGCCATCGCCTGGCTGTTAGAGCACGGCGTCGTTTTCGACCGGGAGGGTGACGACCTGCACCTGACCCGCGAGGGGGGGCATTCCCACCGCCGCATCGTCCATTCCGCCGACGCCACCGGCAAGGCGGTGCAGATGTCGCTGGAAGCCCGCATCCGCGAAAGCGGTGCCGAGCTGTTCGAATTCCACAACGCCATCGACCTGATCCGCGAGAAGCTGCCCAACGGCCGGCCGGGCCGCTGCGTCGGCGCCTACGGGCTGGACCGCCGCGACGGCAGGGTCAAGCTGTTCGCCGCCCGCGCCGTGGTGCTGGCCACCGGCGGCGCGTCAAGGGTCTATCTGTTCTCGTCGAATCCCGACGGCTCCACCGGCGACGGCATCGCCATGGCCTGGCGGGCCGGCTGCCGGGTCGCCAACATGGAGTTCAGCCAGTTCCATCCCACCTGCCTCTATCACCCCAAGGCCAAGTCGTTCCTGGTGACCGAGGCGGTGCGGGGCGAGGGCGGCCTTCTGCTGCGTCCCGACGGCACCCGCTTCATGGACGATTACGATCCCAGGGGCGAACTGGCGCCCCGCGACATCGTCGCCCGCGCCATCGACGACGTGATGAAGCGCCTGGGCTGCGAATGCGTCTTTCTCGACATCAGCCACAAGCCGGCCGACTTCATCAAGGCGCACTTCCCCACCGTCCACGCCGAGGCCCTGAAGTTCGGCATCGACATGACCAGGGAACCGCTGCCGGTGGTGCCGGCGGCTCACTATACCTGCGGCGGCGTGTTGACCGACCTTGCCGGCCGGACCGACGTGGACAATCTCTATGCCGTCGGCGAGGTGGCCTTCACCGGCCTGCACGGCGCCAATCGCATGGCCTCCAATTCGCTGCTGGAATGCCTGGTGGTGGGGGCCGCCTGCGCCCGCGACATCATCGCCCGCCGAGGCACCATCGCCGACATTCCCCAGCTGGCGCCATGGGACGAGACCTGGGTGATCGATTCCGACGAGGAAGTGGTCGTCGCCCACAACTGGGACGAACTGCGCCGCTTCATGTGGGATTACGTGGGCATCGTGCGCTCCACCAAGCGGCTGGAACGGGCCAAGCACCGGGTGCGGCTGCTCAGGGACGAGATCGACGAATATTATGGCAGCTTCCGCGTCACCAACGATCTGCTGGAACTGCGCAACCTGTCGCTGGTGGCCGACCTGATCATCCGCTCGGCCCTGGCCCGCCGCGAAAGCCGGGGCTTGCACTACACCATCGACTTCCCTACTCCCGACGCGGTGGCCCCGCCCCAGAACACCATCCTGGTTCCCAAGAACTTCTCGATCCGTCGGGTGATCTGATGGCCGTCATGGACAACAGCCGCCGCCGCGTCGTCTTCGCCGCCGAATCCGTCATCTTCAAGGAAGGCGAGCCCGGCGACACCGCCTATGTGGTCGAATCCGGCCGGGTCTCCATCTTCAAGACGGTGGCCGGCAAGACCGTTTCCATCGGCGAGGTCGAAGCGGGCGGCATCTTCGGCGAAATGGCGCTGATCGACGACCATCCCCGCATGGCCTCGGCCAAGGCGGTGGAGGAAACCGCCTGCGTCGTCATCGGCAAGGGCCGCCTGTTCGAGCAGATGGACAAGGCCCCCAAGGGTGTTCGGGTGATCGTCAACGCCCTGCTGGGCAACATCCGCGCCATGGGTGCCGAACTGGCCGAGGCCAGCGTCATTCTCTCTCGCGACAAGGACAAGGAATGAAGCCGATGCTGCGCCGCCACGTCATCGCCCTGCTCGCCCTTGCCCTGGCCGCTCCGGCCGCCATCGCCGCCGAATCGAGCGACGCCAAGAAGGAAGAGAAGAAAAAGAAGAACGATGAAAAGAAAAAGGCGTCGCAGCTGCCGATTCCCGCCAAGGGTGAACGCTACATCCGCCTGCCCACCATCGTCCTGGAACTATGGGACAGGGACGGGAATTTCCGCATGTCTTCGGTTGATCTGCTGCTGCTGGTGGCCGAGGACGCCAAGCTGTCCGAAAAGGCCCTGTCCGAGAAGATGAAGCGCACCCTCAACGCCACCCCCTACGAGGAATACATGCGCTCGAACCCCGCCCCCATGATCAAGGCGACCATGCTCGACCTCGCCAGGAAGGAACCCGGCGGCGACAAGATCAAGGACCTGCTGATCAGCAAGATGATCTTCCGCTAGGAAACCAGGCGAAGGCCTGTCCTCTTGCCCCCGGTCGCCGGTTCGGCCAATATGCCGGCACCATGTCATGGTCAGAAGGTCGCCCCAGCAGATGATCGCCAAAACTCTCGCCGCCCTCGCCGTCGCCCTGGGCATCGCGTTCAGCGCCGTTCCCGCCGCCGCTCAGGATGCCGCCCTGACGCCCAAGCAGGCCGAGGCGGTCAAGAAGGTCGTCCGCGAATACCTCATGGAACACCCCGAGGTGCTGGGCGAGGCGCTGGAGGCATTGCGCGAGAAGATGCGCGCCCAGGCCGAATCCGATGCCCGCAAGATGATGGAAGCCCGCAAGGACGAGATCTTCAAGAGCCCCGACGACCCGGTCATCGGCAACCCCAAGGGCGACCTCACCATCGTCGAGTTCTTCGACTACAATTGCGGTTTCTGCAAGCAGGCCTATGATTCCGTGCAGGAGGCGGTGAAGGCCGACGGCAAGGTCAAGGTGGTGCTGAAGGAACTGCCCATCCTGGGGCCGGATTCCATCGTCGCCGCCCGCGTCGCCCTGGTGGCCAAGGCCCAGGGACAGGCCAAGTACGAGGACGTCCACCGCGCCTTCATGAAGTTCCGCGGCCGCCTCGACGAGAAGGCCATCTTCCGCCTGGCCGGCGAGGCCGGACTGAACGTGGAGCAGTTGAAGAAGGATATCAACGGCGCCGACATCGACCGCCAGATCAAGAAGATCTCCGATCTGGCGCGGTCCCTGGAAATCAGCGGCACCCCCACCTTCATCATCGGCGACCGCATCATTTCCAGCGCCCTCGACCAGGCCACCCTGAAGCAGCTGATGGATGCCGCCCGCCGCAGCGCCGCCAACAAGGGCTGATCGCACGCCCCCCTGTCGCAATGCGGAGATTGACGGCCCGCACCTCAATTCGGTATTACAATACCTAATTGAGGTGCGAAGACAGAGATGACAGACCAAGCAAAGTCCCAGCTTCTGGCGGAGCGCGTGTCCGTCGCCATCGGCGAACGCGATACGGCTGCACGCCTTCTTGGAATTTCCGTGGATCAGATCGCTCCCGGCTTCGCCCGCCTGTCCATGACGGTCAGGCCCGACATGCTGAACGGCGCCGGCATCTGCCACGGCGGTCTCAGCTACACCCTCGCCGACACCGCCTTCGCCCACGCCTGCAATTCCCATAACCGCCTGTCGGTGGCGCAATCCTGCTCCATCAGCTATCCCGCCGCCGCCAGGACGGGCGACCACCTCACCGCCGAATGCCGCGAGGTTCTGCGCCAGGGCCGCAGCGGCATCTACGACTGCACCGTCACCAACCAGGATGGAACCGTGGTGGCGCTGTTTCGCGGCCAGTCCCGGACCATTTCCGGCCATCTCGTCGAAGGAAGCGAATGATGTTCGAAGCGCTGATCTGTGATGCCGTCCGCACCCCCGTCGGCCGCTACGGCGGCGTCCTCTCGGGCGTGCGCACCGACGACCTTGCCGCCCACCCCATCAAGGCGCTGATGGCCCGCCATGCCGGCCTGGACTGGAACCTGCTGGACGAGCTGGTCTACGGCTGCGCCAACCAGGCCGGCGAGGACAACCGCAACGTCGCCCGCATGGCGGTGCTGCTGGCCGGCCTGCCCATCGAGGTCGGGGCCACCACCTTGAACCGCCTGTGCGGCTCGGGCATGGACGCGGTGGGCTACGCCGCCCGCGCCATCATGACCGGCGAGGCCGGCATGATGATCGCCGGCGGCGTCGAAAGCATGAGCCGGGCCCCCTTCGTCATCCCCAAGGGCGATTCCGCCTTTTCCCGCGACGCCCGCATCTACGACACCACCATCGGCTGGCGCTTCGTCAACGCCCGGATCGAAAAGCAGTACGGCATTGATTCGATGCCCGAGACCGCCGAAAACGTCGCCGCCGAGTTCAACATCTCGCGCGAGGATCAGGACCGCTTCGCCCTGGCCAGCCAGGCCAAGGCCTCGGCCGCCCAGGCCAACGGCCGTCTCGCCCAGGAAATCGCCCCGGTCGAGATTCCCGGCCGCAAGGGCGAGGTGACGGTGGTCGACAGGGATGAACACCCCCGCGCCACCACCATCGAGGCGCTGGCCAAGCTGAAGGCGCCGTTCCGCGCCGGCGGCTCCATCACCGCCGGCAACGCCAGCGGCGTCAACGACGGCGCCTGCTCGGTGCTGCTGGCGTCACGCCAGATGGCCGAAAAGCAGGGACTGACCCCCATGGCCCGCGTCGTCGGCATGGCCACCGCCGGGGTGCCGCCGCGCATCATGGGCATCGGGCCGGTTCCCGCCAGCCGCAAGCTGCTCGACCGTCTCGGCCTGACCATAGCCGACATGGACGTGATCGAGTTCAACGAGGCCTTCGCCGCCCAGGCGCTGGCCTGCACCCGCCAGCTTGGCCTCGCCGACGACGATTCCCGCGTCAACCCCAATGGCGGCGCCATCGCGCTGGGCCATCCGCTGGGCATGACCGGGGCGCGGCTGATCGCCACCGCCGCCTTCCAATTGCGCCAGACCGGAGCCAAGCGCGCCCTGGCCTCCATGTGCATCGGCGTCGGCCAGGGCATCGCCATGGTCATCGAGAGCGTGTAGAAGCAACCGTAATCTTGTCCGGCGAAGGCCCCGTCAGAGGGTCTCGCCCCTTCGGGAGGAACCCCATGTCCAATTCCGCCAGTCGCCGTCTTCCCCCGTCCAAGGACCTGCTCGATCCGATCGAGTACGCCAGCCGGGACGAGATCGCCGCGCTGCAAACCAGCCGCATGAAGTGGTCGCTGACCCACGCTTACAACAATGTCGAGCACTACCGGAAGAAGTGCCAGGACAAGGGCGTCCATCCCGACGACTTCAAGGACCTGAAGGACCTCGCCAGGTTCCCCTTCACCACCAAGTCGGACCTGCGCGACACCTATCCCTTCGGCATGTTCGCGGTGCCCATGGACGACGTAGTCCGCGTTCACGCCTCGTCCGGCACCACCGGCAAGCCCACCGTGGTCGGCTATACCCAGAACGACATCAACATGTGGGCCGACGTCATGGCCCGCTCGATCCGCGCCGCCGGCGGGCGGCGCAAGGACAAGTGCCACATCTCGTACGGCTACGGCCTGTTCACCGGCGGCCTGGGCGCCCATTACGGCGCCGAGCGCCTGGGCTGCGCCGTGATCCCCATGTCGGGCGGCCAGACCGAGAAGCAGATTCAGCTGATCCAGGACTTCCGGCCCGAACTGATCATGGTGACGCCCAGCTACATGCTGGCCATCGCCGACGAGATGGACCGCCTGGGGGTCGACACCAGGACCTGCTCGCTGGAGGTGGGCATCTTCGGGGCCGAGCCGTGGACCGGCGCCATGCGCGAGGAAATCGAGGCCCGCATGGGGATCGAGGCGGTGGACATCTACGGCCTGTCCGAGGTGATCGGCCCCGGCGTCGCCTGCGAATGCGTCGAGACCAAGGACGGCCTGCACATCTGGGAAGACCACTTCTATCCCGAGATCATCGACCCCCATACCGGCGAGGTGCTGCCCGACGGCTCCATGGGCGAACTGGTGTTCACCAGCCTGTCCAAGGAAGCGCTGCCCATCATCCGCTACCGCACCCGCGACCTGACCCAGCTGATGCCGGGCACGGCGCGTTCCATGCGCCGCATGGGCAAGATCACCGGCCGATCCGACGACATGCTGATCATCCGCGGCGTCAACGTGTTCCCGACCCAGATCGAGGAGCTGATCCTGAAGGATTTCCGCCTCGCCCCCCATTACCAGTTGGAAGTGACCCGCGACGGGCACCTGGACTCGGTGGCGGTGAATGTGGAAATGCGGTCCGACCAGCCCTACAGCGATGACGCCGCCGCCACCGCCGCCAAGGATCTGACCCACCACATCAAGAGTTATATCGGCATCAGCACCAAGGTCTCGGTCCTGCCCCCCAACGCCATCGAACGGTCCATGGGCAAGGCCAAGCGCGTCATCGACAAGCGCCCCAAGGCGTAGCGGGGCCGGCAAGCCCCCCTCCCCCGCTCAAGGTTTCGATGCCGGGGGAGACTTGCGCCGATGCCCGACGACGCCGGTTCGTCGGGTATCGGGTCGGCCTCAGGATTCCGTCAGCGAGAAGCGAATGGGAATCTCGACCGAGGCGACGGTGTCGCGGCCATCCTTGCGGGCCGGGCGGAAGTGCCAGCGGCGCACCGCCTCGACCGCCGAATCATCCAAGATGGCGTGGCCCGACCCCCGCTTGACCGCGACCGTGTCGACACAGCCCAGTTCGTTGACCTCGACCACCAGAAGCACCAGCCCTTCCCACCCCCGCTGACGCGCCATGCGCGGATAAAGGGGACGCGGCGTTTCCAGCGCCAGCGGCGGCGTCCGAGGGGCCGCCGAGGCGACCGCGGCCGGAGCGGCGGCGGCCGGGGGCGCGGTGTTCTCGACGGAAGCGACGGCCTCGGCCGGGACGGCGGCCTCCGCCGGAACGGATGCGGCCGGGAGAGCGGGAGACGGCCTGGGAGCAGCCGCCCGAACCGGCCGGGGAGGCGCTGCGGCCGGAATCGGGGCCGGAGGCCGGATGTCGGGCGGCGGCGGTTCGACGCGGGCCGGTTCCGGGACCGGCGGCGGCGGGGGCGGCGGCTCGGGCGCGGCGAACACCACCTCGACGGTCCGGCTTTCCTCCAGCGACGGCGCCGCCACCGGCCAGGTGACCAGGGCGGCCGCCACCAGCCCATGCAGGACCAGGGCCACCATCATGCCCCGGTTCATGTCGGACGGGGTGGAACAGGGTAGAGCCCGCCAGATTTCGGTGGCGCTCATGGGCGGCCTCCACCCTGGCGCCCCAGCCAATCCGCCAGAACCGAAGGCGTCAGCGAGCCGACCAGGGTCCGGCCGTCGCCATGACGGTCGATCAGGCGGGTCATGGGCAGCTCGCCCTGCCAGGTCCCGTCGACCTCGAAGCGCAGGCGCTGGACGAAATCGTCGGCGAAGGCCCAGCTTGCCACGTCCGACAGGCCGGCGCGGGCCAAGGTCCGTTCCAGCCGGGCGGTGTCCTCGATGGAATCGGTGGCGACCATCACCAGCGTCATCTCGGGATGACGCCGGCGCAGTTCCCGCCACACCGGCAATTCCGCCAGACAGGGAGCGCAGGTCAGCGACCAGAAATGCACCACCAGCGGCCGACCGGCATGAGCCTGAACCATGGCCGACCACGATCCCTTGACGAAGGGGCGGGTCTCGGCGGCGGCCGGGACGGCCGCCAGCATCAGGGCGAGAATCAGCGCCGCCAGCCGGGTCATGGCGCCGGCTCCAGCGCCGTCAGCCGCCAGCCCTCGGCCCGGGTGAGCCACGACAGGAACGCCCGCCGCCCGTCCGAGACCAGAACCGGCCGGTCGGAATTGTTCCGCGTGGCGGCGATCTCGCGCGGCGGGCTCCAGCTGACGCCGGCATCGTCGGAATGCTGCGCCATGACCCGCGAGACTTCGCCGTCGAACTCCCGCCAGGCTAGATGGAGACGGGCGCCCAGGGCCAGCAGCTGGGGATGGGACGGCGACCGGTCGGCGCGGCCGATGGGGCGAGGCTCGCCGAATTGGGATTCGGCCGAGGCGGCGCGAGCCAGGAACAGCCCCTTGCGATTGCCGCCGGCGGTATACCACGCGGCATGGGCGGAACCGTCGGCCGCCACCGCCAGCGCCGGACCGTGATGGGGACAGGCGTCGATGCGCCAGTCGTCCTCGGACAACCGCCGCAACGGGCCGGGACTGTCCCGGCCGGTGAAGCTCATCACCGCATGGTCGCGGATATTGGGGGCGAACAGGTGGCGCCAGACCAGAACCGGCCTGCCGTGGCGGTCGATGGCCATGGCGATGCGGCAGCATTCGCACGAGGAATGCTGGGCGGCCCCCTCGAAGACGAAGCTGTCGCCGCCATCGTCGGACCACGCCATCGCCAGCGCGGCCCCGCGATAGGACTGCCCCGCCGCCTTGGCCGCCGCCAGGCCGCGCTTGTCGATCCAGGCCAGGTAGAGCCGGTCAGATTCCCCCACCCCCAGGACGGGAAAGCGCTGGCTGGTGGGGTCCGAGGCGACCTTGCGGGGCGGAGCGAAGCCCAGCCCGCCATCATCCGACCGGCTCAGCATCACGGTGCCGCTGAACGCGACCTCCTTGCGCAGGGCATAGGCGACGAACACCCGGCCCCGGCTGTCGGCGGCGATGGCGGGGCGGGCGTCGCCGGATTCGTCGATGGCTTCGACGGCGGCGTTGACCGCGACCGCGGGGCCGAGGCTGGCGCCCCGATCGGTGGAGCGGGCCACCATCACCCGCCCGCCCGCCGACCAGACCAGCACCAGGGTACCATCGCCAAGAAAGACCGGACTGGCCTGCTTGGCGCAGGCGAGGCCGGTTTCGCCCGGGGGACAGGCCGGAGGTGCCGGAGCGTCGTGCCGGTGCTGCGCCCCGGCGGGGGCGCTGGCCAGCGCCAGCAAAACAATCAGGAACGGACGGATGATGGTCATGGTCAGAACCTCGCGGTCAGGCCGCCGTAGAAGGTGCGCGGCAGGCCGGGGGCGAATTCCTCCCTGCTGCCGTACTGGGCGACGGTGGCCCAGCGGGTGTCGGCGATGTTCATGACGCGCCCGAACACCTCCAGCCCGTCGGTCACCTTGTACGAGGCGCGCAGGTTGAACAGGTGATGGCCCTCATAGGTATGGGTGTTGGCGTCATTCATCTTGTACGGCCCGATGCGGGTCCATTCCGCCTCCGCCCTGAGACCCGGAACGAATTTGGGCGTCCAGGTGATCTGGGCGTTGCTGACCACGTTGGGCGCGGTGGGAATCTCGTTGCCGCTGTACGAGGTCGAGGCGGCGGTGAACCAGCGCCGGTAGGTATGCTTGGAATACGAGGTGTTGCCGCCGACATGCCATTCCGGCAGGACCTGCCAGCCGGCCGCCAGTTCGATGCCGCGATGCAGCGTCTTGCCGTTGTTGGACTGACGGGGAGTGCCGTCGGTGGCGGTGGTGGACAGGATGTCGTTCTGCTTCAGCATGTAATAGGTGCTGATCTCGTAGCTGAACGGCCCCTTGTCCGGTCCCTTGACGCCGATCTCGTAGGTGTTGACCGTCACCGGCTTCAACTGGGTCGAATTGGGGTCGCGGCCCGAACGGAACATGTCGCTTTCGCCGGGCGTGCGGAACGAATGCTTGTAGCGGCCGAACACATTGGCCTCGGGCACGATGGAATAGGTGGCGCCCAGGCTGGGACTGAGATGGCTGAAATAGCGGGTGTCGTCCTCGGGACGATAGAAGGTCCGGGTGGTGGTGCTGCTGACCCGGGTGCTGAACGATCCCGATTGCATATGGTTGTCGTAGTCGAAGCTGATGATGTCGAAGCGCAGGCCGCCTTCCAGCCGCAGCCTGGCGATGGGCGAGGTCTCGGCATGGATGTAGGGCGAAATCTGGGTGTAGTCGACGGTGTAGTTGTAGATCTTGCCGGTGGTGCTGTAGCCGGTGAAGTATTCGCCGTTCTTGAACGGCATGATGCGATCCTCGACATGGATGCCGTGGCTGTAGTCGAAATCGGTGCCGACGATCAGACGGGTGCGCCACGGATCGAAATCGCGACGGTACTTGGCTTGCAATCCGATGGAATCGTGGCCGGTCAGCGAGATGACCGGGTCGCTTGACAACTGGAACGACGGATTCATTTCCATGCGGTTGGAGCGGACATAGGGGGTCAGGCTGATCAGCGAGGCGCCGATTTCCTGCTCGTAAGCCAGCGAGGCCCGCATGGACTGCACATTGCGGTAACCGATGGAGTGGTAGTTGTTGGTGGGGTTGTTCTCGTAGTCGCTCTTGTGGAGACGGGCATTGGCGCCGGTCTGCATCTCGACGTTGGACCCGGTGACGATCCCCTTCAGGCTGGCGCCGTTGGGCAGCCAGCCGTCGACCCGCAACGTGGCGCTTTGCCGGTCATAGCCGGTATGGTCGCGCCAGCCGTCGGTGTGGGTGACGTTGAGGTCGCCGCGAGCGCCGATATTGCCCCAGGTGTTGCTGGCGGTGGCCAGCAGGCGGTTCCAGGCATAGGACCCGGTCTCGGCGGTGACCCTGGCCTCGGGCTTGTCCGACGGCGCGTTGGTCAACACGTTGAACACCGCGCCGATGGCGTCCGACCCCTGGAGGGCGGAACCGGGGCCGCGCACGATCTCGATGCCGCCGGCCTGGGGCAGGTTGACCTCGAACAGGGCGTTATGATTGAAGAATCCGGGCGCCCGCGTCGGGATGCCGTCCTCCATGAACAGATAGACCGGCGCGGTGCCGATGGGATGGCGGATGCCGGTGGTGTGGCCTTCGCCGTTGGTCACCATGATGGCGGCGCCCGGCACCCGGGTCATCATCTCCATGGGGTGGGCCGGCTTGGTCTCGGCGATGGTGTCCTTGCCGATGACGGTGACCGCCGCCGGGGTTTCCGACCTCAACTCGCCCTCGCGAGTGCCGGTGACGGTCATCTCGTGCATCTGGACGGCCTGCTCGTCGGCCCAGGCCTGGGACGCGGCGGCGGGCAGCAGCGCCATGGCGCAGCACCCGGCCAGCAGCCGCGCGCGGCCGCCGTATTGAATGAAAGGCATCGGTATATCCTCTTGCGTGAAACGGACTATCGGCCGGAATCCGGCCATGACGGCGTTACACGGAAGAGGGAGGACCTCGCGGGTCGGGACGGGCGGCCAGGGGATGAGGCGGAACCGCCTCGTCCACCGTGACCGGCAGGATGGCCGGCACCGCCGACAGCACGACGGGAACCGGCGGCGACGCCTTGGCGGAAACGTGGAGACCGGCGCTGGAAACCTGGCAGAGCGGACATTTCAGGCGCGGCTCGGCGGCGGGACCGGCGGGAGCCTCGGGGCCGGAATGGCAGATGGAGGCGTCGATAAAGCCAAGACCGCCGGCGGCGGCGGCACGAACCGATTCGGCATAGGCCACCGCGCCCAGCAGGTTGACCGCCAGGGCCAGCACGCACAGCAGGGACGCCAGCAGCCGCCAGCCACCGGCGGCGGAAAAGGGCGTCCAGGGTGCTCGGGCAGCCTTATGAAGCATCTCTCTGGTATCAATCCGGCCAAGCTGGGAGGGATCACCCTCCGACGCCGCGAAACCTAGCATCGGTAAAGGGGCAAGCGCCAGCCGTCTTTTCAGGGCCGGCCATCGTCGCCCCGCCCGCAGGCTCACATGGGCGACAGGCCAAGGCGGCCGAACAGGCTCTTGTCCTGGTTGGGGGCGGCGTTCCTGGCGGTCAGCAGCTTTTCGCCGCAGAACACCGAATTGGCGCCGGCGAAGAAGCAGAGCGCCTGCATCTCCTCGCTCATGCCCTCGCGGCCGGCCGACAGGCGGACGAACGATCTGGGCATGATGATGCGGGCCACCGCGATGGTGCGGATGAAGTCGAAGGAATCGGGGCGGGGCGAATCGGCCAGCGGCGTTCCCTGGATGGGAATCAACAGGTTGATGGGAACGCTGTCGGGATGCTTGGGCATGTTGGCGAGCGTCATCAGCATCCTGGCGCGGTCGGTGCGGCCCTCGCCCAGGCCGATGATGCCGCCGGAACAGACATGCAGGCCGACGTCGCGCACCACCTCCAGGGTATCGAGACGATCCTGGAAGGTCCGGGTGGAGATGACCTCGGGATAGTGCTCGGGGCTGGTGTCGATGTTGTGGTTGTAGTAGTCGAGGCCGGCGTCCTTCAGGCGGCTCGCCTGCCACTTGTCCAGCAGGCCGAAGGTGGCGCAGGTCTCCATGCCCAGCGCCTTGACCCCCTCGATCATGGCGACGGCGACCTCGAAATCATCGCCCTTGGGGCCGCGCCAGGCGGCGCCCATGCAGAAACGGCTCGCCCCGTCCTCCTTGGCCTTGGCGGCGGCGGCGACCACTTCCTCGACCGCCAGCAGCTTTTCCTTTTCCAGGCCGCTGGCGTAGTGGGCGCTTTGCGGGCAGTACGAGCAATCCTCGGGGCAGGCGCCGGTCTTGATGGAGATCAGCCGCGACACCTGTATCCGGTTGGGATCGAAGTTGGCGCGGTGGATGGTGTGGGACCGGAACAGCAGGTCGTTGAAGGGAAGCGCGAACAGCGCCTCGACCTCGTCCTGGGTCCAATCGTGGCGAAGTTCCTGGTCGCTCGCCGCCATCTTCACTGCCTGAGCCGTCACGGGCCGATCCCTTTTGATGCATTCGGGGGTCGGCAATGTAGTGCCGCGCAACGCCTCTTTGCAACAGGAGCGAAAACCCTCTATGACGAAGCCGAGATGGACGGACTGAACGACACCGTTGAACGCTTTCTGGCCGGCCTGGATCAGGCCGGGCGCCGCCGCTGCCTGCGTCCGCTGGAGCACCTGCCGGGCGGGCGGGTGCGCATCCATGGGCACGAGCTGATCAACTTCTCCTCCAACGACTATCTGGGGCTGTCCCGCCATCCGGTGGTGGTCGAGCGGGCGGCGCGCTGGGCGCGGGAATTCGGCGCCGGCAGCGGCGCCTCGCAACTGGTCACCGGCCATTCCATCGCCCTGGCCGCCATCGAGGGCAAGATCGCCCGCGCCAAGCAGGCGGAGGCGGCGCTGGTGCTGTCCAGCGGCTGGCAATGCAACGCCTCCGTGCTGCCGGCCCTGCTGGACCGGGATTTGTGGGGGGACGAGCCGGTGGTCCTGGCCGACCGGCTGATCCACGCCAGCCTGCATGCCGGCCTGAAACTGGCCGGCGGCCGCGTCCTGCGCTATCGCCACGACGACCTTGATCACCTGGAATCCCTGCTGAAAGGCAATGCCGGGCGCAAGGGGCCGCGCGTCATCGTCAGCGAAACGGTGTTCAGCATGGATGGCGACGCTACCGACGTGGCGGCGCTGGCGGCGCTGGCCAGACGCTGGAACGCCATGCTCTATCTCGACGAAGCCCATGCCACCGGCGTTCTGGGGGAAACCGGCTTCGGCCTCACCCCCGGCCATGGAATCGACATCGCCATGGGAACCTTTTCCAAGGGGTTGGGCGGTTTCGGCGCCTATGTGGCCTGCCCGGCGCCGTTGCGCCACTACCTGATCAACCGGGCGTCGGGTCTGGTCTACGCCACCGCCCTGCCGCCGTCGGTGCTGGGCGCCATCGACGCCGCCATCGACCTGGTGCCGACCATGATGGCCGAACGCACCCGCCTGCAACTGATGGCGACGGGACTGCGCAAGCGCCTACAGGCCCACGGCCTGGACACCGGCCGCTCCGCCACCCAGATCGTGCCGCTGATCCTGGGCGATGAACGCCGCACCCTGGCGGTGGCGCGGGCGCTGGAGGATCGCGGCATCCTCGGCGTCGCCATCCGGCCGCCGACGGTGCCGCCGGGAACCAGCCGCATCCGCTTCGCCCTGTCGGCCGCCCATTCCGCCGCCGACATCGACCTGCTGGTCCAGGCGGTGCTGGAGGCGGTGGAGGCCAATCCATGACCAGGCCGGGACTGCTGCTGGTGCATGGCTGGGGCTTCGCGCCGGCTTTCTGGGGCGAATTGCTGCTGCGCCTGCCCGATTTCGACGCCGATTGCGTCGATATGGGATTTTATGGCGAGCGCCGGGTGCCGCGGATGTCGCGGCCGCTGGTGGTGACCCATTCCATGGGCCTGCCCTGGGCCCTGGCCAACATTCCCCGGCCATGGTCCGGATTGCTGGCGGTGAATTCCTTCGCCCGCTTCACCCGCGCCCAGCATTTCATCGAGGGGGTGGCGCCCCGCATGGTCGAGCGGATGCTAAGCCGGTTCGAATCCGATCCGCACGGCGTCGCTGCCGAATTCCTTGGCCGTTGCGGCGTGTTCGAGCCCGACACCTCGGGCATCGATCCGGCCCCCCTGGCCGAAGCGCTGGCCTGGCTGGGCAAGTGCGACGAACGCACCAGCCTGATGATGCTGGGATGTCCGCGCATGGCCCTGGCCGGCCGCAATGACCCCATCGTTCCCGAAGTCATGAGCCTGGCCAGTTTCCTGCCGGGTGAACTGGTTCTGGCCGAAGGCGGCGGCCACCTGCTGCCGCTGACCCATCCCGATTGGGTGGCGTCCTGCCTGCGCCTGCTGACCGCCAGGGTCGCTCCATGAGCCGGCGCAAGCAGCGGATCGGGGCGGCGTTCTCGGCCGCGGCCGGAACCTACGACACCGCCGCCCTGGCCCAGATTCACGCCGCCGATCTGCTGGCCGGACGGCTGCCCGGGCCACCCCTGGAGGGGCGGATACTGGAGCTGGGCTGCGGTACCGGCCTGTTCACCCGCCGCCTGCTGGAGCGCCTGGACGCCCAGGCCCGCCTGCTCGCCACCGATCTCAGCCCCAGGATGGTCGAGCGGGCGCGGGCCGGCCTCGGCGACCCCCGCCTCGGCTTCGTCGTGCTGGACGCCGAAGCGCCGGAGCCGGCCGGCGGGCCGTTCGACCTGATCGCCTCGTCCCTGGCGGCGCAATGGTTCGCCGACCTGCCCGCCACCCTGGCGCGGCTGGCCGCAATGCTGCGACCGGGAGGAACCCTGCTGATCGCCACCCTGGGGGCCGGCACCTTCGCCGAATGGCGCGCCGCCCATGCCGCCCTCGGGCTGCGCTCCGGCGTGGCCGACTATCCCGACGCCGGCCGACTGGCCGCCATGCTTGCGGGGGCAACGGTCGAGTCCGAGCGCTTCGCCATCACCCACGCCGACGCCAGGGCCTTCCTGCGCTCGCTCGACGCGGTGGGGGCCGGCACGCCCCGCCCGGGCCATCGGCCGTTGCCGGCCGGAACCCTGCGGCGCATCATGGCGTCGCTGGGACGGCCGTGTTCCATCACCTGGGAGGTTCTGATCCTGTCCATGACCAAGAAAGGAAACGGAAGGTGAGGGGCGTGTTCGTCACCGGTACCGATACCGGCGTGGGCAAGACCCTGGTGGCGGCCTGGCTGGCCCTCAACTGGCGCGCCGATTATTGGAAGCCGATCCAGACCGGCGCCGCCGAGGACAGCGATTCCGACACGGTGGCGCGTCTCGCCCCACTGGCCGTGATTCATCCACCGGCGATCCTGCTTCAGGCGCCGCTGTCGCCGCACGAGGCCGCCCGGCGCGAACGGACGCGCATCGACCTGTCCGCCCTGGAACCGCCGGCGACCCAGACGCCGCTGGTGGTGGAAGGGGCCGGCGGCGTGATGGTGCCCATCAACGAACTGGCGCTGATGGTCGACCTGATGGCCCGGCTGCGCCTGTCGGCGGTGGTGGTGGCGCGCAGCGGCCTCGGCACCATCAACCATACCCTGATGACCCTGGAAATCCTGCGCCGCCGCCATGTGCCGGTGCTGGGCGTGGTGATGAACGGCCAGCGCAATCCCGCCAACCGCCAGGCCATAGAGCATTTCGGCGGCGCCCCGGTCCTGGCCGAGATCCAGCCGCTGCCGGCGCTGACCCAATCGGTGCTGGCCAGCCTGCCGCCCCCCGCCTTCTCCTGTCCTGGATGAGCCATGACCCTGTCCTACGACCAGCTTCGCGAGCTTGACGCCCGCCATGTGTGGCACCCCTTCACCCAGGCCGCCACCGCCAGCCCGCCCATCCTGGCCCTGGGCGGCCGGGGGGCGACCATCTACGGCGCCGACGGCCGCGAATACCTGGATATGGTGTCGTCGTGGTGGGTGAACCTGCACGGTCACGGCCACCCCGCCATCGCCCAGGCCATCGCCGATCAGGCCATGCGGCTGGAACAGGTGATCTTCGCCGACTTCACCCACGAACCGGCGGCGCGGCTGGCCCAGCGGGTGACCAGCCTGTTGCCCGGCGACCTCGACCGGGTGTTCTATTCCGACGACGGCTCCACCGCCGTCGAGGTTGCGCTGAAGCTGGCACACCAGTACTGGCGCAACCGGGGACAGCATCGCGGCATTATCGTCGCCTTCGAGGGCGGCTATCACGGCGATACGGTGGGGGCCATGTCGGCCGGCCAGTCCTCGGGATATTTCGAGGCATGGCGGGAAATGCTGTTTCCGGTCAAGACGGTGCCGTTTCCCGCCACCTGGGACGACGATCCCGACGTCGACACCAAGGAACGGGAGGCGCTGGAAGCGCTGGACCTGATCTTCGCCAGCCATCCCGACCATGTGGCGGCGGTGATCATCGAGCCCCTGATCCAGGGCGCCGCCGGCATGCGCATGTGCCGCCCGCAATTCCTCAGAGCGCTGGAGGAACGGGTGCGCGGCAACGAGTCCTTGCTGATCGCCGACGAGATCATGACCGGCTTCGGCCGCACCGGCGCGGTGTTCGCCTGCGTCAAGGCCGGCATCACCCCCGATCTGGTCTGCCTGTCCAAGGGGCTGACCGGCGGCTTCCTGCCGCTGTCCATGACGGTGGCGCGCGAGGCCATCTACGCCGAATTCCTAGGCCCGGACCTGACGCGCGCATTTCTGCACGGCCATTCCTACACCGCCAATCCGCTGGGCTGTGCCGCCGGCCTCGCCTCACTCGACCTGTTGCAGGCTCCCGACTGCCTGCCGCGCATTCAGGCCATCGAGACGCTGCACCGCGCCCGGCTGGACCGTCTCCGCCCGCGCCGCAACGTGGCCCGGACGCGGTTGTGTGGTACCATCGCCGCCCTCGACGTCACCGGTGGCGACGAGGGCTATGGCGCCGCAATCGGCGCCCGGCTGAAGCGGGAATTCCTGGCGCGCGGCCTGCTGCTGCGGCCACTGGGCAACGTGCTCTACCTGCTGCCGCCCTACTGCACCACCGAGGCCGAGTTGAACCGTGCCTGGGATACGGTGGAAGAGATGCTGGAGACCATATGATGCCGCCCGTCGAATAGCCGTTTTCCGCCTCCTGGCACTCTGATCCACACGGATGGTTCACCCCCCGCGAACGATCTGCATGGTGAATCAGAGCGCCATCTCAATACGTTGCGGGCCGATTCACCTTCCGAAAGGATCGGACCACTAGTGGACCAAGACCAGAAACCGGAGCCTCCGACCATGTCCGATTCCGATAGCCGCCCCCCGCAGGATTCCCAATCGTCCATCACCCCCAGCCACCGCCGTTCACCCCTGCTGATCGGCGCCTTCATCGCCGCCACCGTTCTGTTGCTCGTCCTGCTGTCGGCGCGGTGACCGGTCCCGTGAACCGCCTTGTTGCCCGCCTCCCCCTGATCGTGGCGGTTCTCGCCCTGGCCGGCGGCGGAGCGTGGCTGTGGCGGGCCAACGGCGCCACCGAGGTCGTCATGGTCGCCGTCCGCCAGGGACCGGCGGTGGAAGCCATCTACGCCACCGGCACGGTCGAGGCGGAGAAATGGGCCAGGATCGCGCCGGTGGTGCCGGGGCGCATCGCCGAGATTCTCGCCTTTGAGGGCGACAGCGTCAGGGAGGGACAGCCACTGGCCCGGCTCGACGACCGCGAGGCCCGCGCCAAGATCTCGGAGCTGGAGGCCAAGGCCGCCTATTGGCGCGAGGAAGTGAACCGTTCCCGCGCCCTGGCCGAACGCGGCATCCGCAGCAAGGAGGCGGAGGAGAAATCCAGGAGCGAGTACAATCAGGTTATCGCCGCCATCAGCGCGGCGCGCCAGCGCCGCACCGACCTAGTGGTGACCTCGCCCCTGGACGGCGTGGTGCTGCGCCGCGACGGCGAGATCGGCGAACTGGCCGAAATGAAGGACGTGCTGTTCTGGGTCGGAGCGCCCCGGCCGCTGCGCGTCACCGCCGAGGTGGACGAAGAAGACATCGCCCGCGTCCGGGTCGGCCAGACGGTGCTGATCAAGGCCGACGCCTTCACGGACCGGGTGCTGGAGGCCAGGGTGGACCGCATCACCCCCAAGGGCGATCCCATCAACAAGACCTTCCGGGTCCGGGTGGCGCTGCCCGACGACACGCCGCTGCTGGTGGGCATGACCGCCGAGATCAACATCATCACCCGCGAGACGGCCGACGCCCTGCTGGTGCCGGCCAGCGCCCTGCTGGACGGCATGGTGCTGACGGCGGAAGACGGGACGGTGGCGGCGATCCCGGTCAGGACCGGCATTCGCGGCCGGACCATGGTCGAAGTGTCCGACGGGCTTGCCGCCGGCCGGATGATTATCGCGGCGCCACCGGCCGGGCTCAAGGTCGGCGACCGCGTCCGGCCGAAATAAGGAGAGACCCGGCATGGCCCTGCCGCTCGGTCTCGACATCGCGGTTCAGCATCTGCTGCACCGCCGCCGCCAGACGCTGGTGTCGCTGCTGGGCGTATCGCTGGGCGTGGCGTTCTTCATCGGCATATCGGCCATGATGCAGGGGTTCCAGCGCGACTTCATCGCCCGCATCATCGACGTCCAGCCCCATGTCATCGTCAAGGACGAGGTCCGCACCGCCCCCCGGCAGCCGGTGGAGCGGGTGTTCGGGGACGGTGCGGTGGCGCTGGCCGGCATCAAGCCCAGGACCGAGACCCGAGGCATCAGGGGGGCCCGCAACATGCTGGCCACCCTGGAGGAAATGGACGGAATCCACGTCGCCCCGGTGCTGTCGGGCAACCTGCTGCTGCGTTTCGGCAACAAGGACCTGTCGGTCAACGTCACCGGCATCGACCCGGTGCGCGAGCGCAAGGTGACCCATATCGAGAAGGACTTGCTGTCGGGCACCCTGGATTCGCTCTACACCACCTCGAACGCCATCATCATCGGCGACGGTGTCGCCAAGAAGGGCGGCATTCGCCAGGGCGACCTGATCTCGGCGGTGTCGCCGGCCGGCGTGGTGCTCAAGATGAAGGTGGTGGGAATCTTCTCCAGCGGCATCACCCTGATCGACAATTTCGACACCTATGTCCTGCTGAAGAAGGCGCAGGTGCTGCAAAACCGCCCCAACGTCATCAACCGCATCAATATCCGCCTGGACGACGTCGAGCAGGCGGCGCCGCTGGCCGCCCTGATCGAGCGCCAGTTCGGCTACCGCTCCGAACCGTGGCAGGAGCAGTCGCGCAACGTGCTGGGCATCTTCGTCATCCAGAACGCCATCATGTATTCAACGGTCAGCGCCATCCTGATCGTCGCCTGCTTCGGCATCTTCAATGTCATCTCCACCGTGGTGTTCGAGAAGACCCGGGATATCGGCATCCTGAAATCCATGGGATTTCGCGACAAGGACGTCCGGCGCATCTTCGTCATGGAAGGACTGATCGTCGGCCTGATCGGCACCCTGATCGGCTGGGCCATGGGCTGGGGGCTGATCGAATTCATGGCTTCGCTGGATTTCGAGATGGAGGGATTCGTCAAGGCCCAGGGGTTCATCCTCTACCGCACGCCGCGCCACTACATCATCAGCGCCGCCATGGCCATCGTCTCGGCCACCCTGGCGGCCTGGGTGCCGGCGCGCCGCGCCTCGCGCCTCAATCCCGTCGATATCGTCAGGGGCAGCTAGCGCCAGTCCGCCTCCTGCAAGATTATGCATTTAATTCGTCGCAATCGTAAAATTCAGAAATAAAAACACATTAAAGTTAATTGCTGGTTTTTGATAATATAATATTGCATGGCAGCATAAGGCAACTTGCCACCGACTTATCCATTGGACCATCAGTACTCTGTCAGACTTGACTGGTCAGACCAATGAGAGGATGATTGTCTCGCCGCCGCCCCAGCGCGGCCAAGGATTCGGCGACAGACCCGAACCGACGGGAGACACAATGCAGGCGTTGTCCGCTCACGACACCGTTGCCGAGGAAGATTTTCTGCGGGCCCGTTTCTATGGCCTGCTCGCCTCGCTGCTGGTGGCGCCGCCTTCCCCGGAACTGCTGGCCCGGCTGGCCGCCATGACGCCGGATTCCACGCCGCTGGGCCTCGCCCTGGGCGGGCTGGCCAGGGCCGCCGCCGAGGCCGACCCCGCCATGGTGTCCGACGAATACGACGCCCTGTTCATCGGCGTCACCGGCGGCGAACTGACGCCGTTCGCCTCCTGGTACCTGACCGGCTTCCTGCATGAAAAGCCGCTGGCCGAGCTGCGCGACGCCATGGCGCGGTTGGGAATCGAGCCCTCGCCGGGCATTTCCGAGCCCGAGGATCACGCCGCCTCGCTGCTGGAAATGATGCAGGGCCTCATCACCGGCCTGTTCGGCGAGCCACTACCCCTCGCCGCGCAAAAGGATTTTTTCGACGCCCATCTGGGATCGTGGCTGCCTCGCTTCCTCCTCGATCTGGAAAAGGCCGATTCCGCCAGGTTCTACCGGGCGGTGGGCGCGGTCGGGCGCGTGTTTGTCGATATCGAAACCCAGGCCTTCGCCATGCTGGATTGACCATGGAGTCTCCGATGACCGAACGATCCGACGCATCCAACCTCGACCGCCGCGGCTTCCTGCGCGGCCTCGGCCTGACCGCCGGAGCCGGAGCGGCCGCCGCCGCCGGCATCGGCGCCGCCACGGCCGACGCCCAGACGCCGGCCGCCCCCCGCCAGGAGGCCGGCTACCGCGAAACCGACCATGTCCGCCGCGCCTACGAGGCCGCCGGCTTCTGAGAACCGGAGAATTCGCCATGCTGATCAAGAAGCGTGAGGGCCAGGCTTCGCAAAGCCGCCTTTCGGAGACCCTGGCCTCGGTGGCCGGCGGCGCCGTTGATCGTCGCGCCTTTCTCAAGCGCTCGGGCCTGGCCGTCGGCGGCGGCGCCCTGGCCGCCGGCATGTCGGCCGGCACGGTGCGCAAGGCCGGGGCGGCCCCCGCCCCCTCGGACCCCAAGGCCGAGATCAAGCGTTCGATCTGCACCCACTGCTCGGTCGGCTGCACCGTCAACGCCGAAGTGGTCAACGGCGTCTGGGTCGGGCAGGAACCGGCCTTCGACAGCCCGCTGAACCTGGGCGGCCATTGCGCCAAGGGCGCGGCGGTGCGCGAGCACGCCCACGGCGACCGCCGGCTGAAATATCCCATGAAGCTGGAAGGCGGCAAGTACAAGCGCATCAGCTGGCAGCAGGCCATCGACGAGGTCGGCGACCGCCTCCTCAAGATCCGCGAGACATCCGGCCCCGATTCCGTCTACTGGCTGGGCTCGGCCAAGTTCTCGAACGAGCAGGCCTACCTGCTGCGCAAGTTCGCCGCCCTGTGGGGCACCAACAACGTCGACCATCAGGCCCGCATCTGCCATTCCACCACCGTCGCCGGCGTCGCCCAGACCTGGGGCTACGGCGCCATGACCAATTCCTACAACGACATCCACAATTCCAAGGCGATGTTCTTCATCGGCTCCAACGCAGCCGAGGCCCATCCGGTCGCCATGCTGCACATCTTGAAGGCGAAGGAGCAGAACAAGGCGCCGCTGATCGTCTGCGATCCCCGCTTCACCCGCACCGCCGCCCACGCGGACGAATTCGTCCGCATGCGGTCGGGCACCGACGTGCCGCTGATCTGGGGCATCCTGTGGCACATCTTCGAGAACGGCTGGGAGGACAAGGAATTCATCCGGACCCGCGTCTGGGGCATGGATCAGGCCAGGGCCGAGGTCGCCAAGTGGACGCCGGAGGAAACCGAGCGCGTCACCGGCGTTCCCGGCGCCCAGGTCAAGCGCGTCGCCCAGCTTCTCGCCAACAACCGTCCCGGCACGGTGGTGTGGTGCATGGGCGGCACCCAGCACACGGTGGGCAACAACAACGTCCGCGCCTACTGCATCTTGCAACTGGCGCTGGGCAACATGGGCGTAGCCGGCGGCGGCACCAACATCTTCCGCGGCCACGACAACGTCCAGGGCGCCACCGACATGGGGCTCGACGTCGCCACCCTGCCCGCCTATTACGGCCTCGCCGCCCCGGCCTGGAAGCACTGGTCGCGGGTATGGGGGCTGGATTACGAATGGGTCAAGGCCCGCTTCAAGACGCCCGAGCTGATGGAGGCGCCCGGCATCCCGGTATCGCGCTGGTATGACGGCGTCAACGAGGCCAAGGAGAACGTCGCCCAGCCCGACACCATCAAGGCCATGATCTACTGGGGCCACGCCCCCAATTCCCAGGTCCGCCAGCCCGAGTTGAAGAAGGCGATGGAAAAGCTGGACACCCTGGTGATCATCGACCCCTACCCCACCGTCTCGGCGGTGCTGCACGACCGCACCGACGGCGTCTATCTGCTGCCGGCCGCCACCCAGTTCGAGGTGGACGGCTCGCGCACCGCGTCGAACCGGTCGATCCAGTGGAGCGAGCGGGTGATCAAGCCCATGTTCGAGTGCAAGTCCGACCACGAGATCATGTACCTGTTCGCCCGGAAATTCGGCTATGCCGCCGAATTGTTCAAGAACATCAAGGTCAACGGCACGGACCCGTTGCCCGAGGACATCCTGCGCGAAATCAACCTCGGCGCCTGGACCATCGCCTATACCGGGCAAAGCCCCGAGCGGCTGAAGCTGCACATGGCCAACCAGCACACCTTCGACAAGACCACGCTGCGCGCCGTCGGCGGGCCGTGCGACGGCGATTACTACGGCCTGCCGTGGCCATGCTGGGGCAATGCCGGCGCCAAGCATCCCGGCACTCCCAACCTGTACGACACATCCAAGCATGTGAAGGACGGCGGCCTCAACTTCCGCGCCCTGTTCCCCGAATACAAGGGCGAGAGCCTGCTGGCGGTCGATTCGTTCCCCATGGGCTCGGAACTGCCGTCGGGGCATCCCGGAATCACCTTCGGCATGCTGAAGAAGCTGGGCTTCGAGGGCGACTTCACGCCCGAGGAACTGGCGATGATCCGCAAGATCGGCGGCGACAATCCCGATGGCGTCGCCTGGACCATCGACATGTCGGGCGGCATCCAGCGCGTCGCCGTCAAGCACGGCATCGCCCCGTTCGGCAACGGCAAGGCCCGCGCCGTGGTGTGGAACTTCCCCGACCCGGTTCCCATCCACCGCGAACCGCTGTACACGCCGCGCCGCGATCTGGTCGAGAAATATCCCACCTACGCCGACAAGAAGATGATGCGGCTGCCCTTCCTCTACAAGTCGATCCAGGACAAGGACGTCTCCAAGGACTTCCCCATCATCCTGACCTCGGGACGCCTGGTGGAGTTCGAGGGCGGCGGCGACGAGACCCGGTCCAATCCGTGGCTGGCCGAGTTGCAGCCCGACATGTTCGTCGAGGTCAATCCCTTCGACGCCAACAATGCCGGCATCCGCCCCGGCGAGGATTGCTGGGTGTTCGGCCCCGAGGGCGGCAAGGTCAAGGTCAAGGCCAAGGTCACCGAACGGGTCGGCCGTGGCGTCGCCTTCATGCCGTTCCACTTCGGCGGCCGTTTCCAGGGCAAGGACCTCAGGTCGAAATACCCCGAGGGCGCCGACCCCATCGTTCTGGGCGAGAGCACCAACACCGCCCAGACCTACGGCTACGACGCGGTGACCGCCATGCAGGAAACCAAGACCACCCTTTGCCGCATTGAAAAGGCGTAAGACCATGGCCCGCATGAAATTCCTCTGCGACGCCGAACGCTGCATCCATTGCAGCGGCTGCGTCACCGCCTGCAAGAACGAGCACGAGGTGCCGTGGGGCATCAACCGCCGCCGCGTCGTCACCCTGAACGACGGCAAGCCGGGACAGCGGTCACTGTCGGTGGCCTGCATGCACTGCTCGGACGCCCCATGCATGGCCGTCTGTCCGGTGGACTGCTTCTACCAGACCGGCGACGGCATCGTGCTGCACAACAAGGATCTGTGCATCGGCTGCGGCTATTGCCTGTACGCCTGTCCGTTCGGAGCGCCGCAATACCCCTCGACCTCCAATTTCGGCGGCCGCGGCAAGATGGACAAATGCACCTTCTGCGCCGGAGGTCCCGAGGCCGACAATTCCAAGGCGGAATTGGAGAAGTACGGCCGCAACCGCATCGCCGAGGGCAAGCTGCCGCTCTGCGCCGAGATGTGCGCCACCAAGGCACTGCTGGCCGGCGATGGCGACATGGTGTCGACCATCTACCGCGAACGGGTGATGGCGCGCGGCTTCGGATCGGGCGCCGCCGGCTGGGGCCACGCCTATCGCGACCAGGAACGGACCCGCGAACGGAAAGGCGCCGGCGCGAAGGAGTAAGGCCATGAGCAACGGAGGAGGCGCCGTCGCCGCCATCCTGGGACTTGTCCTGCTTTCCGGCTGCGTCGCCGAGGAGCGCGCCCGTGCCGTCCGCCTGGACAAGGGCGGCTATGCCGGAACGACAGCCGATCAGGCCGTTTCCGACGCCACCCGCGAGGCCCTGCGCCAGCGCGTGGCGCCCCAGGCCGAGGGGGCGGGCAAGGTCATGGTATCGGCGGACGCGGCGGTCATGCCCACCGGCGACGCCGCCGCGTCCGGCCGCATCGCCGGCCAGAAATTCTGAGGTGGAGGAACGCCATGCGCTGGACCACACTCCTCGCCGCCCTGCTGGTCACCCTGGCCTGCTGGAGCGTTCCGGCGGCAGCGGCCACCAATGACGGAGCCGTCACCACCTCGGCCGGCTCGGATCAGGTGATCACCACCGATACCTGGCGGGCGATCCGCCAGGGCGAGGCCGGCTTCATCGCCGGCCAGCCGGACCAGCGCGGCCAGTTGATCCAGTCCGAGGGCGAGGCGTGGCGCTCCGCCCGCAACGGCGTGCTGGCGTGGTATGCCGGTCTCGCCCTGGTGGGTGTCACCCTGGCCATCGCCGCCTTCTACCTGATCCGCGGCAAGATCCGCATCGACGGCGGTCCGTCGGGCAAGACCATCCTGCGCTTCACCAGGATCGAGCGCATGGGCCACTGGCTGACCGCCGGCTCATTCATCGTATTGGGGCTGACCGGCCTCAACATGCTGTTCGGCCGCTGGCTGCTGGAACCGGTTCTCGGCAAGGCGCTGTTCGCGTGGCTGACCTGGGCCGGCAAGTGGCTGCACAATATCGGCGGCTTCGTCTTCATCGCCGGCATGGCCATGATCTTCGTGCTGTGGGCCAGGGACAACCTGTGGGATCGCTATGACGGCGGCTGGATCGCCCATGGCGGCGGCCTGCTGAGGAAAGGCGACCACCCGCCGGCCGCCAAGTTCAATTTCGGCCAGAAGACCCAGTTCTGGATGGTGATCGTGGTGGGAACCCTGGTGGCCTCCACCGGCATCAGCCTGCTGTTCCCCTTCACCTTCGCCGATCTGGCCGGCATGCAGCTCATGCACCTGATTCACGCCGGTCTGGCGGTGGTGATGGTGCTGTTCATCCTGGGCCACATCTATATCGGCACCATCGGCATGGAAGGGGCCAGCACCGCCGTCACCACCGGCCACGTCGATCTGAACTGGGCGCGCGAGCACCACTCGGTCTGGGCGGCCGAGGAAGAGGCCAAGTCGGCCAAGCCGGCGGAGTAGGCAGGTCGCCCCGCCGACCTCACGGCGGCAGGTTGTTGTAGAACTGGACCAGGCCGGGAGCGATCCGGTTGCGTTCGACGTCGGTTCCCCCCACCGTCTGCATCAGCTTGCGCAGGAACAGGCGGTCGCATTTGGGCAATTCGAAGAACGCCTTGATGGCGACCATGTCGCCGGCCCGCTTGGGCAATTCCCGAATATGACGAACGATGCAGTCGCGCACCGCGCCCTCGCGGGCCTGTTCGTGGCGGGTCTTGGCGTGGAATTCCTGCTGATACAGCAGGGCGACCTCGCGCCAGGCCTCCAGCAGCGATTCAGGTTCCCAGCGGACCACCGAATGCAGCAGCGGAATATCCTTGATGGTGGGCGGTTCGTAATTGCCGGCCTTGGCCGCCTCGACGAACACGTCCCAGGGGTTTTCGCCCTTCTTGTGCTTGGTGCCGATGCCCTCCGAGCGATAGGCCGCCCAACGGGCGTCCCAGGTGTCGAGGATGGGATTGCTCGATCCCCCCGCCTGGATCATGCCCAGCAGCCGGTTGCTGCCGGTCTCGTCCCAATGCCGGCTGTCCTTCAGTTCCTTGATGCGCTTGGTGGCGCGGATGTCGGGCAGCACGAATCGGCGCAGCAGTTCCTCATAGCGGGCGGCGAAACCGGGGGCCGAGATGAAGGGAACCGGAATGTGGGGCCGTAGCGTGCCGTGATTGGGGCCGACCACCAGGGACAGCAGCGAGCGGCGGGTATAGCGGGCGATGGTCTCGTCGAACAGCTGGTTGAAGTTGTCGAAGGCGATCGGTTCCTCGCCGGCGTCCTCGTCAACCGGCGGCGGCGTCTCCACCACCTCGACCGGCTTGCGCCGGCCCAGATATTTCTTGGTGACGTCGAACAGCTGCCAGCGTTCCTTGTCGCGGATTTCCTCATCGCCGGGCGGCAGCAGCGGGTCGAAATGACGGTCGGCGGCGGCGCCCAGTTCGTCCACGTCCATGCCGGCGATGGCACGGTCCAGAATGGTGTCGAACACCACCCCCAATTCGCGCTCGTTGGCCCAGGAACTGGTTTCGGGATCGGCCTGGGTCATGCGGCGCAACATGAAGATGTGCATCACCGACAGCCCGGAAGTCACCGCCAGCAATTCCGCGACCTTGCTTTCGAATTTCGCCTTACGCTTCGCGTCTGTCATCTGCCGCCATGTATCCCGCCCCATCGGAATGCCGATATTGGCACCCCGCGTCGCCTTGGGCAAGCCGCTCAAGCACTTCGGAACGGCATCAGGCGCGATGCGATGAACAAGCCGACCGCCGCCACCACGATGGAGGGACCGGACGGGGTATCGTAATGCCAGCTGCCGCCCAGGCCGAGCGAAACCGCCAGCGCTCCGGCCAGAACGGCGCCGCCCGCCATCTGCTCGGGCGTGCGGGCCAGCCGGCGGGCGCCGGCCGCCGGAATCACCAGCATGGCGGTGACCAGCATCACCCCCACCACCTTCATGGCCGCCGCCACCGACAAGGCCACCAGCAGCATCAGGACAAGGCGGCCGCGCCCGACGTCATGACCCTCGACCCGGGCGAGATCCTCGTCCACCGTCATGGCCACCAGACAGCGCCAGTGGGCGGCAAGCAGCCCCAGAACCAGAACCGCCCCTCCCCAGACCAGGGCGGCGTCCTCCCAACTTACCGCCAGGATGTCGCCGAACAGCCAGCCCATCAGGTCGACCCGCACCCGCTCCATGGCCGACAGCAGCACCAGCCCTAGCGCCAGCGCGCCATGGGCCATGATGCCGAGCAGGCTGTCCGAGGCCAGACGCCCATCCCGCCGCATGCCGGCCAGGATCAGCGCCACCGCGACGCAGACCGCCACCACGCCCGCCAGGGGCGAGGTTCCCAGCAGGAGCCCGACCACGATTCCCAGCAGGGCGGTATGGGCCAGGGCGTCGCCGAAATAGGCCATGCGCCGCCACACCACGAAACAGCCCAGCGGCCCGGCCACCGCCGCCAGCCCCAGCCCCGCCGCCAGGGCGCGCAGCAGGAACTCATCCATGGCGGCACTCCGGTCCATGGACATGCCCCGGGTCCAGGGGCCGGACGCTGCCGTCGGCCAGATGGCCGTGATCGTGGGCGTGGGTGTAGATGGCAAGGCTGTCGGCCACCCGCGGGCCGAACAGCGCCAGGTATTCGGGATGGCGGCTGACCGTCTCGGGATGGCCGGCGCAGCAAACGTGACGGTTGAGGCAAACCACCTCGTCGGTGGCGGCCATCACCACGTGCAGGTCGTGGGAAACCATCAGCACGCCGATGCCTTGATCATGGGCCCGCCCGGCGATCAGGTCGTAAAGTTCGGCCTGTCCGGCCATGTCGACGCCGCCCACCGGTTCGTCCAGCACCAGCAGGTCGGGGCGCCGGACCAGGGCGCGGGCCAGCAGCACCCGCTGCGCCTCGCCGCCCGACAGATCGGCCATCTGCCGGGCCATCACATGACCGGCCCCCACCAGATCCAGGGATTCCTCCAGATTCCGGCCGTCGCCGCCGCCGGGCAGCGCCATGGCGAGGAAACGCCGCACCGACAGCGGCAAGGTCCGATCGATGCTCAGGCGCTGCGGCACATAGCCGATCACCGCGGCGGGATCGCGCTCCACCGTTCCCCGGTCGGGAACGATCAGTCCCAGGGCCACCTTGATGAGCGTCGACTTGCCGGCGCCATTCGGCCCGACCACCGTGACGATGCGGCCGCGTCCGACCCGCAAGCCGACACCGTCCAGCACGGCGTGGCCGCGAAACGCCACCGAAACCCCGGTCAGCCGGACCAGATCGTCTGGGCTCATGCCTTCTCCTCTCTGGCGCGACAGGCCGGACACATCCCCTCGATCTCGATGGTCCGCCGCGTCACCGAGAAGCCCGAGCGGGAAGCACATTCCGCCACCGCCCGGTCGATATCCCGGTCGTCCAGTTCGGCGGCCATGCCGCAGCCGGAACACAGCAGGAAGGTTCCGCTGTGGCCGTGCCCCGGACGCGGACAGCCGACGAAGGCGTTGAGCAGGGCGATGCGGTGCACCAGCCCGTTCTGTTGCAGGAATTCCAGCGCCCGATAGACGGTCGGCGGGGCCGCCGACCAGCCTTCACGCCCCAGGATGTCCAGCAGGGCGTAGGCCCCCACCGGCTGATGGCTTTCCCACACCAGTTCCAGAACCCTCCGGCGGATATCGGTCAGGCGGGCGCCGCGTCGCTTGCACTCGGCCTCGGCGGCGGCCAGGGCCTGGGCGACGCAGGCGGCGTGGTCGTGGTGAGGGGCGGGAAAGGTCATGCTGGAATTCCGGAAAATGTTATACTATAACATATCAGCCTTTTCATCATGGCATGGAGCCGAACAATGCGAAAGAGTCTGCTTGCCGCCGCTTTCCTGGGTCTGCTGACGGCCGGCCCGGCGATGGCGGACGCTCCGCCGCCCGACGTCCTGGTCAGCATCAAGCCGCTGCACGGGCTGGTCGCCGCCGTGATGAAGGGGGTGGCCGAACCGGGCCTGATCGTGTCGGGCGACGCCTCGCCACACGATTACGCCATGAAGCCGTCGGATGCCCGCGCGCTGGAGCGGGCCCGGCTTCTGGTCTGGGTCGGCAAGGATTTCGAGGGCTGGCTGAAGAAACCCGCCGCCAAGGCCAGGCATCGGCTGACCATGCAGGAGATTCCCGGCATGACCCGTCTCGCCACCCGCGAGGGCGGCGTTTGGGACAGCCACGGGAATGACCACGGCCACAAGGATCACGGCAAGGATGACCACGACGAGACCGACGGCCATCTGTGGCTCGATCCCGACAACGCCGCCCGGCTGGTGGACGCGGTGGCCGGCAGGTTGGCCGAAATGGACCCGGCCCGCGCCGACCGCTACAAGGCCAACGCCGCCGAGACCCGCAAGCGCCTGGCCGACCTGGATTCCACCCTGGCCGCCCGGCTGAAGCCGGTGGCCGGCAAGCCTTATGTGGTTTTCCACGACGCCCATCAATATTTCGAGGCGCGCTACGGCCTGACTCCGGCCGGCGCAGTCACCATCGACCCCGAACGTCCGCCCAGCGCCAAGCGGATGGCGGCGCTGCGCGACCGCCTCAAGGCCACCAAGGCCGCCTGCGTCTTCCGCGAGCCGCGATTCGCCGGTCCGACGGTGCAGGCGCTGGCCGACGCCGCCGGCGCCCGCATCGCCCTGCTCGATCCGGAAGGCGCCCTGGCGGAAGCCGGTCCCGACGCCTATTTCACCATCATGACCGCCATCGCCGACAGCCTTGCCGATTGCCTTTCCGGACGGTAGATGCTTCATACCATGATCGCCACCGCCCCCGAGGAAGCCTCCATGTCCGCCATCGACCCCGCCGCCGCCCTGGCCCGCCTCAGCTTCAATTCCGACGGCCTGGTGCCGGCGATCGCCCAGCAATTCGACACCGGCGAGGTGCTGATGATGGCCTGGATGAATCGTGACGCGGTGACCGAGACCCTGGCCACCGGCCGGGTGTGCTATTGGTCGCGCTCGCGCAAGGGATTGTGGCGCAAGGGCGAGACCTCGGGCCAGCAGCAGCGGCTCAAGGATTTCCTGATCGATTGCGACGGCGACACTATCCTGGTCAAGGTGGATCAGGACGGGGTCGCCTGCCACACCGGCCGGCGCACCTGCTTTTACACCGCCGCCCGTCCCGACGGCCTGGCCGAGGTGGAAAAGGTCCAGATCTCGCCGGAGGAGCTGTACAAGAAATGAGCCTGATACCGGTTACCGTCCTCACCGGCTTTCTCGGCAGCGGCAAGACCACCTTGCTCAACCACCTGCTGGCCCAGCCCGGACTGGCCGACACCGCCGTGCTGATCAACGAGTTCGGCGCCGTCGGCCTCGACCACCTGCTGGTGCGCAAGCTGGCCGAGGACGTGGTACTGTTGCAATCGGGCTGCATGTGCTGCACCGTGCGGGGCGATCTGGTCGAGGGCATGCGCGACCTGTTCCTGCGCCGGGTCAAGGGCGAGATTCCCGAATTCGGCCGCATGATGATCGAGACCACCGGGCTGGCCGATCCGGCTCCCATCATTCACACCCTGATGACCGATCCGCTGATTTCCAGCCGCTACAAGCTGGACGGCATCGTCTCCACCGTCGATGCCGTCAACGGCGAGGCCACCCTGAACGCCCATGCCGAGGCGGTCAAACAGGCCGCCGTCGCCGACCGGCTGATCCTGACCAAGGCCGATATCGCAGACCCGACCCGGGTGGAAATGCAGCGCGAACGGCTGCGGCTGCTCAACCCGGCCGCGCCCATCGTCGCCGCCGCCATGGGCCGGGTCGATCCCGCCGACATCCTGGACGCCGGGCTGTTCCGCAAGGACGTCAAGATTCCCGACGTGGCCCGCTGGCTGAACGAAGAGGCCTATCGCGCCCACGAGGCCGCCCGGCGCCAGGGCCATCATCACCATCACGACCCCAACCGCCACGACGCCCACATCCAGGCCTTCGTCTTCACCGCCGACCAGCCGGTATCGTGGACGGCGCTGGGCTTCGCGCTGGAGCTGATGATCGCGTCCAAGGGCGAGAACCTGCTGCGCATCAAGGGCATCGTCAATGCCCGCGAATCCGACCTGCCCCTGGCCATCCACGGGGTGCAGCACGTCTTTCACCCCCCGGCGCCGCTGCCGGAATGGCCCGACGACGACCGCCGCACCCGCATCGTCTTCATCACCCGCGACCTTGACCGGACCGCCATCGAAGGCCTTCTGGGCGGCGTGCTGGCGATGGAAAGCTGATCCCGCCGGCCGGCGCCCCTATTCCTGCGGAATGATGAACAGCCGGATCATGCCCAGGTCGACCATGGGCAAGGCAAGCTGGCGGCCGCCGTTGGTGATGACGAAGTGAAAGCCGTGGCGGGCGCCCAACGCCTTCCATTCCTCGGTGGACCGCCGCGCCATGGCATCCATGTCGACCTCGTTGAACACGCCCAGCCGATAATTGGCCTCGGGCGGGCGGAGAAAGTCGGCGCCGTAGACCTCGCCCATCACCCGCGCCACCGCCGGAATCGACCGCGTCGAATAAGGCAGCACGTCCAGGCACTGGAACGAGAAAAGCTCGGCATTGCGGATGGGAGACTTGGTCAGATTCAGGTTCTCGAAAGCCGCCACCACTCCTCCCGACTTGGCCAGCCGGTCGAACAGCTCGCGGACGGACTCGAACGGGTCCGGGCTCCGCGTCGCCGCCCCCGCTCCAACGACGCCAAGCCCCACCGCCAGCCAGACCGCCGCCAGCGGCACCCTCGCGGCCAGTCCCCCCGCCTTCGGCCTGTTCTCACCGGCCCCGGCCAGGGCGACGCGCCCGGTCAGAAGCGCCCAGGCCATGGCGGCCATCGCCGCCATCAGCACCAGCTTCTCGCCGGCCTTGGCCATCGAATAAGCCGGATCGCCAAGCTTGATGGCCCCCAGTTCCTGGGCCAGGCCACCGGCCAGCATCACCAGCGACAGCGCCGCCAGCGCGATCAGCGGCGGGACTTTCGGCCGCATGGCCAGCAAGGTTCCCGCGACCACCGGAAACACCAGCGCCTCGCTGATATTCAACAGGCGATTGGGCATCGGAATCAGGAAAATGGTGGGAAGCCACGGCCGCAGGGCGTGAAAGCCGGCCCAGCACAGGATGCCGATGGCCCCGGCCAGGGCCAGGGCGGTGGTCATGGCGCGAATCCGTTCGCCCCCCTGGCGGCGCAACAGGATAACCAGCCCCAGGCCCGCCAGGGACGCCGCCAGGATGACCAGCGAATAGCGGGATACCGGAATGTTGCGGTGGGCATCCCACAACGCGAAATAAGCGTCCACCAGCCCGGGATCGGGCGACGGCGGCAGATCCACATGGGGCTTGGCTGCCCGCAGCAGCGCCCAGGCGGCCACGGCCAGCCCCAGCAGGATTCCGCCCGACCACGGGCGGCAATTCGCTCCGAACCGGTCGACCATCCGCACCGCCGCCAGCAGAAAGACATTGAAGGCGGCGAATACCGGATGAACCATCGCCAGCGCCGCCACCAGCGCCAGGGCCGGCGTCGGGCGCCCCAGTCCGATCAGGCCGAAGATCTGCAATTGCAGTCCCAGCCCCAGCGATCCCAGCAATTTCTCGTTGTTGACGATGACGAAGGGATAATCGGCCCCGCTCAGGAAGCCGGCGGTGGCCGCCTGGACGAGACCAAGCATGACGGCGGCCGGAACATTACGCGACAGGACGAAAACCATCAGCGCCGTGGCCTGGGCATAGACGGCGACATTCAGGGCGCAGCTGAGCTGGGTGATGGCGATGTCGTCCAGACCGGCTCCCATCAGCAGGGCGACCAGACCGTGGAATGGCGTCGTCGTCTCGTACAAGGTGACGGCGGTCGGATTGCCGGCGGGATAGACCACCGCGCCGGCCAGCCAGCGGGCGTAGACCAGCGTCTCGGAACGGAAGGTCCCGACGAAGCGGACCCAGCCGTACAGACCGGCCAAGGCGCCGGTCAGCATCCACACCGTCAGCCCCGGCCGTCCCAGCCAGGGATCAAGACGCCTCAACAGCTCGCTCACCCAGTCCCCCCGGAAAATCGGACTGCCGGACCATACCGCGTTTCACCGCCGCGGGAAATGACCTCCAACCGGCCCGCCAGGGGAATCGGGCGAAGGCAGTTGTTCCCTCTCCCGCAAGCGGGAGAGGGGGAAAACCGGCGTTATTCCTTACACCCGATTACCCTGCAAACGCCTTCCGTCAAGCTTGCCATTATCGCGACGCCCCCGTACACTTCCGCGCTTCGTCGGACCCCAACGCCACGACAACGGATTCCATGGCCGATTTGCCGCCTGACATCGCCGCTCTCGGCTTCGAGGACGCCCTAGCCGAACTGGACCGCATCGTCCGCCAGTTGGAGGAAGGGCGCGGCAAGCTGGACGAGTCCATCGCCGCCTACGAGCGCGGCGCCCAGTTGAAGCGCCACTGCGCCGCCAAGCTGGAGGAAGCCCGCGCCAAGGTCGACCGTATCGTGCTGGGATCGGATGGAACCGTTTCCGTCGCGTCCGCCGACATCGCCTGATCCACAACCGAGTGACAGCCTTGAGCAATTCTCCGCTTTCGACCCGCCTTGCCGACGCCCTGACCAAGACCAGCCAGCAGGTCAACGCCGAACTGGACCGCCTGCTGCCGGTATCCGACGGCCCCGATTCCCGCGTTCACGAAGCCATGCGCTATGCCAGCCTGGACGGCGGCAAGCGGCTGCGCCCGTTCCTGGTGATGCAGTCGGCCAGCCTGTTCAACGTCGCGGAAAGCGCGGCGCTGCGCGTCGCCTGCGCCATCGAGATGGTTCACTGCTATTCGCTGGTCCACGACGACCTGCCCTGCATGGACGACGACGACCTGCGGCGCGGCCGCCCAACCTGCCACAAGAAATTCGACGAGGCCACCGCCCTGCTGGCGGGCGACGCCCTGCTGACCAAGGCGTTCGAGGTGCTGGTCAATCCCGCCACCCACTCCGACCCGGTGGTCCGTTGCGAACTGGCGGCCGACCTGGCCCATGCCTCGGGTGGGCAAGGCATGGTCGGCGGCCAGATGATCGATCTCCAGGCCCACGAGATGAACCTGGACGTGGCCGGCATCACCCGGTTGCAGCAGATGAAGACCGGCCGGCTGTTCTCGTTCTCGTGCGAGGCCGGGGCGGTGATGGGCAAGGCCCATGGCGAGCTTCGCCTCGCCCTGCGCAATTACGCCCACGATCTGGGCCTGGCCTTCCAGATCGCCGACGACATCCTGGACGTGGAAGGCGACGCAGCCGAGGTCGGCAAGGCCGTGCAAAAGGACGCCGACGCCGGCAAGGCGACCTTCGTGTCGCTGCTGGGCATCGAGCGGGCCCGCTCGCAGGCCGACATGCTGGCCGATCAGGCCTGTCGCCATCTCGATCCCTTCGGCGACAAGGCCGACCTGATGCGGGATGTCGCCCGCTATGTCGTTCAGCGCCGTTCGTGAGGCACCAAGGATCATGAAGTTCTCCTCTTCCAGCAAGCCCAAGGCTCCCCTGCTGGACCGCGTGTCCAGCCCGGCCGATTTCCGCGGTTTCTCCATCGAGGAACTGGAGCAGCTGACCCACGAGGTCCGGCAGGCGATGATCCATTCGGTATCGTTCACCGGCGGCCATCTCGGCGCCGGCCTCGGCGTCGCCGAGTTGACCGTGGCGCTGCACCATGTCTTCGACACGCCCAGGGACAAGCTGATCTGGGACGTCGGCCATCAGGCCTATCCCCACAAGATTCTGACCGGCCGCAAGGATCGCATGCTGACCATGCGCCAGGGCGGCGGATTGTCGGGATTCACCCGGCGTTCGGAAAGCGTCTTCGATCCGTTCGGCGCCGGCCATTCCTCCACGTCCATCTCGGCGGCGCTGGGCATGGCTGTGGGGCGCGATCTCAAGGATGACCGCTTCAACGTCATCGCGGTCATCGGCGACGGCGCCATGAGCGCCGGTCAGGCCTACGAGGCCATGAACAACGCCGGCTCGCTGGGGTCGCGCCTGATCGTCATCCTCAACGACAACGACATGTCCATCGCCCCGCCGGTGGGCGCCATGAGCGCCTACCTGTCGCGGCTGCTGTCGTCGCCGTCCTATCATTCCCTGCGTCATCTGGCCAAGGATCTGGCCCACCTGCTGCCGCCGCCGCTGGAACGCGCCGTCGGCCGGGTCGAGGAATACGCCCGCGGCATGGTATCGGGCGGCGGCACCTTGTTCGAGGAACTGGGGTTCTACTACGTCGGTCCCATCGACGGGCACAATTTCGAGCACCTGCTGCCGGTGCTGAAGAACGTCCGCGATTCCGAGGAAACCAAGCCGATCCTGATCCATGTGGTGACCAAGAAGGGCCGCGGCTATCCGCCGGCCGAAGCCGCCGCCGACAAGTATCACGGCGTCGGGCGCTTCGACATCGTCACCGGCAAGCTGGACAAGCCCAAGGCCAACGCCCCCTCCTATACGGCGGTGTTCGCCAAGGCGCTGCTGGCCGAGGCCGAACACGACGACAGCATCGTCGCCGTCACCGCCGCCATGCCGGCCGGAACCGGCCTCGACAAGTTCGGGGACCGCTTCCCGGCGCGAACCTTCGACGTCGGCATCGCCGAGCAGCACGCCGTCACCTTCTCGGCCGGTCTGGCCTGCGAGGGCTTCAAGCCGTTCTGCGCCATCTATTCCTCCTTCCTCCAACGCGCCTACGACCAGGTTCAGCACGACGTGGTTCTGCAAAGGCTGCCGGTGCGCTTCGCCATCGACCGCGCCGGTCTGGTCGGCGCCGACGGCGCCACCCACGCCGGTGCCTACGACATGGCCTATCTGGGCTGCCTGCCCGACATCGTCATCATGTGTCCGGCCGACGAGGCCGAACTGATGCACGCCGTCGCCACCGCCGTCGGCATCGACGACCGTCCCTCGGCCTTCCGCTATCCCCGCGGCGAGGGCGTGGGCGTGGAACTGCCGGAACGCGGCACCGCCATGCCCATCGGCAAGGGCCGGATAATCCGCGAGGGATCGCGCATCGCCATCCTGTCGCTGGGCACCCGCCTGTCCGAAACCCTGAAGGCCGCCGACGAATTGGCCGCCAGGGGGCTGGCGCCCACCGTGGCCGATGCCCGCTTCATGAAGCCGCTGGACGAGGAACTCATCCTTCGTCTCGCCCGTTCGCACGAGGTCCTGATCACCATCGAGGAGGGATCGGTCGGCGGCTTCGGCAGCCATGTCCTCCACCTGCTGGCGACCAATTGCGTCCTTGATCGCGGACTGAAGGTCCGGCCGCTGGTCCTGCCCGACTACTTCATCGAGCACGACACTCCCGAAATCCAGTACGAGAAGGTCGGACTCAACGCCTCGGGCATCGTCTCGACCGCCCTCGCCGCCCTGGACACCGCCCCCGCCGCCGCCCTGGCCTGACATCGCCGGGGCGATGGCGACGGGAAGAATGATCTTTGTCAAAAAACAACACGCTCATCCGTGTTCAATTTTCAACAAATCTGCATATTCGGCGGATCGCGATGTGTATCGATTGAAATATCTTGGTTAAGTGTTATAACATATGCGTACTTAGGGATTGGAGATGCCCATGGACATGGAACTTGAGAAACTTCAAGACAGCGCGCGCCGTGCCAGCGCCTTGCTCAAGGCCATGAGCAACGAGCATCGCCTGATGATCCTCTGCCAGCTTCTGCATGGGGAAAAGTCGGTGGGAGAACTGGAACGGATCATCGGCCTCAGCCAATCCGCCCTGTCGCAACACCTTGCCCGCCTGCGCCGCGATACCCTGGTCCAGACCCGGCGCCAGGCCCAGACCATCTTCTATTCCCTGGCCGGGGCCGAGGCCAGCGCGGTGATCAACACCCTTTACGGCCTGTATTGCGAACCGGCGGGCGCCTGCGCCGCCTGACGGGAAAGGAAATCAGGCGCGGCGGAACCACCAGATTCCGTCCTCGCCCATTTCGCGGACGACGCTGCCCTGGCGCATGAGATGGTGCAGATGGGCCAGGGTCTCGCCGGTGGCGAAGCCCAGTTGATGGGCATCCAGCTCCCGCGTGAACAGGGCGCGCAGGACCTGGACCGCGCTGGCCGGCCGTGCGCAGGCGCCCTGGGTCTTTTCCAGCCGCTCCACATGATGTGCCGTCAACTGGTCGACGCGGGCGTGGAGCCCCCGGAACGGCAGGCCGTGGGACGGCAGGACCAGGGTATCGGCCGGCAGATGGCGCAGCCGGGCCAGGGCGTCGAGGAACAGCCCCAGCGGCTCGGCCTCGGGCTGCTGCGGCCAGACGCCGACGATGGGGCTGATGCGCGGCAACACCTGATCGCCGGAGATCAGCACGCCGGCCTCCTCGCAATACAGGCAGGCATGCTCGGGGGAATGGCCGCCGCCCTCGATCATCCGCCAGATACGGCCGCCGATGGTCATCTCATCGCCGTTGCGGATGCCTAGAACCCGCACCGGCATGACGTCGATGCGAGCGCGATAGGTGTTGCCCCGGCTGCGCACGCCGTCCAGTTGCTCGGCGTCGAAGCCCATGCGGCGGTAATAGCGCACCTGGTTGTCGTTGAACTCCTCCGACTCCTCCAGCCACAGCATGCGGCCGAACAGCCATTCCCGCACCGAGGCGGTAAGGTCAACGTCCAGGCGCCGGCTCAGCCAGCCGGCCAGCCCCATGTGATCGGGATGGAAATGGGTGGCGATCAGCCGCGACACCGTCAGTCCGGCCAGCGGCCCGGCCAGCAGAACCTCCCACAGTTCCTTGGTGGCGTCGTTGCCCAATCCGGTATCGACCAGCGCCACCCGGCCATCGCCATCATCCAGCGCCCACAGGTTGATGTGGTCGAGGGCGAACGGCAGCGGCATGCGTATCCAGCGGATTCCAGGGGCGACTTCGAGAACCTGACCGGGGGCGAGCGGTTCGGCGAAGGGATGGTCGAGAGTGGAACGGCTCACGGGCAGGACTCCGATAATTCGGCAAGTCTTTGCATATTTGGTGCGGTGCGGCAAGTTTCAAGGGTGGACGCCGTGTCGCCCAGCCCCTGAAACGACCGGCTTGCGCCTTAGAAAAGCTGGAGACTCCGGGGAAGCGGCCGCCCCTGGAAGTGCCGCGCCACCAGCCGTTCGGTGGCGTCGCGACCGATGGCGCGGGCGCCGACGCAAGGCTGCCACGTCCATTGCAGGCCGATACGGGCGCCCAGGTCGAAGTCGTCCGGCGCCGCCACCTCCTCGTCCAGCGCCTCCAGCACCGCCGTCAGAACCGCGCCCTGAAGCCGCTGGACGATGGTGGCGGCGCGGGCGGGGTCGATCGAGGCCGGCAGTTCGGCATTCCACAATTCACCCGATTCGCCGATACGCACCAGCGAGGTCGCCGGAGCGTAGAACGGCCCCATCACCGCCAGGGTGCGGCAGGCGTGCAGGGCGATGACCGGCTTGGAAATGTCCATCAACTTGAACGGCCCGACGGCGGTGCCGAACCCCTGGACGACCGCCAGGTCGATCTCGCCGGCATTCCCCCCTTCGTCCAGCAGCCGCGCCGCCTCGTTCAGATAGGGCACGAAATAGCGGTTAACGGCAAAGCCGTAGGCGTCGCGGCAGCGTATCGCCTGCTTGGCCGTCGCCTTGGCGAAGGCCGCCGCCTTGTCCATGGCGTCGGACGAAGTCGACTTGCCCCTGACGATCTCCAGCAGGGGATTGACCGCCGCCGGAAAAAAATAATGCAGGCCGAGAAACCGTTCGGGCGAACTGACCGAGGCGGCCAGATCGTCGACCTTGAGCGAGGAGGTGTTGGTGGCGATCAGCGCCTGGGGCGACACGATGGCCGACAGAGTTCGGAACAGGTCGGCCTTGGCGTCGAAATTCTCGACGATGGCCTCGATCACCAGGCCGCAGGACACCAGGTCGGCGAGGCTGGTCGAAGGCGTGAGGCGAGCGAAGGCGGCATCGGCATCGGCCGCGCCCATCCTGCCCTTGTCGACCGCCCGCGCCAGCGACCCCTTGATCTGGGCCATGGCCCGTTCGACCACCCTGGCGTCGCGGTCATTCAAGATCACCCGATAGCCGCTGACCGCCGCCCCCTGGGCGATGGCCGCCCCCATGGTCCCGGCCCCGATCAGGCCAATCACGCTTTCAAGCTTCATCACGCATCTCCCCGGCGGACTCCCTCAGTCCAGCCATCATGCGAAAATTGTTGCTCATTGCAACAGTTTTTGTCGCCAACAATCCCTCTTGACGAAATCATCCAGTCGGGTCAGGATCATGCTCAGCAAGTCGCCAAAGAGCGACCCAGGAGGCCTTACGATCCGTGAAAGGGACGTCCCATGTCTGATCACACCACGATTCCGTCTTCGTCCAAGGGTATCACCCGCCGCCAGTTCTCCGCCACCGCCGCGACTGGCGCCCTGCTCACCACCGCCGCCGCCGGCCTGCCGCTGCGCAAGGCTCGCGCCGCCACACCGCTGAAGCTGGGCATCTTGCTGCCCCGCTCCGGCCATCTCGCCCTGATCGGCCAGGCCTGCCAGCGCGGCGCCGATGTCGGTCTCGCCATGCTGAAGGAGATGGGTTATTCCGTCGAATTCATGAACGCCGACACCGAATCCAACCCGGATGTGGGCCGCACCCAGGCGGAAAAGCTGATCCGCGAGGGCGCCAACATGCTGATGGGCGCGTTCGATTCCGCCACCACGCTCGCCATCGCCGGCGTCGCCGAGCAGAAGGGCGTGCCGCTGGTAGTCAACATCGCCGCCGAGCCCAAGCTGACCGAACAGGGCTTCAAGTACACCTTCCGCAATTTCCCCTCGGCCGGCATGCTGGGCAAGGGCGGCCTGCTGCTCTACAAGGACATGTTCGCCGCCGCCGGCGTCACCCCCAAGACCGCCGTGCTGCTACACGTCAACGACAGCTTCGGCATGGGCATGCTGAACGGCATCAACGCGCTGATGCCCAAGCTCGACCTGCCGTTCCAGATCGTCGAGACCATCGCCTACGACCCCAAGGCCCGCGACCTCTCCATCGAGGTGGCCAAGGCCAAGGCCGCCAAGGCCGATTTCGTCATGACCGTGACCCGCCTCAATGACGCCATCCTGCTGGTGCGCGAGATGGTCAAGCAGCAGGTCGAGACCATGGGCATCACCTCGCCCGGCAGCCCCGGCATGTACGACAAGCAGTTCCTGAAGGCGCTGGGCAAGTACGCCGAATTCTGCTCGGTCAACATTCCCTGGTTCGACCCCAAGCAGGAAATGGCGGCCCAGTTGCAGCAGCGGTTCGAGAAGGCCCATCCCGACGAAAGCTGCGACCTCAACGTCGGCTTCACCTTCGAAGCGGTGCTGATCGCCGCCGACGCCCACAAGCGCGCCGGCTCCAACGATCCGGCGGCGCTGACCGAGGCGCTTCGGGCCACCAACATCGCCAAGCGGGTGATGATCGGCGGCGCCATCAAGTTCGAAGCCAATGGCCAGAACATGAACCTGCGCTCGGCGGTGGTGCAGAACCTCAATGGCAAGCCCACCGTGGTGCTGCCCGCCGAATCGGCCGAAGCCAAGTTCGTGTTCCCGATGCCGCCGTTCAAGAGTCGCGGCTGATCATCCCAAACACCTGAGCGAGGATTCGGGATGGACGCGACATTCTTTTTGAACGTGACCAGTTCCGGTCTTTTGACCGGCCTGGTCTACGGCCTGATGGCGCTTGGCCTTTCGGTCATCTTCGGCGTCATGCGGGTAGTCAATTTCGCCCACGGCGACCTGATGGTGGTGGCCATGTACGCCGCCTTCCTTCTGTTCACCAAGCTGGGCATCCAGCCCGTTCCCGCGCTGCCGCTGGTAGCCGGCGGCCTGTTCGTCGTCGGCTACCTGTTGCAGAGAGTCCTGATCAACCGCTTTCTTGGCGCCACCGAGCACATCCAGTTCCTGCTGCTGCTCTCGGTGGCGATCATCATCACCAACGTGGTGCTGATGGTGTTCGGGCCCGACGCCCGCAACATCCAGCTCGACGCCAGCTTCGAAAGCTATTCCGTCGGGCCGCTGGTCCTGGACAAGGTCCGGGTCATCGCCGCCATCACCGCCGGCGGCGTGGCGGCGCTGCTGTGGGCCTTCTTCCGCTACACCACCACCGGAACCGCCATCCGCGCCTGCGCCGACAATCCGGTGGGGGCGCGGGTGGTCGGGCTGGACGTGGAAAAGCTCTACGCCGTCACCTTCGGCATCGGCGCCGCCTGCGTCGGCGCCGCCGGCTGCCTGCTGCTGCTGCTGGTTGACGTGCATCCGCACCTGTCGTCCGACTACACCCTGCTCGGCTTCATCATCGTCATCCTGGGCGGGCTGGGCAGCCTGGGCGGCGCCCTGCTGGGCGGCATCCTGGTCGGACTGTCCGAGGCCCTGTCGGGCGTGCTGATCGCCCCCAGCCTCAAGAGCATGTTCAGCTTCGGCCTGCTGATCCTGGTCCTGCTGCTGCGTCCGCAAGGCATCCTGGGAAAGAAGCCATGAACGCCGGAACCCTCTTCTCCAGCCGCAGCGCCCGGCTGCTGCTCGGCCTTCTCGCCGTGCTGTCCCTGGCGCCCCTGGGCGTCGACGACTACACCCTGTCGATCCTGATCGCGGTTCTGCTTCAGGCCTATCTCGGCATGTCGTGGAACGTGATGATGGGGTTCGCCGGCCAGTTCTCGCTGGGCCACGCCCTTTACATCGGCCTTGGCGCCTATGCCGCCGGCGCCTTGTTCATCCACTTCGGCGTATCGCCCTGGATCGGCGTCTTCGCCGGCATGACGGTGTCGGTCGCCGTCAGTTCGGTGATCGGCATGCTGGGCTTCCGCTTCAAGGTCATGGGCGTCTATTTCGCCCTGCTGACCATCGCCTTCGCCGAATTCACCCGGGTGCTGTTCGATCACTGGGGCTGGGTGGGGGCATCGTCCGGCCTGGTCCTGCCGGTGACCAACCGCGTCAGCGACGATTTCTGGCTGCTGCGCGGCTCGACCTCCATGTTCTACTACCTGATCCTCGCTATGACGGTGGCGGGATTCCTGTTCAGCCGCTCGCTGCTGATGCGCCGCATCGGCTATTACTGGCAGGCGATCCGCGAGAACGAGGACGCCGCCGACGCGCTCGGCATTCCGGTGTTCCGCTACAAGATGATCGCGGTGGTGATCTCGGCGGCCATGACCAGCGTCGGCGGCATGTTCATCGCCTTCTTCAGCAACAACCTGTTTCCCGAGAGCATCTTTTCCATGCATCGCTCGCTGGAGCTGATCCTGGGGCCGATCATCGGCGGCGTCGGCACCTTGTTCGGGCCGATCCTGGGGGCGGTGATCCTGACCGCCATGGGCGAGACCTTCACCATCCTGGGCGAGCATGTCGGCATCGACGGCGTCAAGCAGATCGCCTACGGCATCTGTCTTCTGGCGATCCTGATCGTCAAGCCGAACGGCGTCTGGCCGTGGCTGCGCCATCGCCTCGGCCTGGACGGAGACGGCAAATGACCAGCCATCCCATGCTGTCGGTCTGCGATCTCGGCAAGAGCTTTCGCGGCCTGCGCGCCGTCAACGCCGTCACCTTCGACGTCCCCAAGGGCGCCATCGTCGGCCTGATCGGACCCAACGGCGCCGGCAAGACCACCACCTTCAACCTGATCGCCGGCGCCTTCCCCCCCAGCGACGGCAAGGTGACGCTGGACGGCCACGACGTCACCGGCCTGGGGCAGGCGGAAATCTGCCGCGCCGGGGTGGGCCGCACCTTCCAGATCGTCAAGCCGTTCGCCGGCCTGTCGGTCGAGGAGAACGTCATGGTCGGCGGCCTGCGCTACGACGACGGCGATGTCGAGACGGCCAGGGCCAGGGCCAACGATATCCTGAGGCTGCTGGAACTGGGCGACAAGGCCCGCCAGCCGGCCCAGGCCCTGACCCTGCCCGACCGCAAGAGGCTGGAGGTCGCCCGCGCCCTGGCGACTCGGCCCAAGCTGCTGCTGCTGGACGAGGTGATGGCCGGGCTGCGCCCGGTGGAATGCGACCGCATGGTGGCCATCCTCCAGGGACTGAACAAGGAAACCGGCCTGACCATCCTGCTGATCGAGCATGTCATGCGCGCCGTGATGGCCCTGTCCGATCATGTGGTGGTGCTGCATCATGGCGAGAAGATCGCCGAGGGCACCCCCGCCGAGGTCACCAGCCATCCCAAGGTGCTGGAATGCTATCTGGGCGAGGAGCACGAGTGATGCTGGAGATCCGGGGACTCGACCTGTTCTATGGCGATGCCCAGGCCCTGGCCGGCGTGTCGCTGTCGGTGGCCGAGCACGAGGTGGTGGCCATCGTCGGCGCCAACGGCGCCGGCAAGACCTCCCTGATCCGCGCCATCGCCGGCATGGAGAAGGTCGCCGCCGGCAGCATCGTCTTCGAGGGCAAGCCCATCACCGGCCTGGCCTCGTCGCGCATCTGCGACATGGGCATCGCCCAGGTGGCCGAGGGCCGCCAGATATTTCCCACCCTGTCGGTGCTGGAGAATCTGGAGATGGGCGCGGTGATCCCCCGGGCACGCGACAAGCGCAAGGACACCCTGGAACGCTGCTTCCACCTGTTTCCGAAGCTGCGCTCGCGCATCGACCAGGCCGCCGGCACCCTGTCGGGCGGCGAACAGCAGATGCTGGCCATCGGCCGCTGCCTGATGGGCCAGCCCCGCCTGATGATGTTCGACGAACCCTCGCTGGGCCTGGCCCCCGCGGTGGTCAGCGAGATGTTCAAGATCATCCGCGACCTGCATGCCGAGGGCATGACGGTGATCCTGGTGGAACAGAACGTCCAGACCTCGCTGAAGCTGGCCGATCGCGGCTATGTGCTGGAGAACGGCGGCGTCGTGCTGTCGGGGACCGGCACCGAGCTGCTGAACGATCCGGGCGTCCGCCAGGCCTATCTGGGACTTTGATACGGGAGAGGAAGCGATGACCTGGGGACCGATCAACTTCGCGCCGGCTCGGGTGACGGTGGACAAGCTGCCCGGCGGCGGCATGATCCTGCGTTCGCCCGACAGCCTGAAGCCGTTCGCCCGCTGCCTGGGCGACCTGCTGCACCACTGGGCCGACCGCATCCCCGATTCCCTGTTCCTGGCCCAGCGCGACGCGGACGGGGGCTGGCGCAAGGTCACCTGGGCCGAGGGGCTTAGGTCGGTCGAAGCCATCGCCCAATCACTGCTGGATCGCGGGCTGAACCGTAACCGGCCGGTGATGATCCTGTCGGACAACAGCATCGACCACGCCTTGCTGGCGTTGGGCGCCATGCATGCCGGCATTCCGGTGGCCCCGATCTCGCCGGCCTATTCGCTGATGTCCAGGGACCATTCCAAGCTCAAGTACATCACCGACCTGCTGAAGCCGGGTCTGGTCTACGCCGCCGATGGCGCCCGCTTCGCCGACGCCCTGAAGATTCCCGAACTGGCCGGGGTCGAGGTGGTGACCAGCGTCAATCCGCCGACGGCGGCGGCGGATTTCGCCTCGCTGCTGAAGGCGGTTCCGGGATCCGGGCTGGAAACCGCCTTCGCCATGGTCCGCCCCGGCACCATCGCCAAGATCCTGTTCACCTCGGGGTCCACCGATCTGCCCAAGGGCGTCATCAACACCCAGCGGATGATCTGCTCGAACCAGCAGGCGATCCGCCAGTGCTGGCCGTTCCTGGCCGAGGAGCACCCGGTGCTGGTGGACTGGCTGCCGTGGAACCACACCTTCGGCGGCAACCACAACTTCAACATCGTCCTGCGCCACGGCGGCACCTTGTACATCGACGAAGGCAAGCCGGTCCCCGGATTGGTGGAAAAGACCGTCGCCAACCTGCGCGAGATTTCCCCCACCATGTACTTCAACGTGCCGCGCGGCTTCGACATGCTGATTCCGCTGCTGGAGGCCGACGAGGTCCTGAGAAACAACTTCTTCAAGCGCCTCAAGCTGATGTTCTACGCCGGTGCCGCCCTGCCTCAAAGCCTGTGGGAAAAGCTGGAGGCGCTGTCGATGAAGGCGGTCGGCTACAAGGTCCGCCTGGTGTCGTCGTGGGGCGCCACCGAAACCTCGCCCATGATCACCACCGTGCATTACGACATCGAGAAGGCCGGCAACATCGGCCTGCCCGCCCCCGGCTGCGAGGTCAAGATGATCCCCAACGGCGGCAAGATGGAGCTGCGGGTGCGCGGAACCAACATCACGCCGGGCTATCACAAGCGTGACGACCTGACCCAGAAGGCCTTCGACGAGGACGGCTTCTACATCACCGGCGACGCCGGCAAGCTGGCCGACCCTCTTGATCCGGCCAAGGGCATCGTGTTCGACGGCCGCGTCGCCGAGGATTTCAAGCTGATGTCGGGAACCTGGGTCGCCGTCGGCTCGCTGCGCCTTGCCGTCATCGATGCCGCCTCGCCCATCCTCCAGGACGCGGTCATCACCGGCCACGACCGCGAGGAGGTCGGCTTGCTGGGCTTCGCCAGCCACCCCGGCTGTCTCAGGCTATGCCCCGACGCCGCCGCCGACACCCCCCTGAAGGACCTGATCGCCCGGCCCGAGGTGCGCGCCCACCTGGCCGCCGCGATGAAATCCCTGGCCGCCCAGGGACTCGGCAGCTCGCACCAAGTCTCGCGCGCCCTGCTGATGGACGAGCCGCCCAACATCGACGCCAACGAGATCACCGACAAGGGCTACATCAACCAGCGCGCCGTGCTGACCCGCCGGGCCGCCCTGGTGGAAAGGCTCTACGCCGAGGCCCCGGACCCGGAAATCGTTCGACTCGGCTGAATTCTATAACGCGACGACACGAAGGAACTGACCGATGAGCAACGGGCTTGGAACCGTCTATGACGACGTGTGGCTGGTCGATGGAATTCGCACCGGCTTCGCCGACTATACCAGCGTGCTGTCGGCCATCTCACCGACCGATCTTGGCATCAAGGTGGCGCGGGAAGCGCTGAGCAGGTCGACCATCGAGGCCGAGGCCATCGACATGGTCGTCGCCGGCAACATGGCGCAAAGCAGCTTCGACGCCTATTTCCTGCCGCGCCATATCGGGCTTTACGCCGGCGTGCCCATCCCGGTTCCCGCCCTGCTGGTGCACCGGCTGTGCGGGACCGGCTTCGAGACCATCATCCAGGCGGCCGACGCCATCACGCTGGGCAAGGCGTCGAAGGTGCTGTGCGTCGGCACCGAATCCATGTCGCGCAATCCGGTGGCGTCCTACACGTCGCGCAACGGCTTCAAGATGGGGCAGGTGGAGTTCAAGGACTTCCTGTGGGAAGCCACCAAGGACACCGCGTCTTCCACCGGCATGGGCGACACCGCCGAGAATCTGGCGAGGAAGTATGGCATCACGCGCGAGGAAGTCGACGAATTCGCGGCCCAGAGCTTCGCCAAGGCCCTGGCCGGCATGGAGTTCCGCGCCGGCGAGATCGTGCCGGTGATCAGCGAGACCTTCACCCGCGAGGGCTATAACGACCGCTCGATCAAGCTGCCCAAGGGCGTCGACGGCTTCGCGGTGGACGAACATGTCCGCCCAACTCCCATCGAAGTCCTGCGCAAGCTGAAACCCGCCTTCAAGGGCGTGCAGACCGGCGGCAATTCCTCGGCGGTGGTCGACGGCGCCGCCGCCGCCGTCGTGGTGGGCGGCAAGACCGTCAAGGAACGGGGCCTGACGCCGCTGGCCCGCGTGGTCGCGGCCGACATCGTCGGCGTGCCGCCCGAGATCATGGGCATCGGCCCGGCGCCGGCCATCGCCAACGTGGTCGAACGCGCCGGCCTCAAGCTGTCGGACATCGACCGCTTCGAGATCAACGAGGCGTTCGGCGCCCAGTATCTGGCGGTGGAAAAGGAATTGGGCCTCGACCGGTCCAAGGTCAACGTCCATGGCGGCGCCATCGCCCTGGGTCATCCACTGGGTGTCACCGGCGTGCGGCTGTGCATCACCGTCGCCCGCGAACTGCGCCGGGCCGGGCTGAAGCGCGGCATCGCCTCGGCCTGCATCGGCGGTGGCCAAGGGGTGGCCATCCTGCTGGAGGTGTGAAAGGGTTGACCTGAAGTCCTGATGATCTTTCGATTGGCCTCATCCTGAGGAGCGGAGCGTCTCGAAGGACGAGGCCAATCGTAGGTGACGCCCGACCAGCCTCATCCTTCGAGACGAGCCCCAAGGGGGGGCTCTCCTCAGGATGAGGCTTTTAACCCCCTTGGCCTGTTTGACCGGAACCATCGCCATGATCGACTACAAGACCCCCGTCCCCGACCTGCTGTTCGCCCTGAAGCATGGCGCCGGCGCCGACCGCCTGCCCTGCTGGGACGAGGAACTGGCTTCGGACGTGCTCGGCCACGCCGGCGCCATGGTCGACGGCATCATCGCGCCGCTGGACCCCATCGGCGACATCGAGGGCACCCGGCTGGTGGATGGCCGCGCCGTCATGCCCCCCGCCTTCGTCGAGGCGTGGCGCCAGTTCAGGGATGGCGGCTGGCAGGGTCTGGCGGTATCCGAGGATTACGGCGGCCAGGGGCTGCCCCACATCCTGGCCTCGGCGCTGTCGGAAATGCTGTCCGGGGCCTGCATCACCTACCAGATGGTGCTGTCCCTGTCGCACGGCGCCATGCGCACCCTGATCGCCAGCGGGTCCGAGGCGCAGCGCGAGACCTGGGTGCCCCGGCTGGCCTCGGGCGAGTATCTCGCCACCATGTGCCTGACCGAACCCCAGGCCGGCTCCGACCTGGGGCTGGCGCGCACCACCGCCGTTCCCACCGGCGACGGCCGCTGGCGCATTTCCGGCGGCAAGATCTTCATCTCCGGCGGCGACCAGAACCTGACCGGCGGACGCGTCTTGCATCTGGTGCTGGCCCGCACCCCCGACGCTCCCAAGGGCGTCAAGGGGCTGTCGCTGTTCCTGTGTCCGTCGCATCTCGACGACGGCGGCCGCAATCCCATCTCGGTGGTGCGGCTGGAGGAAAAGATGGGCATGCATGCGTCCCCCACCTGTCAGGTGGCGTTCGACGGTGCGGTGGCCGAGATCGTCGGCGCCCCCGGCGAGGGGCTGGCCCGCATGTTCACCATGATGAACGCCGAGCGCCTGGACGTGGCGGTCCAGGGCGTCGGCCTGTGCGAGGTGGCGGCCCAGCGGGCGCTGGCCTATGCCGCCGAACGCCGCCAGGGCCGCGCCGGCGGCTCCGAAGGCCCCGATCCGATCAACCGCCACGGCGACGTGCGGCGCATGCTGCTGACCCTGATGGCGCTGTCCCAGGGCCTGCGCGCCATGGTGATGCGGACGCTGGTGGACCTGGAACTGGGGCGGACTCCCGCCCTGATGGAGCTGATGACGCCGGTGTGCAAGGCCTTCGCCACCGATTGCGCCCAGGAGGCGGCCAGCCTCGCCATCCAGGTCCACGGCGGCTATGGCTTCCTCAGGGAATACCGGGTCGAGCAGATCGCCCGCGACGCCCGCATCACCCCGATCTACGAAGGCACCAACGGCATCCAGGCCGCCACCATCGCCGGCCGGGTCATCCGGCTGGACAATGGCCGGGCCTTGGACGAATTCCGCGCCGAGATCAGGGATGCGGCGGCGGGTGCCGAACCGGCCACGGCCGAGGCGCTGGCCCGCGCGCTGGAGGCCGAGGCCGCCGCCACCGCGGCCGTGCTGGCCGCCGCCGATGTCGGCCTGATCGCCACCTCCTATCTGCGGCTGCTGGGCCTTGTCGCCTTCGCCGCCGGCTGGGCGCGGCTGGAGGCCGCCGCCGGGGCCTCGCCCGACCCCGGGCGCGTCCGCGCCCTGGGGGCGTTCGTCCGCGACTGGATGCTGCCCGAGGTCCGGTTCCTGGCGGATCGATGCCGGAACCCGGCCAAACTCGGATCTTTACCCGACACAATATTCGCCGTGTGACGATTCCTGTGGGAAACCCGGGCGGGAATCATGTTGGACGATTGTATTGTTGCGCAAAACAAGAGAGATTTCGTATCTTCCCTTCTCCCGGGCGGACGACTTGCCGTCGGGACAGGGTTCGGGACGACCGGTTGGAGCTGACCGATTCAAGGGTTGACGCCTGCCGCGGTCGTGTCATTTTGTTGCGGCCACGACATTCCATTGGGGGTCTTATGAACAAGCAGGATCTGGTGAACAAGGTTGCGGAGCTGTCCGGTCTGTCCAAGGCCGCCTCCGATTCGGCGATCGACGCCACTTTCGCGGCCATCACCGCGGCCCTGAAGTCCGGCGACGACGTTCGTCTGGTGGGCTTCGGCTCCTTCTCGGTGACCCAGCGGGCCGCCAAGGAAGGCCGCAACCCGCGGACCGGCGCGACCATCAAGATCGCGGCCTCCAAGGCGCCGAAGTTCACTGCCGGCAAGGGCCTGAAGGACGCCGTCAACGGCTGATTTCCTTCGCTTCGACAGCTTGAAACACCCCCCGGAGGCAAACCCGGGGGGTGTTTTCTTGTCCGGCCGCCGCCAAATGCGGCCCGAACACATTCCAATCCAAAAGAAAGCTCCGATCCGTAGCTGTTGCCCCGTGAGACGACTTGGCCCAAGATGGCGAAAGCAAAGTCGCGGACAGGGGCTCCATCCAAATGTCGTTGCCAACGGTCATCGGATTCGTTCTCAGCCTCATGCTGCTGCTCGTCTCGATTCTCGAGCTGACCACCAATTTCAAGATTTTCCTTCACCTCAGCGGCATCGCCATGGTGATCGGCGGCACCCTGGCGGCAACCCTGGTCGCCTACGAGGCCCGCTACGTCAAGGCGGCGCTGGGCACGCTCAAATCCATCTTCTCGTCGCCCAAAATGACCCGCGACATGCTGACCAACGAAGTCGCCCGCATCGTCCGCTGGGCCTACATGGTGCAAAAGAGCGGCGTGCAGGCCGTCGAATCCGATGCCAAGAGCGTCAAGGGCCAAGACGCCTTTCTCGGCTTCGGCATCAATCTGGTGATTTCCGGCTATACCGGGGCCGAGGTGCGGCAGATGCTGGAGAACCAGATCGAAACCGCCTTCCAGCGCCACACCGTGCCGGTGGAAATCCTGAAATACATGGCCAGCAACGCCCCGGCCTTCGGCATGATCGCGACCCTGATCGGTCTGGTGGTGATGCTGGACAGCATGGGCTCGGACCCATCCGGCCTGGGCGCCGGCATGGCGGTGGGCCTGCTGGGAACCCTGTACGGCGTGCTGTTCGCCCGCCTCGCCATCATGCCGGCGGCGGAAAAGGTGCATCAGCGCGAATCCATCCTCCGCTTCCGCAATCTCCTGGTGGCCGAGGGACTGGCCCTGCTGGCGGACCGCCGCAATCCCCGCTTCATCCAGGACGCCATGAACAGTTTCCTCGACTATTCCATCCACTTCGACATCGACAAGGCGCCGAAGAAGGCATAGGAGCCGGACGATGAGCAAATTCGCCAAGCACAACAAGGAAGCGGCCGAGGATTGGCTGCTGTCCTACGCCGACATGATCACCCTGCTGATGGCGTTCTTCATCGTGCTGGTCTCCATGTCCAAGATAGATCCCAACAAATACGAACAGGTCCAGGCCGGCATGGCCAAGGACATCGGCAACCGCGAGACCACCAAGCCGCTGCAGGATCTCCGCTCCGAATTGCTGGGCGAGGTGGCGGGAGCCGGGGTCGAGGACAGCGTCGACGTCGGCAAGGACGACAAGGGCATCGTCCTCAATCTCGCCAGCGGCGCCCTGTTCAAGCCGGGCTCGGCCGAAATCCGGCCAGAGATCATGCCGCTGATGAAGGAAATCGTCGGAACCCTCACCCAGCAGCGATTTTCCGGCTATCAGATCGAGATTCAGGGCCACACCGACGACACGCCGGTAAGGACCCAGCAATTCCCCTCCAACTGGGACCTGTCCGCCGCGCGGGCCCTGGCGACGTTGCGCCTGTTGACCGAATTGGGCATCTCGCAGCAGCGCATGAAGATCTCCGCCCTGGCCGATACCGCGCCGCGGGTTCCCAACCGCAGCGAAGGCGGCAAGCCCTATCCCGAGAATCAGGCCATCAACCGCCGGGTGGAACTGCACATCTATCCGAGATAGCGGCGCCCCACCCGGACCTTTCCGCTTTACGGGCTGGACACAGGCTCGCCCGTATGTGACTATTATTAGAATATATTTAAAACACCCCCCTCAAATCCCCATGTTGCCCTGCAATAAAGGATGGAATTGTCGTCGCTGTGTTGTTAAAGGGTATTTGCGATGATGACGTCGGCCCCGCAGGGTGCTCCAGCCGCCAGAGTCGCCGCCACTGAACGTTCGATGGATCGAGGTGCATCGCCATGGCCGAGATGCAGTCCAGGCCACGGATCGGCAAGCCGAGTCTGACCACCCGCCTGGTGGTGGGTGGAATACTCGCCTATGTCGGGTTGTGGTGGCTGCTCGATCTCGCCCATAACCGGGAACTGGCGCAGCAGATCGATCAGCAGCTGGCGGAACGGGTCGAGCAAAAATCCAGCCGCGACCAGCTGCGCATCGACAACCTGCTGCACTCGCACGAATTTCTCGCCGAATTGCTGGCCCGGGACGACGGCGCCAGGCGGGAGATGCGCGCCGTGGCCAGTGGAAAGCCGGACGTGGTGCGGGGCGAACCGGCGTGGTTGCCGCCAGGCCCCCGACGCGAATTGTTCCCTCCGATAGATTTCGTAGCCCTGGTCGCCCCCGGCGGCCAGCCGCGGCGCATCTGGCGGGTCGCCGGCGGACCGGTTCCCGCCGGCCTCGTTTCCGGCCCCCTGCCCTCTCCCGCCGGCGACAAGGCCCGGGTCGCGATCCTGGACGGAATGCCGATGCTGATTTCGTCGGGCGACCTGGGCGGAAGCGGGCGGGTGGTGCTGGTCTCGCTGTTCAATACCGGGTTCATGAAGGCGACACTGGGCAGTTATCTTGATCGCGGCTTCATCCTGACTCTGTCCGACGCCAAGTCGGGAGAGGTCGTGGTGGCTTCCGACCCGTCCCTGGTTCCCGCCGGCGCCAACCTGGACCACCTGACCGACCGCTTCCTGCTCAGTTCGCGCAAGTGGATCGAAGCGGACCTGCCCGGCGACGGCGCCATTTTCACCACCTTGCTGTCCCGTGACCGCCATATCGCCCTGAGCCAGCCCCTGGCCGAACTGGAACGCCGCCACCGCACCCTGCTGGCCCTGGCGACCCTGGCCCTGTTCGTGGCGGCCCTGGCCTACGTCGCCTTCCGGATCAAGGGAGTCCGCGCCCGCATCTCCATCCTCAGCAGCAAGGTGTTCGGGGGCGGCTCGCCGCGATCAAGCGGCGACGAACTGGTCGACCTGGAGGCGGAAGCCACCCATCTGGCCGGCGAGATCGAACAGGCCCGCGCCGCCCTGGCCCTTGAAGGGGAACGCCGCAACCGTCTGCTGTCCGACCGGATGGCCCTGGAGATGGAGAACGAACGCCTGGCGCTGCTTCAGGCGGTGACCGAGGAAATGAAGGTCGGCGTCATCCGCATCGGCCCCGACGGCCCGTCCGCCGAAAATCAGGTGATGCGGGAACTGGCCGGGCAGGTCGGTGGCCTTGAGCCGTTCATCCTCGGCCGCACCCGCGGCGACGAAATCCTGTGCATCGGCGAGGGCGACCAGGAACGCATCTTCGAGATCCTGCTGGCGCGGCAGGTGGATGCCGGCCTGCTGCTGGTCCGCGACATCACCGAGCAAAGCCGGGCCGAGGCCACCATCCACACCTTCGCCCAGTTTCCGTCCCAGAATCCCCACCCGGTCCTGCGGGTGGATTCCAACGGCGTCGTCACCCACGCCAATCAGGCCAGCGAACGCCTGCTGGACTACTGGAAGGTCTCGGTCGGGGGGCAATTGTCGGAGGACTGGAAAAATATCTTCGCCGAGGTGCTGGCGACCGCCATGCGCCGCGACATCGAGGTAACCATCGGAGAGCGGGTTCTGTCGCTTTATCTGGTGCCGCTGCCCGGAGCCGGCGTGGTCAACCTGTACGGGGCCGACGTTACCGGACGCGTCGCGGCCGAACGCCTGCTCCACATGGTCAACGAAAGCCTGGAACGGCGGGTCCAGCAGCGGACCGAAGCCCTGAGTGACGAGATCAGGGAGCACGTCCAGGCCCGCCAGGACCTGCTGGCCGCCAAGGAACAGGCCGACATGGCCAATCGCGCCAAGACCGAGTTCCTGGCCAATGTCAGCCACGAATTGCGCACGCCGCTCAATGCCATCATCGGCTTTTCCGAGGTGATGGCCTCCGAGATGTTCGGCGCCCTGGGCAATCCCCGCTACCGCGCCTATGCCGCCGATATCCTTGCCTCCGGCCGCCATCTGGCCGAGGTCATCAACGACATCCTCGACATCTCGAAGATCGAGGCCGGCCACATGGAATTCGACCTGTCCGAGGTCGACCCCAAGGAGGTCACCACCGCCGCCGCCCGCATCGTCGAGGGCCGCGCCGAATCTGGCGGCCTCAACCTGCGGGTCCACATCCCCGAGCCGGTTCCCAGGCTGTGGGCCGACCGCCGCCGGGTGCTCCAGATCCTGGTCAACCTGCTGTCCAACGCCGTCAAGTTCACCCCGGAGGGCGGTTCGGTGGAGATGTGGGTCAATGCCGACGACCGCGAGGTCATCTTCAGGATTCAAGATACCGGCATCGGCATGAGCGACGACGAGGTGGTGGTGGCGCTGGAACCGTTCCGTCAGGTCGACGGGGGCCTGGGCCGCCGGTACGAGGGAACCGGCCTCGGCCTGCCGCTGGTGCGGGCCTTCGTCGAACTGCACGGCGGCTCGATGGAAATCGCCAGCAGCAAGGGGGCCGGCACCACCGTGTCGGTGCGCCTGCCCCTGCGGTCGGGGCCGTGCGCCGCGACCTTGAGAGCGGCGGGAGAGTGACGCCGGCGCGGCGGGCTGCCCCTGGCCTCAGTTGGCCTTGACCGGAGGAGCCGATTTCAGTTCGGCCAGCTTGGCCCGCAGATCGGACAGCAATCCCTCGACCTTGCCGTTATGCCTCTGAATCACCGCCGCGTATTCCGAGCGGTAATAGATGGCCATGGACGATCCCTCGACCACCAGATCGGTCACCCGCAGACCGGTGCTGATCGGCTTCAGCCGCCATTGCAGCGAGATGGGGGGCTGGTGCTCCCGCTCCACCCTGGAATCCACCACGAAACCGCCGCGCTCGCCGTCCTGGGTGACGTTGGTCACGATATGACGCAGGTCGCCGCCGTAATCCTTGAAGCGGTTCGACCAGGTGAACACCACGATATCCTCGAACGACCGGATGAATTCCTGCTGCTGCTCGGTGGTGGCGACACGCCAATGCCGCCCCAGCACGAAGCGGGCGATCTCGGCGATGTCCACCTCCCTGGTGAACAGGGCGCGAAATCGGGCGGAGCGGTCCTGATCGGAAACCCCCTTCGCCGTCATCATGTCCATGGCGGTGGAGGCCAGATTGGTCACGAAGGCCTTGGGGTCGCTGTCATTGGCCCAAACCGGCGCGGGCACGGCGAAGGGGGCCAGCAACCCGGCCAAGGCTGCAAGAAGAGTCCGGCGTTTCATCATCGGTTCACTGCGCTTTTTGTGACGGTTCATCCTTGCGGACGGAAGAAGTCTTGTGATTCTTGATCTCGGCGGCGCGGTGCTGGCGATAGAGCGAGCGCAGAGAAGCGTAATAATCCAGCGAGGTCCGCTCGATCTCGTCCAGGCTGTCCAGCAGGCCTTCCCGCTTGTTCAGCCCGGAAAAGCCGGTACGGGTGTAGGAAATCCACTCGCGGTCGATATTACCCATGTGAATGTCGAACGGATCGGCGAACATCTCGGCCACCATGCCGACGGCATCGCGGGGGTTGGACGGCCCGAACACCGGCAGCATCAGGAAGGGTCCCTCCCCCACGCCCCACACCGCCATGGTCTGGCCGAAATCCTCCTCATGCGGGGGAATGCCGGCCTCCGACGCCACGTCGTGGATCCCCAGCAGGCCGATCGAGGTATTGATGGCCGCCCGGAACAGCGTCTGCACCGCGCGATCAACCTCGCCCTGCAACAGGTCGTTGGCGAAGATCAGCGGAGAACTGAGGTTGGACAGCACGTTGTGGATACGCTCGCGGCCGAATTTCGGCACGACGGCCCGATAGGCCTGGGCCGCCGGCTTGAAGGCGTAGGTGTCCAGGGTCCGGTTGACCTCGAAGACGCCGCGATTGAACGGTTCCAGTGGATCGTTGATCTGCTCCCACTCGGCGACGGCCTCGGGGTCGTCGGCCGGCGGCGGAGTGGCGCACCCCGCCAGCAGGGCAAGAGCCAGTATCGACCCGGCGATGCGGGAAACGGCGGAGCGGTTGGCGCGGAGCACGGTCATGCGTCTGGTTACCTTTGGCTTCACCCGATCAGAGGCCGCGTGACGGCACGCCGGAAACACGATGGCCCTACTATTCCGAGGTACCACAGTCCCCGGCGAAAGGCTAGTGCCCCGATTCGGATGGTCCCGCCACTGTTTCCAACCGGCTTTCGAGCGTAGGAAGCGACGAAGACACGGATTCCCCCCTTGAATCCTATGCGCCTCGTGAACCTGATGTGCCGGACGCGGCCCGAATGACAGTCATGGAATCTTCGAATCGACCGATTCCGCATGGCGGTCACGGTCTCTCCGTTCCGATTTCTTCGGCGAGTGATGCCAAAAAGCTACAATGCCGGTCAGCCCGCCCGGCCTTGAAAACCGAAGCCGGCCTCGTCGACCGCCGTCCTCACCTCGGCCTCGCTGGCGCCATCGACGGTGACCGCGGCCTTGCCCAGATCGACCTCGACCTTGGCATCGGCGGCAATCGCCTTGATGGCCGCCTCCACCGAGCGGGCACAGCCGCCGCAGGTCATGCCGGTGACGTGATAGGTGGTCGCCATGAATCGCTCTCCTTGTGACAAGTCCATATGGCCACAGCATGAACCTTCCCGTGGAGGGAAGGTCAAGCCCTCCTTGGACGGTCCTTCACCCCCGACGCAGGCCGCTCATGGCGGCCAGGATGCGTTCGGCCCGCTCCTCCCAGGTGTGAGCCGCCTGATAGACGGGAAGGGCGGCGGCGGCCAGGGCGGCGGCCCGGTCCCCCTCCAGCGCCCAGGCCACCAATTCGCCCACCTGACGCGGGTCCTGATAGAACAAGATGGACTCGCCATGGGTGAAATCGCCGGCCACGAAGCTGGACTGATTGGTGACGAGGGCGGTGCCGCTGGCCATGCCGTACCAGATGCGTTCGTGCGAGCCCCTGGGAAATTTCTGGGTGATGTTGATCAGCAGCCGGGACCGGCGCCACAGATCGCGGCTTTCGGCGAAGGAGCGGTTGAAACCATGGACGACGACGTTTCCGGGCAGTCGCGCCCGGACCTCGTCGGCGATCTCGCCGATCACATGGAACACGCAATCCCTGATGCCGAGAATGGCGGCGGTTCGGGCCAGGCGCTGGGCCTCGTCGGTGGCGATGGCCAGCAGGCGGCGCAACTCCTCCCGCCCGAAGTCCCAGGGCGAGCGGCCTTGCCCGGCCAATGCCCGTTCCAGGGATTCGAAGGGGTCGCGGCAGCAATGGCCAACCAGACGCCCCGCCTCCAGCGCCAGTTCCTCCAGCGGCGCCGATGGAATGAAACGCTCGGGAATGTTGCCGACATACAGCACGTCGATGTCGCGACGCCGCGTCAGCGCATCGGCATCGGCGGCGGGGCCACCATGGGGAACGAATACGGCCGGGGCCGGCGAGATGCCGCCGAGGACGGCGTGACCGGCGTCCACCGTTCCAAGCACGGTGCGGCTGCCGGGATGGTTCAGGCGGGGATGGGCCAGGGGATGATCGACCACCAGCGAGAACTTGGGATAATCGCCGGTGTCGCGCTTGCCGTTGATGTCGACGATGAACGAGCCCGGGGCGGCCAGCCGCGCCGGCTCCACCTCCAGCGGCCCGTCCTCGCACATCAGGAAGACGGCGTCGCGTCCCAGATTGGCAAAGGCCCGGGCCAGATCTTGCAGGAAGATGTTGGCCCAATCGGCCGCACGGATATTGCCCAGCAGGAAGACGGTGTCGGTCATGGCCCTTCCCGTGGTTCGCCCCCGTCACCCCTTGTCGCGCATCAGGCGGGCCTTGTCGCGGTTCCAGTCGCGTTCCTTGATGGCTTCGCGCTTGTCGTGCAGCTTCTTGCCCTTGGCGAGGCCCAGCAGCACCTTGGCGATGCCGCGCTGGGCGAAGTGGATGTCCAGCGGCACCATGGTCATGCCGTCCTTGGTGATGGCCATCATCAGCCGCGCCATCTCGCGCTTGTGCAGCAGCAGCTTGCGCGGCCGCCGGGTCTCGTGCGGGAACGGCATGTGGGACTGGTACTCGGGGATATAGGCGTTGAACAGGTACAGTTCGCCCTTCATCGGGCCGGCATAGGCCTCGTTGATGTTGCCCTTGCCGGCCCGGAGCGACTTGACCTCGGTCCCGACCAGCATGATGCCGGCCTCGATCTCGCTGACGATGAAGTAATCGTGGCGGGCGCGACGGTTCTGGGCGGCGATGTGGCCCGGCAGGACCGTCATCGGATCAGGCCGACCCGCTTCATGGCGGCCTCGACCTTGGCGCGGGCGGCGGACGAGGCCTCGACCAGCGGCAGCCGCACGTCGGGCGACGACTTGCCGAGCAGGCTGGCTGCGTACTTGACCGGCGCCGGGCTGGTCTCGCAGAACAGGGCGTCGAACAGCGGCATCAGCCGGTCGCGGAGCGCGAAGCAAGTGTCCAGGTCGCGGGCCTCCCAGGCGTTCTGCATCTGGGCGCACAGCTTGGGCGCGACGTTGGAGGCCACCGAGATGCAGCCCACTCCGCCCATGGCGTTGAAGGCGGTGGCGGTGGCGTCGTCGCCCGAAAGCTGGCAGAAGCCTTCGCCCACCGCCAGGCGAGTCCTCAACGGCCGCGTCAGATCGCCGGTGGCGTCCTTGACCCCGACGATGTTGGGCAGCGCCGCCAGACGGACGAAGGTATCGACACTGATGTCCACCACCGAACGGCCGGGAATGTTGTAGACGATGATCGGCAGGTCGACCGCCTTGGCGATGGCCTCGTAATGGCGGAACAGGCCTTCCTGGCTGGGCTTGTTGTAATAGGGCGCCACCACCAGCGCCGCGTCGGCCCCGGCCTTCCTGGCGTGGCGGGTCAGATCGATGGCCTCGGCCGTGGAATTGGAGCCGGTGCCGGCGATGACCGGAACCCGGCCCTTGGCCACCTCGACGCACAGTTCCACCACGCGGTGATGTTCCTCGTGGGACAGGGTGGGGGATTCGCCGGTGGTGCCGCACGGCACCAGGGCGTGGGTTCCCTCGGCGATCTGCCAGGCCACCAGATCCTGGAACGATTTCTCGTCGATTCCGCCATTCGCGAACGGAGTGATGAGGGCGGTGATCGATCCCTTGAACATGGCGGCTATCCGGAACGGGGTTGCTGTAAGGAATGGGGACATTATCCTCAACCGGCCTCCCCTGCAAGATGGGCGCACGAACGGAAAGGCTGGTCAATTAATTAGAAACAGCTAAAATACATCTTCCTCTCACCTGAAGGCTCCCGGCCATGACGTTTTCCCCGCCGTTCCGCTCTCCCAAGGCCATCATCATCGCCGTCGTGATGGCGGCGGCGGCGGTGCTGCTCGGCCTTCGCCTCGGCGGCGGCGGGCTGACGGTGGAGGTGGCGGCCATGGCCTCGGACGTGCCGGTGCGGGTCTACGGGCTGGGCACCATCGAGGCCAAGGTGTCGTCCAAGCTGGGCTTCGCGGTGGGAGGAACCCTGGTCGAGCTCCTGGCCGACGCCGGCGACGCCGTTCCGCGCGGGGCGGTGCTGGCGCGGCTCGACGACGCCGAGCAGAAGGCCCGCGCCGCCGCCGCCCGCGCCCTTTACGACAAGGCCATGGCCCAGTCGGTCGGCGCGAGAGCCGCCGTCGCCAAGGCCGCCGCCACCCGCGACCAGAAGGAAAAGGTCAGCCTGCGCCGCAAGTCTCTGGTGGCGTCCGGAACCGTCAGCGAGGAAACCTTCGGCGACGCCCGCGCCGCCGCCATCGGCGCCGGCGCCGACGCCCAGGCCGCCAATGCCGAGGTGGCGCTGGCCCTGGCGACCCTGGCCGATGCCCGCGCCCAGTTGGAACTGAACGAGGTGCTGCTGGCCCGCCACGCCCTGACGGCGCCCTATGACGGACGCATCGCGCTGCGCAGCCGCGAACTGGGCAGCGTGGTGGGACCGGGCGAGGCGGTGTTCACCTTGTTCGACCCCGCCTCGGTATGGGTGCTGGCCTATGTGGACGAGACCCTGGCCGGTGGCGTCAGGCTGGGCCAGACGGCCGAGGTCAGGCTGCGCTCGGCCCCGGCGGCGCGTTTCGCCGGCACCGTGGTCCGCATCGACGTCGAAAGCGACCGCGTCACCGAGGAACGCCGCGTCTACGTCGCTTGCCGCGACTGCCCGCAGCATCTGGGCGAACAGGCCGAGGTGGTGATCGACACCGCCCGCCTCGACAAGGCCCTGCTGGTGCCCATGGCCGCCATCGACGAATTCGACGGCCGCCAGGGCATGGTCTGGACGGTGGAGGACGGCCGGCTGGCGAGACGCCGGATATCGTTCGGCCATCGCACCCTGGACGGCCGCTTCGAGGTGGCCGGCGATCTGCCCGACGGCGCAAGGGTGGTGACCCGGGTGCTTGCCGGCTTCAAGGAGGGACGCGCGGCGCGGGTGACCGAGGCTGCGCCATGACTCTGGCTTTCCGCGACATCCGCCACAAGCTGGGGCGGTTCATGCTGACCTGCCTGGGGCTGTCCCTGCTGCTCGGCGTGGTGCTGTCGATGATCGGCATCTATCGCGGCATCGTCGACGACGCCCTGTCGCTGGCCAGGGCGCCGGGCGCCGATCTGTGGGTGGTGGAATCGGGAACCCGCGGGCCGTTCGCTGAGGCGTCGAAGATGCCGGGCGACACCCGCGAGATGGTGGCGCGGATTCCCGGAATCGCCGCCGCCGGGTCCATGACCTACCAGACGGTCGAGACATCCCATCGCGGCCAGGGCATGCGCTTGCAGGTGGTCGGCTTCGAGCCCGGCCGCATGGGCGGCCCCGCCGCCATCGTCGAGGGCCGCGCCATCGCCATCCGCCACGGCGAGGCGGTGATCGACCGCCGCGCCGGCCTCACCGTGGGCGAGCGGCTGCGGCTGGGGCGGGAAGAAGTGACGATCGTCGGCCTGACCGCCAACCACGTCTCCACCGGCGGCGACCCGGTGGTGTTTCTCGGCCTGCGCGACGCCCAGAAGATCCAGTTCCTGCCCAAGCCGTCGGCCTATCGTCGCGATCAGGCGCGCGGCGCGCCGCCGCCGGCCACCGACACCGTCAACACGGTGGTGGCGCGCCTGGAGCCCGACACCGCGCCCGAGGAGATCGCCCGCCAGATCGGCCGCTGGAAGCATCTGGGCGCCATCACCCAGCTTCGGCAGGAAACCATCCTTGTCCAATCCGTGGTGGAAAAGGCCAGGCGGCAGCTGGGCCTGTTCACCGCCATCCTGATGGTGGTGTCGGCGGTGGTGATCTCGCTGATCATCTATACCATGACCATGGACAAGACCCGCGAGATCGCCACCTTGAAGCTGATCGGGGCGCCTGATCGCACCATCGTCGGGCTGATCCTGCAACAGGCGCTGGCCATGGGCATGATCGGCTTCGTCATGGGATGGGGGCTGATCTCGCTGGTGGCCGACACGTTTCCCCGCCGGGTGCTGCTGATGACCGAGGACGCCGCCCTGCTGGGCGTGGTGGTGGCGCTGGTCTGCATCGTCGCCAGCGGTCTCGGCGTACGTCTGGCGCTGCGCATCGATCCCGCCACCGCGCTGGGGGGCTGAGCATGGCCGCCCTTCCACCTCTCGCGGAACTGACCGGCATCGCCAAGCATTTCGGCGAGGGCGGCTCGCGGGTCGACGCGCTGCGCGGCGTCGATCTCACCCTTCATCCCGGCGAGGTGGTGGGGCTGCTGGGGCCAAGTGGATCGGGCAAGAGCACGCTCCTCAACATCATCGGCTGCGTCGTCGAGCCCAGTTCCGGCCGGATGGTGCTGGACGGGGCCGTCGTCTACGACGGCAAGTGGAGCGGCGGCGACCTGCGGCGGCTGCGCCTCGACAAGATCGGCTTCATCTTCCAGTTCCACAACCTGCTGCCCTTCCTGAACAGCCGCGACAACGTGGCGGTGGTGCTGGAGCTGGCGGGAGCCGGCCGCGAGGCCGCCTGCCGGCGGGCCGACGAGTTGCTGGATTACCTGGAGGTCGGCAACCGCGCCCGCGCCCTGCCGGCCAAGCTGTCGGGCGGCGAGGCCCAGCGCGTCGCCATCGCCCGCGCCCTGGCCAACCGCCCCCGCCTGATCCTCGCCGACGAGCCCACCGCCGCCCTGGATTCCGAACGGGCGGCCATCGTCATGGATCTGATGCGCAAGGTGGCGGTGGAGCAATCCGCCACCGTCCTGGTGGTGACCCATGACGAGAAGATCTTCGACCGTTTCGACCGGATATTGCGGGTGCGCGACGGCAGGCTTGCAAGCTGATATCCTGGCCGCAACATGTCCGGAGGAGTCTTGCCCTACCGTCGCGACGGCATCGCCCCGTTTCACCCCGCCGTCATCGCCGCCACCTGGTTCGGCGCCGGCCTGCTGCCGCGCGCGCCGGGAACCTGGGGATCGCTGGCCGCCCTGCCCTTCGCCTGGGGACTGGCGGCGCTGGGCGGCCCCGCCCTGCTGCTGGCCGCCGCAACGGCCTGCTTCCTGGTGGGATGGTGGGCCTCGGCGGTCTATGTCGCCCGGACCGCGGCCGAAGACCCCGGCGAGATCGTGATCGACGAGGTCGCCGGCCAATGGCTGGTGCTCTGCGCCGCCCCCCTCGATCCGCTCGCCTATCTGGCCGGCTTTGCCCTGTTCCGCCTGTTCGACGTGTGGAAGCCGTGGCCGGTGCGCTGGGCCGACGACCGCATCGGCGGCGGACTGGGGGTGATGCTGGACGACATCCTGGCCGGCCTCTACGGGCTGGCGGGCATGGCGGTATTCCTGGCGGTGCGGCCGTGACCCCCGCCTTGCGGATCGTGGCGGCCGAGGTGCTGGCGGCGTTCGAGGCGCGCGGCCTGATGCTGGCCACCGCAGAATCCTGCACCGGCGGCATGGTGGCGGCGGCACTGACCGCCATCGCCGGTTCGTCCAAGGTGGTGGAGCGCGGCTTCGTCACCTATTCCAATCAGGCCAAGACCGAGATGCTGGGCGTGCCCGCCATCCTGATCGAAAGCCATGGCGCGGTCAGCGAGGCGGTCGCCCGCGCCATGGCGGACGGCGCCCTGGCCCGCTCCCGCGCCGATGTCGCCATCGCCATCACCGGCATCGCCGGCCCCGGCGGCGGCACGGCCCAAAAACCGGTGGGCCTCGTCCACCTCGCCCGCGCCGAACGCGGCGGCACGACCGCTCACCGCAGCGAAATCTTTGCCGGCGACCGCGACGCGGTCAGGCTGGCGGCGGCGATGACGGCGCTGACGATGCTGCTTCCACCGCCGATCTGAGGATGGCCAGCGGCACGGTGGGGGCGTCGGAGACGATGTGGCAGCCATCACGCGACAGCGAGGCATAGGGAAAGGTTCCGGTCACTCCATAGCCCAGATGCAGCCGCCAGCCGGGCAGCGCGGCCGCCACCAGGGCGCGGCAGGCCTCCACCGACGAGGTGTAGCCGGCTTCCGGCTGGGCGAAGGCCTTGGCCACCGCCGCGTCCAGGCCGGCATCGGACCCGCTGGCCTGGGTCAGGCGCCGGCCAAGATCGTTCCACTGCCCATCCATCCCTGATCATCCCTGTGCTACACTTGCCCTTCCACCATAGCAGAAGGACAGAGAGATGACCCGTTCCCGCACCGGCGGCGAGATATTGGCCGACGCGCTGATCCTCCAGGGCGCCGACACCGTCACCTGCGTTCCGGGCGAGAGCTTCCTGCCCTTCCTCGACGCCGCCTGGGATCGCCGCGACCGCCTCAAGGTGCTGGCCTTCCGCCACGAGGGCGGCGCCGCCTACGCCGCCGAGGCCCACGGCAAGCTGACCGGGCGGCCCGGAATCTGCTTCGTCGGGCGCGGGCCGGGCGCCAGCCACGCCGCAATCGGCGTGCATACCGCCTTTCAGGATTCCACTCCCATGGTGCTGCTGATCGGCCAGGTGGATCGTCCCAACCGGGGCCGCGAGGCCTTTCAGGAGGTCGATCTCGCCGCCATGTTCCGGCCGCTGGCCAAGCGGGTCGAGGAGGTCGATTCCGCCGCCCGCCTGCCCGAGGCGGTGGCCCGCGCCTTCGCCGCGGCCCTGGGCGGACGGCCGGGTCCGGTGGCGCTGATTCTGCCCGAGGACGTGCTGGCCGAAACGGCCGAGACCGACGACGTCGAGCCCCTTCCCGTCGCCCTGCCCCATCCCGGCCCCTGCCGCATGGACAGGCTGGCGGACCTGCTGGGCAAGGCCCGGCGGCCGCTGGCCGTCGTCGGCGGCGGCGGCTGGACCGCCGAGGCCGGCGCCCTGTTCACCCGTTTCGCCGAGGCGTGGTCGTTGCCGGTGGCCGCCGCCTTCCGCTGCCAGGACATCGTCGACAACGATTCCCCGGTCTATGTGGGCGAACTGGGCTTCTCGGTGGCGCCCGCGCTGGCCCGGCGGGTCAGGGAAGCCGATCTGCTGCTGGCGGTGGGAACCCGCCTGGGCGAGATCGACACCAACGGCTATACCCTGGTGCGTTCACCCAATCCGGTCCAGACCCTGATCCACGTCTTTCCCGAGGCCGAGGAACTGGGGCGGGTCTATCGCCCCGCCCTGGCGGTGGTCAGCGCCATGCCGCCCTTCGCCCGCCGCGCCGCCGACCTGACGCCGCCGGCCGAATGCGGCTGGCACGACTGGGCAAGGGGCTTGCGCGACGAGCATCTGGCCAACCGCATTCCCGATTACTGCCCCGGCGCGCTGGACATGGGGCAGGTGATGGAGGAACTGGAAGCCCGGCTGCCCGCCGACGCCATCATCTGCACCGGAGCCGGCAACTACACCGGCTGGCCGCAGCGCTTTCACCGCTTCCACCATTACCGCAGCCAATTGGCGCCCACCAACGGCTCCATGGGCTACGGCCTGCCGGCGGCGCTGGCCGCCAAGGCGAAATTCCCCGACCGCACCGTGGTGGCATTCGCCGGCGACGGCTGTTTCCTGATGACGGCGCAGGAACTGGCCACCGCCAGGCTGCACGGCCTCGCCCCGCTGGTGATCGTCATCGACAACGGCATGTACGGCACCATCCGCATGCATCAGGAGGCCAGCCATCCCGGCCGCGCCCTGGCCACCGATCTGGCCAATCCCGATTTCGCCGCCCTGGCCCGCTCCTACGGCGCCTGGGCCGCCACCGTCGAGCACACCCACGACTTCGTCCCCGCCCTGGAGCAGGCGCTGGCGGCGGAAACCCTGGCGCTGCTGCACCTCAGGCTCGACCCCGAGGCCATCACCACCCGCACCACCCTCACCGCCATCCGGGAGAAAAACAGGAGCTGACCGCCATGGACGTCTCCGACCTGCTGACCCGACTGGGCATTCCACACTCCTCCGGCGAGCTTGAGGTGCGCTCGCCGATCGACGGCGGCATCATCGGCCGGGCAGAATCCGGCGGCGACGTCGAGGCGGCGGTGAGGCGGGCCGCCGCGGCCTTCGACGTCTGGCGGCGGGTGCCGCCGCCGCGTCGGGGCGAACTGGCGCGGCTGTTCGGCGAGGAATTGCGCGCCGCCAAGACGGATCTCGGCCTGCTGGTGACAATCGAGACCGGCAAGATCGTCCAGGAAGGCCTGGGCGAAGTGCAGGAGATGATCGACATCTGCGACTTCGCCGTCGGACTTTCGCGGCAATTGCACGGCCTGACCATCGCCACCGAGCGCCCCCATCACCGCATGATGGAGACCTGGCACCCGCTGGGGCCGGTGGCGGTGATCTCGGCCTTCAACTTCCCGGTGGCGGTGTGGGCGTGGAACGCGGCGCTGGCCCTGGTCTGCGGCGATCCGGTGATCTGGAAGCCCTCGGACCGGACGCCGCTGTGCGCGCTGGCCGCCAACGCCCTGCTCGACCGCGCCGCCCGGCGGCTGGGCGATGTGCCCGAGGGGCTGAGCCAGGTGCTGGCCGGCGGGCGCGAACCGGCCGAGGCCCTGGCGGATCATCCCGGCGTTCCTTTGGTCTCGGCCACCGGCTCGACCGCCATGGGCAAGGCGCTGGCGCCCCGCGTCGCGACGCGGCTGGGCCGCTCCTTGCTGGAACTGGGCGGCAACAACGCCGCCATCGTCTGCCCCTCGGCCGATCTCGATCTGGTGGAGCGCGCCGTGCTGTTCGCCGCCGCCGGCACCGCCGGCCAGCGCTGCACCAGCCTGCGCCGCCTGCTGGTCCACCACGGCATCCGCGACGAACTGACCCGGCGGCTGCGGGCGTCGTTCGACCTGATCCGCATCGGCGACCCGCGGGCGGCGGGAACCCTGGTGGGACCGCTGATCGGCGAGGACGCTTTCGACCGCATGCAGGCGACCCTGGCCGAGGCCAGGACCCAGGGCGGCGTGGTTCACGGCGGCGAGCGGGTAAGGGTGAACGATTGGGACGGCGCCTTCTACGTCCGTCCCGCCTTGGTGGAGATGCCGGCCCAGACCGGGGTGGTCCGGCGCGAGACCTTCGCCCCCGTCCTGTACGTCGTGGGCTTCGGCACCCTGGAGGAAGCCATCCAGCTCAACAACGGCGTGGCGCAGGGATTGGCCTCGTCCATCTTCACCACCGACCTCGGCGAGGCCGAGACCTTCCTGGCGGCCACGGGCAGCGATTGCGGCATCGCCAACGTCAATATCGGCCCGTCGGGCGCCGAGATCGGCGGAGCCTTCGGCGGCGACAAGGACAGCGGCGGCGGCCGCGAGGCCGGTTCCGATTGCTGGAAGACCTATATGCGCCGCGCCACCAACACCATCAATTACGGCCGCGATCTGCCGCTGGCCCAGGGCATCCGGTTCGGCGTGGAGTGAACCTATCCGGTGATCTTCTTGCGCATGGCGGCGAACAGCGCTTCGATATCGCCGCCGGCGGAACGGATGACCGCGGTGAAATCGGCCTTCAGGGTGGTGACCAGACCGATATCCTGCGCCACCAGATCGGTGATCACCGTCCGACCGGTTTCCAGGCCGGTGACGGTCCAGTCGACCGTGACCGGAGTCTCGCCCGGCGTCTTGAGAAGGGTATGGACGACGACGGCGCCGCCGCCGCCCGGCTGCGAGCCGATCACCTCGACCTCGGGCGTGACCTTGGCGCTGTCGACCATGGAGCCATAGGTGGAGACGAAGAACGGGATCAGCAGTTCGGTGAAGGTGCTGCGCTGTTCCGGGCTGGCCTTGCGCCAATGGCGCCCCAGCAGCAATTCAGACTCGAAGGGAAGATCGACGTATTTCTCGACCAGACGCGACACCCGGGCGCGTTTCTCGTCCCGGCTGAACGGCCCCCCCTCGAAAGCGGCGCTGGCGTCGGCCACGGCGCTGCGCACCACCGCCTCGGCGGCGGCGGCCTCAAGCGCGCGGGCGGGAGAGGCCAGCAGCAGCCCCAGGACGACAAAGACGGCGACGCGCAACGAACGATACCCCATGGTCCCCTCTCTCCACCAGCTCACGGCCAGGCCTCGGCGAGGCGGCCACCCAGGCGCAGCGGCGCCACCCTCGTCGCCCGTCCCGACCGGTCGTCGGTCTCGACGAACACGCCGCACAAGGTTCCGGCCGCTTCGGCCGGCGACAGCCGCTCACCGGGGATTTTTCGCACGAACTTGAATATCGCCGCATCCTTTTTCATGCCGATCACGGAATCGTAATCGCCGCACATGCCGGCATCGGTCTGATAGGCGGTTCCGCCCGGCAGAATCTGGGCGTCGGCGGTGGGAACGTGGGAGTGGCTGCCGACAACCAGGCTGACCCGGCCGGCCGCCACCTGGGCCAGGGCCATCTTCTCGCTGGAAGCCTCGGCATGAACGTCGAGGATGATGGCGTCGGCGCCGCCCGGCCCCAGCGGCAACCTGGCCAATTCACGCTCCAGGGCGGCGAAGGGACAGTCGAGCGGGTCCATGAACAGCCGCCCCATCACCTGGATCACCGCCACCTTGCGGCCGCGCGGCGCGGCGAAGACCCCGATTCCCCGTCCCGGCGTGCCGGCGGGATAGTTGAGCGGCCGCAGCAGGCGCGGCTGACCGTCCATGTAGGGCATGATCTCGCGCTGATCCCAGCTGTGGTTGCCCAGGGTCACCACGTCGATGCCGGCGGCCAGGAATTCGTCGCAGATCCTGGGAGTGATGCCGAAACCGTGGGCGGCGTTCTCGCCGTTCATGACGATGAAATCCGGCGACAGGCGATCCCTGATCTCCGCCAGCCGCCCGATCACCACGTCGCGGCCGGACCGGCCCACCACATCGCCCATGTAAAGAAGTTTCATGCCTGCTCCAAAGCGATCCTGCCACCCTCGGTGACGATCATGTCCAAGGGCTGATCCCAACCGTCCAGCGGCAGCGAAGCCACCCGCTGGACGGCGAAGGCCAGCCCGATGGCCACCACTCCGCCCGCCGCCCTGAGAGCGGCCAGGGTGCGGTCATAATAGCCGCCGCCATAGCCCAGGCGAAAGCCCCGGCCATCGAAGGCCAGCAGCGGCACCAGCACCACGTCCGGCACCACCCGTCCGGCGGAGGCGGGCGGATGGCGAGTGCGGTGCGGCCCATCCTCCAGCGGCCGGTCCAGGCCCCAGGGACGGAATTCCAGGGCACTACGCGGAGCCGCCACCGCCGGCAGGGCGAGGCGGCAGCCCGACCGGGCCAACCGCGCCATCAGCGGCAACGGATCGATCTCGTCGCCCAGCGGCCAGTACCCGGCGACCACGCTGCCGGCGGCGATGCCCAGCGACGGCGCCAGGTCCGCCAGCGCCTGTCCGGCGGCGGCGCCGAGACGCGACGCCGCCTCGCCGCGCAGGCGGGACGCCTGGGCGCGAAGGGTGGATTTGGGATCGGGCGATGGCGGGATCGTGTCTGTCATGGACGGGTCGGAGCGGCGCCACCTCGGCCGTTGGCCTGCAAGTCCTCCGTGGCCTGCTTGTGCAGGTGGGCGCCGTGTAACGAGACCAGGGCCTCGACAGGGACAGCTCCCAAGAGGAAGATATAGCCCCAGGGACGTTGGCTGCCTGACGCACCGCGCAGCAGACCGCTCCGAATCCTGAGTTTAGGACCTTTCAAGGCGGGTCGCAATGCCTTCGATGCGCTGGGCCAAGGAATCGATCACGCCGGCCAGGCGGGTGTCGCCCTCGGCGGCGGCGGCGACCTCCTTGCCCAGGCGGCTCAACTGCTCGCGGGCGTCGCCCAGTTCGTCGGCCAGCAGCAGCGCCACCATCACCAGAAGACGGGAATCGCTGACCGTGCCGACGGTGGACAGCAGGTGCTGGGCATGGGCGTCCACCTGACGCCCCAGTTCCTGAACCCGGCCGGCCTGGGAATCGTCGCAGGCGATGTCGTAGACCCGGCCGTTGATGGTGACGTTGACGACGGCCACGGGCTTACTCCTCCAGCAGGTCGCGCAGACGGTCGATGACGCCGTCCAGCCGCGCCGAGACGACGCGGGTCGTCTCCTCCAGCCGGATATAATCCTCGCGGGCGCCGCGCAGTTCGCCGGCCAGCAGCAGATCGCCGGCCCCGACCCGCGCCGAGGCGCTCTCAAGACGATCGATGGCCGCCCCAAGCCGCCGCATGGCCTCCTCGGTTTGGTGCAAACTGACGCCGTGACGCTGATCCACGTCCTGATTCCCCGCCTCTTTTCGGTCGCACCCGCAGGGTATGGCCGAAGCAAGGCCGAGTCAACGCGGCTGGTTGATTACTCGGCGGGACACGACCTCGGGCAAAGCTCCCTATCTTAGCAAGAGAGTTGGAACGGTGGCGGAGCGTAGCAAATCAGACGTCTTGCTGCCGAACAGGAGGGTCCGCAACGGAGAATGGGAATAGGCCCCCATGATCAGCAGGTCGATCTCTTGGTCGCGCACCGCCTTGGCGATCACCGTTTCCGCGTCTCCGGGAACCAGGGCGGACGTCGTCTCGAATCCGGCCACCTCCAGCACCGACTTGGCCCAGTCGAGATGGCGGCGGCCTTCCCGGCTTTTCTTACCCGACATCAGCAGATGGATGGGCAGCCCGCGAAGCAGCGGTGAAGCCGCGACCATCTCGACGCCTCGTCGGGCGGTGGCTCCGCCGTCAAAGGCGAACAGCACCCGTTGCGGCTCGGCGAATTCGGCGGTGACCGCCAGGATCGGCTTGTGCAGGGCGCGAACCGTGCGTTCGACGTTGCGGCCGATGTCGCGGCTGGTGGCCCCCGCCGCCTCGCCGCGGCGCCCCAGCACCAGAAGCCGGACACCCTTTTCCTGTTCGGCCAGGGTTTCCTCCAGGTCGCCGTGACGCTGGCGGGTGTCCACCTGACCGGCTCCGGCGGCGATGGCCCGTTCGCGCAGGGCATTCAGGAAGATGCGTCCCTGCTCGCGGGCAGCCCTGGCTCGCGCGGCGTCTTCGGACGACAGTTGTTCCAGCAGGTTTTCCTGGGCGTCGATGCCGATGGCGCCGCTGTTGTCCTTGGTGTCGGCGGTTTCGGGATGGCGATCGAGGACATGCAGAAATTCCAGCGGCGCGTCCATTCGCCGTGCCGCCCAGGCGGAATAATCGGCGACGAATTCGGCGTAACGCGACTGGTCGACGCAGGCCAGCACCTTGTTCTCATTCTTCATGGCGCGATCCTCCTTAATGGCCCAGCAGCAGGTCTTCGGCACCGTCCTTGTCGTGGACGGCGAACTTGTCTATCATGGTGGCGCTGGCCTCGTTCAGGCCGACGATCTCCACCTCGGCAGCTTCGCGGCGAAAGCGCACCACCACCTTGTCCAGGGCGGAAACGGCGGTGATGTCCCAGAAATGTGCTCGGCTGACATCGATGCGCACCTTGTCGATCACTTCGCTGTAGTCGAAGGCGGCGATGAAACGCTCGGCCGAGGCGAAGAACACCTGCCCGGTCACGGTGTAGACGCGCATGCGTCCCTCGTCCTCGGTACGAGAGCGCACGTGCAGGATCTGGCCGACCTTGTGGGCGAAGAAGAAACCCGACAGCAGCACGCCCACCAGCACGCCTTGGGCCAGGTCGTGGGTGGCGACCACCACAGCAACCGTGGACAGCATGACCACGCTGGAGCTTTTGGGATGGTCGCGCAGGTTACGGATGGATGCCCAGTTGAAAGTACCGATGGACACCATGATCATCACGGCGACCAGCGCAGCCATGGGGATGCGCCCGACCCAGTCGCCCAGGAACACCACCATGATCAGCAACAGAACACCCGCCGTCAGGGTGGACAGGCGCCCGCGCCCGCCCGATTTCACGTTGATCACCGATTGCCCGATCATGGCGCAGCCGGCCATGCCGCCGATAAAGCCGGTGGCGATGTTGGCGATGCCCTGGCCCACGCATTCGCGGTTCTTGTCGCTGGCGGTGCCGGTCAGGTCGTCGATGATGGATGCGGTCATCATGGATTCCAGCAATCCCACCGTCGCCAGCGTGGCGGAATAAGGAAGAATGATGGTCAGGGTCTGCCAAGTCACCGGCACGTCAGGCAGCAGGAATACCGGCAGGCTGTCGGGCAGTTGGCCCATGTCGCCGACGGTGCGCACGTCGATTTCCAGAACGATGCTGACCGCCGTCAACACGACGATGGTCACCAGCGGTGACGGAATGGCGGTGGTCAGGCGCGGAAACAGGTAGATGATGGCCAGGCCGGCGGCAACCATGGCGTAGACATGCCAAGTGACGTCGGTCAGTTCCGGCAATTGCGCCATGAAGATCAGGATGGCCAGGGCGTTGACGAAACCGGTGATGACCGACCGCGAAACAAAGCGCATCAGCGTCCCCAGCCGCGCCCAGCCGGCAAGAATTTGCAACACGCCGGTCAACACGGTGGCCGCCAGCAAATATTGCAGGCCGTGGTCCTTGACCAGGGTAACCATCACCAAGGCCATAGCGCCGGTGGCGGCCGAGATCATGCCGGGCCGGCCGCCGGCGAAAGCGATGATGACGGCGATGGAGAACGATGCGTACAGCCCGACCTTGGGATCGACGCCAGCGATGATGGAAAAGGCGATGGCTTCGGGAATCAGGGCCAAGGCGACGACCGTGCCGGCAAGCATGTCGCGCGGCACGTTGGCGAACCATTCGGTCCGCAAGCGGGAAAGGGGAGACATGAAAATTCCTTAGTTCCGGACGCAAGCGCACCGGATCACACAGAGGGGAAAAGTTCGAAAAAAGCTAGGTCAAGCCCGGTGCCGTCTTACGGCGGCGTCACTGTCACTTGATAGTCTTGACGATGAAGTGACATTGGGGGCAACCGAATCCAAGAGAGAGCCTAACTCGGACACCTGACTAGAATCACTTCAGTGCGCGCGTCAAGCTAAATGCTGCAATTGCGAAAAGACGCCAGGAGATTTATGCGGCGGATGAATTCGAATGACATAAGATACCGCCCCGACCAACCGCCCAATCCCACCCATCCCCGCACCTCCGCTCCATCAAGGGCGGACTCCTTGAAGCGCACGGGGATTCCCGAGGTCAGGGAAACTGATCCGTGGCGAGGGGCGTCGCCGTCCGGTGAATGCGCCCGCCGGTCAGCGGCCGGTCGATGCCGGTGGTTTCGGGGAATGTGATGGGCAGGCCGCGCCAGACGCGGACCGCCAGATAGGCGAAGGCCTGCGCCTCCATGGCGTCACCGTCCCAGCCCACCGCCTCGACCGCCTCCACCGGAACCTCCAGGCGGGCCCGCAGCGCCGCCATCAATTGGGGATTGCGGCGACCGCCGCCGCAAACCAGCCAACGCCGGGATGGCCGGGGAAAATGCCGGGCGGCGGCAGCGGCGGCGGCGGCGGTGAGCGCGGTCAGGGTGGCGGCGCCGTCGGCCGGGCTCAGGCCCGCCACCAGCGCCATGGCGGTTTGGCGGAAATCGTCGCGGTCCAGCGATTTCGGCGGCCGGCAGGCGAAATAGGGATGATCGAGAAAGGCCCGCTCGGCGGCGGCGGCGGCACGACCGGCCGCCGCCAGGGCGCCGTCCTCGTCCACCGGCCGGCCGGTATGGATCAGCGCCCAGTCGTCGATCAGGGCGTTGCCGGGGCCGGTGTCGAAGGCCAGCAGCCCGCCGTCGGCGCCGATCCAGGTGACGTTGCCGACACCGCCCAGGTTCAGCACCGCCAGCGGCCCCGGCAGGCCGCCGGCCAGCGCCCGGTGGAACGCCGGCACCAGCGGCGCCCCCTGCCCGCCCGCCGCCACGTCGGCGGCGCGGAAGTCGTTGACCACGTCGATGCCGGTCTCGGCCGCCAGCAGGGCGCCGTCGCCGATCTGCCAGGTGCGGCGCTGGTCCGGACGATGCAGGATGGTGTGGCCGTGAAAGCCGATCAGCCCGACCGCCAACGGCTCCACCCCGGCCTCGGACAGCAGGTTCCGCGCCACCCCGGCATGAAACAACGTGATCTCGCGCTCGACCGCCGCGACGTCGCCAACGCCTCCCAGCACGGCGCGCAGGCGATCTCGCAGCGCCCCCGGATAGGGCGTGGTCCGGCGTGCGCCCATGGCGCCGATCTTGTCGCCGTCGGTTTCCACCAGGGCGGCGTCGATGCCGTCCAGGCTTGTCCCGCTCATCAGCCCCAATGCCAGCATGGCGTCGCCTTGGATTGTCGCGGACCCGGGATTGTGATAAACGAGCGGCCTCGCAGCAGCAAGCCATACGGGCCGTCCATGACCACTCTCAAGTCCGATTTCCTGCGCATCGTCACCGAACGCGGCTACATGCACCAGTGCACCGACCTGGAAGGTCTGGACAAGCGCCTGAGCGAGGGGTGCCAGGCCGCCTATATCGGCTTCGACTGCACCGCGACGTCGCTGCATGTGGGCGGGCTGATGCAGATCATGCTGCTGCGCTGGTGGCAGAAGACCGGCCACAAGCCGATCGTCCTGATGGGCGGCGGCACCACCCGCATCGGCGATCCCACCGGCAAGGACGAATCGCGCAAGATGCTGTCCGACGCCGACATCCGCCGCAACATGGACGGCATCAAGAGCGTGTTCGGCAAGTATCTCAGCTTCGGCGACGCTCGGACCGACGCCCTGATGGTCAACAACGCCGACTGGCTGGACAAGCTCAACTATATCGATTTCCTGCGCGATTACGGCCACCACTTCACCATCAACCGCATGCTGACCTTCGATTCGGTCAAGCTGCGGCTGGAACGCGAACAGCCGCTGACCTTCCTGGAATTCAACTACATGCTGTTGCAGGGCTACGACTTCGTCGAGCTGTACCGCCGCAACGCCTGCATCCTGCAAATGGGCGGCTCGGACCAGTGGGGCAACATCATCAACGGCGTCGAGCTGGGCCGCCGCGCCGATCAGGCCGAGCTGTTCGGCCTGACCAGCCCGTTGCTGACCACGTCCTCGGGCGCCAAGATGGGCAAGACCGTCAACGGCGCGGTGTGGCTGAACGCCGACATGCTGAGCCCGTGGGAATTCTGGCAGTACTGGCGCAATACCGAGGACGCCGATGTCGGCCGCTTCCTGAAGCTTTACACCGAACTGCCGCTGGACGAGATCGCCCGGCTGGAAGCCCTGGCCGGCGCCGAGATCAACGAAGCCAAGAAGATCCTGGCCAACGAGATCACCCGCCTGTGCCACGGCGACGCGGCCGCGGCCGAGGCGGCCGAAACCGCCCGCAAGACCTTCGAGGAAGGCGCCGCCGCCGACAACCTGCCCACCATCGAGATTCCGGCGGCCGAACTGGCGGCCGGCATTCCGGCCTTCGCCCTGTTCGTCCGGGCCGGCCTCGCCGCCTCGAACGGCGATTCCAAGCGGCTGATCAAGGGCGGCGGCGGCAAGATCAACGACGCCACCCTGGACAGCGAGACCCAGCCGGTGACCAGCGCCGACCTGCGGGATGGTATCATCAAGCTGACCGCCGGCAAGAAGCGGCACATCCTGGTGAAGCCGGCCTGATCAGACCTCGACCCCCAGTTCGGCGCGCAGCAATTCCGGCAGGACGACGCCGGAATCGCGGGTCGACACCCAGACGCCGTCCCGACAGGCGAAATGGTGCGCGCCGCTTTTGGGCGACGACAGCCATATCTCGCGGTTGGGGGCGTGCTTGTTGATGACGTACTGCCCCCGTCCCGGCAAGGTGATGGTGAGGATGCCGGCCTGAAGGTCGGCGTCGGCATCCGCCATCGCATCCTCGACCGCATCGGCGATGCGTTCGAGGAACTGATCGGCCAGGGTCGCGAAACTGCTGTCGTCGATGGCCATGGCGGTTCTATCCCTCCTTGACCTCTTTCTTCGGCTTGGGAAGATCGAGCTTGATGTGCAGTTCGCGCAGCCGCTCGGGCGTCACCTCGGCCGGGGCCTGCATCAGCAGGTCCTGGGCCTGCTGGTTCATCGGGAACAGGATGACTTCTCGGATATTGGGCTCGTCGGCCAGCAGCATGACGATGCGGTCGATGCCCGGCGCCGAGCCGCCGTGGGGCGGCGCGCCGAACTTGAAGGCGTTCAGCATGCCGCCGAAATGCTCCTCCACATGGGCGGCGGAATAGCCGGCGATCTCGAACGCCTTGTACATGATGTCGGGGCGATGGTTGCGGATGGCCCCCGACGACAGCTCGACGCCGTTGCAGACGATGTCGTACTGATAGGCGTTGATGGTCAGCGGGTCCTGGTTCATCAGCGCCTCCATGCCGCCCTGGGGCATGGAGAACGGGTTGTGCGAAAACTCGATCAGGCCGGTTTCCTCGTTCTTCTCGTACATGGGGAAATCGACGGTCCAGCAGAATTTGAACACGTCCTTTTCCAGCAGGTCCAGCTCGTTGGCGACCTTGGTGCGGACCAGGCCGGCGAACTTGGCGGCCGCATCGGCCTTGTCGCAGGCGAAGAACACCGCGTCGCCGTCCGAAAGGTTGGCGGCGGCCTTGATGGCGGCGACCCGCTCGGGCTCCAGGTTCTTGGCGATGGGACCCTTGGGGCCGTCGGCGGCGAACTGGATGTAGCCCAGGCCGCCGGCGCCGTTCTCGCGCGCCCATTCGTTCAGCTTGTCGAACCACGAGCGCGGCTGGCCGGCGGCGCCGGGCGCCGGAATGGCGCGGACCACGCCGCCCTTGTCCACCAGCTTGGCGAACAGACCGAAGCCCGAGCCACGGAACGGCTCGGTGACGTCGGCGATGATGATCGGATTGCGCAGATCGGGCTTGTCCGAGCCGTATTTCAGCATGGATTCGGCATAGGGAATGCGCGGGAACGGCGCTGGCGTGACCGTGCGGCCCTGGCCGAATTCCCTGAACACGCCTTCCAGCACCGGCTCGATGGCGGCGAAGACGTCGTCCTGGGTGCAGTAGCTCATCTCGAAATCAAGCTGGTAGAACTCGCCCGGCGAACGGTCGGCGCGGCCAGCCTCGTCGCGGAAGCACGGTGCCACCTGGAAGTACTTGTCGAAGCCGGCGACCATCAGCAATTGCTTGAACTGCTGCGGCGCCTGGGGCAGGGCGTAGAACTTGCCGGGATGGATACGCGACGGCACCAGATAATCGCGCGCGCCCTCGGGGCTGCTGGCGGTGAGGATCGGAGTCTGGAACTCGGTGAAGCCCTGGTCCTGCATGGCGCGGCGCAGGTACGAGATCACCTGGGAACGCAGCATCATGTTGGCGTGCACGCCCTCGCGCCGCAGGTCGAGGAAGCGGTACTTGAGGCGCATGTCCTCGGGGTATTCCTGGTCGCCGTAAACCTGGATCGGCAGCGGGTCGGCGATGGACTGGATCTCCACCTCGGCCACGTACAGCTCGATCTCGCCGGTGGGCAGGCGGGGATTGATGGTCTCGGCCGAGCGCTTGACCACCTTGCCGGTGACGGTGATCACGCTTTCCGGCCGGGCCTTCTCCAGCGTGGCGAACACCGGGCTGGAAATATCCAGCACGCACTGGGTGACGCCGTAATGGTCGCGCAGGTCGACGAACAGCAGATTGCCGTGGTCGCGCTTCCTGTGGACCCACCCCGACAGGCGGGCCTGGATACCGGCATCGGCGGCCTTCAACTGGCCGCAAGTGTGCGTTCTGTAGGCGTGCATGGGAAACCTTCATCAAACCGGGCCTGGAAACCCGGAAGAAGGCATCGCGGGCCGGATTTTGTCAAGCCGCTCTAACCGAATGTTTACGAGTCCGGGGCACACTGGGGACAAGTCAGCCGGCGTGCGCGCCGCCGGCAGGCCCGGCGACCAGAAGGTCGTCCGCTCTTGCCAGGATGGTAAGCCATGACACACGATTTCCAGAGCGTGCGCGCCTTGCTGCGCAACCCCGATCCCGTCACCCGCAAGATCGTCACCGGAACCCTGGGCAACCACGGCTGCCGGCAGATCGTCGTCGCCGAGCATGGCGGCGAGGTCGAGCATCACCTGAAATCCGACATGATCGACCTGCTGATCTGCGACGCCGACCAGGGGCTTCAGGATGCCTGCGATTCGGTCCGCCAGATGCGCAACCGCGCCGACGGCGACAACGCCTTCGCCCTGTCGGTGATCCTGACCAGCCGCCCCGACCCGGAAACAGTGACCCACCTGATCGACAGCGGCACCGATTCCATCCTGGTCAAGCCGTTCCAGCCGGCAACGCTGGCCATGCAGATCGACACCCTGATCCGCTCCCGCCGGCCGTTCGTCATCACCCGCGACTATGTCGGGCCGGAACGCCGCGCCGACGGCATGCGCCCCGGCACCGAATCGGCGCCCAGGCTCCAGGTTCCCAATCCGCTGCGCGAGACCGTGACCGGCGGCGCCAACCGCGACGAACTCCGCCGCAGGGTCCGCGCCGCCTGGGAGGTGGTCAACGAACACCGCATCGAACGTCAGGCGGTTCAACTGATCTGGCTGGCCAACCGCATCCGCGCCGCCCTGCAGGCCCGCCCGCCCGCCGAAGAGGCCGCCAGCCTGATCGCCCAGCTGCTGCACTGCACATCGGAATTGCGGCTGCGGGTGGCCGGCTGCGGCTTCGACCACGTCGCCCACTTGGCGACAACCATGATCGAGATCGCCTATGGCCTGGGCCACAACATCGACAACCCGGATTCCCGCTGGCTGTCGGTCCTGCCCAAGGTCGCCGACGCCATCGGCGCCGCCTTCACCCGCGAGCGGGACGCGGTGCGGTCCAGCCGCCAGATCAGCCAGACCATAAGCCGTCACGCCCACCGCCGCGAGTCCATAGCCGCCAATTGAGAATTGAGGATAAGGCCGGTTCGTGCCAAAGTCTCCGAATGGAGAGGCGGGGAAGCCAGGAGCGGCGTCCCCGCCAGGCGGAAAATCCCGGCAGTCATGCTCAAATACTCGCTTCGAACCGTTATCATGCTATCCGCCGTCGCCGTCCTGTTGCTGTCGGGCGCGACCATCGGCTATTTTTCGCTTATTAACTCACGCAATGCCGTAAACTCTGTAGCCAAGGAGCTTCGGCGAGAGATCGCCAACCGGATCGAAGACCATCTTCGAGAGCTTCTCGACGAGCCGCAGCACGTTCTCCGCGAAAACGCTCTCAACATCGCCAATGGCGTACTGAGCGGCGCCGCCCCCGCCACCATCCGGCGACACTTCCTGCGCCAGTCGCTGATTCATCCCTCCCTCACCAGTATATATTTCGGCAACGCCGACGGCGGGCTGGTGGTCGGCGGCCACGACGGGCACCGCGAGGTGCTCTACACCATCGAGACCGAGGGGTTCACCGCCGGCACCTTCAACAAGTACCGGGCCGACGCCGATGGAACGCGGACGCAGCTGATGCAGTCCCTGCCCGGCTACGACGCCCGCACCCGGCCATGGTACCAGGCGGCGGCGGCCACCGACGGCGGCGTCTGGGGCAGCATCTACATCCTGTTCACCGGCCAGGACATGGCCCTGCCCCCCAGCCGGGCGGTGCGCGATTCCTCCGGCCGCCTGCTGGGCGTGGTCGGCGGCGACATTTTCGTGTCGCAGATCAGCCGCTTTCTCGCCGATCTCCACCGCCGGGCTCCCGGCCTGACCTTCATCATGGAGGACGACGGGGAACTGGTCGCCACCTCCAACGGGGAAGTTCCCTTCACCCTGGCGCCCGACGGCCGCCCCGGCAAACGCCTGAAGGCCGGCGACAGCAAGTCTCCCCTCATCGCCGCCAGCGCCGAAATGATCCTGGCGGACAACGGCGCGAGGGCGACACGGGGCGGCGACCGCTCGCTGACCCTGGACACGGCCCAGGGCCGCCATTTCATCGAGGTGACGCCGTTCACCGTCGATGGCGGCATCTCGTGGATGATCGCCACCATCGTGCCCGCGTCCCATTACATGGAGACGATCGACGCCGCCAACCGCCGCACCATCGCGCTGATCCTGCTGTCGGTGGCGGTCATGGCGGCGGTGATGTGGTGGCTGACCCGCTGGAGCCTGCGGCCATTGCGGATGCTGACCGATTCGGTCGACGCCATCGCCCGGGGAGAGCAGCCGCACAGCGTCGCCATCGACAGGAACGACGAGATCGGAACCCTGGCGCGGTCGTTCAACGCCATGAGCGCCGCCGTCAGATCCCATCGCGAGACCCTGCGCCGGACCCAGGACGCCCTGGAATCCCGCGTCGCCATGCGCACCCACGACATCCGCAAGCTGTCGATGGCGCTGGAGCAAAGCCATAACATGGTGATGATCACCGCGCTGGACGGCACCATCGAATACGTCAATCCGAAGTTCACCGAATTGACCCTCTACCCGCGAGACGAGGCCATTGGCGCCAATCCCCGCCTGCTGAAATCGGGCGAAACCCCGCCCCACGTCTATGCCGAGATGTGGCGGACCATAATCGAGGGCAACGAATGGCGGGGCGAACTGAAGGATCGCCGCAAGGACGGGACCATGTTCTGGGCCAGCGTCCTGATCTCGCCGGTCAAGGACGAAACCGGCGCCATCACCAATTTCGTCGCCATGCACGAGGACGTCACCCACCGCCACGAGGCCGAGGCCCAGGTCCGCCAGGCCAAGGAGCAGGCCGAGATCGCCAACCGCGCCAAGTCCGAGCTGATGGCCAACATGAGCCATGAACTGCGCACCCCGCTGAACGCCGTCATCGGCTTTTCCGAGGTCCTGCTGGCCGAGACCTTCGGCCCCCTGGGCAATGACCGGAACCGGGAATATGTCACCGACATCCATGCGTCCGGGCTGCATCTGCTGGATCTGATCAACGACATCCTCGACGTCTCGGCCATCGAGGCCGGCAAGCTTGAACTGCACGACGAGGACCTGGAGGTGGGCCGCACCGTCGAGGCTGTCGTCCGCCTGATCTCGCCGCGCGCCGACGCCGGCAAGGTCGGAATCCGCCAGGACGTCGCCGGGGGATTGCCGCTGCTGCGCGCCGATTCCAGACGCTTCAAGCAGATCCTGCTCAACCTGCTGTCCAACGCCGTCAAGTTCACGCCGGAGGGAGGCGAGATCACCGCCTCGGTCCGGCCCTCGCCGGACGGCGGCGTCACCGTCGTGGTGGAGGACACCGGCATCGGCATGACCGAGACCGAGATCGCCGTGGCCATGACCCAGTTCGGTCAGGTGGATTCCGGCCTCAACCGCAAGCACGAGGGAACCGGACTGGGGCTTCCCCTCACCCACGGGCTGGTCGCCCTGCATGGGGGAACCCTGGACATCGCCAGCGTCAAGGGCCGGGGCACCACCGTCACCATCGCCTTCCCGCCGGAACGCAGCATCGCGGCCGCATAGCCGGGGAAGGGAACGTCACCACCGCATCATGCCGCCCAGCGGCTTGGCCTTGGCGACGCCGCGCTTGGTCATCAGCACCCAGTCATTGAACTGCATGTAGCGCGGCGCCAGGAACTGGTAGATATCGCGGATGCGGTTGGTGTTCTCGTCCGAGCGCACGATGAACACCGTCTTCCATACCTGGATGAAGTCTTCCCAAGGCAGCAGACGACAGTGAAGGGCGTCGCGCACCTGACGGATATAGCCGATCTGGTTGTCGATGTTCTTCAGCATGGCCAGGATCTCGCCGGTCTGGGCGTCGACCTGATCGAAGAAGTCCTGCAACACCTTCAAGGCCCGCTGCGACAGGCGGGCGACCTGATCGGCGGTCTCGATCATCGAGCGGTCGGCGCCATAGATGCGCCGCAACCCCTGCAACTTCTCATCGATCTTCTGCACTTCGCCGAAGGTGTCGCGCAGCGCCTCGATATAGGCCAGTTCCTTGGCCAGGGTCTCGATGTAGCGTACCACCTCGTCGCGATTGTCGCGTCCCAGCCCCAGTTCCTCGGCGGCCTCGGAAAAGGCGAGCTGGACGTTCTTCTTGACCTGGGGGTCCTCGGCCACCTGGGCCAGTTCGGTGACGCTGCTGATGACGTGCTCGTTGCCGGTCAGCCAGGTGACCAGCTGCATGGTCAGGCGCTGATAGGCGATGCGGCGATGGCGGTCCTGCGGCTCCCACGACGCCTCGCGGGTGGTGACCTCCTTGGGCAGCATGTCGCCGGGTCTCAGGCCGCGGACGTGCTGCAATCCCTCGGCCACCTTGTCGAGCATGCGGAAGTCGTGGCTGTCCTCCTTCAGCATGAACTCGCGCTTGATGCCCTCCATGGCCAGGACGGCCTCGTTGGTGGCCAGCTTCAGCACCGCCACCGGCTCGCCCGAATCCGTCAGCCGGAAGTAAAGATCCTCAAACGAGGAAAAGAACTTGTGCTCGAACGTGATCTCACCAGAGATTTCTTCCGGCGCAGCCTTGTCTTTTCCTTTGTTGTCCGCTTCCGCAGCCATATCGCTCGCCCATCAAACCCCGCGTGGCGCGCCCCAAGCCCACCACCCCCGAATCGGGAACTCCACTTAGTATGCCCAGCCCCAACGCCGGGAACAAGGGGTGCGGTTATCAGTCGGTATCGATAAACAGGTGGCCGGCCTTGCCGTGGATATAGCCGTTGGCGAATTCCGCCCCCGGGCACAGGGGAACCAGGGCGGCCTCGGCTTCGTCCGCCGCCATGCGGCCGGCCAGCACGGCGCGGAACAGTTCCGCCACCCTCACCATGTCGAAGGTCTGGGGCCACAGGCGGAACCTGCTGATTCCACTGTCGGCCAAGCCGGCAACAGACCCCAGCAGGTCCATGTGATGATAGGACATGGTCTGGGTGCCGTTGACCGCCAGGAAGGGAACCTCGTCCAGGGTCTCCACGTCCATGCCGTCTGGATCGTCGGCGCAGACATATTGGCAGCCGTCCTTGGACAGGTTGCGGGCGCGGGCGGCATAGCAGCGGGCCGAGATGGCCAGAGGCAGCCGGCCGAAGGCCTGAACCTCGATCTCGGCCTTGGCGCCGGCCGCCAGGGTGGCGACGGCGTCGGCCGACAATTCCGCCGGCAGGCAGATGCGGGCGGCGCCCATGGCCTCCAGGCTGGCCAGGGTGCCCTCGTTGTAGATGTTCAGCAGCGGGCCGGCGACGAACGGCCGCCCGCCCATCAGCGCCGCCACCGAGATGTCGTTGGCCTCCACCAGGATGTCCGAGGCGGCCAGGTCGCGGGCCTGGGCCAGTTCGCGGTCGGTCATGATCAGGGCCAGCGACGACAGCACCACCTGCTTGCCCGAAGCGGCGACGCGCTCGACGACCTCGGGGATGAAGGGGTCGAAGAAAGGCGTGCGCTTGGAGCACACCACCTCGCCCACATGGATGGTGTCCACATCGGCCTCGTCGGCCATGCGGAAATAGAAGTCGCGGAGCGCTTCCGGCTTCCAGTTGAACAGCACGGGACCAAGGGTCAGCTTCGGCGAGGAGGAGGTCATCGCCAAGCCTTCTCGTAGGCGCCGGTGGTCTGCTTGCCGCCCTCGGTGATGCGGTCCAGGTCGATGTCGGGCAACGGACGGCCCGCCATCACCGCGTCGACTCCCTGGCGGAACGCCTGCACCACGGCGGCGACATAGGCGCGTCCGCGCTGGCGGCCCTCGATCTTGAAGGCGGTGACGCCGGCCTTGATCAGATCGGGCAGGATCGTCAGCGTGTTCAGCGAGGTCGGCTCCTCGAACAGATAGCTGGCCTTGTCGCGGGCGATGAAGCGGCCCTTGCACAAGGTGGGATAGCCGGCCGGCTCGGTGCGGGAGAACTTGTTGATGGTGAAGCCCCCCAGTTCCGAGGTGACGCCCTCGTGGGTCTCGGTATAGCGCACCTCGCCCGCCGGCGAGCACACGCCGTTCATGTTTGGCGACTGGCCGGTGGCGTAGGACGACAGGGCGCAGCGTCCCTCGGCCATGACGCACAGGCCGCCGAACACGAACACCTCGGTCTCGACCGGGGCGATGCGGGCGTTGATGGCGGCGATCTCGGAGACCGTCAGCACCCGGGGCAGCACCACCCGCTTCACGCCGTAACGCCCGGCGTAAAAGGCGATGGCGTCGGGATTCGAGGCCGCCGCCTGGACCGACAGGTGCAGACGCAGGCCGGGATGGCTGCGCGCCGCGTACTCGATCAGACCGATATCGGCCAGGATGACGGCGTCGGCCTCCAGCCGGGCGGCGTCGTCCACCGCCCGGTGCCACAGTTCCGGCTGGCCGGCGCGGGGAAAGGTGTTGATGGCGACCAGCACCTTGGCGCCCTTGGCATGGGCGTAGGCGATGGCCTCGCCCAGTTCCTTGCGGCTGAAATTGAGACCGGGGAAATTGCGGGCGTTGGTCTCGTCGCGGAACCCCACATAGACGCAATCGGCCCCGGCATCCACCGCGCTTTTCAGTGCCGCCGGGGTGCCGGCCGGACACACCAGTTCGGGCCGCATCATGCCGCGCTTCCCCGACGGGCGGCCTTGCGCAATTGCCTGACCTCGCTTTCCAGGGCGTCGATGCGGGCGGCCTGGGCGTCCACCTCCTTGACGGCAGGCGCGATCAGCGAGGCGCGCAGCATCTCGAAATCGTCGCGCATCCGTCCGACCAGCCCGATGGCGGCGCCGGCCATGCCGCGGAACACGCGGCCCAGCGGCCCCAACTGCAACGAGATGTCCTCGACGAGGTCGATGCCGGCGCCGTCGATGGCGTTGCGCAGGGCCACCACCACCTCGGTGTCGCCCTCGATCACCAGCCGGCGCGAAAAGAACAGGGCGTCGCCGTCGACCTTGCCCTCGGCCAGGCTGACCAGCATGTCCAGCGGGCCGTGAATGGTGGCCGCCACCTCGGCGGGATCGATCTCGCGCCGCACGGTCAGGGCGGGAGCCTCGGGATTGGGATCGAGCAGGATGACGAAGGGCAGGTCGGTCGGATCGATGCAGACCGGCTTGTCGGCGTAATCGGCCATGCGATCCAGGATATCGGGATGGCGGCGGCGGATGACGCCCAGCATGGCGTCGAAGACGGGTTGCAGCACCTGCGGCCGCACCGGCTTCAACGCCAGTCCCAGCAGCAGGACCGGCGAGAACGGCGGTGGTGCCTGCCGGACGGCGGCGCGGGCGTGTCCCGGAGTCATGGGTGGGGCCTCTCTCGATGACGGCGCGGTTTCGGTCTCGATATCAAGGGTCATAGCCCCCCTCATTGATGCCCGTCAAGCACCCCCAGGGCAAACAGGAAGGTCGTTCCCTCGCCGGGCGTCGATTCCAGCCAGATGCGGCCGCCGTGGCGCTCGACGATATGCTTGCACACGGCAAGGCCGATGCCGGTGCCCTCGTACGCCCCCTGGCCATGCAGGCGCTGGAAGATGACGAAAATCTTCTCGTGATATTCCGGCTCGATGCCGATGCCGTTGTCGGCGACCGAGAACACCCAGGTCCCGTCCTCTCGCCGCGCCGCGACGCGGACCAGCGGCCGGCGGCCGGGGTGGCGGTACTTGACGGCGTTGCCGATCAGGTTTCCGAACAGGCGCTCCAACTGGGCGGAATCGCCGACGACGGCGGGTAGGTCGCCGTCCACCCGCACGTCGGCGTCGGCGTCGGCGATGGCCGCCGACAGGGATTCGATCACCCGCGCCACCAGCGGCCCCGTCTCGACCGGCTCCATCGCCGATCCCTGGGTATCGATCCGGGAATATTCCAGGAGATCACGGATCAGCTGTCCCATGCGCTTGGCGCCGCCGGCGGCGAAATCGATGTATTCGCGGGCGGTGTCGTCCAGCCGGTCGGCATAGCGCCGCTCCAGCAACTGGACAAAATTGCCGACGGTCCGCAGCGGCTCTTGCAGGTCGTGCGAGGCGATATAGGCGAAGCGCTGGAGTTCGGCGTTGGAACGGGCCAGACTTTCCTCACCGTCGCGGATGGCGGTGATGTCGATTCCCACCCCCACCAGACACGGACGGCCATCCAGGACGAAACGCAGGCCCGAGAACAGGAACGGCGTGCGCCGCCCGTCCGTGGCCGTCAGGGTCGCCCTGGCCTGGGCAGCGCCATCGGCGAAGACCTTGGCGATCCGTTCCCCGATCAGGCGGCGGTCGTCGCCCTCGAACAGGTCGAGGGGGTGAAGCTCCGCCATCTCCGCCGCCGTCCGTCCCGACACCGCCTCCATGTTGCGGTTCCACATCAGGAAACGGCCGTCAGCGTCGAACAGATAGAAAATGCCGGGCAGGCTGTCGATCACCGCCCGCAATGTCGCCTCGCTGCGATGCAGCGCCCGGTTGGCGCGATTGCGCTCGGTGACGTCTTGCAAGATGGCGAACAGGTAATCGGGCGAACCATCCGCCCGGCGCTGAATCCGCACCGACAAGATGGTGTGCAGTTCCGCGCCGCCCTTGCGGATGAAGCGTTTCTCCAGGGAATAGCCGTCGATCTCGCCGGCCAGCAGGCGGTTGAATTCGGCCTGATCGGCCGCCAGATCGTCGGGATGGGTCAACTCGCTCCAGGTCTTGCTGCTCAGTTCCTCGGCGGAATAGCCCAGCATGCGGCAAAGCTGGTCGTTGACCCGGACCCAGCCCTTGCCCGGCGAGGTTTCGGCGAATCCGACCAGCCCCATCTCGAAATAGTCGCGGAACCGCTGTTCGCTCCGCGCCAGCCTCTCCTCGGCGTCCCTGCGTTCGGCCAGCGCCCGCCGGGCGTTCTGGGCCGCCGCCGTCGCGATGACCAGGGCAAGGCTCATGACAAGCCCGAACGCCAGGACGGTGTGGGCCGCGAAATCGCCCACGTCCCGATCCATGAGCAACGCCTGCCACAGGGCGATGGCGGCGGCGGCGGTGCCGGTTCCCGCCACCATCGGCAGCCAGCCCGGCCGGGCGGCGAACCGGCGCAGTTCCAGTTCCCACGCGACCGCGACCACGCCGAATCCCAGGGTGATAAAGCCTATCGAGGTATGCAGCGCCATCCGGGTCAGCTGACCCCAGCCATAGGCGGTGGGCAGGCCGGTCAGATAGCCGGAGAAGGCGACCAGCCCCAGGCCGGCGGCCAGGGACCCCAGCCATCCGACGGCCATGAGGCCACGCCTTGCCCGAGGCGCCGCCCCTCCCACCGTCAGCGCCATTCCGACCAGCACGAAGCAGAGGGCGGTGTTGGGCGCCATCCGCCCGCGATGGGAGGTGTCGACGCTGACGTAATGGGTCATCAGGATTTCGTCGATGCCCAGATCGAGCGCAAGCAGGTACTGGATCAGGGTCAGGCCGCCGATCAAAGCCACCGGTGCCCCGAACCCCGGACTCCAGCGGTTCCGGCCCGTGGCGAGGGCCACCAGCCCGGCGCCGGCCAGCAGAAAACCGAGGGCGGTGTTGTACTGCATCGGCACCAAGCCCGGCAGCACCTGGATCAGCGACGCCAGCCGCGCGTGCCACCCCACCATCACCCCGAGCCCGAGAGCGGCCGCCAGGATACCGGAAACCACGGCCAGGGCCGTCCTGCCTGAAAGTCCCCGTGCTTCGCCTGTCAAGAAATCCGCTCCGAATCGTGGACTGTTCCACGCCACGACAGCATAATCCGGGGCTCTGCCGCCGACAAGACCACGCACCAGCCCTTAGCCGTACCTATTCCAGGCAAGTAAGCATACGACCAATAGTATTGGTTTTATCCGGAGATCACCATGCCCGTCATCTATGTCGCCAAGAGCAAGACCCTGCAAGCCTGGGGGGCCGATGTCGGCCTGGGCAAGAACCTCTACAAGATCGGAGTGGTCGAGGAGGGCGACCCGGCCGAAATGCTGGCCTCGGGCTTTGCCGGAGTGAGCGATTGGGAGGTGGTCAAGACCCGGGACGTTGACGACGTCGACGAGGATGCCGCCCTCGCCCGCCTCGCCCGCAAGGAAAAGCTGGTCGATCCCACCTATTACCCAAAGGTCAGGGGCGCGCGCGGGCTGGTCAAGGTCGACCTGATGAAGGTGGAGAATTCCATGCGCATCCGCATCGCCCTGGAGACCAACCAGGAGCCCAAGGCCCTCAAGGTCAAGCCCGCCGACGTCGCCCAGTATCTGATCACCAACGCCCTGGGCTGATCCGTCAGGCATCCTCCAGCCGGGGAACGGCCGGGGCCGGCGACATGCGACCAGCCGGCAGAATGATGCTGATCAGGGTGCCCGCCCCCTTCTCGCTGGAAATCTCCAGGGTTCCGCCGTGCAGTTCCACCAGGCCGATGGTCAGCGGCAGCCCGAGTCCGGTGCCGTCATGCTTTCGCGCCAGACTGGAATCCACCTGGCCGAACTTGGTCACCGCCTTGCCGACCTCGTCCCTGGTCATGCCAATGCCGGTATCCTTGACCTGGATCGTCAGGCGTCCGTCGAACAGCATCCTGGCGGAGACCGTCACGGTTCCCCCCTCCGGGGTGAACTTGACGGCGTTGCTGAGAAGGTTCAGCAGAATCTGCTTCATCCGCCGGGCGTCGGCCCACAGGAGCGCCAGTCCGGACGGCGCCTGGAACCGCACCGTCACCCCCCCTTTCTCGGCCCGCGGCACCACCAGCCGGACCGAGGATTCCAGCAGCCGGCCGATGTCGACGCTCTCCTCGTGCAGTTCCATCTTACCGGCCTCGATGGCGGAAACATCCAGGATGTCGTTGATCAGTTCCAGCAGGTGCTGGCCGGAAAAATGAATGTCGCGGGCGTATTCCTGGTATTTTTCCGCCCCCAGCGGACCGAACATCTGCATCAGCATGGTTTCGGAAAAGCCGATGATGGCGTTCAGCGGCGTCCGCAGCTCGTGACTCATGTTGGCGAGCAGTTCCGATTTGGCCCGGCTGGCCACTTCCGCCTGCTCGCGGGCGAGTCTGACGCCATCCTCCTCCAGCTTGCGCCTGGTGATGTCCTCGTGCATGGCGACGAAATGGGTCAGGGCGCCACCGGGTTCCCGCACCGGCGCGATGCTGACCGCCGCCCAGAAGACGCTGCCGTCCTTGCGGCGGTCCTTGATCTCGCCATGCCATTGCCGGCCGCACAGCACCGTCTCCCAAAGATCGCGATAGACCTCGGGAGGGGTGTCGCCCGATCCGAGAAAGCCGGGCGGCCGCCCGATGGCCTCGTCCGGCGGGTATCCGCTGATCTCGGTGAATCGGGGATTGACGTATCGGATGATCCCGTCGATGTCGGTGATGATCACCATGTGCGGACTCTGCTCGACGGCGCGAGAGAGAATCCGGATCTGCTCCACCGAATGCTCGATCAGGCTGTCCCGCTCGGCGATGGCGTCGGCCATGGAGTTGAGGGCGTCGGCGATGCGGCCGAATTCGACGGGGTCGCGGCCGTCGACGCGCAGGCGGGCCGAGGAATCCCCGGCAGCCAGACTGGCCGCCACCTTGGCGAAACGCTTGGTCCGGCGGCCAAGGCCGAAATAGTCGATCAGCACCAGCAGCAGCACCGATCCCGCCGCCGTGGCGCCAAAACCGATCAGATGCGTTGTTCGCGCCCGGTCCAGTTCGGCGAGGGCGGCCCTCTGGTCGGTGCCGACCGCGATGCGGATGCCGCCGTCGAACGAAGTCGCCGAAAAGCTTCGCGGCATCTCGTCCGGCAAGGTGAGGTCGAATCGCTCCAGGTCCGCCCAGGCGTCCCCCAGGCCGATGGAGGCGCCGACCAGGCCGGGGGTGGACGGCCAGATGGCCAGGATGGTGTCGCGATCGTCCAGGACCAGGACCCGCTCGCCGGGATTGAGCGCCAGTTCGGCGATCACCCGGTCGAGCCAGTGGAGGTCGATGCCGGCGACCAGGACCCGGTCCCGGCGGTTGTCCGGCCCGGACAGCGGCGTCGCCATGGGCAGGATGGGGCGGCCGTGATTGGGACTGATGGTGGCGACGCCGACGGCGGTCCGGCCGATCCCGGCCATCTTGGCGACCGCCGTCATCGCCTCGGCGATGAAGCGTGCCTGCCCCGGAACTCCGGAACAATCGACGACGCCGTCCACCGTGCCGCGCGCCAGATTGGCGAACAGCCGGGACTCCGCCCGAATCCGCCTGATCCAGGCGGCGCATCGGTCCGGACTGCCGCTGTGAATCTGATCGGACAGGGCCACCTGTTCCAGGGCGAGGCCCGCCGCCTCGATCATGGCGCGATGCTGCAAGGCCACCGACCGCGCCAATGTCGCCCCACGACCATTGGCGGTGTCCATGACCCGGTCATTCAGAATGGAAACGTAATGAACCTCCAGCATGACGAACGGAACAAGCGCCGCGAGCGCGATCAGCACTCGGCGCCTGATAAAGGAAATCCGTCTTGCCCCGCTGTTCACCCCCCGCCTCCGCCCCTGTCCCTGGTCTCAGCCCCCGGATTTTATTATCTTGCGATTAATGTATAATCCAGGGACGCCACCATCAACTCCAATATTCTACAGCAGCGCCTGATATTCACGCCGGAATACGCAATCAATAATAGGAAAACCATGACGAAGACAAACCTTTGGCACTCGACCACCTGGGGCGGGTGGCGATGACCGCCGAACTGGAATCCGGCTGAACTCCTACCGGCCCGGGTCGGATCGCGTCAGCACGTCCAGGGTCTGCTGCAACTGGTGGCGCTGTTCGTCGACGATGGCCGCCTGACCGGCCATGCCGAGGCCGGTCAGAATCTCCGACAGGCTGCCAAGCGTCAGGATCATGGACGGGACCGCCGCCACCGGGTCCTTGCCCACCACCTCGTGGAACAGGTTGACCGCCTCCAGCGCCGCATCCAGGCCCGAGGCGCTGTCGCCGGCCTGATGACGCCGCCCGGCCTGGTTGCCCAGGGCCTGGGCCAGGAACAGGCGGTATTCGGCGGCATCCTTGTCGAACAGCAGCCGCGCCAGATCCACGGCTTCGTTGGCCGAAGCCAGCGCCACATCGAAGCGGCCGGCCCCGGCCATGGCCAGCGAGGCCTGTTGCAGGGTCAGCGCCAGCAGATGCACCATGGCCGGCGGCGGACCATCGGCGAACAGCCCGATCATCAGCCGGCGGGTATCCACCGCCTCGCCCCATCGGCCGATCTCGGAAAACGCCATGGCGGCCCGGTGCAGGGCCTCGACCATGGAGCCCAGATAGGGCGTCCCGGCGGCGCCACCGGCGCGGAATACCTCGACCGCCTCGGCCAGCACGTCGAGGCAGCCGCCGATATCGCCGTCGCGCAGCCGCTTGCCGGCAAGGTTGATCAGGCAGGACACCAGCACGAAGCGGGCCTGATCCGGCCGGGCCTCGACCGCGAGACGGGCTTCGGCCACCGCCTGATCACAGGCCGACCTGGCCCCGTCGCGGTCGGCGACGTCATCCAGACGGTTCGACAGGGAATTCAGAGCCGAAGCGAGATGAACGCGAAAGGCGCCGGGATCGACCTCGGCCATGGCGCGGAACAATTCCACCGCCTCGGCCAGGGCCGCCGCCGCCGCCGCCGCCTCGCCGCGTCCGGCCAGCAGCCCCCCCAGCCGGACCAGGGAATCGGCATGGGCGGGAAACAGGGATTCGGGGTCCGCCTCGATCCGGCGGCGGAATTCGGCGACCACGGCCAGCAGACGCTCGAACTCGGCATCGGCATCGGCATCGGGGGACTGGTGCGAAGACAAGCGTCGTGGTTCCTTCCGGGGCAGAAGCGTCCTGGCGCGGCGGGTCAGCACTTGGCCCGGGGCAGCGTCTCGATGGATTCCAGCCGCCCCTTGAGACTGAAGGTCTTGAAGATCTGCTCGATATCCTCGGCCACGCCGTTCGGGTGGTAGGTCAGCGACATCTCGAATTCCGGCAGCGGATCGGTGCTGCCGGCCGGAAAGAACGCCATGCGCATGGGCCACACCGGCGATTCCAGCAATGGGCTGTTCAGCGTCGCCGGCTGCGCCGTCACCGCCCGGCCGATCTGGGCGCTGGTGTCGAACGGCCCTTCGTCGCCCTGGCCGTCGAACAGCGGTCGCGACAGGATGCGGCCGCCGGCGCGGGCGGTCTCGATCAGGCGGATGGTGTGGGCGGTGGGAAACAAGGTGCCCTTTGGCAGCTTCACCGTATAGACCTCCGGCCGGGTATAGCGGGCGATGCCGCCCTGGCCGGCGCCGTTCAGCCTGGCGGTGCCCTCCACCTCCTCGGTCACCTGCCCGTCGCGGGCCTGACGCACGCGAAAGCGGTAGGAAAGCCCGTCCTTGGACTCCCACCCCAGAAAATCGGTCGTGGTCTCGATCTGGCCGCCCTCGGAATAGGCATAGGTCATCACCAGCCGGAATTCCGTCACCCAACCGTCGCACGAATCCACGAACTTGTAGGTCCAGGCCCCGCCGGCATTGCTCATGCCGCTGCCCGAGCGCGAGGAGGACAGCCCCATGCGGTAGGTGGCAAGGTGCGACGCCAGTTCGGCCGGCACGGCGGCGGCGGCCGAGGCAACCGATGCCAGCGCCGCCATGCAGCCAAACAACGCCACTCCACGCAACCGCCTCATCTGACCCTCCGGTGGGAAAACGTTCTTCATTATACACCTCCCCGCGCGGGGAACCAGACGAGACATCCGTGACGGGACGATCCTGCCGGGCACCAGGCAAATCCTGCCGCCCCCCGGGAAGAAAATTCCCGTCGCCGGCCGTGGATTCCGGCGCGCGGTCCCAGGAACCGCCATTCATGCACTTGGCATATGGGTTGCGAGGCACCGTCCGGGAATGGGGTTGCACACGACAAGGAGTGAGAGGAATGACCTTCGATTTCGCTCCCGACTGGATGACATCGCTGCTGAACGGAACCTCCTTCACGGTCGCCGATCCGGTGGGCTCGGCCTCGCCCGGCGCCATGGCGGTCCCGTCCTACCCGGATTGCGCCGAGGTGGCCGCCCTGGTCAGTGAATTGTTCGCCGAGGGAACCCTGTCCCCCGATCAACTGCATTCGCTGGCGGGCCTGCCCGAGCTGAGGCCCCACCTGAACACCAGCCTGGCGGCGTGGCCGCTGTCCAGGCGAAGCCGGGCCATCCTGCCATGACGCTGATCAGCTCCGCCCTGTCCCGCCTGTTCGCCGATCCGTGGGAACGCACCGTCTCGGAACGAACCCGCCACGAGCCGCGCCTGGGAGACGCCGGCGCCGCCCAGGATGCCGGCACGGCCGCCGAGACCGGCGAACTGCCCGCCCTGCCCGCCCCCGGCGACTTCGCCGCCCAGCCCCGGTTCGACCTGCGCAACATGTCGCCGCGCCAGTTCGCCGACACCACCCACGAACTGTATCTGGAAGGCACGCTGAGCTGGGACGAGTTCAAGATGGTGGGCTTTCCCAGCGAGCTTGACCCCCGCTATGACGAGACCATCGGCGCCCTGACCGGCGAAAAGGCCAATCCCGACCAGCCCAAGGACATGCTGGCCCAGTGGGAACAGCGGGTGGATTTCGAGAAACGCCACAATCCCGACGCTCCCCAGACCCGCACCGCCGAGACGGCGCTGGAAAAACTGTCCTGGCTGTCCCTGCCGCCGCTGAGGCTGAGCGCGTAGGAATCGCGCCAACAGTGGCGCTTGACAGCGCGGGGGGGTTTGAACATTATCTCGCTTCCCTTTCAGGGGCCGTAGCTCAGTTGGGAGAGCGCCTCGTTCGCAATGAGGAGGTCAGCGGTTCGATCCCGCTCGGCTCCACCAAGTTTATCAAGGGCTTAGCCGTTCATTCGGCTAGGCCCTTTTTCTTTGCGGAATCATAGCGGAATCACGCGGAGGTAAGGCGGGGACAATTCACCACGACGAAATCATGACTCTTACGGGCATTATTGGCAAAATGGCTTTCACGAAAGGCAATCGATAGGAGAACGTGATGCGTATAACCGTGATTCCGGGTGGCCCAGGGGACGAAAAATCAGAAGCAGAGCTCCTCACCTACGCATTGGATAAATTGGACAGCCTCGAGAAGCACGCCCAGCCAATTCACCAGCCCCCGCTTCACCCAGGTGCTGAAGGATGCCAAGGTGCGCATCAGCATGGATGGCAAGGGCCGCTGGATGGACAACGTCTTCATCGAGCGCTTGTGGCGGTCCCTGAAATACGAATGCGTCTATCTGCACGCCTTCGAGACCGGATCGGAACTCCGGGACGGCCTCGGTATCTGGATCGACTTTTACAACACCCGCAGGCCGCATTCATCCCTGGCTGGACGCCCGCCCGACGAGGCGTATCATCAACGCACGCCGACACCGTCTCCGGGGCATGCCCCGGAGACGGTGTCGGCCATCCCGCTGGCGGCATAAAAGGAACCCGGCGATAGCTTAACAAAGCCGCCATTCTGTCCAAATGGACGGGGCCTCCTCTGTGGGCTCGACGCGGCACCCGGCCATCGGCTCCCAAGGATCAGAGGACGGTCTCGGCCTATCTGTTCGGCGCCATCTGCCCGGCTTTGGGAAAAGGGGCCGGTCTGGTCCTGCCGTTTTGCAACACAGCCGCCATGGCGCTGCACCTGGAGGAAGTCTCTCGCGCCGTGGCCCCGGGCGCCCATGCGGTCCTCCTGGTGGACCAGGCCGGATGGCATCTCTCCGCCGATCTGACGGTCCCCAACAACATCACCTTGCTGCCCTTGCCGTCAAAATGCCCGGAACTCAATCCGGTCGAGAACATCTGGCAGTTCATGCGCGACAACTGGCTGTCCAACCGGATCTTCCAATCCTACGAGGACATCCTCGATCACTGCTGCCACGCCTGGAACAAGCTGATCGATCAGCCCTGGACCATCATGTCCATCGGACTCCGTCGGTGGGCGCATGGGTGCTGATCACCGGGACTTGGTATTACCCCATGGTCGCGCCCGATTATGCCGAGCGCCGCTCGGCGCTGGCGAAGGCCAGTGGCCTCGGTAATTCGCGGAAGCAGCCGCAGGTGGAAGTGATCCCCGAATCCGCTGAACCGGCGGAGGCGAAGCCCCGGCACCGCTACCCCGCCTCACGCTGATCCAAGCCCACCGAATGACCGATCACAGCGGGCTCATTGCGCGCCAGCCGCCGAATGCGCTACGGTAAGGCCATGGCAATGAAGATCGAAACCACCGTCAGCACGGCTGCCGCAGACCTCGCCAAAGCGGGGTTTGCTGGCAATAAGCGCATCATGATGATCGTCCTCGACGAAGAGGACGAGGCGAAGCTGGCCGATCTCCGCGCCGCCATGATCGAGGCGGACGCCAGCGGCGACTATATCGACGGCGATGAGGCCTTCGCGCAGGTCCGCAGCCACCTTGACCAGAAATTCCGAACCCGGTCCTGATGCCGCGCGTTCTTTTTCGTCCGGCAGCCGTCTCCGATCTCCGACAGATTGCCGAGTACATCGAGACCGACCGGCCAGGTCGTGGCTATTCGTTCGTGGACGAGATACGGACGGCCTGCTCTGTCTGGGCGGGAAACCCTCTGGCAGGGCGTGCCCGCATCGAACTCGGCGACGACATCCGCAGCTTTATCCACGGCAACTATGTCGTCTTCTATCGCCCGCTCAAGGACGGCATCGCCGTTCTGCATGTGCTACATGGGGCACGCGATATCGGCCGCTTGTTCTGAGCAAACGGTCCGGACCGCCTGCGACAACGGACTGTCAGGAAACTTAACGGCTCCGCACAAGAAGGCGTTCATATTCAGCGTTGAGATATCCATCGACCGCATCGACGTCCAAACCGCCAGCTTGATACCAAACTTTGAGTTCCTTCAGAGCTATGGTACCGAAACGCGCCCAGCCGATCATGTTGGCGCGAAGCATGAACGGGATTATGTAACCGCCTGACTTCAATGCCGCGTCGGCGCCATCGACGATGCAAAGTGTTCCATGGCCGATCAGGAGCATCCGCCGGAGTTCTGGGTTTTTTTCGAGAGGGGCGCACTCGCCCAACGGCACGTCGCGGTAGAATCTCTGCTTAAAGGTCCACATGACCCGGATTAGCGATTCGGTTATGAGCACAGGGATCGCCAAGGCCATGCCATGGCGAAAGTCGTATCCTTGTTCAAAGACGCGAACCGCAATCTTTGCAAAATTCTCTTTGATCTC
>NZ_CACVCH010000091.1 GCF_902729425.1 Magnetospirillum sp. SS-4 | reverse complement strand
GGGGGCGGACATCCCAACGCTTGACGTCGGCCTCGATGTCGCGCAGCACGCCGTAGAGGGTGCGGCTGGCGCCGCTGGTGCCGCGCTCGACCACGGCGACGGGGGTGTCGGCGGGCAGGCCGGCGCCCATCAGGCCGTCGGCGATGCGGCCGATGGTCGCCACCCCCATGTAGACCACCAGGGTGCAGGCGGGATCGGCCAGCCGCGGCCAGTCCAGGTCCAGGTCGCGGTTCTCGCTGAAATGTCCGGTGATCAGGCGGACGCCGCGCGCCACGTCGCGGTGGGTCAGGGGAATGCAGGCGTCGGCGGCGCAGCCGGCGGCGGCGGTGATGCCGGGCACCACCTCGACGGCGATGCCGTAGCGGGCCAGATACAGGGCCTCCTCGCCGCCCCGGCCGAACACGAACGGATCGCCGCCCTTCAGGCGGACCACCCGGCGGCTGGGCCGCGCCAGACTGACCAGCAGGTCGTTGATCTCGTCTTGGGGAAGCAGATGGTGGCCGCTTTCCTTGCCGACGCAGATGCGGGTGGTGCCGGCCGGAATGAGGTCCAGGATGCCCTCGCCCACCAGCCGGTCATAGACCACCACGTCGGCCGACTGGATCAGGCGCAACGCCTTGACGGTCAGCAGTTCGGGGTCGCCGGGGCCGGCGCCGACCAGATGAATCAGGGGGGGGTGATCGTTGCTCATGCCGGAACTCACGGAGTCACTTCGACGGTTCCGGTCATCTCCGGATGCGGGCCGCAGCGATAGGGGTAGACGCCCGGCTTGTCGAAGGTCCGCTTCCAGCTTTCGCCGGGGAACAGCCGGTCGGATTCCTCCAGCCCTTCCTGTTCGAAGAATACGCTGTGGCTGGTGCGCTTCTCGTCGTTGACCCATTCGACGGTGGTGCCTGGCTTGATCCTCAGGACCCTTGGCTCGTACAGATTCTTGTTCATGCCGACTCGCACGGTCTCTCCGGCCACCGATGCCGGCGAGGAGAAGACGATGGCCGCCACGGCCATGATGACAGCCGCCGAAATGCGCATCGTCTCCTCCCGCGGGTTGGGGTTACTGCTTCACCGCCTTGATTTCACCCTCGGCGTCCAGCCCCAGCTTAAGGTCAAGCGAGACGTGATGGAAGCGTCCGCTGGTGAAATCGTCGTGGACGGCGATGCCGACGACATAGCTCTTGCCGGCTTCCAGATTGACGGCGCCGGGCTGATCGGCCTTGAGCTTGCGGGTCATGGTGACCACCCAGTTGGCGCCGTCCTTCTTGCCGGTGAACGCCACCGCCGGGTCGGCCTTCAGCACCCGCTCGGCCAGGATGTAGCCGTGTTCGGACGCGCCGCTGGACTTGTAGCGCAGCAGTTCCAGGAACGATCCGCCCTTCAGCAGGGCGTCCAGGTCGGCCTGGGGCTTCACCTTGTCCCAGTTGTCGCGCTTGGTGGTGTCGAACTGGGTCCGGCTTTCCGGAACGTACTTGGTGACGAATCCGGCCTTGGTGTCGATGCCCTTGGCGGCGCCGAGAGCCGCAGCCGCCGGCGCGGTCGGCATGTCGCGATTGTCGGAATGGCACGAGGTCCAGCAGCCGGAGCGCGCCGCCATGTCGACCTTGCCGCCGTCGATCATCATGGCCAGCTTGATCTCGTTGGCCGGGTCCATCTTGCCGCCCTGGGCGAAGGGAACCGGGCTGTGCGGGCCGGCCGGGAACTCGAAGCGCATGTAAAGGTATTCGGCGTCGTAGGCGGCCTTGACCTGAAGCGGAATGGCCGGCCGCTTGCCGGGGATGGGGGTCTTCTCGGCCTTGGCGCCGGTCACCATCTTGGTGCCCATGTCGGCGGCCTCTTCCGAGTGGCACTCGAAGCAGCGGTCGTTCTTCTTGAAGGCGCGGGCGCCGCCGTGGTCGGTGCCGGTCAGGATCCATTCCATGGACGTCTGGCCGGGGTAGAACAGGACGGTCTTGGCGGCGGCGACCGATCCCCAGTTGATCTCCTTGGGGGCGGCTTGCGCCGCCCCTCCGGAGACCAGGGCACTCGCCAGGAGTGTTGCCAGCATGGTGGTGCGGGAAAGGATGCTCATGGCGCGTGCTCTCCTGTTGTTGGTGACGGTTACATCTTCGAGGCCTTGATCTCGCCCTCGGCGTCGAGGCCGAGCTTGAGGTCGAGGGAAACGTGATGGAAGCGTCCGGAGGTGTAGTCGTCGTGAACGGCGAAGCCGACGCTGTACGACTGACCCGCCACAAGATTGACCTCGCCCGGCTGGGTGGCCTTGAGGCGGCGGACCATGGTGACGACCCACTTGTCGCCTTCCTTCTTGCCGGTATAGGCCACGTCGTTGCCGGGCTTCAGCACCCGTTCGGCCAGGACGTAGCCCTGTTCCGAGACGCCGCTGGACTTGTAGCGGGTCAGGTCGAGGACGGCGCCGCCGGCCAGCAGGGCATCCAGGTCGGCCTGGGGCTTCACCTTGTCCCAGTTGTCGCGCTTGGTGGTGTCGAACTGGGTCCGGCTTTCCGGCACGTACTTGGTGACGAAGCCGCCGGACGTGTCGATGCCCTTGGCGGCGCCCAGCGCGTCCTTGGCGGGGGCGTTGGGCATGTCGCGGCTGTCGGCATGGCACGAGGTCCAGCATCCCGACTGCGTCGCCATGGCGACCTTGTCGCTGCCGATCATCATGGCCAGCTTGATCTCGTTGTCCGGGTCCATCTTGCCGCCTTGGGCGAAGGGGACCGGATTGTGCGGACCGGCCGGGAACTCGAAGCGCATGTAGAGATTGTCCGCGTCGTACGCCGCCTTGATGGACAGCGGGAAGGCGGCGCGCTTGCCGGGGATCGGGGTCTTCTCGGCCTTGGCGCCGGAGACCATCTTGGCCCCCATGTCCGCGGCCTCGTTGCTGTGGCACTCGAAGCAGCGGTCACCCTTGGTAAAGGCCCGCTTTCCACCATGATCCGTGCCGGTCAGAATCCACTCGATGGGGGTCTGTCCGGGGTAGAACAGCACGGTCTTGGTCTCGGCGACCTTGCTCCAGTCGACGGCCTTGCCGGTGACCGGCGGCAGGGCGACGCCCGGCGCGGCCGGAGCGGTGGGAGCGGTGGGAGCGGCGGCGGTGGCCGGGGCGGGAGCGGGAGCGGCCGGCTTGGCGGCGGCGGCCTTCTTGGCCTCGGCTTCCTTGGCCTTCTGCTCCTCTTCCTGCTCCAGCAGGTGGTGGACCGGCTTGTGGGCGATGCCCTTGTGGCAATCGATGCAGGTGCCGCCCTCTTCCTGGGCGTTGACGTGCTGCTTGCGGGCGCGCTGCTTCTGCATCTCGGGGTTCATCTGGTCGAAGGCATGGCAGTTGCGGCATTCCCGCGAATCCGTGCTCTTCATGGTTTCCCAGACGCGCTTGGCGAGCTGATAGCGCTTGCCGTCGAACTTCTCGGGGGTATCCACCGTTCCCAGCAGCCAGTGAAACACCTCGCCGCTGGCCTGGATCTTGCGCACGAACTTGTGGACCCAGTCCTTGGGAACGTGGCAGTCGGAGCAGGAGGCGCGGACGCCGCTGCGGTTGGTGTAGTGGATGGTTTTCTTGTATTCCTGGTAGACGTTGTCCTTCATCTCGTGGCAATTGATGCAGAAGCCCAACGTGTTGGTCGCTTCCATCGCCGTGTTGAAGCCGCCCCAGAAAACGATGCCGCCGACGAAGATCACGGCGGCGCCGAACAGCGACGCCCCCATGATTTTCATTTTCGTCAGCTTGCTGAAAAAGGATTCAGTAGCCATTGCGCTCCCCAGCACCATCTGCTGCCCACGATCGCCGCGCCATCCTTAGCATGATTGCCGGGTGATGGCATTGATCCTGGGCAAATAATCGGAAGATGCCGCGACTCCGCCGGCGGCACCCGACACAACGCCAGACCAGCCTGCATCCCATGACCCCCGGGACGGCATTCGGCCTCAGGCGGGCGCACTCTACTGTCTGGACGGGACGAATTGACGTGACCTTGATCAATTTGATGGAGGATACCGCGATCCGCCTTAACATTAGATTTGTCTTAGTTTTCAGGTGATACGCCATTCCTGCCGGCTCCCACCCCATCCTTATCTCGCGGCCAGGGCATATTAACCGAAGTCAAGGCTGGTATTCCGAGATTAGACAGATGATAATCAACGACGGGGATGCCGGTGTTCCGATGGCGGCATCCAAAGGAGGGACATGGAAACCGAAGCCCTGGGCGCGCTGAGGAGGCACCCGCTGTTTGCGCCGCTTCCTTCCCACGAGATTCACGCCCTGTTGGATGGTCACGAGGTTCTGGAGTTCCCCGAGGGGGCCGTCCTGTTTCGCGAGGCCGACACGGCCAGCCACCTGTTCCTGATCCTGTCGGGCGAGGTGGTCCTGCTGCCGTCTCCCAACGGCGAATCCACCGCCATGCTGCTGCGCCTGACATCGGGCGAGACCGTGGGGGAGGAGGCGGTGCTGTCCGGCATTCCCTATTGTTCCAGCGCCCAGACGACGGCGCCGACCACGGTGATCGCCCTGCCGGCCCATGGGTTGATGGGCTATCTGGAATCCCACTTCGAGGTCGCCATCACCATGATCTCGTCCATGGCGGCGCATCTGCGCGAGCAGGTCAAGGAGATCACCGAGCTCAAGATGCAATCCACCTCCGAGCGGCTGGCCAGCTTCCTGCTGTCCCTGGCGGGCGACGCCTCGGGCCATGCGGTGGTGCGTCTTCCCTATGAAAAACGCCATCTGGCCGAGCATCTGGGCATGGACCCGGCGACCCTGTCGCGCGCTTTCGCCAAATTGCGCGATAAAGGGGTGGTCGCCAGCCGTACGGACAAGGTAGAAATAGCCGATGTGGCAAGGCTGAGGAGCTATGGCGACGGCGCAGCGATTACCCACTAGGAGCAAATCGGCGTCCCAGGCCGAGGGCGGGCCGATTCCGTGTCCCTGCCGTCCGTCCTGCGAGGGCCCGCGGGAGGATTGCGACCGCACCTTGTCGACGCCGCAGCGGCTGTTCCGTGGCTCGCAATCGGCCCAGGAGGTCGTGGCCGCCCTGCCGCTGTTCGAAGGCATTCCCGTCGACGTGGTCAATCGCCTGCTGGCCGATTCCAACACCATCTTCCGCCGCCGCAACACCCTTTTGTTCGGCGCCGGCGACGAGGCCGACTGCTTTTATATCGTGCTGGACGGGTCGGTGAAGCTGTTCGCCCTGGCCCAGGACGGCCGCGAAAGCATCGTCGAGATCTTCGGCCCCGGCACGTCGTTCGCCGAGGCGGCGATGATGTCGGTCGGCCGCTTTCCCCTGAACGCCGAGGTGATCGAGGACGCCACCCTGATCCGGGTGGCGCGGCGCGCCTTTCTTTATACGCTGCATTCCGACCACGCCATGGCCTATCGCATGCTGGCGGCGCTGGTGAAGTGGAACCGCCGGCTGGCCTCCGAAATCCGCGATCTCAAGGAACTGACGCCGTGGCAGCGGGTCGCCGAATTCCTGCTGGCGCACACCGCGTCGGTCGAGGGGAGGGCCGTGGTGTCGCTGCCCTTCAACAAGGAGGTCCTGGCCAGCCGGGTGGGCATTCGCCGCGAAAGCCTGTCGCGGGTGCTGGGGCGGTTGCGGGTCCTTGGCGTCCATACTTCCGGCACGGATGTCCACATCGACGACGTGGCCCTGCTTCGCCGTGCCTGCGACAAGGCGGGATGAGGTTTATTGTCGTACGATCACAAGACTTTCGTTGACCGAATTTGACGATAGTCACATCGTATCGACCGGTTGGAGGGCATTGTGCCCGGACATGAAGCTTCGATCGGGGCCGGAAACCGGCGTATCGATCACAGCGTTGTTTGTCGTAAGGGAGGGTTGCCGTATGTGGAAGGGTGTTCGGAACGCACTGCTGATGTCGGCGTTGCCGTTGGCAATGGGCGGCGCGGCTTTCGCTCAGGAAGCGCAGCCGACTTTGTCCAAGGAAGCCAAGGAATCCAGCGCGAAGATCTACTTCGAGCGTTGCGCCGGCTGCCATGGCGTGCTGCGCAAGGGCGCGACCGGTAAGAATCTCGAGCCGGCGGCGACCGTCAAGCTCGGCCAGGCTCGCCTGGAAAAGATTCTCGCCAATGGCACCGACGGTGGCATGGTCAACTTCGATGACATCCTGACCAAGGATGAAATCCGTGACATGGCCACCTACATCCAGATGACCCCCGACGTTCCGCCGGAATGGGGCATCAAGGACATGACCGCTTCGTGGAAGGTCCAGGTGAAGCCTGAGGACCGTCCCAAGAAGCAGATGAACAAGGTCAACCTGAAGAACGTCTTCTCGGTGACTCTGCGTGACTCCGGCGAAGTCGCCCTCATCGATGGCGACACCAAGAAGATCTGGACCATCATCAAGACCGGCTACGCCGTCCATATCTCCCGCCTGTCCGCCTCCGGCCGCTATGTCTACGTCATCGGCCGCGACGGCAAGCTGGACCTGATCGATCTGTGGATGGAGACCCCCGCGGTCGTCTCCACCATCAAGATCGGCATGGACGCCCGTTCGGTCGACACCTCGAAGTTCAAGGGCTACGAGGACAAGTACGCCGTGGCCGGCTCCTATTGGCCGCCGCAGTACGTGATCATGGACGGCTACACCCTGAAGCCGCTCAAGATCGTCTCCACCCGCGGCGTGACCGTGGATGGCGAGTATCATCCCGAGCCGCGCGTGGCCTCGATCGTCTCGTCGATGATCAAGCCGGAATGGGTGATCAACCTCAAGGAAACCGGCCTGATCAAGCTGGTCGACTACTCCGACATCAAGAACCTCAAGGAAACGACCATCGAATCCGCGAAGTTCCTGCATGACGGTGGCTGGGACGCCTCCAAGCGTTACTTCCTGGTGGCCGCCAATGCGTCCGACAAGGTCGCCGTGGTCGACACCAAGGAAGGCAAGCTGGCCGGCCTGGTCTCCACCAAGGCGAAGCCCCACCCGGGCCGCGGCGCGAACTTCAACCATCCGAAGTTCGGCCCCGTCTGGGCGACCTCGCACCTGGGCGCCGACGTGATCACCCTGATCGGCACCGATCCGGTGAAGCACAAGGCCAATGCCTGGAAGGTCGTCGCCGAGCTGAAGAACCATGGCGCCGGTTCGCTGTTCGTCAAGACCCACCCCAAGTCCAACAACCTCTGGGCCGACGCTCCGCTGATGCCCGAGAAGGAACTGGCCGAGTCGGTGACCGTCTATGACATCAAGAACCTCGACAAGGGTCCGGAAGTGATCAACATCGCCAAGATGGCCGATCTGCCCGAGACCAAGGCGGTCAAGCGCGCCGTCCATGCCGAGTACAACGAAAAGGGCGATGAAGTCTGGTTCTCGATCTGGGCCGGCAAGACCGATCCGTCCGCGATCGTGATCATCGACGACAAGACCCGCAAGCTGAAGGCGGTGATCAAGGATCCGAAGCTGATCACCCCGACCGGCAAGTTCAACGTCTGGAACACCCAGCACGACATCTACTAAGAAACGTGCAGGGTTATACGACCCGTCCCCGGAGACCTCTGGTCTCCGGGGATTTTTTTATTGGCGGCATCATGAACCCGTCCATCGCGTCCGATGGCTTTGGAGTGAACGGTCTCACCATCCATC
>NZ_CACVCH010000090.1 GCF_902729425.1 Magnetospirillum sp. SS-4 | reverse complement strand
TGGTGGAGAGGGTTGGTTGGCGGTTCCCTTTCCTACGCCAATCTCACCAGACAAACCGGCTCTACCGCGAAGACGCGGCCTTGGATATCCCAAGGTTCCGCGCGAGTTTGTTTGGTAGAGGCGCTGACACGAGCTTCGAGAAAACCGGCCAAATTCTCTCTCTGCTGCGCCTTTCTCTCCAGACCTATTGACACACCCCTCCGTATCAACAGGTGGGAAGCCTCCTGGAATTCAATGATATTCCCGAAATCGCTGCGCCATGTGGTTTGGCGATTTTCGTGGAGGGCCGACGGAGTCCGGCAATGGAGCTTGTTCACTGTATCAACAGCCTTCTCCAGCGAAGCACGCCCCTCTTAAACGACCGACAGCCGCAACTCCGGAATCGCAGGGCTGAAGCGATCGGCAAGGCGCTGATCACTCGTCACCAGCAAATAATCGCGCTCGACCGCTTGAGCGACAATCCACAGGTCGTTTTCATCGACCTGGAGCATCTGTCCGGAGGCCCGGTCTTGCCAGTTCTCCAGCCACCTGGGCGCCCTGCGCGAGATATCGAGATAGTGGTCAGCCAACCGCGCCTTGACGTCGCCATAGGTTTCCGCCGTATGGCGCCCGATTTCGGCCAGGGGGTAGGTCGCCGCCTGGGTCAGCGTTCGGCGAATATGGGAGATGTCCTGCCCGACGCGCTGAGCCGCCTCCATGCCATAGCGAAGTTCTGCTAGAACAACTGCCGATAGAAATACGAGGTCTGTTTGGGCAAATGCCTGTGCGCGAGCTTGTACGGCGGTGAAATTAGGCCGCCGCGGATCGAACAGCACGGACACGAAATTGGTGTCGAGGAGAATCTGCTCCATCAGGCAAGAAACCTTAAAAGCGCGTCATTCTCCTCATCGGGTGCAGGCTTAAAGACATCCAGCACCCATGCACCGCGGTTGGGGGCATGGTCCCGGGTCAACCATTCGTGAAGGGGAACATAACCCTTCAGATCCTTTGGTAGCCAGCCGTGGAAATCATGAAGCGTCGGTCGTTCGCGACCTTCGAAATAGGCGAATAGCTGCCGTTCAAGACGCGGCGGCAGGTCATAACCGTCGAGGACGAGCGCATCGATCCAGACGAGCAATCGATTCAGCCGTGCATCACCATCATCGAAGGGAAGCAGTGTGCGCTGCTTTTCTTCGAGTACCGATTGATATTCACGGACGGCCTCGCCGAGCGCCGCTGTGTCAAGCGAACGCGGGAGTGGCAGGCTTGCGAGCATGACGTTGGTGAAATCGTGGTCAGTCGAATGCTCGGTGACAAAGGCATTGGCGAGCGGAGCATTCAGGATCGCCGCGAGCACATAAATGTCATAGTCGGCTGTCGGCCAGATCCCGGTGAACTGCTGGGAGGCCCAAAGCCCGCTATTATCGGCGGCCGCAGCAAGTCGCCAAGGCCCACGGGACGAGCGCTGATTGTTAATCAGGACCTTAGGCTTATCCCATGAGCGCGTCAGTGGGCCTGGATATAGGTTGAGCGTTGGATCCGTACTGAGCCAAACCGGGTTCATCAGGCGAAATGGAACAAGGCTATCAGCCGGCTTGTAGATTCCGCGTTCGCGCATTGGCCCTGGTTCGGAGAACACCCCAGCGCGTTGGGTCCGCCACTGGAGCCCGCGGAAGATATCAGCATAATTGCCGAGTTGGGGCGCGTCCTCAAGATAGGACCAAAGAGCATCCAGTTCGCCGATCCACAAGTCTCCTTCCGGCGCCGCCCGCACTGCCTGGCGCGACGAAGTAATCGCGCCGTCCGAAAGGAAGCGCGCCCGCCCTGTGTCCGTCACCGTTTTCGCACTCAGCCGCAGTGACTTGGCAATATCCTCCTCTGGTCGCCGGTCAGTCGCGATTACGAGCGCGCACGGATAGGTCGCTTTTTCAAAGATACGGTCGGGAAGCGAGACGAGTTCGACCCGACCATAAGCGGCCGCGAGACGCCTGCGAAGCTTGCTGTATTTGGTCTGCTGGAGAACGCCACGCGGCAGCACGAACCCGAGCGCTTCGGGCGCGGCGTCAATGGCCGCATTGAGCGCAACCACTGCCTTGGATGGCGAAATGGCGAAGGCGTCCGAATATTCGCGCCGTTCATCGGCCGTAAAATCTTCGAATGGAGGATTGCAGAGGATGACGGTCGCATCCTTGAGGAACGTTTCGAGCGCCCCCTTTTCGAAGAGATCTGTAGAGCGAAGGTGCCAGCCATTGGCGTTGGGATAGTCAGCGAGGATCAACGACAGCGTCGCCACCTCGCAGGCGAACACATCTAATTCCGCCCCGGCCATATGATCGACCAGAAACTGATGGCGCCGTTCGGCCGACCAATCTGGCGGTAATAGATCACGCAGTTCGCGAAGCGCAGCAACCAGAAAAATTCCGGCGCCAGCGAAGGGCTCGGCAATCCGCACCGTTTCTGGATCGTAGCGGGAAAGATCGATTTGGCTGAGCACATACTCGGCTACGGGTCGTGGCGTACTGTGCGTGCCGAACATCTTGCGGGTGTCGGCGGTGACGAGAGTATTCTCGTAGACAAACGCCAAGCTATCCGACGAGATGTTGCGCAGCGTAATCGCCCTTCGTAGCCGCGCCCAAGCTGCCGCGATATTGTCGGCGGCGACTGCGGCGACATCGGTCCCGAGCAGCCGAAGACCATAATAACGCTGGATACCGTCCAGGACGGCGTTAACGTCCTCCTGCGCCCACTCAGAGGCCGCAGGATGTTCCCGGTCGATTAGGATTTTGGCCGCGAGCAAGCGGAAGGTCAGTCGGAATGCAGCTTTCTCACTGTCACGGTCGGCGTTAGGCGGCAGGAGCAGTTCTAGAACCTCTGCCATAGCCTCGTGGAGCTTGTGCTGGACCTCCTGCTCAATGGCAGGAAGCAGGCCTAAATCGATAAAGTCGAGTTGGATCGGACCACGAGGAAGCCCCACCGCCTTCGCCCGATGCAGCGCCTGCGGAGTCCAACTGTCGCGATAGCGCGCAAACAGGTCGGGCAGCCGGGAAGCCGGTACGCGCTCGATGAGTCGGGGTGCCACGCGCGCACCAACCGCCCATACACCGACATCATCCCCATCGATAGAGAAGAAAACTGGAGCTCCGAGCGCACGATTGGCCATAATCGCCGCGGGGCTGTCCGGTTCATTCTGAATGACGCCGAAGGCCGCAGACCGGAAGGACTCGGGAATGTGGGTAAAGGCGGCAAGCACCACTGTTCGCGTTTCAGCGCTGGGATCGAGAACGTCGGCGAAGCTATAGGCACGACGCAACGCCCCGGCCCCATATCCCAGGCCGCGCAGCCCATGCTCGATTGAGGCTAGTGCATTCATCGGATCCGCACCGCTCGAAACAGTGGAAGCTGCCCGCTTTGATCTTGTGGGGCGAATTTGGCTTCGATTACATCCAGGTGCGGGTCGAGGCGCAGGAGCAACGTATCCGGATCACCTCCGCCGACACGGACGAGGCCTTCAGACAATAGCTCGCCATGCTTCATCGCGCGAAGCGCAAGCACACACCCGCGCAATGTGGGGAATGGCACACCAGAGAAGAGGTCGTGCAGCGCATGAAGCAAATCTTTGTGCGCTTGCAGTTCAATCTTGAAGTGCTCCCGTAGAACCACGGCAATGCGCAACAGCAGGACGGTTTGCCAGCCATAGAGCGCCGGGCGGCCAGGGCCACCCGCTTCAATGTCTGGCGGAATGAGGCCGCGGCGATGCGACCATTCCCGCAGTTGGTTGGCTGTCAACCCAGTCAAATTCTGAACCTGGCCCGCAGGGATCATGATGGTCCGGCTCCTAAACGGGCATGACAACCGCTCACCGCTCCAAAGCGGTCACGGGACCCACTTCCTATACTTTAAACGGGTATGACAACCATTTCAAGTGTGTCTCATATGGCTCCGCCATTGGCGTCACGACCCGTCGCCCAGAAACATCCGCCGCTGCTCAGCCCACTCCACCGGAAACGGCCCCAGCAGCGCCCGCACGGTGAGCTTCTCGGGCTGACGGCCCGCGAGAATAGCCTCGACAATGTCCGGGGCCAGCAGGGTCAACCGCAAAACCCGGCTGGCGAAGGCGCGGTCCACCCGCTCGGCCTTGGCCAGTTCGTTGATGGAAGCGTGGCGCCCGGTCTCCAGCAGGCGCCGCCAGCGGAACGCACGGGCCAGTGAGCAGACAATAGGGCTGTCCACCGGCACCCGTGTTTCCGGGTTGTACAGGCTGCCGTCGGGCAGGACGATCCGCTTGCGTCCGCCGATGCGGCGGAAGGTCATCGGCACGAACACGGTGGTCATGCCGCCGCCCTCCGCCCCTTGGCCGGTTTCAGTTCACCGGCAAGCTGGGCCAGCCCCTCGGTGCGGAGCGCGATGGCGATGCCGTCGGTGGAGATATCGACGCGCTGGACCAGAAGCTGGACGATGCGGGCCTGTTCAGCGGGGAACAGTTCGTCCCAGAGGGGATCAAGCTGGCCCAGAGTGGCGGCGACCTCGCGTTCCGTCATGGTTTCGCCCTCGGCGCGGACGCTTTTCCAGGTGCGGACCACCACCTCCGGGGTGCGCAGCAGCGAGCGCAACTGGTCGATCACCGCATTTTCGACCTGGGCGGCGGGGACGCGGCCAACCGGGCAGGCGGCGGGGCCTTCCTTGATCACGTTGGTGGTGACGTAATAGCGGTACAGCCGCCCTTTCTTGCGGGTGTGGCTGGGAGTCATGGAGCGGCCGCCGGGGGCGAAAATCAGCCCCTTCAGCAAAGCTGGCGTCTGCGCCCTGGTGCGGCAGGCCCGCGTGCGGGGCGACACCTCCATGACGGATCGGACCTTGTCCCACAGGGCTTGGTCGATGATCGGCTGATGTTCTCCGTCATAGGCCACGCCCTTGTGGACCGCCTTGCCGATATAGAGCGGATTGGCCAGCATCTTGTAGAGGCCGCCCTTGTCCAGCTTCTTGCCCCGGCGGGTGATGCCTTCCTCGGCCAGTTCCTTGACCAGCAGGGTGGCGGAGCCGAGGCGGATGAACCGCTCGAAGATCATTCGCACGGTGGCGGCCTCTTCCTCCACCACCAGCAGCTTGCGGTCGGCGCAGCGGTAGCCGAAAGGCAGCGGCCCGCCCATCCAGATTCCCTTGCGCCGCGAGGCGGCCACCTTGTCGCGCACCCGCTCACCGATCACCTCACGCTCGAACTGGGCGAAGGACAGCAGGATGTTGAGCGTCAGCCGCCCCATCGATGTGGTAGTAGTGAATAACTAAAGAAAATAGCTCAAACACATCAAATACTTAAGGATGCTATTATCCATCCGTGTTGCCGCTGTGTTGCTTCAATACGGACTGTACGATTTTGTTCATTCCGTAATGCCTGTCACCCTTTGTCAGATAGTGTCCATATCTGTCAATCGTCATCTGGGCCGAGGCGTGCCCGGCGAAGGCTTGAGTCTCCTTGATCGAGTAGCCCTGGCGCAGCCAGCACGAGATGGCGTAGTGGCGCAGGTCGTGCCAGCGGGTCTCGATCCCCAGCAGCTTGCGGATGGGATAGAAGTAGCTCTTGAGGATTTCGCTGTGGAAAAACGGCGTGCCGTTGCGGGTTGCGAACACGAAATTGTGCTCCGAGCGCAGGCTGTGTTTCTGCGACCGTAATTTCCAAACGCGCAGTGCCGACACCACCTCGTCGGCCATGGGCACCTCGCGGACACCGGCGTTGGTTTTGGGCGGGCCGAACACGTTGCGGAAGTCCAGGCGCTGGACCACCTTGATCAGCTTGGCGTCGAGATCAACGTTGTCCCAGGTCAGCCCGCGCAACTCGCTGGCCCGCAGGCCGCAGAAGGCTGAAACCATCAGCATGGGCTTCAGCGGCATGTCGGCGTGCACGATCATGCGGACCACGTCCTCATCGCTCGGCACATGCACGCGGCTCTTGATGCGGCTGGCGGCGATGGTTTCCACGTCGGCCACCGGATCGTGGGTGCACCATTTTTTCTTCCGGGCCGCCTTCATGATGTAGCCGATCACCGACATGATGGAGCGGACCATGAGGACCGTTCGCCCGTTTTGCAGCAAGCGGTCGCGGAACGCCTCCAGGGCGGTGGTGTCCAGATTCGCCAACTTGATCCCACCGATGCCGATGGCTTCGTCGAGGATGTGGAGGCGGACTTTGCCCTCGTAATTCTTATAGGACGAAGCTTCCATCCGCTGGCCTGCATCGCGGCGGACCAGACATTGCTCCAGCCAGTGCTCCGTCGCCTTGCGCATGGTGACGGTGTCCCGGTCATGGACGAAGGTGCCGGAGACCACCTGGGCACGGGCGGCCACCAGAAACGCATCGGCGTCCCGCTTGCGCTCGAACATTTTTGCGCGGCGCTTTCCTGCCGCATCCCTGAAATCCACCATCCAGCGTACCTCGCCGCTGGGCAGGTTGCGCTTTCGTATTGTCGCCATGGTCTTCCTCCTTTTCGCATACGTCGTCCATACGCCCTCGATCCGGCCATGATTTCCAGCGGTTCCCAACGCTTCCCGATCATTCCCGACCTTCATTTGAGTTTACAGCAGATGGCGCTTGCCGGGAAGTCATGAGTCGTGATAGCAAATGGGATATCAAAAAGGAGGATGCCCCCAGTATGGCTCGCGCCGCCGAACTCGTCGATCTGATCGCGGCCCTCACCGCCATCGACCATGCCACGGTCACCCGCCACGCACGTTTCGTCCGCGAGGCGGGGTACCTGTCGCAATCCGGTCGTGGCCTGAGCGCCGCGCACATGACCGCCGGGGATGCGGCCCACCTGCTGGTGGCCATCCTGAACAACGGCATCGCCCAGGAAGCGGTAACCATCCTCAAGCACATCGGCAATATGGACGTTTTCAAAGCCGACGTGGACAAGGTGCAGGAGAATGCTTCACCCGACATGCTGGCTCGCCTTCGCGGCATTCTGCCAGTGCTGCTGGATCGGGAACACACCTTCGTCGAGATGCTGACCGGCGTCCTCGAACTGGCGACCCTGGACCCCGCCATGTTCGAGGAAAGGACGCGGAATTCCAGCATCTACTTCGACTGCGACGACTACCAGGCATTGGTCTATTTCGACATCAACCTAGCCGACGTTCCAATGATCGGCGAGCGCCAGACTAGCTTCCAGTACTCCTATTCCCACCCGACCCTGCAACCCAAGTCGCAACATTTCAAGAAATCGACGCAACTTGACTTCACCGGCATCGCCCGCATCGGCGAACTGATCGCCCGGAAGTAGAGCGAAGGAGATCAAACATGACAGAAGCTGCGCGGGTTCAGCCCGCCACGGGAGAGCTTTGCCTGCCGCTGGCCGACGACCTGCTGCGTGGCGCCGACGCTATCGCCGAGTTCGTCTTCGGCTCGGCCAAGCACCGCCGCAAAATCTACTACTACACGAGCGACGCCAAGATCCGCATGCCCCATTTCCGCATCGGCAACGTGGTCTGCGCCCGCAAGAGCACCTTGCTGGCCTGGATCAAGCAGCAGGAGGGCATTCGGTGAAATACACTCCGCCTCCAGCCCCTCTCGCTCCCAACGACCATGTCGAAATCGGCAACCGCATGAAGGAGGTTCGCGGTGTGCTGATGTATCTGGTGCAGCGCCTCCGTCCCGACACCA
>NZ_CACVCH010000089.1 GCF_902729425.1 Magnetospirillum sp. SS-4 | reverse complement strand
CCCCGCCCGCCCCCGCCACCGCCGGACAGGGAACGGCCAGGCTGCCGGCCGCCTTCCTGGCCGGATTGCACGATTGCGGACGCCTGTCCGAGGTGGAGTTCCTGTGCCGCGACCTGGGCGGCGACGAATTGGACGATCCGGTGTGCGCCTGGCTTCTGGGATTGGTCTCTCTGCAACGAGGGGATTTCGACAATGCGCTGGGCTATGCCCGCGCCGCCCTTCTCGCATCCCCCGATTTCCGCGCCGACCTGACCGCCGATTGCGTCGACCGGCTGAACGACCTGGGAGCGTTGGCCTCGTCGACCCGCACCCCACTGTATCGGAAACTGTTCGGCATGGCCCTGGCCATCCGGCGCAATCCGGCCACCCTCAGCGGATTGGCCCATGCCTGCTCGATCGACTTCGACACCGAAACGGCCCTGGCCTGCTACCGCGAGGCGGCCATCCTGGCGGTTCCCGGAACGGCCTCGTCAATTCGGGTGGCGGCTTGCCTCATTCTGGCCCGCATGGGCCGGACCGATGACGCCATCCGCGAAATCAGGGCCGTTCTCGACGAAGAGCCGGGCAACGGCAACGCCTGGGCCGGCCTTGCCGTCATCCTCCTGATGGGAAAGGCCGGAACCGCCGGCGACATCCAGGTGGCGCTGGATCATGCGGACCGGCTGGCCCCGGATCATCCCCTGACGCTGCATGCCGGCGCCATGCACGCCCATTCAACCGGAAACATGGACCTGCGCCAGACCATGCTGAACCGGTTGATCGCACACAGCGCCGCCACGCGCCCCGCCGCCTCTCCGGCGCAACGGGCCGAATGGGAAGACTTCCGCGACAGGTGTCTGGAACGATTGGGGGAACGCGATCCGTCCCGCGTCTGGTTCTTGTTCCCGCAAGGCGGTGTTGGCGACCATGTCCACCTGTTCTACCTGCTCGGCGCCTTCCGGCGGATGCACCCGGACCAGCGGGTGGTGGTTTGCACCAGCCTGGGCGGCGACCTGGGAACCTGCTTCCAGGACCGCCTGGACCTGCTGGTCGACCCGGGCCCCACCCTGAGCAAGAACCGGGTCGCGCCGCTGGCCGGATGCGCGCCCGGCCGCCCCCATGTCGTTCTTCCGGCTTTTCACGACATCGACGTCGCGGGGCAGACCATCCCCCTGGCCGATCTGGTCCGCACGACCCTCGGATTGCCGCCGGACTCCCTCCAGCAGGCCGGACGCCCCCCTCGCGGCGGTGCCGCCACGATCAGGACGCTGCTGGCCTCCCGGCGGCTTCCGGCCGGCCGCACCGTCCTGCTGGCCCCGCACACCAACAGCAACGGCAGCATCGGTCCCGGCTGGTGGGAAGATCTGGCCGGACGTCTGACCGGGGCCGGCTACAAGGTCGTCTGCAACGGCGCCAACATGTTCTCGGACAAGACGACGATGGTGGCCGACATCGCCACCGTCGACGTCCCGCTGTCCCTGATCAACCAGTTCGTCGAGACCGCCGGCTATTTCATCGGGGTACGCAGCGGATTGTGCGATGTCCTCGCCTTCGCCGCCGCCCGCATGAAGGTCGTCAATTTCCATTCCTCGGCGGACAGCTTTTCCCGCCGGGAAAGCTACGTCATGAAGGCGAACTACCCGTGGTGGCGCGGAGACGAGTATTTCGTGGCCGACGACGCGCCGTTCGACCCATCCATTCTCGATGGCTGGCCCGGATTCCCGCCATGACGATCCGCGTCGGAATAATCGGCCTGGGGTACGGACGCCAGGTTCTGATTCCGGCATTCCGTGCCGATGATCGCGTCCACATTCGGGCCGTCGCCGCCCGACGGATCGGCAAGGCCGCCGAATGCGCCGCCGCCGAAGGCATCGATCTGTGGTTCGACGACTGGCGGCGAATGCTGGCCGAAGCCGGACTTGACGCCGTCGCCGTCGCCTGTCCGCCATCGGCTCAGCCGGAAATGGTCTGCGCGGCCCTTGGCCATGGCCTGGCGGTGTTCTGCGAGAAGCCGGTGGCAACCGACCCCGCCGATGCCTCACGGATGGCGACGGCGGCCGAGAAGGCCGGGCGGCCCAACATGGTCGACTTCCTGTTCCCCGAACTGGAGACCTGGCGCCGGGCCAAGGCGATGGTCGACGCGGCCGAGTTCGGCCGTCCGCTGCACGCCCACCTGTCGTGGCACTTTCTCAGCTATGCCGTCGCCCATGGCCTGGACAGCTGGAAGCGTGTCGGAATCGAAGGCGGCGGCGTGGTCGCCCCCGTCCTGTCCCACAGTTTCCACGCCCTCGAATGGCTGTTCGGGCCGATATCCGGGATATCCGCGCGCCTGGCGCCCGACGATCGGCGAGAGACCTCGGCCATTCTTGCCCTGGCCTTTGATTCGGGGATGACCGCCTCGGTCGGCGCCAGCATCGATTCGGCACCGCTGCGCGAGCACCGGCTGGACGTCACCTTCGCGCACGGCTGCCTGCGGCTGGAGAACAGCAGCGGCGACCACGCCTCGGGCTTTCGATTGCTTGCCGGAAGCCATGGAGACGGCTCCATGGCCCTGATCGCGGAAGAGACCGCCACCGGCGGCGATGGCCGCATCGTTCCCGCGTCCCGGCTGGCGCGCCGGTTCTGCGACTGGATCGCGGATGGAACGCCCGGCGGCCCGACCCTTGCCGATGGCCTCAGGGTTCAGCGACTGATCGCCGCGACCGGGCGGGCGCACCGTGACCGGGTTTGGATACCGGTGGACGGCGACGCCGGCATCCTTGGACTCTAACAATACACATTCTGACGTGGCCGATTTGGTTTTGGGCCCGGAAAGCAACAGACCCCGCCGGAAAACGACGGGGCCTGTCGGCAATTCGCCCCCCATTGCCGGGAGGAGCGTTGGAAAAAACGAAGCCTACTCGGCCGCGTCCTTCCTGGACGGCGGCGTCGCGTCGGGCAGGCCGGCGAAACGGCGCAGCATGGCGAAGCGACGGCGGATATTGGCCTCGGCGGTACCGACCAGTCCCTGGTAGCGCTCGGGATCGGCGCGTTCGACCATCTGGAACCGCGCCTCGCCCTTCATGAAGTCGGCGAGCGAACCGGTGGGCTCCTTGCTGTCGAGCGTCAGCGGGCTCTCGTTGGTGCCCAGCTTGCGCGGGTCCCAGCGATAGAGCGGCCAGTAGCCGGCGTCGACCGCCAGCTTCTGCTGGTCGAGTCCGTGGGCCAGATCGTAGCCGTGGGCGATGCAGTGCGAGTAGGCGACGATCAGCGACACGCCGGGCCAGCTCACCGCGTCCTGGAGGGCGCGAGTGGTCTGGACATCCTTGGAGCCGAAGGCGATGTTGGCGACATAGACGTCCTCGTAGGCCATCGCCATCATGCCCAAATCCTTCTTGGGCAGGGTCTTGCCGGCGGTGGCGAACTTGGCCGAGGCGCCGATGGGGGTAGCCTTGGACTGCTGGCCGCCGGTGTTGGAATAGACCTCGGTGTCCATCACCAGGATGTTGACGTTCTTGCCCGAGGCGAAGACGTGGTCGAGACCGCCATAACCGATATCGTAGGCCCAGCCGTCGCCGCCGACGATCCACACCACCTTTTCCACCAGATAATCGGCCACCTGTTCCAGGCGCCGCGCCAGCGGGTCGCCCAGGCCGGACAGCACCCGGCGCAGATCCTCGATCCGCTTGCGCTGAACGCCGATCAGCACCTCGGTCGACTGGTCGCCGTGGATGATCTCGTTGGCCAGCTTTTCCGGCACCTTGCCCTGGCTGGACAGTGCCGACAGCAGGATACGGGCGTGCTCCTTGTGGCGATCCAGCGCCAGGCGGAAGCCGAAGCCGAACTCGGCATTGTCCTCGAACAGCGAATTGGCCCAGGCCGGCCCGCGACCCTCGGCGTTGACGGCGTAGGGGGTGGACGGCAGGTTGCCGCCATAGATCGACGAGCAACCGGTGGCGTTGGCGATCATCAGGCGGTCGCCCCACAACTGGGTCATCAGCTTGATGTAGGGGGTCTCACCGCAGCCCAGGCAGGCGCCGGAGAACTCGAACAGGGGCTGAAGCAGCTGGGCGCTCTTCACCGTCGGCGTGCCCAGCTTTTCCTTGTCCACCTCGGGCAGGCCGAGGAAGAAGTCCCAGTTGACCTTCTCGGTCTCCAGGTGCGGTCCCTTGTCCTCCATGCGAAGCGCGATGCGCGAGGGGTCCTTCTTGTCCTTGCCGGGGCAGACCTTGACGCACAGCGTGCAGCCGGTGCAGTCCTCGGGCGCCACCTGGACGATGTAGGCGCTGCCCTTGAACTCATTGCCGCGATAATCCATGCGCTTGAAGGCGGCCGGTGCGCCCTCCATGGCGGCGGGCTCGGCCACCTTGACCCGGATGGCGGCGTGCGGGCAGACCAGGGCGCACTTGTTGCACTGGATGCACGGCCCCTCGTCCCACACCGGAATCTCGGCGGCGATGTTGCGGCGTTCGTAGCGGGCGGTGGCGGTGGGCCACACCCCGTCCACCGGGAAGGCGGAGACCGGCAGCAGGTCGCCATGATTGCCCAGCATCATGGCGGTGACGCGCTTGACGAAATCGGGCGAGTTGTCGGGCACGATCGGCGGCTTGGTGCGCGTCGCGGAGGCCTTGGCCGGAATCTCCAGCCGCTCCAGATAGGCGAGCGTCTGGTCGACCGCCTCGAAGTTCTTTTCGACCAGGGCCTCCGACTTGCGGCCATAGGTCTTCTCGATGGCCTTCTTGATGTGGCCGATGGCCTCGTCGCGCGGCAGCACGCCCGACAGCGCGAAGAAGCAGGTCTGCATGATGGTGTTGATGCGGTTGCCCATGCCGGTGGCCAGCGCCACCTTGCGGGCGTCGATCACATGGACGTCCAGCTTCTTGTCGATGATCTCCTGCTGGACCTCGCGCGGCATGCGGTCCCAGGTCTCGTCCCTGGGATAGGGCGAGTTCAGCAGGAAGGTGGCGCCCGGCCGGGCGTAGCGCAGCACCTCGTACTTGTCGAGGAAGACGAAGTGATGGCAGGCGACGAAATCGGCCTGGTCCAGCAGGTAGGCCGACTGGATGGGCTCGGGCGAGAAGCGCAGGTGCGAGATGGTGATGGCGCCCGATTTCTTGGAATCGTAGACGAAATAGCCCTGTCCCTGGAACCCGGCGTTCTCGGCGATGATCTTGATGGAGTTCTTGTTGGCGCCCACCGTGCCGTCGGCGCCCAGGCCGAAGAACACCGCCCCCTTGACCTTGGGCTGGTCGAGGTGGAACGAGGAATCGATCTCCAGCGACAGATGGGTGACGTCGTCGATGATGCCGACGGTGAAGTGCGGCTTGGGCTTGTTCCGGCCCAGTTCGTCGAACACCGCCTTGACCATGGCGGGGGTGAATTCCTTGGACGCCAGGCCATAGCGTCCGCCGATCACCGCCGGCTCGGCGGCGGTGGGGCGGCGGCCGGCGGCCTTGGCCTCGTGCAGGGCCGCCAGCACGTCCAGATACAGCGGCTCGCCGATGCTGCCGTGCTCGCGGGTGCGGTCCATCACCGCGATGGAGCGGACGCTGGTGGGCAGGGCGGAAATGAAGGCGTCCAGGGAGAACGGCCGGAACAGGCGGACCTTCAGCACGCCGACCTTCTCGCCACGGGCGACCAGGGCGGCGACGGTCTCGTGCACCGTCTCGGCGCCCGACCCCATGATGATGATCAGGCGCTCGGCCTGGGGATGGCCGACATAGTCGAACAGCTTGTAGGCGCGCCCGGTGAGGGCGGCGAAGCGGTCCATCTCCTGCTGGACGACGCCGGGGCAGGCGCTGTGCCAGGAATTGCGCGCCTCCTGCATCTGGAAGAAGGTGTCGGGATTCTGGGCGGTGCCGCGCAATGTCGGATGATCGGGCGACAGCGAGCGGTCGCGATGCGCCTTGACCGCCGCCTCGTCCATCAGCGAGCGCAGGTCGTCGTCGGTCAGTTCCTCGATCTTGGCGACCTCGTGCGAGGTGCGGAAGCCGTCAAAGAAATGCAGGAACGGCACCCTGGAATGCAGGGTCGAGGCGTGCGCGATGGCCGCCATGTCGTGGGCTTCCTGCACCGAGCCCGAGGCCAGCATGGCGAAGCCGGTCTGGCGGCAGGCCATGACGTCGGAGTGGTCGCCGAAGATGGACAGGCCATGGGTCGCCAGGGTGCGGGCGGTGACGTGCATGCAAAAGCTCGTCAGCTCGCCGGCAATCTTGTACATGTTGGGAATCATCAGCAGCAGGCCCTGGCTGGCCGTGAAGGTGGTCGCCAGCGAGCCGGCCTGAAGCGCGCCGTGGACCGCGCCGGCGGCGCCGCCCTCGTGCTGCATCTCGGCCACCTCGGGAACCACGCCCCAGATGTTCTTCTGCCCCTCGGCCGCCCACTGGTCGGCCAGTTCGCCCATGGTTGAAGACGGTGTGATCGGATAGATCGCCGCCACCTCGCTGACCCGGTACGCCACCGAAGCGCATGCCTCGTTGCCATCGACCGTGATCAATGCCCTGTCTGCCATGTCCTGTCCCAATCTTTGCTGCGTTATTCCCTTTGGCGCGACCGGAGTTTTTCCGCCGCCGCCCCCTCTCTAAGGGACCGGCAGAATAGACAAGCCTCCCCGTTCATCGCAAGTCCCTTACATAAACCGGGGCGATAAAGTAACAATATTTCACACCCTCTCCCAAGCCGGGGCGCCGCCCCGTCTGAAAAACGTTTGCAATCGGATCGCGACGGGACCATAATGAATCGAACAAATCCCGGACCTCCTTGAGGCCGGGCTTTTTTTTGCCCTGGGAGCTGCGCGATGGCCGACACAAACGATAATGCCAACAAGCCCGCCGATCACAACACCGGTACCGGTGACGGCGCCCATCAAGCGCTTGACGACTTGACGGTGTTGCAGAACGTCGACAGCCAAACCCTGGGCGAAAGCCGCCTCAACGTGGCCCGCGCCGCCGATGTCGGCGATACCGCGCTCGGCAATCTCGCCAACGTGCAGCAGGGCTCCACCAGCAATCCCCAGGTCCGGGACGTCGGCGGCATCGTCGGCGGCGTCAATGTCGCGCTTGACGTCGCCATCGAGACCACCCAGACCAGCCGGGTGGCGCCGCCGGATCTCGGCAGCGCACCCTCCCAGGCCGAGGAGAACGCCGATTCCATCGAGATTCGCGCCGAGGGGGTGAAGCCCCTGAACGTCAAGGCGTTCGACGATCTGGCCCGGCCCGATGCCGAGTTCCGCCCGCAGGAAGTGACGGCGGGCGAGGGATTGGGCGGCATTCCGGTGGGCGGCGTGGTTACCGGCGGCGCCCCTCCGGCGCCGCCGCCGGCCGAGGAAGCGCCCGCCCCGGAAGAGGAGATCGAGCAGGTCGAGGCCGTCGAGGAAAAGATCAACCAGGCTCCGGTCATCCTTGAAGCCGAAAGCGTCAGCACCGTTCAGGAGGGTCGCGTCAGTGGCCGCATCAGCGCCTCCGACCCCGACGGCGACGCCCTCAGCTTCCGGCTGGTGGATTCCGATGGCAACGTCGTGGATTCCATCACCAACGAACACGGCTCCATCTCCATCGACCCTGCCACCGGCCAGTACACCTTCGTGGCGTCCGAGGCGACTCGTGCCCTCGGCCTGGGCGACAATGTCTCCGAACAGTTCCAGGTCCAGGTGACCGACAGCCAGGGCGCCAGCGTCACCCAGTCGTTCAGCGTCACCGTCAACGGCCTCAACGACGGCCCCACCACCTCCGCAGTGGACTTGGCCGACGGCGCCGAGGACACCGCCATCATCCTGACCCAGGCGCAATTGCTGGCCAATGCCGGCGATATCGACGGCGATACCCTGTCGGTCAGCGCGGTCAGCGCCGATCACGGCACCATCACTCCCAACGATGACGGCACCTTCACCTTCACGCCGGAGGCCAATTACAATGGCCCGGTCAGCTTCAGCTACACCGTCAGCGATGGCGTCGACAGCACCGCCGGCACCGCCACCCTGGATCTGGCCGCCGTCAACGACGGGCCCACCACCTCCGCGGTGGATCTGGCCGGCGGCGACGAAAACA
>NZ_CACVCH010000088.1 GCF_902729425.1 Magnetospirillum sp. SS-4 | reverse complement strand
GCCTCCCCCGCCGATTACGTCGACATCTGCCGGCGCCTGTCCGCAGACCCCGACGGCCTCGCCAGGATGCGCGACGGATTGCGCCACCGCGTCGCGGCGTCGCCCCTCTGCGACGCCAGGATCAAGGCCAGGCATCTCGAACGCGCCTGCCGCGCCCTCTGGAAAAGGTGGTGCCGGCGTTGACAGCCGCCGGCCCGCCCCCGAGAATGCCGGCCACGTCCATCCTTGCCGGAGACCGCCGATGCACCGCGCCCTGACATCCTGCCTGCTGCTTCTGCTCGCCGCCGGCTGCGGCACGGTGGAAAAACGCGGCGCCGATGCCGACGCCATCGCCGCCTCGGCCAGGATGACCAAGGCGACCCTGCGCACCGACAGCTTCACCCTGATGAGCTACAGCCATCTCGGCCGGCCGGGCGAGCCCCTCACCGTCTATATCGAGGGCGACGGCCGCGCCTGGACGACGCGCACCCAGCTGTCCCTCAACCCAACCCCGGACAATCCCCTGGCCCTGCGACTGGCCGTCCGCGACCCCGCCGCCAACGTCGCCTATCTCGGCCGCCCCTGCCAGTACGTCGACCTGGGGCGCGAGCGTCATTGCCACGACGCCTACTGGTCGTCCAAGCGCTTCGCCCCCGAGGTCATCGCCGCCACCGACCAGGCGGTGGAGCAGTTGAAGGCCAGGGCCGGCGCCTCCGGCCTGCATCTGGTGGGCTATTCCGGCGGCGGCGCCGTCGCCGCCTTGCTGGCGGCGCGACGCCCGGACGTGCTGAGCCTCAGGACCGTCGCCGGCAATCTCGACCATGTCGCCCTGCACAACCATCACCGGGTCACCCAGATTCCGGCGTCGCTCAATCCCATCGACGTCGCCCCCCGGCTGGCGCGCCTGCCGCAAATTCATTACAGCGGCGGCCGCGACACGGTGGTGCCGGGCTTCATCGCGGCGCGCTACGCCCAGCGTTCGGGCGACGGCTCGTGCGTCAGGCTGTCGACCATGTCGGGCGCCACCCACGAGGACGGCTGGGCCGAACGCTGGACAAGCGCCCTCAAGGACGCACCCTCCTGCCCATAGGCATTACCAACATTCCCCTATGACGGGTTCGCGCCATCTTGTATGGTTCGCCCGCCTGGACCAATTCGATGATTCGCGGGAACAGATGGAGACGGCTTCCGTTGTCACGGTCGACGAGGCATTGCGCCAAGCCGTCGAGCACCACCGAGCGGGCCGCATGGCCGAGGCGGAACGCATCTACCGGGCCATCCTGGAACAGGTTCCCCACCATCCCGACGCCAATCACAATCTGGGCCTGATCGCCGTTCATTTCGGCAAGGCCGAGCCGGCGCTGCCGTATCTGCGGGCGGCGGTGGCGGCCAGGCCCGGAGCCGCCGCCTTTCACGCCGGCCTCGCCAACGCCCTGATGGTGCTGGGCCGCGTCGACGAGGCCGAGTCCTGCCATCGTCAGGCCCTGGCCATCGATCCCGACCTGCCCGACGCCAACGTCGCCCTCGGCCATGTCGAGCAGAACCGCGGGCGGACGGACGAAGCCGTGGCCCTTTACCGCCGCGCCATCGCGGTCAGGCCCGATTTCGCCGAGCCCCTCATGTTCCTGGGCATCATCCACCAGGACCGGGGCGAACTGGACGAAGCGATCGCCCTTTACCGCCGCGCCATCGCCGCCGCCCCCGGCTTCACCCTGGCCCATTACAACCTCGGCCTCGCCCTTCACGCCCAGAACCGGCTGGACGAGGCCATCGACGCCCTGCGTCGGGCGGTGGAACTGAAACCCGATTTCGCCGAGGCCCTCAACCTGATGGGCGGAACCCTGTGGGCGCTGGGCCGCTATCGGGATTCCATCGACTGCTACGACCGCATCCTGGAATTCCGGCCGGATTTCGCCAAGGGCTACCACAACAAGGGCAATTCGCTGCGCGACATGGGCCGGCCGGAAGAGGCGCTGGCCTGCTTCCAGCGGGCGCTGGATATCGATCCGAACCTTGCCGAGCCGCTGAATTCCATGGGCCGGACCCTGGAGGACCTGGGCAGGCTGGACGACGCCCTGGACTGCTACCGGCGCGCGGCCGCGCTGCGGCCCGACCTGTCCGAGACCCGCAACAACATGGGCAATGTCCTGATGGGGACCGGCCGTTACGACGAAGCCGTCATCCACTACCTCGACGCCGTCGACCTGAACCTGAAATCGGCCTCCGCCCACCGCAACCTGCTGTCGGCGATCCTGTTCCATCCCGGCTGGACGCTGGAGCGGCGCTATGCCGAGCATCGCCGGTTCGAGGACCTGCACGCACGCCCCCATTATCCGTCCACGGTGTCGTTCGCCAATCCGCCCGATCCGGACCGCCGCCTGCGCGTCGGTTACCTCTCGTCGGATTTCCGCGGCCATTCGGTCGCCCGCAACCTGCTGCCGCTGGTCCATGCCCATGACCGCGGCAGGGTCGAGCTGTTCTTCTACGCCAACGTGAACCGCCCCGACGCCCAGACCCTGGAGTTCCAGGGTCTGGCCGACGGCTGGCGTTCGGTGGTCGGCCACGACGACCGGCAGATCGCCGAGGTCATGCGCGCCGATTCCATCGACATCCTGGTGGTCCTGGCCGGCCGCTTCGACAACAACCGGCCGCTGGTCGCCGCCTACCGGCCGGCGCCGGTCCAGATCAGCTTCCACGATCCCGCCACCAGCGGATTGGAGGTGATGGACGCCATCATCACCGATCCGGTGCTGACGCCCCGCCACGGCCGCGAGCGCTTCGCCGAACGCCCCATCCGCCTGCCCAGCTTCTACCTGCACGCCCCCATCGACAACGCGCCGCCGGTCACACCGCCGCCCATGCTGCGCAACGGCTATCCCACCCTCGGCAGCTTCAACAGCCCGGCCAAGCTGAGCCGCGACACCCTGGTCCTGTGGGCCGAGGTCATGCGCCGCCTGCCCACCGCGCGGCTGGCGCTCAAATACCGCAACCTGATGAGCACCCCCAGCATCGGTGCCCGCATCATCGCCATCATGGCCGAGCACGGCGTTGAAGCGGAACGCATCGAATTGCTGGGGTCGGTGGACGGCGTCGCCGAGCATCTCGCCCTTTACGACCGCATCGACGTCGCCCTGGACCCGTTTCCGTTCAACGGCTCCACCACCACCTTCGAGGCGCTGTGGATGGGGGTGCCGGTGGTCACCCTGCCGGGCGAGGCCATGCTGGGCCGCTGGACCGCCTCGATCCTGACGCCGCTGAAACTGACCGGACTGATCGCCGCCTCGTCCGCCGGGTATGTCGACATCTGCGAGCGCCTGTGCGCCGATTCCGACGGCCTGACCGCCCTGCGATCCGGATTGCGCGACCGCATCGTCGCCTCGCCGCTATGCGACGCCAAGGCCAAGGCCCGCCACATGGAACGCATCTACCGCGCCCTGTGGCGGCGCTGGTGCGCGACCCGGAACCGCCGCCCATGACCGTCGACGAAGCCATGGAGCAGGCCATCCTCCACCACAAGGCGGGACGGCTGGCCGAGGCCGAGCGCCTCTATCGCGCCATCCTGGAGGCCCTGCCCGACCATCCCGCCGCCAATCATTTCCTGGGAATCCTGGCCGGGCAGACCGGGCATGCCGAGGCCGGGCTTGCCTATCTGCAAGCGGCGATCCAGGCCCGGCCGGACATGGCCGCCTATCATGCCGCCCTGGGGCGGGCGCTGCGTTCGCTGCAACGGCTGGACGAGGCCCTGGCCTGCCACGCCAAGGCGGTGGAGTTGCAGCCCGACCGGGCGGAAGGGCATGCCGAGATGGGCGAGATCCTGACCGATCTGGGCCGAAATCCCGAGGCGGCGGAGTGCTATCGCCGGGCGGTGGCGCTGCGCCCCGACTATGCCGAGGCCCATTGCGACCTGGGCGGCATCCTGAGGGACCTGGGACAATTCCAGGATTCGCTGGACCATTTCGGCAAGGCGCTGGCGCTCCGCCCCGACATGGCGGCGGCAAACTACAACATGGCGACCGCCTGCACCGACACCGGCAACCTGGACCAGGCCGTCGCCTGCTTCAGACGGACCCTCGATATCGTCCCCAACCTGACCCGCGCCCATTCCAGCCTGCTCACCGCCTTGCTCTACCAGTCCGGCCAGAGCGCGGCGACGCTGTTCGCCGAGCATCGCCGCTTCGAGGACATGCAGGCCAGACGGCACTATCCCGTCTCGGCGTCGTTCGCCAATCCGCCCGATCCCCACCGCCGCCTGCGCATCGGCTATCTGTCGGGCGATCTCAGGCGGCATCCGGTGGGACGCAACCTGATCGCGCTGGTCGAAGCCCACGACCGCGACAAGGTCGAGCTGTTCTTCTACGCCAATGTCCTGCTGGCCGACGAGATGACCGAACGGTTCCGCCGCCGGGCCGATGGCTGGCGGATGGTGGCGGGGCTGGAGGACGGCGCGGTCGCCGACCTGATCCGCGCCGACGGCATCGACATCCTGGTCACCCTGGCCGGCCATTTCGACAACAACCGGCCGCTGGTCGCCGCCTTTCGCCCCGCCCCCGTCCAGATCAGCTTCCACGATCCCGCCACCAGCGGGCTGGAGGCGATGGACTACCTGATCGCCGACCCGGTACTGGCGCCGCGCCACACCCGCGAGGGCTTCACCGAACGCCCGATCCGCCTGCCCAGCTTCTACCTGCACGAGCCCATCGCCGCGCCGCCCCCCGCCCCCATGCCGCCGCTGTTGGCGAACGGCCATCCCACCTTCGTCAGCTTCAACAACCCGGCCAAGCTGTCCGACGCCACCCTGGCGCTGTGGGCCAAGGTGCTTGGCCGCCTGCCCACCGCGCGGCTGTCCCTGAAATACAAGAACTGGTTCACCTCGCCCGCCGTTCACGACCGCGTGTTCAAGATCATGGAGGCCCACGGAATCGATCGCCGCCGCATCGACATCCTGGGCCATGTGGAAGGGTTGTCGGAGCATCTGGGCCTTTACCGCGATTTCGATCTGGCGCTGGACCCGTTCCCGTTCAACGGCTCCACCACCACCTTCGAGGCGTTGTGGATGGGCGTTCCGGTGGTCACCTTGCCGGGCGAGACCATGGTCAGCCGCTGGAGCGCGTCGATCCTGACGCCGCTTGGCCTGACCAGCCTGATCGCCGTCTCGCCCGATGACTACGTGGACATCTGCGAGGCGCTGTGCGCCAATCCCGACCGGCTGACCGTCCTGCGATCCGGCCTGCGCGAACGCATCGCCGCATCGCCCCTGTGCAATCCCCGCCTCCGCGCCCGGCAGCTGGAGCGGATCTATGGCGCCGTCTGGCGCCGCTGGTGCAGGAACGATCATGACGCTTGACGACGCCCTGAAGCAGGCCATCACCCACCATCAGGCCGGCCGCCTCGCCGAGGCCGAGGCACTCTATCGCGCCATCTTGAAGGCAGCGCCCGACCATGCCTGGGCCAACCATAATCTTGGCCGGATCGCCATGGCGTTCGGCAAGACCGAGCCGGGACTGCCCCATCTGATGGCGGCGGTCGCCAATGCCGGCCACGTCCCCCACCTGCACCTGTCCCTCGGCGAGGCCTTCGCCCGGCTGGGGCGGCACGACGAGGCCAGCGCCCGCTTCGCCAGGGCGCTGGCCCTGAAGCCCGACCTGGCGGAGGAATGCTACCACCAGGGCAACGCCCTGCAACTGGCGGGCAACCCGGCCGGAGCGCTGGAGCAATACGGACTGGCCATCGCCCTCAGGCCCGGCCTCGCCGAGGCCCACAACAACATGGGAACGGCGCTGTTCGCGCTGGGGCGGCACGACGAGGCCATCGCCGCCTATACCAAGGCCTTGAACATCCGGCCGGATTTCGTCGACCCTCACTACAATCTGGGGGTCTTGTGCGCCAAGACCGGCCGGCTTCGCGACGCGGCGGAACACTATCGCAAGGCCGTCGCCCTGCGTCCCGACTACGCCGAGGCCCACAACAACCTCGGCGGCGTCCTGATGGAGATGGGTCAGGCGGGAGAGGCCGAGGCCTGCCACCGCCGCGCCCTGGAACTTCGCCCCGACTATCCCGGCGCCCTGTACAATCTCGGATGCGCGCTGAACGAACAGGCCCGCTTCGACGACGCCCGGCACTGCTATGAACGGGCGCTGGCCCTCGATCCCAAGATGGCCGAGCCCCACAACAAGCTGGCCGGCCTGTTCCGGATGGAGGGCCGCTACGGTGAAACCATCGCCAGCTACCGGCGGGTGATGGAGATCGAGCCGGACAACGTCATGGCCCACCGCAACCTGCTGGCCGCCATCCTGTACGACCCCGCCTGGACGCCGGAGATGCAATTCGCCGAGCACCGCGCCTTCGAGGCCCGCCACGCCCGGCCCCACTATCCGCAGGCCGTGGCCTTCGCCAATCCGCCCGATCCCGACCGCCGCCTGCGCATCGGCTATCTGTCCTCGGACCTCAATGGCCATCCGGTGGGACGCAACCTGATTCCGGTGGTCGAGGCCCACGACCGCGACCGCTTCGAGCTGTTCTTCTACGCCCATGTAGCCTCCTCGGACTCGTTCAGCCGCCGCTTTCACGCCCAGGCCGCCGGTTGGCGCGGCATCATCGGCATGAGCGACCGCCAGGTGGCCGATCTGATCCGCGCCGACGGCATCGACATCCTGGTCAGCCTTGCCGGCCGCTTCGACCTCAACCGCCCGCAGGTCTGCGCCTTCCGTCCCGCCCCCATCCAGATCAGCTTCCACGATCCCGCCACCAGCGGGCTGGAGGCGATGGACTACCTGATCGCCGACCGGGTGCTGGTGCCGCGCCATGGCGACGAGCGCTTCACCGAACGCCCGATCCGCCTGCCCAGCTTCTATCTTCACGATCCCATCGCCGACGCGCCGCCGCCGGGCGGGCTGCCGATGCTGGTCAACGGCTATCCCACCTTCGGCAGCTTCAACAATCCGGCCAAGCTGTCCGACGAGACCCTGGCGCTGTGGGCCAGGGTGCTGCACCGGGTTCCCAATTCCCGCCTGCGGCTGAAATACCTGGACTGGATGGCGGCACCGCTGGTCAGCCGGCGCATCCTGGCGGCGATGGCCGCCAACGGCATCGGCCCGGAACGGCTTGACCTGGCGGCGGCGCGCGACAGCGCCCAATCCCACCTCGCCCTCTATCACGACATCGACATCGCCCTGGACCCGTTTCCGTTCAACGGCTCCACCACCACCTTCGAGGCGCTGTGGATGGAAACCCCGGTAGTGACCTTGCCGGGGCGGGTCATGGTCAGCCGCTGGGCCGCCTCGATCATGGCGCCGCTGGGGCTTGGCGAACTGATCGCCGGATCGCCGGACGCCTATGTGGACATCTGCGAGGGCCTTGCCGCCGACCCCGACCGGCTGACCCGGCTGCGCGCCGGCCTGCGCCGGCGTATCGAGGCGTCGCCGCTGTGCGACGCCCGGAGACGGGCCGGCCAGATCGAACGCGCCTACCGCGCCGTGTGGCGGCGCTGGTGCATCGGACGGGATGGCCGGCCATGACCGTCGACGAGGCGCTGAAGCAGGCCATCACCCACCACCGCGACGGCCGCATGGCCGAGGCCGAACGGCTTTACCGCGCTATCCTGGCCGCCATCCCCGGCCATCCCGACGCCAACCACAATCTTGGCCTGCTGGCGCTGCATTTCGGCAAGGCCGAGGCTGCCCTGCCCCACTTCCAGGCCGCCATCGCCACCCGGCCGGACATTCCCATGTTCCATGTCTCTCTCGGCAACGCCCTGGAGGGGCTGAGGCGGACCAACGAGGCCGAGGCCAGCTATCGCCGGGCCATCCAGGTCGATTCCACCCATTTCGAAGGTCTCTACAACCTGGGCGTCATGCTCAAGGATCGCGGCCGGCTGGCCGAGGCCGAAGCCAGCTTCCGCCAGGCCATCGCCGTCAGGCCGGAATTCGCCGCCGCCCACAACAATCTCGGCATCGTCCTCAACGGATTGAAGCGCCTGGACGACGCCGCCCGCTCGTTCCGGCGGGGGCTGGAACTGGACCCGGGCGACCCCAAGACCCGGATGAACCTGGCCAATGTCCTGATGGGACAGGGCGCCCTCGACGAGGCCGCCGCCGAGTTCGAGCGGGTCCTGGCCATCGCTCCCGACATGACCGAGGCCCACAGCAACATGGGGCAATTGCTGCGCAATCTCGGCCAGCCCGACGCCGCCATGGCCCATTACCGGCGGGCGCAGGAGTTGAATCCCGGATCGCTGCCCGCCCACCGCAACCTGCTGCTGACCC
>NZ_CACVCH010000087.1 GCF_902729425.1 Magnetospirillum sp. SS-4 | reverse complement strand
ACTGTTAGCATTACAGTTGCGATTTTGTGTTAATGTGGCATCGTCGAGCAACCGCTTGATGCGCTCGTCTCCATAGGGACCATGCGATGATGTGGGCCGGCATGACCCTTGCCCGCTCCAGTCTGATGGCAATGCGGCGGATTTCCTGAATGGACCAGCGGATCAGCGGCGGTTGCTTCGGGGCATCCGCATCTGCGTTTTTTGGGGAGTGGCGGCATTGGCACGGCAGCGGATGCTGGCCATCATCGCGAAGGCGAGCATGACGAGGGACACATGGCGGTGCCATCCGTGCCATGATCTGGTCTCGTTATGGTCGAGACCGAGTTCGTTTTTGGCGGCCTCGAAGCTGTCCTCGATGGCCCAGCGATGACCTTCGACGCGCACCAGGGTTTGGACGGGGGTGCCCGCCGGGCACCAGGTGGAGAAGAAGGCGAGATCGCCATCGGCGATGTTGCGGCGGATCAGCAATCCGCGTGTCCACACCCCGGCGCGGGCAGCATCATAGTCGGCGGCGTCAAGATCAGCCAATTCGAGATAGGCCCAATCGTGGAGGCGGGCGCCCTTGGTGCCCTCGCCCGCCGACAGGCGTGTCCAGTCGGACGGGGATAGGTCTTGCACCACGCCGACGGCGGTTCCGGCAACGAGCCGCTCCTTGCCCCAGGAGGCGACGGCGTGTTGAGACGTTACGCCCAGAACATAGCCTTTGCCCGCACGCCGCAGAGCGGTTTCGAGCGCCCCGACGCCGTAGACGCTGTCGGCCGCCACCCAGGCAAAGGGCACTTCGGCAGCGATGGCTCGGTCGATCATGGCGCGCGCCAGGGCCGGCTTGGTCGCAAAGGCGGTTTCAGCGGGTACAGCCGCAGCCGCCATACGGGTCGGATCGTCCGTCCAGCTCTTGGGCAGATAAAGCGCCCTGTCGATAAAGGCATGGCCGTGGCGCGACACATAGGAGGCGAACACGCCGATCTGGCAGTTGGTAATCTTGCCCGCCGACCCGGTATATTGTCGCCCGACTCCGCACGACGCCTTCCCTTGCTTGAGAAAGCCGGTCTCGTCGATCACAAGGACGGCGTCGGTGTCGGCCAGCGTTTCGAGGGCGTAAGTACGGACAATATCGCGCAAATCATCGGCGTCCCAACGCCCGCGTCCCAGTATGGCCTGTTGTCGCCATGGCCCCGGATCGCCAGCCGCCTCCGCTCGCATCCAGCCCGTCTTACGGCGCTCTTCGCCCAGCAGGCCATCAAGAAATGAGTTCGCCGATGCTGCGACCCGCTCCTGGCCAAAAAGCGGACGCATCCGCGCCTTTACATCCCGCAACGACGACGCCCAAATCTCCATCGTCGTCTCTATTGATGCCCCTGCCATAGCCCATGACCTCCGAATCATGGTTTCCCATTGATTCAGAGGGCAGCCAAAATAGCAACTGTAATGCTAACAGACCAACAGAGCTTCGATCTCGGCAGCCTCTAACCACAGCACCTCGACCTCGATCATCAAATGCCCTGCGTCACGAAACGTCGTTCCGCCGCGACGATCAAGTCGAGGTCGCCGCTCTTTCCTATCCGTTGCAGCCATTCCGCCATTTCGCGGCGGAATTCCTTCAACTCCGCCGCCTCGGGTGTCTTATCCCGAGCCTCGGTTACGATCTTCTCATGCAGGAAAAGCCGGTTCAGCCGGCCAATGGTTTTTACGTTCGCCATGATCCTGTTCTCCCCGGCCGAACTCTCGTCCAGCGGTTATATCTTTCTGTTGAGCCAGTCGCGGCCGTAGGCTTTTTCTACAGCTTCGGTCTTCAATCCCTTGCTCCGGATGTAGTCGGCCCCCTCGACCCGTTTCAGCGCCAACAGGGCATGAGCCGGCACCTCGGCCAGGCGCAGCCAGGCCCATGCCGCCTCCTCGTCATCCGCCCGGTCGGCTGCCGCCGATTCAGCAGCAAAGAGGGCATTGCCGCTGAGCCCCCGCTTGCGGTCCTCGCTCAAATAGCTCTTGGGCATCATCGTTCTCCTGTCGTGCATCGGGATCATGGCTGTGGTCGATGGTAGCAAAGGCCGGCAGGCGGCACCAATATCTTGAGAGATACCGACGTATGAGGCCGGCCCCGCTGGCGCCAGCGGGTAAGGCAGCAGCCGACCGCCGCCTGGAAGAATTTGGCCACGTCGCGGCCGGAAAACCGCTCGATGACGAGCACCGCGCCGTTGTGGACGACAACCAGATCGGCGTGCCCCCTTTCGCCCCGGTCCTCGACCAGGACGGTCAGGGGAGCACCGACGGGAACGATACGATAGGCCATGCCGGCGATCTGGAGCACCCTGACCAGGGCCGGCGAACGATAGAGCAGGCGGCGTGACAGGCCCCTGTTTCGGCATGGTTCAATATTCATTCCCATGGCGCCCCCCTTTCCGTGATCACGCGATGCCGCGCTTCAACTCGCGGTGCTGCCGGAGGGCGCCATCGATGGCCAGGGCCACCTGACGCGGGCCACGGGATTTGGCCAGGTCATTGAAGTCGGTCAGTCCCCGAGCCTTCTCGTCCGCGTCGAATGCCGGCGCGACGACATGGCCGCCAACCGCCTTGGCGGCTTCCTCGGCCTTGGAGAGGCCGATATTGCCGTGCTTGTTGGCATGGTCGTTATCCGCCGCGATCAGAATCTCCCGCTCGGGAAACTTGGCCCTAACCGTTTCCGCCACCGCCTTGAGGTTGCCGGAATCGAACGCGGCGATCACCGGCCGGCCGGTAGTCTCGTGGATGGTGGCAGCGGTGGCATACCCTTCGGCGATGACGATGGCGCCCTGGACCGGCCGCAGGGCGTCGAGCGTACCACCGATCATTAAGTCGGGATGTCTTTCCACAAGCCGCCCCTGTCGGTTGTATCTTTGGCTATCGTGGCGGCATTGTCACTCTATCTCCGCTCTACTACGGTGCCGATCCGCCACCTGCGATTGTCATACTGCACCTGGTCGCCGTTCGGCTGACGCACAACGGTGGCCGTGCATGAGGACACGACAAGAGCTGTGATATCCGCTCACAGTCCGAAGATCGCTGGCCACCAGGCCAGCGCGACTGCCAGCGTGCCGGCCAGTCCGGGCAGCGATGCCAGGACCCGGCGGGTGGGGGCGACGCCCTGGGCGGCCAGGATGCGCCAGCCCAGCCACAGGCTCCAGAGGATGCCGATCGCGAACAGCGCCCCCTTGGCGGTGCCGGCGAAGGCTCCCAGCGGCTGGAACAGCATGCCACCCAGGCCGACGACCAGCGACACCATGGCGACCGGGGCATATTGGTAGCCCAGTTCGACGAAGCGGGATCGGAATCCGGGTCCGGCCAACCATGCCGCCGTCGCCGTCGCCGCCGCCATCACCGCCGCCATTACCGCCATCACCGCCGCCATGACGCTGACGATCAGGATGAAGTCGAGCCAGACGAACACTTCGCGCCGCTCGGGATGAACGCTCATCAGCAACCAGGGGCCGGGATCGCCGATCCAGAACCATTCGCGCTCAATGGCCCAGGCTCCCAGCGTTTGCCGCAGGTCCTGATACTGCGGCAGCACCAGCCACAAGAAGCCGCCCAGCGCCACGCCGGTGCCGAGGAACAGGAACCACACCTCGGCGGCATTGGGATGGTGGTGGCGGATACGCTCGATCTCGGTCCCCGGCCGGCGCAGCCGCAACTCCACCGCTCCCTTGGCCTCGGAATTGACGCAGCGGAAGCACTGGATGCAGTGGCGGCTCTCCTCTTTACGCGGCAGGTCGATCATGGTCGGGCAGACGCCCTTCTCGGTCCAGGCATCGCCGCCCGGACGCGGCATCTTGGGGGTGAACTGCACCGCGCCGATGCGGGAGAAGACGCCGAGCAGCAGACCGATGGGGCAGGCATGGCGGCACCACGCCCGCTTCTTCCGGCCATAGAGGAAGCCCAGCGCGATGGCGGCCAGCATGGTGCCGCCGAACACCTCCAGCGCCGCTTCCGGATGGTCGCGCACGCCGACCGTCTGTCCCAGGATGGTAATGATCAGAAAGCTGACGATGGGCGTGCCTTCCCATTTGAGCCATCCGGGAATGGCCCGCTGCGGCCCTCGCTTGTTGGCCCATTCCGCCGCCGCTCCCATGGGGCACAGCAGGCCGCACCACGAGCGGCCGGTGAAGATGACGGACAGGAACACCAGCGGGAACCACAGCCCCCACAGGGCATAGTTGGCGAAGGTGACCCAGTGGGTCAGCGGCGTGGCGTCGCCGGGTGGGTCCGGCAGGAACACCGGCACGCCGATTACCGCGATGAACACCACCGCCATGGCCGCGTGCAGCCACACCAGCCGCTCGCGGTGGCGGACGAAGAAGGCTTCGACGGCACGGGTCATCCCAACCAGAGTCATGATGCGCGCGCGGCTCCCCGCCGCATGGACAGCCACAGCACCGCCGTCGCCATGGGGACCAGCAACGCCAGCTGGGCGCCGACGCTCTCGACAGTGGGGAAAATGCCCAGCCACTCGACGCGCGGCAGCCAGTCGATGGGCGTGATCGGGATCATGCGGCCTTCCTGCAATTCGAGGACGCCCTTGCCGGCGAAGGTGAAGGCGAGAAGGAACAAAAGCGCCGCCGTGGCCGAGAAGAACAGGCCGATGGGCAGGCGGAACGACAACATCCGCATGGCGACGTAGAGGACGGCCAGCGCCAGCGCCCCCGCCGCCATGCCGGCGGCCAAGGCCGGCGCCTGTCCCGGCGACGACAGGGCCAGCGCCTGGTAAAACAGCACCGTCTCGGCGCCCTCGCGGAACACCGCCAGGAAGGCGGCGAGGCCGAGCGTCCACAGCCGGCCGCTCCTCGCGGCGGCGTCCACCTGGGACTTGACGTAGTGTTGCCAGCGGGCCGCCTCGCGCTTGGACAGCAGCCAGAAGCTGACATAGAACAGCACCGCCGCCGCCACCAGCATGACCGCGCCCTCGATCACCTCCTGGCCCTGGCCGGAGATGTCGAGCACCTGGGTCAACAGCCAGGCGGCGGCCAGGCTGGCGGCCAAAGCCCAACCGACTCCGTGCCACACCACCTTCACCTTGTCGGACTGCCCGGCGCGGCGCAGATACGCGACCAGGGCGGTGACCACCAACATGGCCTCGAACCCCTCCCGCAACAGAATCAGGAAGGATTGCATGAAGGTGGCAAGCGGCCCCGTCCGAACCTCGGCGTGTTCCGCCGTGGTTGCCTGTAGCCGCCCCCTCAGCGTCTGCCAGGCGGTCTCGACCTCGGTCTTGGGCCGACCCTTGCCGGCCTTGCCGATAACCTCGCCGAACAGCGATTCGAGCTCGGACTTGGTGGCGGGCGCCACCATGCCGATGGCCTGCTCCATGCCTGATTCCTCGAACACGTCGAAATAGAGGTCGGAAAAGCCGTCGCCCACCGCGGCGCCATCGCCCGGATCGTAGCCGGCGACCAGGGCATCGCCCTTGACGACGAGTTCGTGGCTCACCGCCTTCATGTCCACCGGCTCGGCCGCCAGGGCGGGCAGGGCGGCGACGATCAGCCCAAGGGCCAGCAGCAGGCGCCGCGTCATTGGTTCACCGCGAACACGTCGGGCGACACCCCCGCCGCGTCGAGCGCCTTGCCGTCCTCGGCCAGGCCGGAGCGGAGAGCGGCTGAAAGCCGCCTGATTTCATCGGGCGGTCCCTTGGCGACCAGCTTTCTCAGGTCGCCGAACTGTTTCTCGCGGCCGAAGGCGTGCTTGGAGCCGATCTCCTTTCGCAACGCCGCTTCCATCTTCTCGCTCTCGAACAGACCGAAATAGGCCTGGGTCACCGTCTTCTTGGCCTCGTCCGACTTGCCGGCAAGGGCCAGCGCCTCGGCCTTGGCGATCTCGTCGGAAATGGCGGCGGCCATCCGGGACCAATGGCCGGTCTCGGCGGCGGCAGCGAGTGGCAACGCCAGCAGGATTATCGCGGCGATGGCGAGGAAGCGAGGTGCAATCATGAATTCGTTCCTTCGGGAATCAACGGGGGCGCCATCGCGAGCGGCGCCCCCGTCCGATCAGTAACCGCCTTTCTTGCCGGCGCCGCCGACATAGGTGAAGTCCCACTCGACCGTGAAGGGGGCCCACCACTTGCCGACGCCGGTTTCCTTGTCGGTGTGGCGCAGGAAGCCGTGGGCGCCCGGCGAAATCTTGTAGACCACATGGTACTTGCCGGCACCGTCCATCTTGACGTTATCGCCGTAATGCGGGCCGTCCGAGGCCACCATCGGCAGCAGCTTGCCTTCCTTCTTCCAGGACGAGCCCGGCTTGGTCAGGGTGTAGCCGATGTCGAGGTAGGGAATCCACTCGCCCTCGCCGAAACCGTTGTTGTTGCCCTTCAGCCCCTTGATGTCGGCCTCGATGTGGATATCGGTGCCGGCATGGTGGGCGGCGTGCGGCTCCATGGTCACCGCCTGTAGGTAGACGCCGGCGATCTCCATGCCGTTCTTCTCGATCGGCTCGCCGATCGGCTGTTCGCCGGCCAGGGCGGGAGCGGTGACAAGAGCGGCCAGCGCCGCCGCAGCAAACAGCTTCTTCATCTCAATTCCCTTGCAGTCTGTTGCGAGCGCGAATGATATGCGCTCGCAGAGTTTGGCGTGATAATTTATGGATGGCTTCTCGCCGATCACCAGCCGCACTATTGCCTCAAACCTTCGTTGTTGCAATTGAAAATGCGAGCGATTATCAGGTTGCTCGGTTGGTGATGCCTGCCCACACTGAAGGGGGTACGCGGAGTGCAGAGTGTAGTGGTGGCGATTTGCCGGAAGGGCACGGTAAGTGCGCCCATATCGCCATCAGTTTTTTGGAGGGATTGAGAGAGAGCGCTTTCCCTGCCGCTCGGCGGACCGGTCTCGTAATGGTGTTTGAGTGCCGCGGCGTAGTTCGCAGTCTCGTTGCCGAACAACGCCCGAAAGCTATTGCGGAATTCGTCCGACGAGGATACATGGGGAGGCACCGTTCTTTGTTCCGCGCATTGTTGAATCATGCCTGGCGGAGCTGCGGTCAACCACGCACAGACCTTCCCGCGTTACCGAATTAGCTTCATGCCACAAAGGGACAACGATGACCGACCCCATCACCATGGACGAAGACAGCGATGTCCTTCATGCATTCAATGCTAGGTTTCGCGAAGCCATTGCCCAGCATGCAATCGGCCGACTGGACCTCTTTTTTCGGCTGCAATTTCCTGATGCGGGTGACCTTGCGGCGGATAAGACGGATATCGTTCACAGATTGGATATGTTGCTAGCTCTGGAGAAGGACGCTCCGGCAGACATCATGCAGCACCCGCTGGCGGATAATCTCAGGGCTCGTTTGGCAAAGCTTATCGAACAGGCTTCCGCCGCCCTTGAGGCATCCGAATCCGGGGGGCTGGAACCGACGCACTTCCTTCGTCTGACGTCCTCGATGCGAAAGCTGGATGTCGTCGTTAATCGTTTGATGGCCGGTATTTCCGCGTCGATGACAGATGTTGATGAACTTACGGGGCTGTTGAATCGTGCGGCTCTTGATCGCGACATTGAGCGCGAGCACGCTCAGTCAAAACGTACAGAAGTGCCCCTAAGCATTGCGATGGTGGATGCAGACCATTTCAAGAATGTGAATGATGATTTCGGGCATGCCTTTGGGGATTTTGTTCTGGAAGAAATATCTGATAGATTTAAAGGCAGTTTGCGCCCCCGCGACAGGGTTTACCGTTATGGCGGGGAGGAGTTTCTGGTCATCCTGCCCGAGACACCGCTGGACAAGGCAATGACTGTTCTGGAGCGATTGCGCAAGGCGGTCTGCGCGACACCCGTGAAAGAAGGCGACAACGAAATTCTTCAGACGGTATCGGCGGGCGTTGCCGAACTGGGCATGGAGGAACAGCCCGAAGCCGCGATTGAGCGAGCCGACCAAGCCCTTTACCAGGCCAAGGAGGCTGGCCGGAACCGTGTGATGGCCAGCGATGTCCTGGCGGAAACCGAGTGAGCCATCCTGCCCGAAACCACCAGGCATGGTGAAACCGTCATGATCTTTCGTCAGTTGTTCGAACCCATCTCAAGCACCTTCACCTATCTGATCGGCTGCGAGCAATCCGGCAAGGCAGTGCTGATCGACCCTGTGCTTCCGGCCTGGGAACGCGATTTGGCGGAAATTCGCGGCTTGGGGCTGGACCTGGCCTTCACCGTCGATACGCACATCCACGCCGACCACATTACCTCGGCACGCAAGCTCAAACAGGAAGCGGGAAGCCGCATCGCACATCCGGCCATCGACGGGCTGGCCTGCGTCGATCACCCTTTGGAAGAGGGCAAGCCACTGGTCGTCGACAGCATCCAAATCGAACCGATTTTCACCCCCGGCCACACGGACGGACATCATGCCTACCGCTTAGGCGACCGGGTGCTGACCGGGGATGCATTGCTTATCGACGGCTGTGGCCGAACCGACTTCCAGAACGGCGACGCCAAGGCACTTTATCACAGCATCCGCAGCAAGCTGTTCATGCTCTCCGATGACACGCTGGTGTATCCGGCCCACGACTACAAGCAGCGTCGGGTGTCATCCATTGCGCAAGAAAAAGCCCGCAACCCGCGCCTTGGGGGCGACCGCAGCCTGGAAGATTTCGTGCGGCTGATGGGCGAGCTTGATCTTGATTATCCCAAGTTCATCGACTATGCGGTGCCCGGCAATCGGGAGTGCGGCGTATGCCCGCCTGATGTTCCTGAAAAATTGGAGCAATACTGCGATCAAATCGGTGACAGTTTGCAAGGCTGAGTCCTGGTATAGCCAGCGGGTTGATGCCTGCAAGAATTCTGAACTTAAATCCATTCTCCAGCACAATGCGGACGAGGAAAAATAGCATGCCAGCAATGCTGGCAGACGGGGCGGCATCAAGTCGAAGGTGCGTTCGGTGCCGACACTGCGGGACCGACGCTCGGAAATGT
>NZ_CACVCH010000086.1 GCF_902729425.1 Magnetospirillum sp. SS-4 | reverse complement strand
GCCTGCGACCAGATCGAGGAGGTGATCAATTCCATCAGCGCCTCGATCTCGGGACGGCTGGAGGTATTCGACAAGCGCACCCGCGAGATGTGGGAGAACATCTCCCAGGACGAGTTCCGCTCGGTCAAGGGCATGATCGAACGCTACCACGTCACCATCGGCTCGGCGCTCTGCGGCCTGACCGTGAAGATGAGCGCCTTCGCCAGGATGTTTCCCCGTCCCCAGTCGGGCGGCCCCATCAAGCGCGCCGACTTCATGATGACCGAGATGATCCAGGGCATCGACCTGATCCGCGACGTCGACAAGCAGTTCTCGGCGCATTGAGGGCGCGGGCGCCGTCCCGCAAGGCCGTCGGCGGCTTTGAAATATTTGGCAACAATGATTGATTTGAGGGCTGGACCCCCTGCTGCTAGACCTATCAGCGTGAAAAGACAGGGTTCGCGGCGGCCGCAACGGCCACACAAGATCGCGGCCGACACCGATAGGGGACCAGGCGTGACTCATATCCTTGCCGACAAGCTGTCCGGAACCGCCTTTTCCGCCGATCTTTCCGAACATTCCGCCGTGCGCGCCCGCACGCTGAAAAGCAGCATCGGCTGCACCGGCATCGGCCTGCATTCCGGGGCCAAGGTCACCATGGTGCTGCGCCCGGCCGAGGCCGGTACCGGCATCCGCTTTCGCCGCGTCGACATCAGCGGCGGCGGCGCCATCGTTCCCGCCCTGTGGTCCCTGGTCCACGACACCCGCATGAATTCCTGCCTGCGCAACGACGACGGCGTGGTGGTCGGCACGGTCGAGCATCTGATGGCCGCCCTGGCCGGCATGCAGATCGACGACTGCCTGATTGACATCAACGGTCCGGAAGTGCCGGTGATGGACGGCTCGGCCGCCCCGTTCCTGTTCCTGATCGAATGCGCCGGCGTGGTCGAGCAGGCCGCTCCCCGCCGCGCTGTCAAGGTGCTGAAGCGGGTGACGGTGAAGGACGGCGACCGCGTCGCCTCGCTCACGCCCTCGCCGGGCTTCTCGGTGCGGTTCGAGATCGATTTCGCCAGCGCCGCCATCTCCCGCCAGGAATTCTTCGTCAACCTGTCCCGCGGCACCTTCAAGTCGGAAGTGTCCCGCGCCCGGACCTTCGGCTTCGAGCAGGAGGTTTCCATGCTGCGCGCCCACGGCCTGGCCCGCGGCGGCTCGCTGGACAACGCCGTGGTGATCGATTCCACCGGCACCCGCGTGCTGAACGACGACGGCCTGCGCTATCCCGACGAATTCGTTCGCCACAAGGTCCTGGACGCGGTCGGCGACCTCTATCTGGCCGGGGCGCCGCTGATCGGCCATTTCCACGGCATCCGCTGCGGCCATGCGCTGAACAACCAGCTGCTGCGCGCCCTGTTCGTCGATTCGACCGCCTGGGCCATGACCACCATCGCCCCCGGTTCCGCCGCCGCGCCGTTTGCGACCGCGCCGCTGCGGGCTATCGCCTGACCGGTTCCGTCACCGTCCCCCCATTCCTTCCAGCCAGCCGGTCAGATCGTCGGTGATGTGGTGGACATGGGACAGGTCGGTCTCGTCCTGGCCGAGCACGGCGGTGTCGGGGTGCCCTTCCTCGCGCACCCACAAGGTGGTCATGCCGATGGCGGCGGCCGGCGCCAGATTGCGGTGGATGTCCTCGACCATCAGCGCCGAGCGGGGGTCGACGGCGTGGCGCAGCACCATGGTCCGGTAGCATTCCGGCTGCGGCTTGGGCACGAAGCCGGCGGCGCGGATGTCGAAGATGCCCTCGAAATGCCGGCTGATGCCGAGACGGGCCAGCACGTTCTCGGCATGGCGCTCCGAACCGTTGGTGAAGATCAGCTTGCGTCCCGGCAGCGCCGCCAGGGCGCGGTCCAGCCGGGGGGCGGCGTCCAGCACGGTGCAGTCGATGTCGTGGACGAAGGACAGGAACGCCTCCGGCTCGATCTTGTGGACCAGCATCAGCCCGCGCAAGGTGGTGCCGAATTCGCGGTAATAGCGTTTTTGCAGGACGAAGGCGTCGTCCAGCGTCATGTCCAGGCGTTCGGCGATGAAGCGGCGCATGCGGATGTCGATCTGGGGAAACAGGCTGGACGCCGCCGGATACAGCGTGTTGTCGAGGTCGAAGACCCAGGTCTCGATGGCGGAGGGAAAGAGTGTCATGGGTGATAGGTAGCCTCGCTCCGGCGGCAAAGCAAGGAGCGCGGTTAGGGGGTCGTTAAACCGACATGCCTATGGTATGGAATTACGCCCGTAACCACAGGGATTCCGGATCGGATGGACCCCACCGGCGACAGACAGCGTGGACGCACCGCCTTCGGCGGCAGACCCGGGGTGACGCTGGCCCAGGACGGGCTTGCCGCCTTTCCGGGGCCTGCGGTGGTGCTGGATCGCGACGGCCAGGTGCTGACCGGCAACGGCCGGTCCGAGGCGCTGGCCGCCGCCATCGCCCAGGGGCGCCTCACCTGCCTCGCCGACCTGCTGGCCCGGCCCGGTGCGACGGCGGTGGAAAGCCTGCCCATGCCCAGCGGCGGCACCACCATCCTCGATCTGGTCGCCCTGCCCGGCGAGAACGGCTGCCGGCTGGTGGTGGGGCGCGACGTCACCCTGGAACGCAACCTGCGCGCCGCCCTGGTGGAATCCCGGCAGCGATACAAGGATCTGGTGGAGATTTCCAGCGACTTCGCCTGGGAGATCGGGCCGGACGGCCGCTTCGTCTTCGTCAGCCCCAAGGGAGCCATGGGCTTCGCCGCCGAGGAACTGGTGGGGCGCAAGCCGACCGATTTCGTCCTGTTCGAGGACGGCCAGCACGGCCCCAGCCCCTTCGAGACCAACATGGAGATCGAGGACGTCGAGGTGTGGATGCGCCAGAGCGACGCCACCCAGGTCTGCCTGCTGGCCTCGGCCACGCCGATTCGCGGCGAGCGCGGCGAGTGGAAGGGCGCGCGCGGCGTCTGCCGCGACGTCACCCAGGAACGGCTGCGCGACGCCGCCCTGTCGCGGGCCAACAACCGCGAGCGGCTGCTGGGCTATATCGTGCGCACCATCAGGGACGAGGTCGATCCCGCCGACATGCTGAAGACCGCCGCCGAGGCGACGGCGCGGGCGTTGGGGGCGTCCGGCTGCCAGATCTTCCGCATCCTGCCCGATGCCTCGGATTTCGAGCTGGCCGCCCTGTCGGGCGCGGCCGGCGACGAGGGGGCGGTGCTGGATTCCTTCCTGGGGTCCGATCACTTCGACGGCGACCTGGAGGGTTGGCGGGTGCTGGCGACGGTGTGCCGCTACCGTCATTCCATCAACGGGGCCGTGGTGCTGTGGCGCGGCCAGGACCGCGCCCCCTGGAGCGACGACGACCGGCTGCTGATCGACGACGTCGCCAATCAGGTCGGCCTCGCCGCCGAGCAGATCGCCAATCACGAACGGGTGGTGCGATTGTCGCGCACCGACGGCCTGACCGGCCTGTTCAATCGCCGCGCCTTCTTCGACGAGATTTCCCGCCGTTTCACCCGTCTGGCCCGCGAAGGCAAGCCGGCCACCCTGATCTATGTGGATCTCGACAATTTCAAGGCGGTCAACGACGTTCACGGCCATCAGATGGGCGATCAGGCCCTGCTGGCGGTACGCGAGCTGTTGCTGCATCACACCCGCCCGATCGATCTGGTGGCCCGGCTGGGGGGGGATGAGTTCGCCATCTGGCTGGAAAGCGCCGGCGAGTCGATCGCGGTGCAGCGCTGCGAGGCCCTGCTGGCCGCCGGCAAGGCCGATCTGGAATGCTATTCCGGCAGTCCGGACAAGCCGCTGCACTTCTCGCTGGGGGTGGCGGTGCATGGCGGCGGCAGTTCCGAGACCATAGAGGAGCTGATCGCCCGCGCCGACAAGGCCATGTACGAGGTGAAGCGTAGCGGCAAGGGCGCCTGGAGGATGGCGCCGCCGGTCGGGAGCGGGGAAGCGTGAGCGGATTTCTGAAACGGCTGTTCGGCGGGACCTCCCGGCCGCTCGACTACGACAAGGCCAAGGAACTGGCGGCGCATCCCGATGCCAGGGTGCGGTCCGAACTGGCCGAGCGCCAGGACGTCAAGGCCGAGATTCTCTATTTCCTGGCCGAGGACGTCGACCCCGACGTGCGTCGCCGCGTCGCCGCCAACGTTCTGGCCCCGGCCCAGGCCAATCTGCTGCTGGCCTCGGACCAGAACGACGCGGTGCGCGGCGACCTGGCCGCCAAGATCACCCGCATCGCCCCCGGCCTGACCGCCCAGGAGCAGGACCGCCTGCGCCGGATCACCTACGAGGCGCTGGAGGTGCTGGCCCGCGACCAGATTCCGAGGATTCGCCAGATTCTCGCCGAGGCGCTGAAGGACGTGGCCAACGCCCCGCCCGAGGTCATCCGCCGTCTGGCCCGCGACGCCGAGCTGGCGGTGGCCGAGCCGGTGCTGCAATTCTCGCCGGTGCTGAACGACGACGACCTGCTGGAGATCATCGGCGCCAACCCCATCCCCGGAGCGCTGGCCGCCATCTCGCGCCGCTCGGTGGTCAACACCCGGGTGTGCGACGCCATCGCCGCCACCGACGACGTGGACGCCATCGCCGTGCTGCTGGGCAATCCGTCGGCCCAGATTCGGGAAGAGACCCTGGACCGCCTCGCCGACCGCGCCGCCGACATAGAAACCTGGCACAAGCCCTTCGTCGAGCGGCCGCAACTGTCGGCCAGGACCGCCGGCAAGCTGGCCCGCTTCGTTGCCGCCAGCCTGTTGCAGGCCATGGCCGCCCGCCGCGATCTCGGCGACGAGGCGGCGGCGGCGGTGGCGGCGGTGGTGGCACGCCGCATCGACGAGATCGAGGGCGCCGCCGAACCCAAGGGCGTCTCGGACGAGGCCGCCCTGCTCAACCGGGTGCGGGGATTGCGCGCCGCCGGCCAGCTGACCGAAACCGCCATCGATACCGCCCTGTCGTCGGGCGACGCCGCCTTCGTCGTGGCGGCGCTGGCCGAACTGGCCGGCCTGTCGCAACGGGTGGTGCGCAAGGTGGTCGAGACCCAAAGCGCCAAGGGCATCGTTTCCATCGGCTGGAAGGCCGGCATGTCGGCCAGCTTCGGCGGTCAGTTGCAGATCAAGCTGCTGCGCCTGCCGTCGGGGCGGATCTTGCAGCCCCGGGCCGGCGAACATCCCCTGTCCGCCGACGAAATGGAATGGCAACTGGAATTCTTCGGCGCCCAGGGATAAGCCGGGCATGCCGAAAAATACGTTTCTGATCCGGGATTTCCGCGCATGACCTATTCCATCGCCGCCGCCGCCCTGTCGCTGGCCGCCCTGATCGGGGTGGTGCTGCTGCTGCTGCGCCGGCCGCCCGACATCGCCGACCAGCTGGAACGGCTGGAACGCCTCTTGCGCGACGAGGCTGCCCGGGGGCGCGACGAAGCCGCCGCCCAGGCCCGCCTGGGACGGGAAGAGGTTTCCGGCATCATCCGCGCCTTCCAGGACGGGGCCCTGGCCCAGTCGGAAAAGAACCATACCGAGCTGCGCCTGCTGGTGGAGCAGAAGCTGGCCGAGTTCCGCGCCGATCAGGCCACCCAGGGCCGCAACCTGCGCGAAGAGGTCGCCACCGGCCTGAAGCAGCAGGGCGATTCCCTGGCCAATACCCTGAGGGAGCGGCTGGAGACCGTCACCAGGGCGGTGACCGAGCAGACCCGCGCCATCGCCGAGCAACTGGACAAGCTGCGCGGCGAGAACACCGCCAAGCTGGAGCAGATGCGCCACACCGTCGACGAGAAACTTCAGGGAACCCTGGAAAAGCGGCTGGGTGAATCGTTCAAGCTGGTCAGCGACCGGCTGGAACAGGTCCACAAGGGCTTGGGCGAGATGCAGTCGCTGGCCAACGGCGTCGGCGACCTGAAGCGGGTGCTCACCAACGTCAAGACCCGCGGCACCTGGGGCGAGGTCCAACTCGGCAACCTGCTGGAACAGATCTTCCGCCCCGACCAGTTCGCCCGTGAGGCCAATTGCCGCAAGGGCAGCCTGGAGCGGGTCGATTACGCCATCCGCCTGCCCGGCAAGGGCGATGGCGATCCGGAAGTGCTGCTGCCCATCGATTCCAAGTTCCCCAACGAGGATTACGAGCGGCTGCAAATGGCGGTGGAACGCGCCGATCCCGAGGCGGTGGAGGCCGCCGCCAAGGCCCTGGAAACCAGAGTGAAGCAGTTCGCCCGCGACATCCGCGACAAATACGTCAATCCGCCGGTCACCACCGATTTCGCCATCCTGTTCCTGCCGACCGAGGGTCTCTATGCCGAGGTGCTGCGCCGCCCCGGCCTGCTGGACATGATCCAGCGCGACTACAAGGTGGTGGCCGCCGGCCCCACCACCCTGGGGGCCATCCTCAACGCGGTGCAGATGGGCTTCAAGACCATGGCCATCGAGAAGCGCTCCAGCGAGGTGTGGGAAATCCTGGGCGCGGTCAAGACCGAGTTCGGCAAGTACGGCGAGGTGCTGGACAAGGTGAAGAACCAGCTTCAGACGGCGGCCAACACCATCGACGCGGTTGCCGTCCGCAAGCGCGCCATCGACCGCCGCCTGCGCTCGGTCGAGGCCATCCCGGATGCCGGGGGCGAGCCCCTGCTCGGCCTGGGCGTGGGCGCCGCCATCGAGGACGTGGGCGAGGACGGGGCCGAGGCGGTCTGATCGTCGCTATAGCGTCTTGTGGGTTCCGTCGCACAGGGCGCCCTTGCGGCTGGCCTTGCAGCCGCAGAAATACAGCGTGCCGGCCTTGTCCGGGGTATGGGCGACGGGGGCCAGGCTCGTCCCCTTGTGCGAGCCGTCGCAGAACGGCTGGGCGGCGGAGCGGCCGCAGGCGCACCAATGATAGGTCTTGCCGGCCTCCACCTCGACGGCGTAGGGGGCCTTTTGGGCGGCAACGGGATCGGTCATGGCGGGCGCGCTCCATGCGTCGGGAATAATTGTTTCACAGAGATGGGGATTGATCCTTGGTTGATCAACCTGCCGTCGTCGTCACGCAGGATTGGTGGAGTAGAAATAAATTAAATCCCCCTTAATATTGAGGGGGCTCTTATACCTTGCGCGTAGGCAGTAACACTGATATCCCAATACTTGGGTATTGGGGATATGGGGAGCATATGCATGGAGCGGTCGCGCGTCAGCCTTTCCGGCAAGGAACGGACCTTTTCACCGGATGAATTGATCGTCAGCAAGACCGACCCGAAAGGTCGTCTGACTTACGTCAACGACGTTTTTCTCGCGGTCAGCGGCTATACCGAGCAGGAGGTGATAGGCCAGCCCCATTCCATCATCCGCCATCCCGAGATGCCGCGCTGCGTGTTCAAGCTGCTGTGGGACACCATCTCCAGCGGCCACGAACTGTTCGCCTATGTGAACAACATGGCCAAGACCGGCGACAATTACTGGGTCTTCGCCCACGTCACCCCCAATTTCGACGCCGCCGGCCAGATCGTCGGCTATCATTCCAACCGCCGGGTGCCCGAGGCGTCGGCGCTGGACAAGATCAAGCCGCTGTACCGCAAGCTGCTGGAGGAGGAGAACCGCCACGCCGACCGCAAGGCCGGCCTCGACTCGTCGTGGCGGATGCTGAATCAGGCGGTGGCCGACGCCGGTTTCGACAGCTACGACCGCTTCGTCTTCGCCATCACCCCCAACAGCTGAGCGACGGAGCGATCATGAGCAAGACCCTTCGATCCGAGGCGGGCTCCGTCAGGCTCGCCCTCCTGATTCCCGCCCTGGCCTGCGCCGCCGCCTGCGCCGCCGCCCTGGTCTCGACCGGCGCCGCCCAGACCGCCCTGGTCGGCGTCGCCCTGGCCGCCGCCCTGGCCGGCGTCATCGTGGCCCTCAGGGTCGGCTCGTCCATTTCGGCGGTGGCCGACGATCTGGCGGGCGCCGTCCAGGTCCTCGCCAAATCATCGGCCGGCGATCTCAATGTCCGCGTTCTCGGCATTCGCCGCGACGACGAGATCGGCGTCTTGCTGCGCAACGTCAACCGTCTGCTCGACCTGACCGAGGCCTTCGGCAAGGAAGCGTTCGCGGCGGTGGAATCGGCCAATCACCGCAAGTACTTCCGCCGGATCATCGCCACCGGCATGCGTGGCGACTTCATCCAATTCGCCCGGACCATCAACGCCTCGCTGGGCCTGATGGAAAGCCGCGACGCCGAATTCATCGATTTCGCCAACAATCAGGTCAAGCCGGTGGTCAACGCCGTCGCCGCCGCCTCCACCGAGCTGGAGGCCTCGTCGGGGGCCATGTCGGCCCAGGCCACCGACACCACCCGCCAGGCCATGACGGTGGCCGCCGCCGCCGAACAGGCCTCGGTCAATGTTCAGGCGGTGGCCTCGGCGGTCGAGGAATTCTCGGCCTCCATCCACGAGATCAGCGCCCAGGTCAACCGTGCCGCCCAGGTCGCCGCCAACGCCGCCGTGGTGGCGTCGCGCACCGACACCACCGTGCGCGGCCTCGCCGAGGCGGCCCAGCGCATCGGCGCCATCGTCAGCCTGATCAACGACATCGCGTCCCAGACCAACCTTCTCGCCCTCAACGCCACCATCGAGGCGGCCCGCGCCGGCGAGGCCGGCAAGGGCTTCGCCGTGGTGGCGGGCGAGGTCAAGAACCTCGCCAACCAGACCGCGCGCGCGACCGAGGACATCACCTCGCAGGTGTCGCAGATCCAGGGCGTCGCCGCCGAGGCCATCACCGCCATCGAGGAAATCTCGCGCACAGTGGGCGAGATCGAGGAGGCGTCGTCCGCCGTGGCCGGGGCGGTGGAGGAGCAGAACGCCGTCACCCTGGAGATCGCCCGCAACGTTTCCGAGGCCGCCGCCGGCGCCTCGTCGGTGTCGTCGGCCATCATCACCGTGCAGACCACCGCCGGCGAGGCCACCGAATCCGCCGAGCAGGTGGCCCAGGCGGCGGCGGAACTGTCGCGCCAGTCCGAGACCCTCAGCCGCGAGGTGGACGGTTTCATCGTTCGCATCGTCGGCAGGTAACTTGACGCTGGGGCGGCCGCTTTCTACAGTGGTGTCTCCGGTCGCGGTCGTGACCCGCCGGTGCGGAGGCTGCTCCGTCTTTTGAATTCGACAAGGAACGTATCTATGAAGAACGTGACCGATTCCTCGTTCGAGGCCGATGTGCTCCAGGCCACCGGTCCGGTCCTGGTGGATTTCTGGGCCGAATGGTGCGGCCCCTGCCGCCAGATCGCCCCGGCGCTGGAGGAACTCGCCGGGACCATGGCGGCCAAGGTTTCCGTGGTCAAGATCAACATCGACGAGAATCCGGCGACTCCCGGCAAGTATGGCGTTCGTGGCATCCCCACCCTGATGATCTTCAAGGGTGGCCAGGTCGCCGCCACCAAGATCGGCGCCTTGCCCAAGAGCAAGCTGTTCGAATGGGTCGAGTCCAGCCTCTGACCTGACCCCCGCGCCCCTATGCGAGCCCCGCCCCACCTGTGGCGGGGCTCTGTTCGTTCCGAAAGCTCCCCGACCATGGCCGTGCAGGACGACGAAGACCGCCGGCGTCTGTTCGAGGCCGTTTACCGGTCCCTCGACCAGGACAGTGCCGCCGACCTGGACACCTTTGCCCGCCATGTCCTGCACAATGGCGCCCTGTGGGATCGGCTGGCCGACGCCTTTCCCGCCGCTTCGGCCTCGACCATGCGAAGCGTGATGATGGAGGCCTTCGCCGCCTGGCAGAAGGAACGGCAGTGATTGCAATTCGTTTACATTATGTTTAATGGAATATTACATGGTGATGCCGTGACGTTACA
>NZ_CACVCH010000085.1 GCF_902729425.1 Magnetospirillum sp. SS-4 | reverse complement strand
TAATTCGATCTTCAAGACGGACTTGTGACGGTACGCTCTTTCCAATGCAAAGTTCTTAAGAGCCTTACAAAGTAATCTCGCTTTGCTCACGCCCATCAATGTGTCCTTAAATGAACAATCGAGCATCTGCTCTCGGTGCGTTGAAAATGCTTCAATAATTGCATTCACCATCGCCCCAATTGCATGAACCCTGAACTTCTGCATGGATACATCATTAAGCTCGGCTGGAGAGAGCTCAAATTTCCGGTTTTCTTGATAATCATTCAGTGAATTATTAACCACATCTTTTGCAACGACATCGTCAACGTCCTGGAGGAATTGGATAACATCATTGAAGGACACGAGCCCTTTCTTCACAGCATCCTCAACGTCTATGACCGAATAGGCGATATCGTCGCATGCCTCCATAATGAAGGTCAGGGGGTGGCGGATACCCTCATTCAGGCCAGTATGCGCCCAAACTTCCTTTACGACATCTGCCTCCGATTGGAAGAACCCAGGCTTCTTTGCACTCTTGTTATCCGTCGCACCAGCTTTGTCCGAGGAGACGGTATACTTCAGAAGAGCTGCGAGAGTGGCATAGGTCAGATTTAGCCCATATCCGTCTGTTATAATTTGCAGGTGAGTAAGCAACCGGAACGTCTGTGCATTTCCGTCAAATTTCAGAAAGTCGGCACGCATCGCCGGTGTGATATTTTCTAAGTCTGTCTTGAGGTCATCGATATTGCCGGAACCTGCATTGGCTGGCGGTTCAAATAGCTTGCTCTCATTCTTTTTTATCCACCGCTGGATTGCTGTTTCTCCTTGATGACCAAACGGCGGATTCCCGAGATCATGGGCAAGCCCGATAGCGGCCAGCAGTGCGGGGACGTTGCGCTGTGAATTAATCCCGGGAGGCAGCCCTAGGACCGAGAAGGCCAAGTGAGTGCCGATGCTTCTCGCCAAGTTTGCGACCTCATGCGAATGGGTCAGGCGCGTCCGCACGCTATCATTCTTCTCAAGCGGGAAAACCTGCGTCTTGTCTGCGAGGCGCCGCACGGGTGCTGAAAACAGGATCCGATCAAAGTCACGTTCGATCTCGGTTCTAGAGCCCACGGCCTTGACGGGGGTCGAACTCCGCCGCCTACGCTCGCAAGACAGAAGGTTTTCCCACTTTAGCGTAGACATCTTCCCTCCTCGTTTCCGCACCATATGTGGTGTGTTCTATCGTGCTTGGCCGCAAGCTTATACGATGGGTAGCCAGCCGACAAGGCGTGGCCGCGCCTTGGCATCCCAAGCTGCCAGACCAACAAGACCGGAAAAAGTGGAGTTACGGTGCCACAGCACATATCCCGAAGGTCCGCTTTACCGCCCCCATCCCCAAAACCCGCCCTTCCGCTTCCGGCCCAACGTGGTCATTGCCGACAATGGGCTCAGTTGGACATCAGCGTATGCTGATCACGTATGGAGTGTAGGTCGTGACGCCCGGATTACGCCCCAATCTCGAGAGAATCCGGCCCCGGTAAGGCCTCACAGGCCATTCTCATCTTATGGCCAGAATTCTCACCTTATGCCCAGGCCTACACAGCCCTACACGTCGAGGTCGGTGGCGAATCTGGCCCGTTCCTGGATGAACTGAAAGCGCAGTTCCGGCTTGCGGCCCATCAGGCTTTCCACCAGCCGGGCGACCTCCTTGGCTTCCTCGTGGTCCTCCTCGGTGCGGCCGGAGGGGATGGTGACGCGAAGCAGGGTCCGCTTCGCCGGGTCCATGGTGGTTTCCTTGAGCTGCGAGGGCGGCATCTCGCCCAGGCCCTTGAAGCGGCTGATCTCGACGTTCTTCTTGTTGGCGAACACCGTCTTCAGCAGCTCTTCCTTGTGGGCGTCGTCGCGGCCATAGATCACGGTCTGTCCGTGCGCCAGCCGATAAAGTGGCGGCAGCGCCAGATAAAGGTGACCGTTCCTGATCAGGTCGGGCATTTCCTGGTAGAAGAAGGTCATCAGCAGCGAGGCGATGTGGGCGCCGTCCACGTCGGCGTCGGTCATGATGATGATCTTCTCGTAGCGCAGCTTCTCGTCGTCGTACTGGTCGCGGACGCCGCAGCCCAGCGCCTCCATCAGGTCCTTCAGTTCCTGGTTCTGGCGCAGCTTGTCGATGGAGGCGGAGGCGACGTTGAGGATCTTGCCGCGCAGCGGCAGGATGGCCTGGGTCTCGCGGTTGCGGCCCGACTTGGCGCTGCCGCCGGCCGAATCGCCCTCGACCAGGAACAGTTCGGTGCCGACATTGACCGAGCGCGAGCAATCGGCCAGCTTGCCGGGCAGACGCAGGCGCTTGGTGGGCGTCTTGCGGCTCATCTCCTTGGCCTGACGGCGGCGCTGGCGGTCCTCGGCCCGCTCGATCAGCTTGGTCAGCAGGGCGGCGGCCGAGGCCTTGTCGCCCGACAGCCAGTGGTCGAAGTGATCCTTGACCGCGTTCTCGACCAGCCTTGTCGCCTCGGGGCTGGCCAGCTTCTCCTTGGTCTGGCCCTGGAACTGGGGATCGCGGATGAACAGGCTGACCATGACCGAGGCGCCGCCCATGACGTCCTCGGCGGTGATCTGCGCCGCCTTCTTGTTGCCGGCCATGTCGCCATAGCCGCGCAGGCCACGGGTCAGGGCGTTGCGGAATCCGGCCTCGTGGGTGCCGCCGTCGGGAGTAGGCACTGTGTTGCAATAGGTGTTGACGAAGCCGTCCTCGTCATCGTCGGGCCACGCCACCGCCCATTCCACCTGCCCCATGTCGTCGGACAGCGGCGCGGTGCCCTGGAACAGGTCGCGGGTGATCAGCGGCCGGTCCTTCAGCACCGCCTTGAGAAAGTCGGACAGGCCGCCCGGGAAATGCAGCGTGTCCTCGGCCGGAATCTCGTCGCCGTCCTTGATCAGCGCCGGATCGCATTTCCAGCGGATCTGGACGCCACGGAACAGATAGGCCTTGGATCGCGCCATGCGATAGAGCGGACCGGGCCGCAAATGGGCGCGTTCGCCGAAGATTTGCGGATCGGGATGAAAGGTGACGCTGGTGCCCCGGCGGTTGTGGACCGCGCCCACCTTTTGCAGCGGTCCCAGCGGCGCCCCGCGCGAGAAGCTTTGGGTGTAAAGCGTCCGCTCGCGCGCCACCTCGACCACCAGGCTGTCCGACAGGGCGTTGACCACCGACACGCCGACGCCGTGCAGGCCGCCCGAGACCTTGTAGGCGTCGCCGCCGAACTTGCCGCCCGAGTGCAGCGTGGTGAGGATCACCTCCAGCGCGCTCTTGTCGGGAAACTTGGGGTGCGGGTCGATGGGAATGCCGCGGCCGTTGTCGCGCACGGTGCACAGGCCGCCGGCCATCAGTTCCAGTTCGATCCAGCTGGCGTGGCCGGCCACCGCCTCGTCCATGGCGTTGTCCAGCACCTCGGCCACCAGATGATGCAGCGCCCGGTCGTCGGTGCCGCCGATATACATGCCGGGACGGCGGCGGACGGGTTCGAGGCCTTCGAGGACCTCGATATCCTTGGCGGAATATTCGGCGCCCTTGGGGGCAAGCGTCTGGAACAGATCGGACATGGCGGGCATTATAGGAATGTGTTGGCGTGGCGCAAGCGCATGCTGTAGCCTCGCCAAAGTTAACCACAACATATTGTAAGGTCCAGGTTCCCTCATGAGCGAGAGCATTGAAATCAGCAGCGCCCCTCGCGGCCGCCTGTCGACCCGGGCCATCGCCATGCCCGCCGACACCAATCCGTTCGGGCATGTGTTCGGCGGCTGGCTGCTCAGCCAGATGGATCTGGCCGGCGGCACCCATGCCTATCGCCGCGCCAAGGGGCATTGTCCCACCGTGGCGGTCGAGGGCATGGAATTCCACCAGCCGGTCTATGTGGGTGACGAGGTCAGTTGCTATACCGAGATCATCCGGGTCGGCCGCACCTCGATCTCCATCCGGGTCGAGGCCTGGGTTCGCCGCCACGGCGGCAGTGACGCCCTGGTCAAGGTGACCAGCGCCATCTTCACCTATGTCGCCATCGGCGAGAACGGCAGGAAGCGCGAGGTTCCGCCGGAGGAATGAGACGGGGGGCCTGGGCAATGCCGCGTCGGCTGGCTTTGATTGTTCCGGTGACGCTCTGGCTCGCCGGCTGTTCCGGACTGAAGGTCGAGGCGGCGGCGGAGAAGCCGCCGTTCACGGTGGAAATCCATGCCACGCCGGTTTCCGCCACCGACGGCGCCGCCTTCAAGGTCTGGGGCGAACGGCTGCGGCAGCGGCAGTGGAACCATTACGAATGTGCGCCAGTGGTCGGACATCCCGGCGCGGCGTTGTGCCTGTTCTCCCATTCCATGCTGATGCGTCAGATTTTCGCTTCCGCCGTATGGGACGTGGAAGGCCCGCGCAAGGGCGACCGCCGTGACGGCAGCATCCTGGGGATCGACCTGCGGTTCCGCGACCTGGAGGCGTTCGCCGAGCGGCGCTGCCTGGAAATGCCGTCGCGCGGTCCGGCATGCAGCCCGGTCGAGCGCGCCTTCCTGCTGGAGGTGCTGCCTCGCCTGGAGGCCGAGCTTGGCGCGACCTCGGTCATCGCCGCTCCATGGGGCAATCTGGAGATCATCGAGCATGAGCTTCTGCATGCCCAGTACTTCTCGGACGACGCCTATCGCAACGCCATCGGCGAGTTCTGGCACAGGTCGCTGAATCCCAGGCAGCGCAACGCCTTCCGGTCCCATCTTCACGGATTGTACGATTCCGCCAACGAAGACCTGATGATCAACGAGTTCCAGGCTTATATGCTGCAATCGCACGAGGTCGACTGGCTGCCTGGATTCCGCGACAGGCACCGCCAGCCCCTGCTGGATTTCCTGGTCGCCAGGGGCTTGATGCCGAACAAGGTGGTGTTCGACGACGTCCCCTGACCGGGGACGCCGGGTGATGCCGCCGCCGTCATTCCGGCCGGGGCAGGGGAATCGCCGCCAGATTCCGCGCCATCTCCAGGGCGGAGGGCCTCTGCCCGGCCCGGTACGACAGCGCCCGGCACAGCAGGTCGGCGAAAGCCGGCGGCAATCCTTGCACCGCCCGCAGCTTTTCCCGATCGGGGAAGCTGCCGGTCAGCATGCGGATGCCGATCACTCCCACGGAAAAGATATCCGAACGATCCGTCGCCTGGGCGGAATCGGCATATTGTTCAGGGCTGATATAGTCGCGGGTGCCGATCCAGAACGGTTCGGCGGCGGGCTTCTCGTCCGGCGCTTTCGCCATGCCGAAATCGATCAGCTTGATCCGGCTGCCGGTTCCGTTGGACAGCAGCAGATTGCGCGGCTTGATGTCGCGATGGACGATGCCCTTGCCGTGAATCGCCACCAGGGCCGACAGCAGTTCCAGCAGCACCTGGCGGGTCCTGGCCGGGCTGGCGGCGCGGGGGCGTTCGCTCTCTCCCATTGCGGCCACGGCCTCCGGTTCGAAGTCGTCGGTGCCGATTTCCCTGCGCAATGATCCCGACAGGGCCTGCATGAAGATGGCCGGCCGGCCGTCGTCGAGGCGGTCCAGGGCCACCACCGGAATGATGTGGGGGTGATCGAACCGGGCCAGCAGGCGGGCTTCCTGGATGAAGCGGCGGCGCCATTCATCCGCGTCGAACGGCGGCCGGGTTCCGTTCCCGTCCAGCTTCAGCGCGAATATCTTCACCGCGACCCGGCGGCCCAGCCTCATGTCCTCGGCCAGCCATATGTCCGAGAAATCCGTCTCCACCAGCCTGTGGACGAAGCGCCAGCCGGCAAGGCTGGGCGGCGGGCGTGCCGGTTGCTCCCCCTCGGTCATTTGCCTCTCCGCGCAAGAAAAAGGGCCCGCCGGCCTTGCGGTCGACGAGCCCTCGGATAATGCCACGCCAGGATCAGAACTTGATCGCCTCGATGTTGGTGAACTCGATGGTCTGATCGCCCTGATCGGAATGAACGGTGATGGTGCCGCCCTTGTCCTGGCCAAGCTGGATGGTGCCGGCCGACTGGCTGTCGCCATCCGACTGCACCGTCCAACTGTTGTCGCCGGCGGTGATGGTGATGGTGGCGCCCGCCTCCATGTTGGTGGACAGGTCGATGGTGTCGGTCCAGTTGCCGCCGGCGCCGCCGTTGACCACGTCGTGGCCGGTGCCGAAGTCGAACAGGAACAGGTCGGAGCCGTCCTGGCCCATCAGGTCGTCGGCGCCCGCGCCGGCCACGATGGTATCGTCGCCGCCGCCGCCGTGGATGGTGTTGCCACCGTTGCCGGCCACCAGCAGATCATCGCCGCCGGCCGACCAGATCACGTCATGGCCGCTGCCGCCGGCCACCGTCAGGTCGCCGTAATCATAGCGGGTCGTGGTCATGTCGAGGATGACATGATCGCCGTCGCCAAGCTGGATGTGATCGAACCCGGAGATCTTCTGCTGGCCATCGGCGCCTTCCAGCGACATGTAATCGCGGCCTTCGGCGCCGACCAGGGTATCGCCCTCATTTCCGCTGTAGGTCTCGTCGTGGCGGTTATAGCCCTTGATGCTGATGGTGTCGCCGGTGCCGGAATGGCCCTCGTTGCCGACATCGACCGCCCGCCAGCCTTTGCCCCAGTTGGTGCCGTCGTCGCTGGCCTGCACGACAGCGCCGGCGCTGCCGCCATGCCCGTGGCCGCCGCCGCTGCTGCCGCCATGTCCGCGACCGCCGCCGCTGCTGCCGCCATGTCCGCGACCGCCGCCGCTGCTGCCGCCACGTCCGCGACCGCCGCCGCTGCTGCCGCCACGTCCGCGACCGCCGCCGCTGCTGCCGCCATTCTCGGCGTTGTTGTGATCGCCCGAATTGCCGGGGGCGTCCTGATCGCCGTTGCCATAGCCGTTGTTGGCATGGCCGCCGCCGCTGCCGCCGACCGTCCACGACCCGTCCGGTCCCCAGCTCTCCTCACGGCCGCCGCCATTGCCCCAGCCGATGACATGGCCGGCGCTCTGGCTGCCGCCGCCGGATCCGCCGGTGACGTTGACGGTGATGGTCTGGGTGGTAAGTCCGCCCTGACCGTCGCTGACCTGGACCGAGAACACGTCGGTTCCGCTCCAGGTGGTGTCGTCGGCGTTGTAGAAGAACGAGCCGCTGTCGGCATCGAGATAGAGGCTGCCGTTCTGATCGCCGTCCAGGACCGTATAGGTCAGGCGGTCGCCGTCTGCGTCGGTGGCCGCCACCTTGCCGATATTGGAGGTGTTGGCCGCCGAGTAATCCACGGTCACCGTCGCGGTGGTGCGCGATGCGTCGATCACCGGCGCGGCATTGGCCTCGGCCACCGTGACGGTAATGGTTTCGGAGGTGGTGCCGCCGCGCCCGTCGGAGACGATCACGGTGAAGCTGTCCTCGCCGACGTAATTGGTGGCCGGAGTATAGGTGAAGCTGCCGTCCGGCTGGAGTTCGACGCTGCCGTGCTGCGGCCCGTCATTGCCGCCGGCCAGGGTGAAGCTGAGACTGTCGCCATCGACGTCGGACGCTTCGATGCCGCCGGTGATCGCGGTGTTCTCGAAGCCGCTGCCGCCCGAGACGCTTTCGATCACCGGCGCGTCGTTGACGTCGTCGACCCGCATGGTGACCGTGGCGGTGTCGGTGCCGCCCTGGCCGTCGCTCACCGTGTATTCGAAGGTGGCGGTGCCGTGGAAGTCGGGATCGGGCGTGAAGGTGATCGCGCCGGTCTCGTCCATGGAGACCGTTCCGTTGGTGGCGTTGCCGACGCCGGTGATCGACAAGGTGCCGCCATCCGGATCGCTGTCATTGGCCAGAAGGTCCGAGGCGTTGAGGGTCAGGGCCCGGTCCTCGGCGGTGGCGATGCTTTCGTCGACCATCGTTTCGCCGGCATTGCCGCCCTCGCCCGTCACCGTGGTGGTGGCGGTGTCGCCGCCATTGGCCTCGGTCGCGGTGACCGAGGTGGTCAGGCCCGACAGGTCCAGCGGTTCGTTGCTGACCACGGTCAGTTCCACCGGCTGGCCCGATGCCACCTGGATGGAATAGGTGCCGTCGTCGTTGGCGGTCAGCGTGGTGTCGCCCTGCATCAGGGTGGCGCCGGCCGGCAGGTTGTCGATGGTGACCACCGACAGGCTTTCCGAACCGTCGGTATCGTTGAGGGCCGCCGTGACCGTCAGCGGATATTCATAGGTGTCCGGAGTCGACTCGCCGCCGGTGAACGCCGAGGCGTCGCCGATGACCTGACCGTCCGAGAACTTGATGTTCTCGAAATCCTTGACGTAGTTCTTTATGCCGTTGGCGTTGGCATCCCATTGCGCCTTGGTGACGCCGGTCAATTCGATGGAATCGTTGCCGGCGCCGCCGGTCACCGTCGCCCACAGGTTCTGGCCGGTGATGGTCAGGTGATCGTCGCCGGTGCCCATGTCGACCTTGGCGGAAATATCGCCGCCCAGGATGACGGTGTCGTCGCCTTGGCCGGCATCGATGCTGGCCCAGGTGTTGTCGCGGACCTCCAGATAGTCGTTGCCGGACCCCAGGTCGATCTTGGCGCTGACGTCGTCGCCCACCAGGATGCGGTCGTCGCCCTGGCCGGCGTTGATGCTGGCGTTGACGTCGCCGCCGATGTGAAGGTCGTCGTTGCCGGACCCCAGGTTGATCTGGCTGTTGACGTCGCCTCCGATCTTGACGTCGTCGTCGCCCGAGCCGGCGGTGATGGAGCTGTTGGCGTCGCCGCCCACCTCCAGCCGGTTGTCGCCATTGCCGAGATTGATGTTGCCGTTCAGGTCGTCGCCAACCCGCACGGTATCGTTGCCGGACCCGGCCGAGACCGAGGCGTTGACGTCGTCGCCGACGTCGAGGGCGTTGACGCCGTTGCCCAGGTCGATATTGCCGTTGACGTCGCGGCCGATGGTCACCTGATCGTCACCGTTGCCGGTGCTGATGCTGGCGTTGTTGTCGCGGCCTACGCCAACTAGATCGGCGTTGCTGGTGCCGCCGTAGTTGGAATTGAGATCGGTCCCGTAATTGGTGGTGGTCGTCGCCGTGGTCGGGTCGGTCATGGCGGCAAGGCCGTCCCAACGGGCGGCCGCGCCGTCCTGGCCCTCGGTCACCACCGCTTCGCCGATGTCGACGGCAAGCGCCGGTCCCTGGGCGACCATGTCGATGGTGCTGTCGTCGGTGGCGATCGGCCCCTGGTTGTTGCTTTCCACATTGACCGTCACGGTCTCGGTGGTGGTGCCGCCGTGGCCGTCGTCGATCACCACCTTGAAGGTGTCGCTGCCGATGAAGTTGCCGGTGGGCGTATAGGTAAAGGTGCCGTCGGGGTTGAGCACGACGCTGCCATGCTGCGGTCCGTCATTGCCGGTGGCCAGGGCGAAGTTGAGCTGGTTGCCGTCGGCGTCGGTGGCTTCGACCTGACCGGTCACGGCATTGCCGGTGATGGTGGTGACGCTTTCGGCGTCACCGGCATCGGGAGTCTCGTTGCCGAGATCCAGGGTGACCTCGGCGCTGGCCGTGGCGGTGGCGACCGAATCGCCATCCACGCTGACGGCATTGACCGACACCGACAACTCGCCGGTGAAGCCGGGCGGGGTGGTGACGGTCAGGCCGTCGAGATTGGCCGGGTCAAGGCTGTAGGAACCGTCGGCGCCCGGAACCAGGGCGACGCCGTCCTGCATCAGCACCGCTCCGGCCGGCAGGCCGGACAGCACGACCGAATGGCTCTCCGAACCGTCCATGTCGGAGAAGTTGGCCGACACGTTGACCTCGTGGGTCGAGGTCGGTTCGGCCTCGTTCCACGATACCGTCATGTTGAGGTCGTTGAAGTCGTTGTCGCCGCCGCCGTTCAGATCTTCCCAGTTCTGGTTGCCGCCGTCCTGGCTGGTATCGACCATGTGGCCGAGGCCGTCCGAGTTGAGCGAGGCATTGTCGAACAGCACCTTGGTGCCGGTGCCGCTCAGCACCTGGCCGTTGCCGTCGAGAACCTGCCAACGGCCGGATGCATCCTGCGAGAAGGTGACGTCCGAGCCGTTCTGGATCGAGGCGTTCTGATCGCCGTTCGGGATGATGAAGAAGCCGACGCTGTCGGGATCGACGCCCTCGATGGTCACCGTCTGGCCGTTGCTGTCGTGGACATCCTTCCAGATGATCTCGCCAGCGGTCGGATGGCCGTTCTCGTCCATGACGTAATAGCCGTAGGTGTTGTGATACCCGGCCGAACCGCCATGGTTGGTGACGTCAAAGCTGCCGTTGACCTCCACGGTGCCGGCGCCGATCTCGACCGATACCGTCGCCTGATCGGCG
>NZ_CACVCH010000084.1 GCF_902729425.1 Magnetospirillum sp. SS-4 | reverse complement strand
TCAGCAGCTCGGCATCCAGGCGCTGTCCTTCGCCAACCGGTCGGAACAGGGCGTCCTGTCGCTCTTCCGGTAATCCGATAGCCGGTTGACCGGACCATGACCATGGGGCGGAAGGTGCCTGGCACCTTCCGCCCTGTCGTTTGCGAGGACCAGAACCATCAGTTCAGGAGGGCAACGTGGTCGCAGGCAAGGTCGCCCTGGTAACCGGCGCCCGTCGCGGCATCGGCCTTGCCACCGCCCGGTTGCTGGCGGCGGCGGGGGCAAGGGTGGTTCTGCTCAACCGGGCCGGCGATGGCGACGGTTCGTCGCTGGATGAACTGGCCGGGGACCTGGCGGCGTCCCACGCCACCGAATGCCTGGCCGTCACCGCCGATGTCGCCGACCCGTCCCAGCTGTCCGATGGCTACCGCGCCATCCTGAAGCGGTTCGGCCGCCTCGATATCCTGGTCAACAATGCCGGCATCCTGGGGGATGCCCGGCTGGGAATGATTCCGGACGCCATGATCCGCCAAGTGATCGACACCAATCTGATCGCGGTCATCGCCAACATTCAGGCGGCATCCCGGCTGATGCGGCGGAGTGGCGGCGGCGCCATCGTCTCGGTGACGTCCATCGTCGGATTGCGCGGCAATCCGGGACAGGTGGTTTACGCGGCCTCCAAGGCGGGCATCGTCGGCGCCACCTTGTCGGCGGCCAAGGAACTGGCCGCCGACGGCATCCGCGTCAACGCGGTGGCGCCGGGATTCATCGAAACCGACATGATCGGCCATCTCGGCCCCGAGGTAACCGCCGAGCGCCTGGACGGCATTCCACTGGGGCGGGCCGGCAGCGCCGAGGAGGTGGCCGAGGCCATCGTCTTCCTGGCCTCGGAAAGGGCGCGCTACATCACCGGCCAGGTGCTGGGCGTCGACGGAGGCATGGTGCTGTGAGCGGAGGACACGGCATAACCCTGGTGATCGCCGCCGCCGGCGGCCTGGGACGCGAAGTGGCCGGCTATGCCGGAGACGCGATCGCCGCCGGCAGGCTGAAGGCAGGATTGCGCGGCTTTCTCGACGATTCCGACGCTGATCCCGCCGCCTTCGGCGTGGCCCTGCCGGTGCTGGGGGCGATCGATTCCTATCGGCCGCTGGAGACCGACCGGGTGGTGGTGGCGGTGGGGGCGCCGGCCGACCGCGCCGCCATCGTTGGCCGCCTGATGGCGCGGGGGGCGCGCTTCGCCTCCATCATCCACCCGTTGGCCTGGGTGGCCCGGCCCAGTGAGATCGGCGAGGGCTGCGTCATCGCCCCCTTCGCCACCATCGGCATGAACGCCCGTCTGGGGCCCCATTGCCTGATCAACACCCATGCCGGCATCGGCCACGACGCCGAGTTGGAGGCTTGCTGCGTCGTGTCTCCCCACGCGGTCGTCAATGGCGGGGCCGCCCTGGGCCACGGCGTCCTGATCGGATCGGCGGCGGTGGTGACGCCTCGCCGCCGTGTCGGCGGCGGTGCACAGGTCTCGGCCGGCTCGGTGGTGCAGTCGGACGTCCCCGGCGGCGTCACCGTCTGGGGCAATCCGGCACGAATCGTCGCACGCCCCTGAGTTTCATCCCCAGTCCGGGTCATGGTATAATTCAAATTCCAGACTGATGGATGGGGGGGGGTGATCGTGTTGCAGTGGACCAGGACCCTGAGCGTCGGGGTGGAGGAGCTTGACCGTCAGCACCAGCACCTGATCGGCCTGCTCGGCCGGCTGCGCGAGGTCATCCACGGTCCCGACGAGACCGCCGTGGTGGGCAACGTGCTGGAGAATCTGGTTTCCTACGTCGGCTATCACTTCGCCGAGGAGGAACGGCTGATGGCCGAGGCCGGCTATCCCCACGCCGAGCTTCATCGCAACTCCCACGCCGAGATCGCCAGGACCGTCGCCGACATGCTGCGATCGTACCGGGCCGACCCGACGTCGCTGCGGGCGACGGAACTGCTCGAATATCTGACCGATTGGGTTGTCCTTCACATCGGCAACGAGGATATCCGCTATCGTCCCTGGCTGGCAAAGTCCTGAGCCGGCATGAAATCGGGGCGGGGGCGACCGCTCCAGCGAGCGTCGCCCTTGCCCGCGAAATGAGCCTTTTCCGCTGCGTAATAGGCGCGATAGGCCATGACCGCGTCATCGCCGCGATAGGCCTCCGGCATGGCCTGGGGCGGTTCGGCCCAGCCGATGTCGGGAATGGCGGGGGCCGCGGCCAGGCCGGCGATGACGGTGGCCGAGGCATGAACCCGCTGTCTCCGGAACGTGTACTCCTCTCCCAGCGCCAGCCCCAGCTGCCGGGTCCACCGCCAGTGGGCAAGGCTATCGCCGGCCCATAGCACGCAAGGGTGGCGGGGATGGGTGGGCTTGTAGGGAGCGGCGATGCCGTGGCGATGCAAGGCCGCGCATAAAATCTGCGCGGTTTCCAGCACCATCTTGACCACATGCTGGTCGCAATGCAGCCGTGCGGCCCGGACCGGGTCGCGGTCGAGAAAGAAGATGTTCATTGCCCGGCCGGCGAAGGCGCTACCCCACCAGCCGCTGGTGGGCCGCCACGGCGGGAGTCGGGGCGAAATTGAGGGCCATGAGTTCGGTGGCGTGGTGCGGAGCGACGTGATTCAGGCGGCCGTCGCCGGTGGCGAAGGCCTCTTCCAGATAGGTGGTCACCGCCTCGGTGAAGGCGTCGGTCAGCAGGCCAAAGCGGTTGGCGTAGGCGTAGTTGACCAGGATGGGAATCTGTAGCCCGTCCGGAAATGGAAGGAGGTTCAGGACTTTGCCGGCATCGTTGCCCAATTGCCGGGCGACGCTGAGGGTGACGAAGGCATGGCCGGGGGCGATCTGTCTGGGGTCGCCCATGAATTCAAGCCGCTTGTTCTCTATGGCGTGGTTGATGGCGTTCAGAATCAGGGCGTCGAAATGGTCGCGATAGCGCAACACCCCCGGATTGAGGCCATAGTAATAGTGCAGGAAGTGAGGAATCATGTCCCTCTGGGCCTTGAAGCCATCCTCGGTAAAGATGCGATAGATGCACATGGCATCCAGCATGCGCTTGCGGAAATTATAGAAGTCATCTGAAGACAGAAAGGCGTCGAATCTTGGGCAATCCTCGTCGCCAAGCCAGAATTCATCCGTTATTTTTCCGGCATCGCGGTAGTTGTGATAGATTTCCGTCCCCGGATACACGAACAGATCCTGGATGCGCATGTCGTAGACGTGATACTTGATCTTCTGCAACGTCTGGCAGAAGTCGATGGTTTCCTGAATGGTGTTCTCGTCCTCGCCGGGCAGGCCGATGATCAGCAGGACCGAGACCTCGATGGAGGTGCCGGCGAACAGCCCCATGGCCCGCTCGACATCCTTGAGATGGATCTTCTTGTTGCAGCGCTTCAGGACTTCCTGGGCACCGCTTTCCAGGCCAAGGGTGACGTAGAGGAAGCCGGCCCGTTCCAGCGCCAGGACCATCTCGCGCGACAGCGGCTTGACCCGCCCCTGGCAGATGAATTTGGTTTTGATGCCGCGCCGCACGATCTCGTCGCAAATCTCGATGACCCGCTTGTTGTCGGCGAAGAACTGGTCGTCATAGACGTGGAAGACCTGCACCTGGGGGTGATTGGTCAGAACCATCTCGATCTCGTCGACCACCCGCATGGCCGAATGGGCGCGAATCTTGCGGAGCGAGATGGAATCGAGGACGCAGAACGAGCAGGCGAACGGGCAGCCGCGGCTGGTCAGCAACTGGGCATAGACCCGGTTGGGAGTGAAGAAGAGATCGTGGCGCGGCATGGGCAGCGAGTCCATGTCGGCGATCTGCGGCCGCTCGGCGGTACGGACGACCTTGCCGTCCCGCCAGAAGGCGATGCCCTGGACCTCGGCGAGGTCGCGGCCGGTCTCCATCGCGTCGAGCAGGTCGACCAGGGTCAGCTCGCCCTCGCCTCGCACGGCGACGACATGGGGATACTGGGTCAGGATCTGCTCGTGCATCACGGTGACATGGATGCCGCCCAGGATCACCCGGACATGGGGAAATTCCTCGCGAACCGCCTCGATCACCCGGTAGGTGGCGACGCGGCCGTCGGTGATGACGCTGAGGCCCAGGACCTGGATGTCCTTTTCCCGGATGGTGTCGAGCACGCGGGCGACGCAGACCTCGATGGGGTCGGTGACCATGTAGAGCAGGTCGGCCTGATGGCCGGCCTGCTCTACGACGGCGTACAGGCTGGCCATGCCCAGGGGATAATGCCCGTTTTCCACGTTGATGGTGGGATGCCATTTCGGCGCCAGGGTGCAGGTGGCGAGAAGAAAGCGGCTGGCCATGGGGCATCTCCTTGGGGACTGGGCGAAAGCTAACCGAACCGGGGGAGTTGAATCCACTAAAACCGTCACCGGACCTGGACCCCATCCGAGGCCTCGGCTATCCTTGCCCCCCGTTGACAGAGCGACAGGAACCGATTCCGATGACCTTCTCCTCTCCCATCGAGGATCGCTATTTCGAGGATTACCACAAGGGTGCCGTACATCGTTTCGGATCGACCCTGGTGGACGAGGCCGAGGTGATCGACTTCGCCCGGCGCTTCGACCCCCAGGACTTCCATACCGACCCGGTGGCGGCCAAGGCGACGCCGTTCGGCGGGCTGATCGCCAGTGGCTGGCACACCTGCGGCATGATGATGCGCATGTATGCCGAGAATTATCTGACCAAGGTGGCCAGCCTGGCTTCTCCCGGCCTGGACGAGCTGCGCTGGATCAAGCCGGTGCGGCCCGGCGACGTGCTGTCGGTACGGGTAACCATCCTGGACGCGGTGCCATCCCGGTCCAAGCCGGATCGCGGCGTGGTCACCTCGTTCATCGAGGTGCTCAACCAGGCCGACGAGGTGGTGATGTCCATGCGCGCCGTCAACATGATCGGCCGGCGGTGAGAGCCGGCCTGGGAAATTCGGACAGGTCGATAAGTGGATTTCCTGCCTGACAGCGGCGACAATGCCGCGCAGGAGGAAGGACCATGACGAGACGTTCGCGCCGGACGCATTCATGGAGGGCGAACACGCCGAGTAGCCGATCAGGCTCCGCCCCCCCCCCCGCCTTCGCGGTGGCAGGCTCCGACCGGCTTCAGGCTGGCGGGGCTTGCGGTGGTACAGGCGCGGGACAGTCCCACGCCGCATCCCAGAGGGAACCACCATGTCGTTGTCCAATATCCAAGCCGTCATTCTGTCCACCGCCTGCGCCCGCGAAGGTGGTTTCCTGCGGCCTGTCACCACCGCCTTGAAGGGCGGTGCCGTCACCTGCCCGATGGCAGCCTTTACAATCCGCAGCAGCGCGTCTCGATCGACAGTGCCATAACCCGCGCCGTCGCCCGTGCCTTCCGCTGGCGGCGTCTACTGGAATCAGGACGCCACGCCTCCATCAACGAACTGGCCAAGGCCGAGCGCGTCGATCAACCCTGATTCCAATAAGCTGCCCAATTATCATGGGGCGCTCGAGCAATCCTGCGCCATCAATCCGGACAACCCCTCCCCTCCCACCGGCGCCTCGGCCTGCCACAGCACCAATGCGGAGCGCTTGGCCAGGTCCTCGACGACCCTGCCGATGAACGGCCGCTCGCAGCGCCCGCGCCGGCTCAAGAGGGGATGCTTGGTCCCGCTGGCCAACAGGCTCTGGTTGATCACCCAGGCATAGGGGGTGATACCCGCTCGGGCTAGGTCCTGTTGCAGCCGTTCGGCCTCGTGCACCGGGGTGGCCTCGGCCAGGCGCGCACGACTGGCTGAGGATGATGATGCCGCCTCCATCAAACGGCCCGATCCTCAATCAGACGAGGGGCCCGCTGCGGCGATAACGAACGAAACCCAAGGAAATTCGGTCGGCGGCGGGCTCGGTGGCTTTCACTGGTCTCTGAGTGGACAGAATGCCCAGCCTGGGCAGGAGGCTGGCCAGAATGTCAGCTTGGGCTACGACAACACCAGCATTTCCATCAAGGGCAAGTGGGACAGCCGCTATCAGGCTCGCGGTGGTGCAAGCTTTGGTGCGACCTTGGATGAAGCGCGGTTGCGGGCCATCGGCGGCGGTTTTCTGACCAACCAGCGCGCCAGCGAATTCTATGGTCAGTACCAGTTCATCGACCTTGATCTTGACCCACTCTCGGCCTTCACCGTGGGCGAGCATGTCAGCCGCGAGGAACAGTTCTTCGCCACCGGCGGGCGGCAGGTCTGGGCCTACACCACCTATCTCAACTGGTTCAAGCGCAACGATGGCAGGCAGATGATTCGCGATGACGCTCCGGCGGCATTACGTGACGGCCTGCAATCCATCATGAACCATTTTTCGGCCATGTCCGGCACCGTCGCCTATACCTATGCCCCCATGGTGAACATCGACGATTACGATGGTTCGCCCCGGACCAATGCCCTTGATCTTACCTTGCGCGGCGTCACGCCATCGCCGTTCGGCCAGTATTTCCCGGTGTCGGCGGGGATTGGGGCCAATTATGCCCATTACAAGCATTATGACGATGCCTCCGAAACCCAGCTTGTGGGGAATGGCGGCCTGGGCGTCGCCTTTCTGGGTGGTGATTATTTCAGCCACCCGGTGTCCTGGCTGGTCGGTTTTGGTGGCGATGGCGATACCCGTGGCGTGGTCGGTGGCACGGCTGCCGCCGAGGTTGGGCCGATTTCCGTCAGCTATCGCCAGACCAGCGACCAGCAGACCCGCATCCTGGCGTCGTGGCGGGTGTCGGACCTGTTCTCGGACAGCGACCGCCAGAAGGTCAGCACCCTGGCGGTCGCCGATGGCCGCGCCCCCCTTTCCTTCACCCCGGCGTCAACCGGCACCAGCGAACTGGCCGACCGCATCGCCCGTGCCGAGGGTGGTCTTCGTCGCTTGGGCTTCATGCCGCCCACCGGGAACGAGGTCAGCCGCTCCGGCCGACGGGAGCGGAGCCATGCGGCTGTCGGCCGCCTCGGCGGCGGTGGTGCCCGATCAGGTGCAAGCGGCCATCGACCGCACCCAGGAACTGAAACGGAAGGTTCAGATCAAGAAGCAAGAATCTGAGGGTGGGCCGACGCTGATCCTGGCCTTCACGAATTATGATGGCGCGAATCAGATCGTGCCCAACGGAGCGAATGATCCGACCAGCATTCAACTTGCCAATCATTTCGCAGGTGGCGGCATCACCTATACCGTGGTCGATAACGGCGCCAATGGCTTCATCACCTACAGCGCCCAGACCCAGACCATCACCATCAATCCCGCCCCGGCTGATAGTGGAGCAAACGGAACCGTCACCGTGACGGCGACCCGCAACGGCAAATCGACCACGGCGTCGTTCAATTACGATGTGCAGTGATCCGCGCGGTCACATGGGATGGCGGTTTTGTGTCGCTATGACGACATTCCGCTGGGGGATGGCTGCTGCAGTTTCTCCACCCCACCATCCGGTGAAACCCCGGCCATCCTCAAGAACGACACCGTGACCGTCACTCTGCCGTGGATCAGACTCCGATCTGGTCGGACAAGATGATATTGGCGAGAGTATCGAGGCCGGTGACCGCCCCGGACAGATCGGCCCAGGAGGAATCCAGCAAGATATCGAGTTCGGCCTCGGACAGCACCGGACGGTCGCGGACCTCCAGTTCCACCGCCACCAGCCAGAAGCCGCCCGAGGACAGCGGTGCCTCGTATTGTTTAGTGAAGCGGGCGACGTGATCGATCACGCCGAGGCCGCTCCTGAGCGGAATCACGAACCACTCCGCCCCGGCCTTGCCCTTCCACTGGTACCAGGCGTCGAACACCGCATACTGGGCGTCGGTGAAGCGCCACTTCACCGGGATCTTGGTGGGAACCTGGGTGAATTCACGCCGTTGCCGCGCCGGTCCCTGCTCCATGTCGGTGCGGACCACCCCATCGGCGGGCTTGACCGCATAGGGTTCCGCCAGCGGCATGGGCAGGGTGGCGGGAAAGCGGATCATGATCGGATACTCGCGCCTTACATGGACTGCCCGCAGGATCTGGGCTACACTGTGGCTCAGATGTAGGAGGTGCCCACCATGAACACCGTTGTCCGCGCCCGGATCGACGAGCAGATCAAGGACGATGCCACCGCCGTGCTGTCGTCCATCGGCCTTACCGTGTCCGATGCCTTCCGGCTGATGATGGTGCGGATCGCCACCGAGAAGCGTCTGCCCTTCGAACCGCTGGTGCCCAACGCGGAAACCATTGCCGCCATGGAAGCCGCCCGACGCGGCGAGGTGGTTCGGGTCGGTGGCATCGACAATCTGCTGGCGGACCTGAATGCGGAGGATTGACCGCACCAACCAGTTCAAGCGCGACTACAAGCGCGAGAAGAAGGGGCGGCATCGCGATGATCTGGATCATGACCTGCTTGCGGTCGTCGCCCTGCTGGTTGCCGACGAGACGCTTCCCGACCGTCACCACGACCATTCCCTGACCGGAAATTGGAAGGACCATCGGGATTGCCATATCAAGCCCGATCTGGTGCTGATCTACCGTAAGCCCGATGCCGAGACGCTCGAACTGATCCGTATCGGCTCTCATAGCGAACTCGGCCTGTGATCATCATCGATAAGCCCCGTTGGCTCGATTGAGGCAGTATTGCCGCTCCAGCACCGGGGCGATGCCCTGCCCGCGGACGATGTCGCCAGATATGGCGTCGGTGATCTGCTCGACGATGATGTCGAGCGTCAGACCGCCGCCGGAATCGCGCCGCTGTGCCGTGCGGGCCTGGGTGCCCTGGGGCGTCTGGATGTTGACCGAGACCGGTACGCTGACCGTCACCGGGGCATCGTCGCGGGAACGCAGATTGAAGCGGTGGCGGGGATCGCCCCGCGTCAGCACCTCCTCACCCTTCTGGGCGATGATCGGCACCTCGCCGGGAACCAGACCGCCGGTATGGAAGCGAGGCGCGCCGATGAACACCGCCGGATCGAACGACCAGGTCCGGAAGCGGCGCTTCCCGTTTGACCGTGGCATCCGGCACCGTTTCTAACCGCGTCAGCAGGGCGACGAGGATCTGTTCACGGATGGAGGGCATGCTTTTCCGACCTCGAATAACTGCTCATGCGGCGAATGGCTCAAAGTTCTCCGCAACATGTGCGGTGAATTGCGTTGCTGCCTGCGGCGAATGACGCCATATTCTCCGGAACTTCTGCGGAGAAATGCCGTGTACATCTGGAGAGAAGACGACTGGCCCCAATTTCGCTGGGATGCCCAAGCGTTGCTGATGCCCCTGGCGGATGCCCGCCACAAGCAAGGGCATCTGCTTGGCCAGATGCAGCGTCTTGGCTTCGATCTTCAGTGCGAGGCGGAACTCCGGGCCACCACCGAAGACGTGATCAAGACCTCGGAGATCGAGGGCGAACGGCTGGATATGGCCAGCGTCCGCTCTTCGGTAGCCCGGCGTTTAGGGCTGCCGGACGGCAGCGTGCTGCCCCCGGATCGCAAAATCGACGGCATCGTCGAGATGATGCTCGATGCCCTGCGCAATCACGCAATCCCCCTGGCTCCGCAACGCCTCTTCGGGTGGCATGCCGCGCTCTTCCCGACCGGGTGGTCCGGGCTGCACAAGATCACCATTGGCGACTGGCGCACCGATAGTGCTGGCCCCATGCAGGTGGTGTCCGGCCCGATTGAACGCCCCAAGGTCCATTATGAAGCCCCACCAGCCGAGCGGGTCGGGAGCGAAATCGCACAGTTTCTGGCATGGTTCAACCAGCCCCCGGCCATGGACGGCCTGCTGCGCAGCGCCGTCGCCCATCTGNACCACCGAAGACGTGATCAAGACCTCGGAGATCGAGGGCGAACGGCTGGATATGGCCAGCGTCCGCTCTTCGGTAGCCCGGCGTTTAGGGCTGCCGGACGGCAGCGTGCTGCCCCCGGATCGCAAAATCGACGGCATCGTCGAGATGATGCTCGATGCCCTGCGCAATCACGCAATCCCCCTGGCTCCGCAACGCCTCTTCGGGTGGCATGCCGCGCTCTTCCCGACCGGGTGGTCCGGGCTGCACAAGATCACCATTGGCGACTGGCGCACCGATAGTGCTGGCCCCATGCAGGTGGTGTCCGGCCCGATTGAACGCCCCAAGGTCCATTATGAAGCCCCACCAGCCGAGCGGGTCGGGAGCGAAATCGCACAGTTTCTGGCATGGTTCAACCAGCCCCCGGCCATGGACGGCCTGCTGCGCAGCGCCGTCGCCCATCTGTGGTTCGTGACTATCCACCCGTTCGACGACGGCAATGGCCGCATTGCCCGCACCATCGCCGATCTCGCCCTGGCCCAGATGGAGGGCACTGGCCAGCGCTTCTACAGCATGTCGGCGCAGATCCAGCGGGAACGCAGCCATTACTACGAAATCCTGGAGCGGACCCAGCGCGGCAGCCTCGACATCACCGCGTGGCTGTCCTGGTTCGTCCAATGCTATGGCCGGGCGATCGATGCTGCCGAAGTGGCGGCCCAGGGCGTGCTGGGCAAAGCCGAGTTCTGGCGGCGCTTCACCTCTGAACCGATGTCGGCCCGGCAGAAGTCCGTCCTCAACCGCTTCATGGACGGATTCGAGGGCAACCTTTCCGCCAAGAAGTGGGCCGCCATCGGCAAATGCTCTGTCGATACCGCCCAACGCGACATCAATGACCTTCTGGATCGAGGCATTCTGGTCCGCAATCCGGGCGGTAGCAAACGCACCAGCTATAGCGTGGCCGGGATGCCGCCGGTTACGGACCCTATTCCCGCCAGTTCCTGACGATCAGCTCCGGCAGGGCCGAAGCCCACCGCTCGGCGACGCCATCCACGTCCAGGCGCTTCTTCAAACTCACCTGTGGCACCAGGATGAACATCACCACAGAGGTCATCCCACGCCCGGAGCGGAGCGCCGCGGCGATAGATGAATCGCAGGCGGCTGCCGTGCATCTGTTCCCATAGGCCGGGCGTCATGCGCTTGCCTCGGGCACCGGTGCCGGCGGCGGGTGTGGGGATCGCCAGCCAGAGACCGTGCTTGGATTTGATCACCGCGCCCTGGTCGAAGGCGCGGATGATGGTGGGAGCCCTGGTGAAGACGAAGCCCGCCGCCTTGATGCTTTTCCGGCCCTTGGGATAAAGCTCGGCCCGCCAGGTGTTGGCGAGGCGCTGGCCCATGCCCGCCTCGGTGACCTGACGGCGGAGGTCGGCCTTCAACCCGTCGGCAGCCTGACGCATCCCGGCGGTGACGGCGTCTTCGGCGGCCTTGACCTCCTCGGCCATGATCTTGCGCAGGTCGCCGGATATGGCTGCCGCCAGTTTCATGCCGGTCTCGTGTCCAAGGTCCAGATCAGACGCTCGGCATCCAGGCGGGGTTCACCCTGGACGACGAAGCTGTCGCCGTCATGGTGGATGACATCCCCCGCCTGGGGGGCGGGAATCTCCCGCCGCCGGATCTCGAACACCGCCGTTGCCGTGTGAATGGTGATGTCGGAGAATTCGAGATCGCGGTCGGACCGCCGCACCAGGGCGCGGATGGGCCGGTCCTGGTAGCTGACGGTGACGGCCATGTTCGGACCGGCGGACCGAAGGGAACGCGAAGCGGACAACAGGTCGTCGAGGGCGTCGGCGAAGGCGGTCATCAGTTACCCGAGAACAAGCGCACCGCCAGACGCGGGCGCTTGTTGACCGGCAGGATGCCCACCTCGCCACCCAATCCAAACGCGGGGTTCGGTTGGAGCGCATCGACCATGTGCTGAATCAGGTCAAGGGCGACCGCAAGGCACTGGTCGAGCAGATCAAGTGCGGCACCATCCTGGAAGGCGAGATCACCGAATACGGCACCACCTTCCTCGCCCTGTATTCCCGCGTTGCTGTTGGGATCGATCTGAAGATGGTTCGTGCCGCCGATGGCGTGGTGCTGTGGGAGGGGCAATCCTCACCATCCATC
>NZ_CACVCH010000083.1 GCF_902729425.1 Magnetospirillum sp. SS-4 | reverse complement strand
TGTCCGCGATACCGATGGTGAGAAGGCCGCGATCAAGGCCGGAACCATTCCCGACGCCTGGAAGGACAAGCCAGCGAAATTGCGGCAAAAGGACCGCGATGCGCGGTGGACGGTGAAGTATTCCAAGGCCAAGCCCCGTGAGGATGGCCAGCCGCAAGTGAATCTGGCCGTCCCATCCTTCGGCTACAAGAACCACGTTTCGGCGGATCGGGCGCATGGGCTGATCCGCAAATGGCTGGTGACGGATGCGGCAGCCCATGATGGCGCCCGGTTGCCCGATCTACTCGACAAGACCAATACGGCGAGCGGCGTCTGGGCCGACACGGCCTATCGCTCGGAAAAGAACGAGACGTTTATGGCGAAGAACGGCTTCGTCTCGCAGGTCCATCGCAAGAAGCCCAAGGGCAATGCTCAGGAGCAGGACATGCCGAACGATGCCGCGCCAACCGAATATGGAATCACCCTTCCAGCGGAACTGGCTGAAAAACTTGAGCATATCGCACGATCTCGATCGGAATTGGATGGCTCCGTGACAGGCGAAGATATCATCCAGGAAGCACTCTCCGACTATCTCGCCCGATCTGAGCGGGAATCCGGCGTTGGCAAGGATGGCAAACCCAAAAGACCGGTTGAGCTGTTTCAGTGCCTCTTTGCAGGGAATACGGACGTGGCGCTCAAACTCCTATCGGAGGGGATTATCGCCATGCTCGATAACGCAGAGGGACTGATCGACGACGCAACACTTCTTGCCGACGCGAAGCGATACGACCGTGCAGACTTCCTGGTCGCGACAGCCACGGAAGAAATGGGAAAAGCATACATCTTATTGGATATGTGCCGCGTTGACCTCGCCCGCCACCAGCATGTTTTGCGGCACCTGTGCAGCTCATTCTATAGCCACGTACTCAAGCACGTCTATTTTGACCTGTCGGCAAATGATTACGCTGGAATCTGGGAGATGCCGCAGGTTCAGCAATATTTCCGCATTCAGGCCAAGGAATGGTGGCCCGGCGATCTGGAAAGCGGCGAGCCGGACATGCCCCACGACACCTTCTTCCTGCGAGACGCCAACCTTTACGTCGATATCAACACGTATGATGGCGAATGGAGTGGACCAAGCAAGGCGTCAAAGGCGCTGAAATTCGAGGATGCCGTTTTTCGTTCCCCAATCGGCAAAGTACGGGAAAATCTCTGTCATTTCCGCGCGGCTCAAGAGGCGGGATTGCTCCAGCCGGAAGCACTCCGCCTCTTTAACAACGCCATGAAGCGGCTCCTGGTCAGCGAAAATACAACGGTAGATCAGCTTCGCGCCACCTACTCGGCAGCGGGCGCAGATATTCAGTCCAAACTCGGGATATCGCTGGAAATCTTCAGGGGCTCCGTACTCCATATCTGGCCGTTGTACTGGGTCAGGCGCTAACCGCGACACCTCTCCAAAATTTCTGATCGTTTTCGCCGGTCGCGATATCGGGTGCGCCCGTTCGCGCATGCTGGCCGTTGACCATTCTCTTCACGAAGAGCCTGAAAGCTGATCCATGCACGATCTGCCCCATCTTGCGGCCCGTCTGTACGGGACGCCGCTGCTGCTCGCCCGCAGCAAACTGGATGTGATCCTGGGGGCCCTGGCTCCGCGACTGGCCGGACAGGGTACCTTCCTGGATGCGGATGCGCCTCTCTCCGCCGAAATGGCGGTGACGCCCGACGGTATCGCCATCGTGCCGGTGATCGGCACCCTGGTGGCCCGCTCCGGCTATCTGGGTACCGCCAGCGGCCTCACCGCCTATTCCGACATCGCCGAATCCATCGAGGCGGCGGCCACCGATCCCGGTGTCCGGGCCATTCTGCTGGACGTGGATTCCTCCGGTGGCGAGGTCGGCGGCTTGTTCGATCTGGTCGACCACATCCAGGCCATCCGCGCCCAGTGCGGCAAGCCCATCTGGGCGGTGGCCGATGAAGCGGCCTTGTCTGCGGCCTATGCCGTCGCCTGCACCGCCGACCGAATCTACGTCACCCAGACCGGTGAAATCGGCTCGGTCGGCGTGGTCGCCATCCATGTGGACGAATCCGCTGCCGACGCCCAGGCCGGGCGAGCCTGGAGCTTCATCCATGCCGGGGCGGCGAAGGTGGATGGCAATCCCCATCAGCCGCTGTCGGACACCGCCCGCGCCACCCTGCAGGCCGACGTTGATGCCCTGTACGAAAAATTCACCGCCCTGGTGGCCGAGCGGCGGCGGCTATCGCCCGACGCCGTTCGGGCGACCGAGGCTGCGGTCTATCGCGGTGACCACCCTGGGCGATCTGCTGAAGTTTGAACTGAACGCCAGCTACACCCGCGAGACCGTCACCCTGAAGGCGGGGACCAGTTATCCCCTGGGTTCCGTGCTGGGCCGCATCACCGCCAGCGGCGAATTCCGTCTGTCCTCCGCCGCCGAGGTGGTCGGTGACGAAGGCGCCGAGGTGGCCATCGCCGTCCTTCTGGAAGTGGTGGATGCCATGGATGCCGCCGTCACCGGCCTGGTCGCCGCTCGTGGCCCGGTCATTGTGGCCGATGCCGCTCTGGCGTTTGACGCCTCCATCGATCAGCCCGCTGAACGCACCGCCAAGATCACCCAGCTCTCCGCACTGGGTCTGGTTGCCCGCACCACCGTCTGATCGGAGTCCCTTTCATGGTCGAGATTCTCAATCCCTTCGACGCGGGCGGCTATTCGCTTGCCGAGATGACCCAGGCCATCAACATCCTGCCCAACCTCTACACGCGGCTGGGCCAGATGGGGCTGTTCCGCTTCGAGGGCGTCACTCAGCGCAGTGTCATCATCGAGCAGGCCGAGGGTGTCCTCAACCTGCTGCCCACCGTGCCCCTGGGCGGTCCGGCCACCGTCGCCNGGGCCGCATCACCGCCAGCGGCGAATTCCGTCTGTCCTCCGCCGCCGAGGTGGTCGGTGACGAAGGCGCCGAGGTGGCCATCGCCGTCCTTCTGGAAGTGGTGGATGCCATGGATGCCGCCGTCACCGGCCTGGTCGCCGCTCGTGGCCCGGTCATTGTGGCCGATGCCGCTCTGGCGTTTGACGCCTCCATCGATCAGCCCGCTGAACGCACCGCCAAGATCACCCAGCTCTCCGCACTGGGTCTGGTTGCCCGCACCACCGTCTGATCGGAGTCCCTTTCATGGTCGAGATTCTCAATCCCTTCGACGCGGGCGGCTATTCGCTTGCCGAGATGACCCAGGCCATCAACATCCTGCCCAACCTCTACACGCGGCTGGGCCAGATGGGGCTGTTCCGCTTCGAGGGCGTCACTCAGCGCAGTGTCATCATCGAGCAGGCCGAGGGTGTCCTCAACCTGCTGCCCACCGTGCCCCTGGGCGGTCCGGCCACCGTCGCCAATCGCGATGCCCGGAGCATGCGGTCGTTCACCGTGCCGTGGATCCCCCACGATGATTCCATCACGCCGCAGGACGTCCAGGGCGTGCGCGGCTTCGGCGTCGCCGATGCCGCCGATCCCCTGGCCACCGTCATGGAACGCAAGCTGACCCGCATGCGCTCGAAGCACGCCCAGACGCGGGAATTCATGGAGGTCAATGCCCTGCGCGGCATCATCCGTGACGGCTCCGGTTCCACCCTCTACGACTACTTCAGCGAATTCGGCCTCGCCCGCCAGCAGGTGGATTTCGCCCTCGGCACCGCCACCACCAACGTCCAGGCCAAGATCCGCGACGTGTTGCGCAAGGTGGAGACCGAGTTGAAGGGCGAGACCATGACCAGCGTGCTGGCCCTGGTCAGCCCGGAATTCTTCGACAAGCTTATCGGCCATGCCAAGGTCGAGCAGGCTTACCAGTATTTCTCCTCCACCGGCGCCCAGCCGCTGCGGGAAGACGTCCGCCGCCGTTTTCCCTTCGCCGGCATGGTGTTCGAGGAATACAGCGCCACCGTCACCCTCTCCACCGGCCAGACCGAAACTCTGATCCCGGCGGGCGAAGGCATCGCCTTCCCGCTCGGCACCATGGACACCTTCGTAACCTATGGCGCCCCGGCCAACCTGATCGAGACGGTCAACACCCTGGGCGTGCCCATGTACGCCCGCCAGCTTGCCCGCATGGACGGCAGCGCCATTGACGTCAAGACCGAGGCGTCCATCCTGCCGGTCAACAAGCGCCCGCGTCTGGCGGTGCGCCTGTTCTCGGGCAACTGATGAGCGCCTTCACCGACGCCTTCGACGACCTGTTCGGCGACCCGAACATGGGCGTCACCGTCAGCTATCAGGGCCGCCCCGTGCGTGCCCTGGTACGGCGGCCCGACCGCGATATCGAATTTGCTGACATCACCGTGCAGACCAGCACGGCTTTGTTCGAGATCCGGCGGCTGGAGGTCCCGGCTCCCCAGGCGGGGGATGTGATCGTCCATGATGGCGACAGCTTCGTCGTCCAGGGCGAACCCCGTCTGGATGCCGAGCGGCTGGTTTGGACAATCGACGTGAGACCGGCATGAAACTGGCCGCGGCCATATCCGGCGATCTGCGCAAGATCATGGCCGAGGAGATCAAGGACGCCGAGGATGCGGTCACCGCCGGCGTGCGCCAGGCCGCCGACGGGCTGAAGGCCGACCTCCGCCGCCAGGTCACCGAGGCGGGCATGGGCCAGCGCCTCGCCAATACCTGGCGGGCCGAGTTGTATCCCAAGAGCCAAAAGAGCATCAAGGCGGCGGGCTTCGTCTTCACCAGGGCACCGACCATTATCCGGGCTTTCGATCAGGGCGCGGTGATCAAGTCCAAGCATGGCTTCTGGTTGGCGATCCCCACCGATGCGGCGGGCAAAGGTCCCCGCGGCAAGCGCATGACGCCCGGCTTGTGGGAACAGATGCACGGCAGCCGGTTGCGCTTCATCTACCGCCGGGGTGCGCCCTCGCTGCTGGTGGCCGAGAACATGCGGGCCCGCACCGGCAAACGGGGCGGCTTCGCCAAGGGCAGCGCCTCGGCGCTCCGCTCCGGGCGCGGGATGACCAGTGTGGTGATGTTCATCCTGGTGCCGCAGGTGAGCTTGAAGAAGCGCCTCGACGTGGACGGCGTCGCCGAGCGGTGGGCTTCGGCGCTGCCGGAGCTGATCGTCAGGAATTGGCGGGAATAGACCCAATCAGCCGAACAGGTCGGAATGGGTGCCGGAAGCCGCCAGCACCAGTTCCTCCTCGGTTTCGTACCAGATCAGCAGCCAGTCCGGTTCGATATGGCATTCCCAGCAGGGGCTCCAATTACTGGACAGCCGGTGGGGACGGTGACGGATGGCCAGCGGCTCGCTGTTTACCAGGCACTCGACCACGGCCCAGAGCTTGTCGAGATTCTTGCCTCGTTTGGTCGCCGTCTTGAGATCTCGCTCAAACTGCTTCGTGGTGCGGAGCGTCCGGCTCAACGGTGGGCAGCCTTCAGCGCCTCAAGGCTCGACCAGTCGGTCAGGTTCTCGCCCTCCATGGCATCACGCAATGCCGACTGCGTAGCCTCGTTGGGCAGGCGGACAGGAAACGGCAACCCGTGGTGCAGCGTCACCTGCCGATAGAACAGCGTGATGGCCTCGGTCGGAGTCAGGCCGAGGGCGCCGAAAACGGCCTCGGCCTGGGCCTTCAGGTCGGGTTCGACGCGGGCACGGATCGATTCGGTCTTGGACATGACGGGGCTCCTTGGCTGCCTCTATTATGTGCCTCAATCGGGGAACATTTCAATGCCCAGTATCCGCGAACAGATTCTTGCGGCCCTGCTGGCGCGGCTGGAAACGGTGCCCGGCGCCACGGTCAAACGGGAAGTGCCGCTGCCCGAAACGGTCCCCTCCGGTGGATTGATCATCCTGCGCGACGGCGATCCCGGCGACCCCGAGGTGGTGCTGTCGCCGGTCACCTATCTCTGGGAGCACCAGACCGAAATCGAGGTGATCCTTCAGCGTGGCCAGGATGACGACAGCGTCGCCCTGGACGTCTTGCTGATGGCGGTGGGAATCGCCCTGGCTGCCGACCGCTCCCTCGGTGGCTTGGCGGAATGGCTGGATTGGGGCGCCCCCAAGACCTCCGGTCTCGCCATCGACGGAGCTGCCGCTCTGCGCGGCGCCATGGTGCCGGTCACCATCCATTACGGCTCCAGCGGCCCGTTGGGCTGAGCTACACCTTAATATATGGGAGTTCCCCATGGCAAAGACTCGGGCCTATGGCGCCGATTGCATCCTGCTGGCCGCCTTCGAGACGGTTTACGGCACCCTGCCTGCTGACGGTTATGGGCGGCTGTCGTTCAAGGACTCCAGCCTGGGGGCCGAGCGCCCTCTCGGCTACGACCCGCTGCTGGGCCAGGGCCGCGACGCCCAGGACCCGTTCTATGAGGCGGTCAAGGACGAAGGCGATATCGGCGTGCCGCTGGATGTGCGGGCGCTCGGCTTCTGGCTGAAGGGTCTATTCGGCGCGCCCGCCACCGCCGATAACGGTGACGGCAGTTTCGACCATGTCTTCACCTCGGGCGGCACGCTGCCCAGCCTCGCCATCGAGATCGGCCACGCCCAACTGGCGGTGCCGAAATTCTTCCGCCATGGCGGGGCCAAACTGGACAAACTGTCCTTCGACATGGCCCGCTCCGGTGCCGCCAACGCCAGCATCGCCGTCATCGCCCAGGGCGAGGCCGAAGCGGCCATCACCATCGATGCCGGCCCGACCACCTTTGCCCTGAAACGGTTCAGCCAGGGCAGCGGCACCATCCGGGTCGGCGGCGGCCAGTTGGCCAACGTAATGGGCGGCAAGCTCTCCTTCTCCAACAATCTGGAGCGGGTCGAGACCATCCGCGCCGACGGCCTGATCGATGGTGTCGACGAGACCGAGGCCACTGCGGAAGGCTCGGTGGACATCCGGTTCGGCACCGACACCACGTTGACTGCCGCCATCGCCGCCGAGAGCCCGGTGGAAATGGAATACGGCTTCACCATCCCCGGCTCGGCCTTCGCCCTGACCTTCCATCTGCCCCGCGTCTTCCTGCCGAAGAAGAAGCAGGAGATCAAAGGCCCCGGCGGCATCCAGGCCAGCTATGACTGGCGGGCCGCCCGCGATCCGGTGGCTGGGTATCTGCTGCGCGTCACCCTGGTCAACGACGTGGCGGGGTATTGATCATGATCCGTCTGTCCCTGCCCAAGGAGCCGTACTGGCTCGATCTGCCCCACGGGGTAAAGGTGTTCGTGCGCCCGCTGACCACGGCGGTGTACGAGGCCGCCCGTGCCCGAGGCTGGCGCATGGCGCGTGCCATCGCCGCCGAGCATGCCGATCTGAAAGCCGCCGGGGCCGACATCACCGGTCTGCCGGATCTGTCCGACGAGGACGCCCTGGCCGGGCTGTCGCAGATGCTGTTCGCCCAAGGTCTGGCCCGTTCCGCCATCACCAAATGGGAGGGCGTGCTGGATGAGGCCGATCAACCGGCGGAGGTTACCGACACCGCCATCGCCGAGTTGATGCAGTTGCCCCGCATGGCGGAAGCCTGTTCGGCGACGATGCCGAGAAGGCGGTGAGCAAGCTGGCCGATACCGTGCGTGCAGTCACCGGCACCGACGATCCCGACAAGGCCCGCGAGGCGCTAACCGATCCCACTCTGGTGCTCCAACTGCGCTCCCAGGCCCAAGCTTTCGCCCACGAGGAGCGCATGCAGCAGATGACCGGGGCCATCACCACGCTGACAGCCACCCTGGCCGACCGCCAGGACGCCCGTGCCCGCGATGCCGAGTTCATCAAGTCCGGGCGCAGCAACACCCGCGCCAACGTCCTGCTGATCACCGCCGGACTCGGCATCGTTGGCGGCATCGGCTTCATGGTGTTCGGCCATGTGGACGGCAACACCGCCGTCGGTGGCTGCATCATCTCGGTGGTGACGCTGCTGGCGGGCAAGTTCGCCACCGCCTTCGACTTCGAATTCGGTGGATCGGCGGATTCCGAGCAGACCCGCACTCTGCTGGCGCAGGCGCCGCCAATCGGCAAATAGAACAGATCAGATTTCGCATCGACGCGGCCGACCGGGGGGGGGAACCCTGGTCGGCCGCCGTTCGTGTTTATGGCCTGCGATGAGGCAGGCCCGTGGCGGGCTCCGGCGGGTTCGCCGCCATTCCCACCCCATGATCGATCCGCCCCTCGCGACGGCGTCTCCCATGGTCCCCGCGCTTGAAGGGTCCGGGTCCCCGCAATTGGTGGTCAGCCCATTGCCTTGTTGGTGCTGGCGATCTTTTGGAATTCGGTCAGGAGTTCAATGTAGTGCTGGCCCAGGTACCGGGTGACACGGGCGTTGCCGAGTAGGCGATCCAGAAAGCCGGTTATGACGACAAGATCCAAGTGATCCGTGCCGTAGGACTGCTCGATGAGGCGAAACTCTCGGTCAAGTTTCGCCGACTCCTCCTCCATCAGGGTGATCTGGTCGTCGGTCAGGCCGTTTATGCGTTTCCGTCTGCTCCGGTCGATCAATTGGGATGGAGAGGTGGCGCCAACCAGGGATTTGGCATAGGTGATGGAGTACTTGTTCATGGCGACCATGAGTTGGGCCGCCTCGATCTGCCTGATCGGGCGCATCTTCTTCAGTTCGTCGAAGGTGTTGACCGGGACATGCTTGTCCTGGAGCATTTCGACCACTTCTGGGCAAATTCCTTCAAGAAGAGCCCGCTTACGGCGGATGTAATCGACATTGACATTCAGTGCGCTGGCAATCCGTTCTTCGGGGACGCCATCCTTGATGGCCATCAGGATCATCTTGTGTTCCTGGACGATGGCGATCCGGTTTATCCGCTTATTGTAGGTAAAGGCTTCATCATCGGTGGCAATCAGGCAGGCGGCTGCCATTTCCCCCATTTCCTTCAGGATTTCGATCCGTAGATGCCCATCAAGCAGCAAGTATTTTCCGGGGTCGGATCGATCTCGGGCAACAACGGGAGGCTCGATGATTCCCACATTTCTGATCGATGCGGCGATCTGCGCGTATTTAGTGGTCTTTTTGACCGCAGCGCCGACAAGGCGGAGCGGTTGGATGTCGCTGAAGGCAATGCGCAGGCTGGTTCTTTCGAACGCCATATGCACAGGGCCGATCGGGGGCTTGCGCGCCATGATCAGGAAACTTCCATTCGCTGGACGCGGCTGGCGAGATTCCTCGGGATGGTGTCCAGGTTTTCCGCCCGGAGCAGGGTCACGAAGTTCTCGTCATGCAGCAATTGGCGGAATGCCTCGGTCATGAACAGGAGACGCGCACGGGTTGCATTGGCTCTCTTGACCAGCAATCGCTTCCGTTCCGTGTCTTCACGATATGCCCGGACCAAGGCATCGGACGATGGCGTTTCCTTGCGGGCCGGTCCGTAGTTTCTCAGCCCTTTGCCGCGGCGGGACCGATTCTCCACCAACCGCTTGGCAATCAATAATTTTCGGCCTCTCAACAGGTTCTTTTCATAAGCCTGCTGCAAGGCCTCCTGGATACCGGCGTCATCCGCTTCGGCTATTTCCACGGCGACACTAACCGGAATCTGCCCCGATTCTACTGCCCGCAACAGCCGCAACTCCCCTTTCTCCAGCAGGCGGGCAACGCTACGGACATAGTCGGCCGACAGGCCGGTCTTTTGGGCGATTTCGACATCGCTGTAACCTCGCTGCTTCATTCCCCCAATATCCTGGAGCAGGTCGACGGCTTGATGCAGTCGGCGGGCACAGTTCTCGACCAGACTCTTGACCATGCGTTCCTGGGCATCCGCCTCGACCACCAGTGCGGGGATCTCGGTTTGGCCGAGGACCAGATAGGCTTCCAGTCGCCCTTGGCCGCAGACAAGGTCATAACGGGGGCCATCCACGTCGTCGGTACGGGTGACGGTGATGGGCTTTTTCAGCCCAACCTCGGCGATACTGTCGACGATTTCCTTGAAGACCCGTTGATTGCGAACCCTGGGATTGATCACCGTGATCCGGTCGATGGGGATTATTTCGACGGTCTGGCCGGGATTTTCATCCATCATGCGACCTCCAGCAATTTGACCCGACCGGCCATGTCGAACAGCGGATCGAGGGTGTCGAAGCGGAAGGCGTCGAGCGCGATGCCGTTATATTCCCCAAGCCGGAGTCTCGGCGCACTCATGTCGCTGGCTGGCAGAATGTAGTAGTCCTGTGCCTCGCGATTTGACCTGTCCATCTGGACTGCGATCGTCACGTCTGCCCCCTATAGATTCAGACAAAAGCCATCAGGGGAATCGGCAACTTTTCATCCGGCATAACGCCACGATCGATCAGGCGATCGCAGCGTTGAACAGCCCTGGGTGTCAGGGCCTTGCAGTCAAAGACAGCATGGTTTATGGGGCAGGGCTGTTCAACGCTGATCAGATTGCCTTGTAGGCCAGGATATGATCGAGGCTGAGAGCGCCGTTCCAGAGGGCCTGTGCCACATTGGTAACGCCGTTCTTGCGCATGATGTTGAGGGCGAAGCTGCGGGCGCGGGCCATGATGCCGGGGTTGTCTCGGATGCGGCTTTTGTCCTCGTCGCAGGAGACATCGCGGACATAATGGTTGCGGTTTTCGATGCCCCAATGGCCTCGGATGGCGGCGGCCCAATCGGTCGCAGGGAAANTGGGTGCCCCCTATAGATTCAGACAAAAGCCATCAGGGGAATCGGCAACTTTTCATCCGGCATAACGCCACGATCGATCAGGCGATCGCAGCGTTGAACAGCCCTGTTCCACGAACGAAATCGTTACCCAGGTCTTGAGCAACTTTACACTGGAGTTGGAGGAAGCTGGTGCGGAAGTCATCGTGGGCGATCTGCCGCTGGTGATCGGCGACGGCGCCGGCCTCGCCAGCCTGTTCCAGAACCTGCTGGGCAACGCGCTCAAATACCGGGCACCAGATCGCAAACCCAGGATTTCGGTGACGGCGGGACGGGTCGCTCCCGACCTATGGCACTTTGCCGTGGCCGACAATGGCATCGGCATCGAACCGCAATACTTCACCAAGATATTCGAGATTTTCCAGCGTCTGACCCCTGGTTCGGAAGCGAAGGGCACCGGGATCGGCCTGACCCTGTGCCGTCGCATTGTCCAGCGCTTTGGAGGGGAAATCTGGGTTGAATCGGTGCCGGGCCAGGGCTCGACGTTCTTCTTTACACTCCGAGGCGAAATATAGCCGTCAGGGCGCTCGCCGTTCGCAGGAATATGTGATCCCATGGGACCTCTGTGGCCCCGACGTATTATCGCTACATTTTTTGAGTGAGAGATCTGTCCATACTCAGGATGCAGGGTGACTTGGCGCAGAGGTTGCGGTCAGCTGGATGGTCAAAGGTGACAATTCTAGGCTGCATGACAAGCGTGGATAATAAGTAGAAAGGGAGGGCTACGGGGGAATGAAGCCGCTTTCAGCATGCGCCAGTATCGTCGGCATAGCGGATACCGGGCTGCGCATGGTCATTCGGGAACTGCTGATTACCCTGAAATTGCGTGACATCGAATACGTCTCGGATACGGACACCTTGCTTCAGACCTTCCAGCATAAACCCGGCGTCGATCTGATCATAATGCAACACGACCTTCCCCCTGGAGGCGGATGCCTTGATGTCGCCAAATCCGTGCGTTGGGGCAAGATGTCGCCAAACCGGAACGTGCCCATCGTCACCGTCGGTCGGGACTGGACGCCACAAAAGCTCGTCGATGTCCGCGAAGCCGGCATCAATGAAGTGATTGCCATGCCGACGGCAATGCAGACCGTTCAGCGCAAGCTCACCTCGGCCTTGGATCCCGAGCGGCCCTTCGTTTCAGTTGACGATTATCGCGGCCCAAGCAGGAGACGGCGTACGACCGGGCATCAGGGGCCGTTCCGCCGCGCCGCCGACCGCATCGCCGAACAACTCCATGACGTCGAGGACAAGTCGGCACGCCGGACCGAGAAGTTGGAAAAGTTGGCGGCAGCCCGTCCCCCGGAAGAGCGTCCGCCATTATCCGCCCCCCCATCTTCCCTGCCTTCACGGCGGCCCGAGCCTGCCTTGGAGATTCCTGCGGAGGCCAAATTCCTCGCGCAGGGACGCCTTAATGATTTCGACGGCAAGTCCAAGGGCGCGCACCCGCCCCAATCACAACGGGCACCGTCTCCGCGTACTGAATATCTGGGGAGAGGCCGCCCCCCGCCAGCATCTTCCACAGCGGCCAAGCCTCCTGCCCCACCGGTGGAACACGATTCCAATTCTGCAACGGGCATATCCGCAACCAGTGAGGAAGCCGAGGTGTCGCCGCCGCCCATCCCGTCGGCTCCACTTCCCAGCAAGGGTCTTTCAAACCCGAAGGAGAGTCCATCGGCTGCCTCTAGTGGATCCGAGCCTCCACCACCGGCTGGAACGATCCCGTCACCTTGCCCGCCCGCCCCGACTTCCTGTGAGGAGGCCAAACCGACAAAAGCGCCCCCAAACGATACCGAACCGTCCGTTCGGCAGCCCCCGACGGCACCATCCGAGCCTCCGATGGCACCGGCATCGGAAGATCCGACATTGCCCCAAAAGGCGGATCCATCGCCCACGCCCCCGTTACGTCCAAGCCCAGACGACATTTCGACCGAACCCAAACGCCCTACCTCCTCGACGAATGCCGGAACAGCCAATCCGGTTGGCCAAGCCCTTGCTTCGGATACCGGCCGCGGCGATGAAGCACAGTCACCAAGCCCAGCCGCACATCAGTCGGAAGGGAACGGTATTAGCCAGTCCGCCAATTCCGCTCATGATGCTTCTATGGCGACACAATTGCCCGCAGAGACCAGTTCACCTGCATTACCTGCCGGTGTTACGCCGCCGTCGAGCTTGCCGCCCAGTGTCGCTCCGGCAACGGCTACCGCTCGGCAGGAATCTGCCGCTCCTCCACCGTCACTGGCGCCAGATCCGTTCATGCATCATGAGGCGGGGCCATCGCACGCGTCTCCCCTCGAGCCAATCCCTCCTCTCACCATGGAGGAACACGAACGGCTCGCCGCCGTCCCGGCGGATGCCGCAGGGGCACAAAACCCATTCTCTCAGTCGCAACGGGGCGGGAAGCCGCCGGTCGCGGAATTGGAACCGGCCACTCCCGCTCGGAAGGCTACAGTCCCAACGGACCCCGCCACACAGCCAGTGTCATTGTCGGGTTTGCCGCCCATTTCGGTACCAGCCCCGTCGAAGGTGGTCGGCAGTCAAACTACCGGTGGCGACACGCCGTCCAACGTCGCCGTTACCGAGGAAACGCCGACCATCCCGATGACGCAGGCCGATCTTTTCAAGATGCTGACCAGCAAGAAGAAAAAACCGTGACCCCGGAAGGCTGGCACTGTGAACGGCCCTCTT
>NZ_CACVCH010000082.1 GCF_902729425.1 Magnetospirillum sp. SS-4 | reverse complement strand
TCACGGGATGCCCGGCAACGACTGGCGCTTTGCCGTATCCGATAACGGCATCGGCATTGAGCCGCAATATCACGGCAAGATTTTCGAGATATTCCAGCGCCTGGATCCCACGTCCTACAAGGATGGCACTGGCATCGGCCTGACACTATGTCGGCGAATTGTCCACCGGTTCGGCGGCGAGATTTGGCTGGAGTCGAAGCCGGGCGAAGGAACGACGTTCTTCTTCTCGCTTCGTGATGGTTCTGACGCAACCTGATAGCTCATCGCCGTATGATCAGAAGCGGGGCCATCATTTGCCAAAATGGCCCCAAGTGAATGTGGGGGGGGGCTGCACAGGAATCGATCCATCGCTCCCGCCTGACCGCCGATGAACGCGGCACTGTCAGGTGAGGGAGGCACTCTCGGTATAGACGGTCTAGCCTTTCTATTCTTCCGAGCAGACCCATTTGCGCATATTTGTGTCAAATTTTTTCACATGATTAATTAGCCAGTGCTTCATGAAGCCATTCAGCTCATTCAGAGCGCCCTTATTCAGCGGTTTAGATTTATTGACGAAATAAGTGCGTGCAATTTCTTCCAATTGAGCCACAATGGCACGATGCTCATGTACATGCATATCATGGTATTCGTACATGCACTCTCGCTGTATTCTCTCTTCTCTTTCAAAATGTTCTTTTGAATATGAAATAAGTGACTTAAGTGTTTTGTGCATTACTGTTGCGTATTCAATTGCGGTTGAGCCATCAAACTCCGTGTGAACAGCGGATGCGTCCAGAAATTGATTGATAATCCCCACCAATCGCCGATGATCTTCATCGATAACTGCATTGCCAATTTGCATGTCATCCGTCAAGCAAAGCATTTTTACCTCGCAGATCATCAACAATGTGGCAGCGTCATCCCCATGAGGCCATCCCCATGTCCCGGCTTCGGAGTTCCCCCGCGGCGGGGTCTGGGGGCCGATGGCAGGTCGATAAGATCCTCGATCGCACTCGCCGCGTCCCGGCAGGTGGCCAGAATACCAATGAGCCGTTGGCGATCGATCGTCGGACCGCCCAGCAAGATCGCATCGGCACCGCTGTCGAGATCGTCCAGAACGTTCTCCAGTCGAAGAGCCATGTCGTCACTCAGTGTGGTATCGTCAGATGGCATATCCGCGGCGATCCGCTTCATTGTCCTCGCGAACGAGACGATCTTTCCGAAATTGGCTTCGATGTTCGTGAGCATTGCCCTGATCGTATTGTCGATCCAGCGGAGTTGGACCGAGTAGCGGCCGAGCCTTAGTGCGTGCAGATGGATTTCGGTCAGCTCGATTTCGCTTTGGCGGATCTCATCCGGGATATTTCTGGTGCTGGCCCTCAAAGGGTTCGGGACATCGACCAACGGAATTTCCTCGCATCCCGGACGAAGTCCCTTGCGGCGATCCGGGCCAGTGTAGTCGAGCGTGACGACGAATGGCCTGCGGGAGAGGGCGAAGTCGTCAATCCGCTTGAGCATGGGACCGGGAGCCACCGGCAACAGCATCATGTGATCCGGGCCGGCATTGCTGATCTTGCGGACAAAGTCCTGGTCACTTTCCGCCAGCAGCATGATAACGATAGGGAATGGATGATGGGGCATCCGACCGTTCCGCATGGCGGAAATTATCGGAGCCGCAGAAAAGCCTCCGAGTTCCGCGCTTGCTATAATCAGATCAAAGGATGCGGTGTTCAGGGCTTGGACCAGAGCGCCTTGCTCGGCGACTTCGGTGAATGCGCGGAAGCCGGAATGCTTGAAGGCTTCGCGCAGGCCGATGCGAATCACCTTATTGTCTACCGCCAATATCGTTCTGGTTGAGTTGTAGCGCGTGCTGCCCAACTGAATCTTCCTATCTTGACGTCGACATGCCCGGCGGATGACGCATTGCGTCCCCGAAACCGATCAGTTCAGGGCTTTTTGAATGCCGGCGTGAAGAGCCTTGATGGAAATCGGCTTGGTCAAATAGACGTCAACCCCCGCCTCGCGGGCCTGCAGCAAAACATCCTCGCCGCCGTGACCGCTGACCATGACAATGGGCACGGAGGGGTTGTTGCCGAGAGTGCCGTTTCGGATGTGCTGGGTACATGTGATGCCGTCCATGCCCTCCATGGTCCAATCCATGATCACCAAATCGGCCGCGAACGTCTTCAGGACATTTGCCGCTTCATGGCCGTCCTTGGCTTCAGCAACCTCGTTGATTCCCAGTGACCCCAGCACGATCTTGACCAGATCACGGAAGCGCTCGTTATCCTCGACAACGACAGCCCTTTGAACCTGTGCCGACATGAAGTGCCTCCCCCAAAATCAGCTCCTGATCAATAAGTTATTAACCTATTGCGCGGATTTGCCAAATGATCTTAAGGAGTAGTTTTTAGGATACCGGGTAAACACCCTAAGTGTTTGCCCGCGCGCTACCCAATACATATGTAATATGCGTGTGGTAGCTTACACGCTCAACGCCTTGATATACGTACGATCTACACGCTACCTATACTCAGCGTTGTACGAAGCATCATGCGCGACCGGCAGGTTTTGTTGCACTTTGTCTCAATTTGTTACGCTCGATCTCCGTGGGAGAGAGGAATGAAGACTAAGTCCAGGATAGGGGCGCGGCTTGGGCTGGGCTTCGGCGTTTGCCTGCTGTTCACGCTGATCGTCGGCGTGGTGGGGATGCGCGGCAATGTCGAACTGAGCAATCTCACGGCGGACCTTCACGCCCACCCCTTAACCGTCACCCACCGGACCGATGGGATGTTCTCGGCGCCGCCTTCTGCCTGGTGGGGGCCCTGGTGATCATTTTCGCCCCGCGCGGCGAGTGAGGGGGCTGGGGCGGCTCCGTCAGGTGATGCCGGTGGCCACCACCGAAACCCGCATCTTGTCCGCTAGCGCGTTATCGAAGGTAGATCCGAAAATGATGTTGGCCTCTGGGGCCACTTCCTCGCGGATACGGTTGGCGGCCATGTCCACCTCGAACAGCGTCATGTCCAGGCTGCCGGTGATATTGATTAGGACGCCCTTGGCTCCCCTTATGGAGGTATCGCCCAGCAGCGGGTTGGAGATGGCTGCCTCGGCGGCTTCGGTGGCGCGCTTGTCGCCCGCGGCTTCGCCGGTTCCCATGATGGCCTTGCCCATCTCGCTCATGACGATGTGGATGTCGGCGAAATCCAGGTTGATCAGGCCGGGCATCACCACCAGATCGGTGATGCTGCGCACGCCTGAATTGAGCACGCCGTCGGCCATCTTGAAGGCGTCGGCGAAGGTGGTGCGCTCGGTGGCGATACGGAACAGGTTCTGATTGGGAATGACGATCAGGGTATCGAGCTCTTCCTGCAGAGCCTCGATACCGCGGTCGGCGGTGCGCATACGATGGGTGCCTTCGAAGTGGAAGGGTTTGGTCACTACGCCGATGGTGAGAATCCCTTGCTCGCGTGCAGCCTTGGCGATGACCGGTGCCGCACCCGAACCGGTGCCGCCGCCCATTCCGGCGGTGATGAACACTAGGTGGGCATCACCGATTTGGTCCTGTATGTCCTCGAGACTTTCCTCTGCGGCGGCACGCCCCAGATCCGGGCGCGAGCCGGCGCCCAACCCTTGGGTGACCCGGCTGCCGAGCTGGATGCGCTGCTCGGCCAAGCTCAGCCCCAGGGCCTGGGCATCCGTATTGGCAACGATGAACTCCACGCCCTCAATCTTGGACTGGATCATGTTGTTGACGGCGTTGCCGCCGGCTCCGCCGACGCCAATCACCACTATTCTCGGCCGGAATATCGTCATTGCATCATCACCGCCGAAAGCTATACGCCGAGGAGCCGCCCCCATCAGTCGATCCGCAGAACCCGCAATACATTCCCGCCCCGCCACTGGTGAAAGCGATACCATAGCAGAACAATGACGGCGGCCGCATAGACATAGGGTTCGCCGTTTTCGTGATTGGCGGCAAGGATGAAGTGCAGGGCCACCAGGGCGTTGATCACATAGGTGGCGCTGTGCAGCCTCTTCCAGCGCTTGCCGCCGATACGCTTGATCTGGCTGTTAGCCGAGGTGAAGGCCAGCGGGATCAGCAGCGCGAACGCCGCCAGACCAAGCAGGATGAACGGCCGCTTATAAATGTCGCCCACCATGTCGCCCAGATTGAGCGCCCATTCCAGGGTGACATAGGCCAAAACATGCATCACCGCATAGAAAAAGGCGAACAGCCCGATCATACGGCGGTATTTGGCCAGGGTCTTGATGCCGGTAATTTCCTGGACCGGGCGCATGGCCAGGGAAATGATCAGGAAGGTGAAGGCCCAGTCGCCGAGATAGCGGTTGACGAAGCCGACGGGGGCCTCGCCCAGCGAGCCGCTGGAGATATAGCCCTCAATGACGCTGCGCCCCACCAGCCAGACGAAGGGAAGGGCGGCGGTCAGGAAGACCAGCGGCTTCCAATCCACCTTGCGGGCTGATTTCAGGTGATGATCGCAGGTTTCGTCGATGCCGTTGGCCAGCAGCCAGGCGGCGTAAAGGGTCACCAGCATCTTGCCCGTTCCCATCAGGATGAACGGGGCGCGTGGGCCGAGGGCGTCGAAATAATAACCGCTGCTTTGGACCAGCATGACGGTTCCCAGGCCGCCGACCAGATAGCCGGCTCCCACCATGGCCCCCAGGATCGGCTTGGGCGAGACGTCCACGGTGAGGACCTGCAGGGTCACGAAGCATCCGGCATGGCCGATTCCCACCATCAGCAGCGGCAGCGCCACCAGCCAATTGAAGGGATTGGCAAACATGCCCAGCCAGATATAGCCGAGCGCCGCCAAGGACAGGCTGGCCCCGATGGCGGAAATGCGGCTGTGCCGTTCGATGAAGTTCCGCCACAGCGGTACCGCCGCCAGCACCGCCAGTCCCAGCAGGCCGATCATCACTGCGGCATGAGCGGTGGCGAAGGTGCGGGTTACCCCCACCAGATCGGAAACGGAAATGCACCACAGCGAGAAGAACAGGCTGAGGATGATCACATCGGCGCGGGTGTAGAAGGCGGCGGCGAAGGCCAGCTGCATGCGCGGATCGCTGGTGATCACCGTCCAGACCTGCCTCAGGGGATGCTCGTCGTCTCCCGAGGCCTGCCTGGGCGGCGCCACGTCCCTAAGACTCCGCCGCGTCAACTGGAACCCGGCGATCCCGGCCAGCAGCGGCAGGCACATGATGAGGAAGACGCCGCCGGGATAATCGGCCATCTGCATGACGATGGCCGCCAGCATGGTGCCACCGAACACCATCATGAAGACCAGATTCCCCATGAGGCGCGGCCGGTTGGCTCGCGACGAGACATCGCCCACCAGGGTGGATAACTGCAACTGGACAGTATCGGCACCCACGGTCAGCAGCACCCGGGTCAGATAGAACAGCACCAGACCGGCCGCGCCGAAGGCGAGTCCCACCTGCAGGCTGAGCAGCGATATCGCCGCGCCGACCACCGCGATCAGGAAGCCCAGGGCGATGATTCGCACCCGGCCGATTCGATCAGACAGCAGGCCGAACCATCCCACGCAGACGATGGAGACGATTTCCGCCACCACCTGGATATCGGCGTTGACCGCGCCCTCCTTTTCGAAGGCGATGCCGAAGATCTTGTCCAGCAGCAGGGGCTGAATGGAAATGGACAGCGCCGCCACCAGGGCGCCCACGGTCATCAGCAGATAGATGATATTCCATTGGGTGGGGGCGAAATCGGTGACCGCCGTCCCTTCGGCCGGAGCCTCACCGTTCCTCGGCATCCATGCCTCCCGCATTCGCCCAAAGACCGTTGAGATGGTTGTCGCGCAAGGTACAGATTTCTCCGTTGGCCATGACGCTTATGGCGTAATCCAGTCCGGCACTCGCCTGGGTCGGATCGCGGAAGGCCGTGCCCTTGACGAACATGCCGGGGCGAACCACGCAGCCCTCGGCCTGAAGGTACCAGCGCGGGGCCAGATCGATCCAGATTGGCGGATTGATACCGTCGTTGATCTGGATGTAGATGTCGCCCCAGACCGAGCGGGCTCCAGCTCCGGCGATGCTTACGATCTTACCTTGATAGCGGAAAGGCACCATCCGCTCATGCGCTTCCTTGCCGAGAGGAACGGGCGTGGGGGGCGGAGCTACCGCCAGGGCTACGCTCACCGCCTCGGGCAGTGGGATGCCTTGCATGGTCGCGGCTGGAAGCGGCGCGGGCTTGGCACCCTTGGCAACGCTGCCCTTCTTCACGATGGTGTGGCAACTGGCGCAGGGCATCTTCTCGCGCCCGTCCGTATGGGGCGCCGGGGTTCCCTGGACGATGGGCAGGGTTCCCGATCCCGGTCCGGTGCCGATGGCCGGAGGGGTGACGATGTGGCAGCTGGAGCAGACCATCTTCTCGCGGCCGTCGCGATGGGGGGCGGGCATTCCGGTGACGACGGGCGGGGCCAGATCGTAGGTGTGGTCTTCCCAGGGATTGGCGTTAAATAAGGCGGTCAGGACCAGGGCCATGCTGAAGGCAATGCCCAGCGCCATGATCCAAACAGCGATGTCGGGATGTGCGACGGCCTTAGTGCTCACGGGGACTCGATCGATGGCAAAGTGTTTAACCGGTTTGTGCTTTGGCGTCGGGGGCAGCTGTTCATAAGAACGCCTCCAAACTTTCGCGGCGGAAGTGTCTCATATCCCAGTTCGGAATGGAATGACCATAGCCCATCAGTCGATGCCGGAATCGGGCGCGGGCTCTGGCCAGACGGGGGTTCCGTCGATCAGGAAGTGTTGGGTCAGGACCTTTTCCAAGGCCCACAATTCGCCATCCTCGAACACGATGCGGACAAGGTCGTTGGGATCGCAGGCGGCCACCAGGGAGCGGATCTCGCGGGCCTCGCGCAATATCTTGGATATCTGCTGGCGGATGCTTTCCGTATCCGCGGCACATTGGCGCAGCTGCTCCGACCGGTTGACGGCTTCTTGAACCAGGCTGCGGAAGAAAACGTTTTTGTCGCCGGCGAAATAGGCGTTGGTCAGGGTCGATATGAATTTCCGCGTTCCGTCCCGGTCGCCAAGGGCGGCGTTCAGATGCTCGGTCAACACCTGGGTTGCGGTCATGGAAAGATCGTTGAGGGCCAGCCCCAGGACCTCCGCCAAGGCCCGCATGCGGTCGATCCGCTGCGACGGGTCGAGGCCGGCGGCGGCGGCCGGCGCGACGCTGCGGCTTTGGGCGATTTGGGACAGCTCCTGGGTGATCTCCTGCGACAGCACCCGTTGCGACCGCAGCTCGTCGACGATGCCGTCGCGGCTGTCGCGGGTCACCTGCACCAGCTGGGCCGTCGCCTCCACCTGGGCCTCCACCGCCTCGCGATGCTCGCGGAACAACTGGGCCAGCAAGGTCATGGCGTCATCGGTGGTGCCGGATGCCGGCGCGGCAAGGGCGCGGCCGTCCTGGTTCATCTGGACCAACTGGGCGGTCATCTCCACCTGGGCCGCCACCTGGGCGGCGATCGCCTCGCGATGCTCGCGGAACTGGTCCGCCAGCATGATCACCGAGCTTTCGGAGGATGCATCGCTCCGGGAGAGGGCGGTCACCTCGGATTTCAAGGTGTCCACGCTTTTCACGATCCGCGAGAGCATGAGAATCAGAATGGTCAGTCCGATCGGCAAGGCGATGGACAGAAGCACGATGAAAAATTCATGGGGAAGCATGGTGAATAAATTTTTCCAACCATTAAAAATGGTCAGGTAAATGATGGACAGGGCGGACCAAATGACCGCGCCGACCAGGGCCGCGCGGGAAGCGAAATTCAACTTGTCAAAGGCCGCTTTATTAAACCCCATCCACATAAGGATATCTCCGATGATAGCCGCAATCGCTACCCCAATGCCCCGCCCCGCAGGCGTTCCCCTTATCCTAACAGTAAGGCGAACACTGGGATACCTTCGAAACAATCCATTGATATGGCTAAGGCGTTCCTGCGTCAATAAATGAAATTGCGTGTGATTATCGCCATCCTATGCTTTGCCGTCACGATCCTGCATTGTTGAACATGGCTGTGTACATGAGTGTGGCATTATGGTATCGCCCGAAAGCAGAGTTTGTCCGGTCCATGAGGCTGGCGATGATGATCGGAGGCCAGGAGGCGAGCATGAGCTATTCCCAGGAAATCAGCAGGGAGTGCAAGGGAGTCTTCTTGTTCATGATCGATCAGTCCCGATCCATGAACAAGCCCTTCGGTCCCGACCGATCGGGGAAGATGGTCAGCCGCGCCGAGGTGGTGGCCAATGCCTTGAACGGCACCTTGGAGGAACTGGTCAACCGCTGCATGCGCGATGAAGGCGTGCGCGACTATTTCGACATCGGGATCATCGGCTACGGCCGCACCAATCGTCCGGAATTTTGCTGGCGCGGCGCCTTGGCGGGGCGTCGGCTGATCCCCATTCCGGAAGTGGCTGCCAAGGCCGAGATCGAGGACGTGGAGATCGAAACCGAGATGCGCGGGCAGGTGCTGATCGAGCGCATCACCTTGTCGCGCTGGATTGACCCGGTCGGGGTGGACAGCACCCCCATGAACGCCGCTTTTGGCCTGGCCTATTCCACCTTGGCGGAATGGGTCCGCGACAACCCGGATTCGTTTCCTCCGGTGGTCATCAACATCACCGACGGCATGGCCAACGACGTCAATTCCGATGCCGAGCTTCTGGCCACGGCGCGCAAGCTGACCGATCTGAAGACCAGCGACGGCAATGTCTTGCTCATCAACTGCCATATTGCGGGCGGGATGGATGCCTCGGTGGTCTTCCCCGCATCGGTGGCGGAATTGCCCCGGGATCCCTATGCCAAGCTGCTGTTCGAGATGTCGAGCGAGTTGTCCAACCGGCACCGCGCCGTCATCTGCGAAGTCTTCGACCGCGACCCCGGCTGCACCCCTTCCATCAAGGGCATGGCTTTCAACGCCGATGCCGTGGCGCTGCTCAAGCTGCTGGATATCGGCACCCGCCAGGCCATCGGCCCGTCGGCGGCCATGGAGCCCTTTTTGCCGCCGGGAATCGAGGCCGAGGCCAGGATCGAGGACTCCTTCGTGCTGGAAGAGCCCTCGGTGCGGATCGAATATGGCGATCAAGGCTGATCCGCCCTTGATCCGGCGCGCCACCCCCATGCTCACTTGGACGGCCCAGGGCCGCTCGATCGTCAAGCCCCGCAACGACAGCTACCCCGACGGCGACAGGCTGCGGTGGCGGCAAAACGAAGACCGGTTGCGGCTGGCCCGGATTCCCGACGGCCTGCTGGCCGCCGTCTCCGACGGAGCCGGAGGGGCGGGGCTGTTCTGCGGCCCCTGGGCCGAGACGCTGGTGACCCGGCTGCCCAAGACCCCCATTGCGGGTGTCAAGTCGCTGAACCAGTGGATGGACGGATTCTGCCTAGGCTTTCGCTCGGAATACGCCACCTTGTCCAAAGCCACTCCCGCCCGGCACAGCAAGTTCATCCGGGAAGGATCGTTCGCCACGCTGGTGGCCGGTTGGCTGACCTATCGACAGGGGCGCGTCCTGCTGCGATGGATGGGCTATGGCGACAGCCAAATGATGGTGTTTGATCGGACCGGGCGCCAGCCGGTCCTAGCTGTCAGCTATCCCGCCACCCTGTCGGCGCTGGACCGTGCGCCCTTCTTGCTCAACTGGAAGGATTTACCGCGCGATGGCAGCTTCCTCGCCGGGGAAGTGGTCTTGCCGGATCGGGCGACGGTGGTGCTGGCGTCGGACGGGATCGGACAATATCTGCTGCTGCGGACCCTGGCCGGTCTGCCCCGCCCCACCGCGGCGGCCGGATTGCCGGGAGAATTCCTGCGGCTGGCCGGAACCGGCGAGAGCAAGCTTGCCCAGGCCGCCCGCGCCCATCGCGCCGCGCCGGGTCCCGGCCTCTTCGCCGAACTGGCCGCGTTGCGCGATTGCCTCAAATCGGATCAGGCCTTCGCCGGTCGCGTCCGCTCCCTGTGCGACAAGGGATTGCTGGCCAATGACGATTGCACGCTGATCATGATCGACGTCGATTTTGCCCGGTCCCGGTAATCCGCCATGCCGCTTCCCCTGATCAACGACTACAAGGCGGCCATTGCCAATGCCAAGGGGCGTTTCGCGACCCTGGACGTCCGGCCGCACCTGGATGCCCGCCGCAGCCCGGTCTTCCTGGCGGGAAACTTCGCCGGGGTGTTCCGGATGGTGACTGGGGAGGGGGAGCATCTGGCGGTCAAATGCTTCACCCGCGAAGTCTCCGATCTGCCCCGCCGCTACGCCGCCGTGGCCAAGTTCTGCCAGACCGGCCGATGCCCTTACGTGGTCCCGCTGCGATACCACGCGGCGGAAGTTTTCGTAACCTCCAGCGTCGCGCCCCACGCCGATTACGCGGTGGTGACCATGCCCTGGGTCGAAGGGCGGGGCCTTGGGGCCACGGTCCAGATACTGTGTCAGCGGGAGAACGCCCCGGCCCTGGCCGGATTGACCCGGGCGTGGAGCCGCCTGTGCCTGGACCTGCTGCAACGGGGCGTCGCCCATGGCGATCTGAAGCACGATAATGTCCTGGTCGGCCAGGATGGCGCCCTGAAGCTGATCGACTATGATTCCATGTATCTGCCGGACTTGAAGGGGCTGCCCTCGACCATGCTGGGGGGCGTCAATTTCCAACATCCTCGGCGCGAGGTCAGGCATTTCCATGCGGCCATCGACCATTTTTCGATGCTGGTGATTCTGCTCTCCCTGCGCGCCTTGACCTTTCAGTCCGAGTTGATGAAGCGCCATCATAACGGTGAGAATCTGATTCTAACCAAAAGTGATTTCACCCAGCCGGACAGTTCAAATCTGCTGCGGCAATGGGCGGCCAGCCCGGATTTTCATGTTCGCAACTGGACATCGCACCTGATCAAATCGGCCAAGGCCCCTTCCATCGGCATTCCAGGTATGGAAACCATCCTCAAGTCGGCGGCCAAGATCGATGCGACTCCGGCTTTGCCGCCAAAGAAGGGGTTATTTTCGTTCTTTTCCTGATCCGTGCCCTTTTTTCTCGCGGCATTACCGACGCGGCTGCGCCAATCAGAGCGTCAAGATGCGGAGTCGTCCAAAGCCGCCGTCAATTCGTCCTTGGGAGGCGCTGGCTTCCGGTCCCGGTTGGCATAGAGGTAGTAGCCCAGCGCGACGATACCTGCTCCCAGTAATACCGGTCCCCATGCCCCAAGTCCCAGACCTAGCCCCAAACTGATTCCGTGGCTGGAGGCCGTCCCGGTACCGGCTCCGGCGCTCCACACGATGGGAGTGGCGCTCTTGACACCCACGGCCGCCTTGCCAACGGCGGTCCCGCATGGCCCGAGGCCCAGTCCGGTTCCAGCTCCGGCTTTTGCTCCAAGCCCTTTCACGGCGCCCGCTTTGCCCACGAAGCCGGTACTTCCATTCATGGGGCAACTCTGGCCGGGCATGAAATGCAGGCGCAAAGGCATGGTGAACTCTCCTCAAAGAAAAGATATGGCAGGATCAGAGCTTGGAACTTCCGACGGAGATAACCTTGGAATCTGCCAAATCAACCTGAAGGCGTGTCAGGAGTGTGATGATCTCGCCGCTCAGGGCCAGGGCTTCCTCATAAGCCTCGTCGGCAGCACGCAGCCTTCCGTGATTAAGGGAGGAAATGACCGTGTCAACCTCTCGATGAAACCTTTTATGGATGGAATCAATGGTTTTTAGCGCCTCGGTCGCGCCTAACTCTTTCATGGCGGTTCCGTGTATCCAGATACCGAGGCTGCACTCATCGCTCGGCTGGGCGCGCACGGCCTTGCCGTGGCCACGGAACGCCATTTGCAGATCGCGGATCCATTTCAGGTGGATGAGCCGGGCACCTGTGACGTTCAGGGTGTGCCGCCCGCTGCCGACCTCGCCCAGGGTCTGAATAGAGATGATGTTGAGGGGGCGCGGTTTGGGGAGCAGCGCCCTTATCAGTCGAGACGGAATGTCCTTGGGCGGTGGGCCGCTGATTGCCGCCTCGATGACATCCAGTTCAAGCGAGGTCAGCAAGAAAAGAATTTCGCCACTCAGCTTGCGGACAGAGGTCAACTTTTCGGTAGCGCAGTCGGGCTTGCCGGCAGCGCATGCCGACAATGTCTCCTCAGCCAGATGATGAAAGCGCTTATGGGCGGTTTTCAACTGCCAGACAGCCCCCAATTTGCCGTAACGGCCAAGGCCGGTGCCGTAAATCCAGGTACCCAAATCGCAATCCTCGTGGCCTTTTAGCGGCTGGTCTGTCCCTTCGCCGTTCACGGTTGCCTCTAATGCGGCTTCCCAACGAAGATGGGAAAGCCTGGCGGCGTTGACGTCAAGTTCGGTCGTAATCATCGAATTCGGTCCTTGAGTGCTCGTGATGCATGCCTAGCGATCAAGCTGTCCCTATATAAGTGGCGAGGGCGAGGCGCATCACTGACAATTGTCAGTCACCCGATGGACGCGGGAAATATTCAGAGCA
>NZ_CACVCH010000081.1 GCF_902729425.1 Magnetospirillum sp. SS-4 | reverse complement strand
AGCCCCCCAATGGGACGAGCGCCCGAAAGGCGGCACCTATCCCATGTCAACGGCAGCGAAAGCGGCCTGGTCCGGACGGCCGGCGGCAAACCGCCATACCGGCGGCGTCTTCTCCTGGTCCGGCGATGGCAGGGCTATCAGCGAGCCCGACACCGTGCCAAAGCCGTCGGGACGGCGAAAGCACATGGCCGGCGTCTCCTCCGACGGGTTGCCGACGCCGCCGGCATCGCTCATCAGCCCGATCCAGCCGCTCCAGTCGCCGCCATCGGGATGGTTCGGGTCGGGACGGGGCGGCGGCGCGGCGGCGAAGCGGTCAAGATAGGCATCGATGCGCGGACTGGTCCGGTCATCGAGGTCGAGCGCGCTCAGCATGTGCAGGCCGGGAGCGATGGTCAGCGCGGCGATCCGTTCGCCGTCGGACCGCAGCCAGAAGGCGTCGCGGCTGTCGGCCACCACCATGTTGAACGGCCGGTAGGCTCGGGCCGCCAGATGCGACAGCGCATCGGCGGCGTCGGCGGCGTCGGCGTGGTCGAGCGCCTCCAGCACCAGTTCGCCGCGCGACCGCTTGCCCGGCGCCGGCCCCAGGGTGCCGACGCGGTTGAGAATGGCGGCGACCACGCCCGCATCGTTCATGCCCAGCCACGATCCGCCGGCCAGGCTGTCCTGGCCGGCGATCACATCGGGCCGGTCTCCCCACCAGCGGCCGGGGGCAAGCCAGGGGCGATCCGCCATCTCGTCGCGATTGGCGGCGACGATCAGCGGCCACAATTGGGTGGGGCGGCGAAGCAGCACCAGGGTGCACATGGGCAGGATTTCCGATATTGACGCGGTTGGCCCCCCTATATACTACGGGTAGCCACCCGCAGGAGGAGCGCCAGCCCATCATGACCGTGTTCGACGATCGCGAGAAGGCCTTCGAGGCCAAGTTTCACCTTGATCAGGAGATGGAGTTCAAGGTGAGGGTCCGCCGCGACAAACTGCTGGGCCTGTGGGCGGCCGACAAGATGGGCATCAGCGGCGACGCCGCCCGGACCTACGCCCTGTCGGTGGTCGACGTGGAATTCAACGGCAGCGACCACGATTGCGGCCACAAGGTGCTGCGCGATTTCGGAGCCAACGGCATCGCCATCGGCGAGGACGAGATTCGCCATCGGATGGCGGTGCTGATGGAAATCGCCCGCGAGCAGATCTACGAGGAAATGTCCACCGGATCGCACGGCGCCAGGCCGACATAGTCGGCCTCGATGTCGGCGGCGTGTTCGGAATAGAAGCAAAAGCCGTTGCGGCCGGAATGCTTTACCCGGTACATGGCCACGTCGGCCGCCTTGCAGACGTCTTCCATGCTGGCCCCGTCATCGGGGAAGATGGCGATGCCGATGGAGGCCCCGACCCGGCATTCATTGCCCATGTACAGGATGGACTTGGCCAGGGCATCGATGATCTTGCGCGCCACCATGGCGGCCTCGGCCGGGCGGGCGATCTCCTCGACCACCACCACGAACTCGTCGCCGCCGACCCGCGACACGGTGTCGGAACCGCGTATGCACACCGACAGGCGGCTGGCAACCTCGCGCAGCACCACGTCGCCGGCCTCGTGCCCCAGGGTGTCGTTGATCGGCTTGAACTTGTCGAGATCGACGTAAAGCACCGCCATGCGGCCACCGTGGCGGCGCACGCGGGCCAGGGCGTGATTGATGCGGTCGTTCAGCAGGTTGCGGTTGGGCAGGCCGGTCAGGTTGTCGTGATGGGCCAGACGCTTGATGCGCTCCTCGTTCTCCTTGCGCTCGGATATGTCGCGCAGGATGCCGGTGAACAGGCGGCTCTTGCCGTGGCGCAGTTCGCTGACCGATATCTCGATGGGAAACATGGTGCCGTCGGCGCGACGGCCCAGGCTTTCCACCGCCCGCCCCATCAGGCGCTGGTGACTGCCGTCGAGGTACTGGCGAAACATTTCCTGGTGGTGGTCGCGCAGGCTCTCGGCCATCAGCACGCCGAGATGCTGGCGCACCAGCTTGCCGGGAGGATAGCCGAACATGCGGTCGATGGCGGGATTGGCGGTCTCGATCAGTCCTTGCTCGTTGACGGTGATGATGCCCTCGGCGACCGAGGCCAGCACGCCTTGCAGCCGCTCCTCCCGCTCGCGCAGCGCCTCGGCCGAGCGAACGAATTTCGAGATGTCGCGGGCTTCCAGCAGGAACGTTTCCTCGGGCGACGGCACCACCCGGACCCGGATCTCGGCCTCGAACAGGGTTCCGTCGGTGCGGTGCAGCTTGAGCGGCAGAAAGTCTTCCTCGGCCAGCAGGTCCCAGCCGGCCTCAACCAGAAAGCGGTAATCCGCCTCGACATAATCGACGAAGGGGGTGCCCAGGGCGACATCGACGCCGCTCAGCCCCAGCATCCGGCTGCCGGCCTGGTTGATGAACGCGACGCGCCCCTCGCGCAGAATGCAGACAAGCGAGGACACAAGCTCTAGCAGCTGGTGATCGAGAACGGCAGTTCCGGGCTTCACAGCGGCCGATGAGGGCACGGTTCCCCCTGGTTCAGGTCGTCCCGATGGTCAACCATGCGGTGCGGCCTTGTCAATATGTGGCGACCGACCCCGGTCATTTAATCAATCTTTAGATACTGCGATACTTCCGCCAGTCGTCCGAACGGTGACGCGCCCTCGGCCAGGGAGAGGTCCCCCGCCCGGCGGACGCCTTCGCGGCCGAACCGTTCGCGCACCGCATCCACCAGCCACGCCTCGGCCTGGAGATGCCGCAACCGCCGCAACCGGTGCCCCCCGGCCAGGAAGGCGGCATGGGAATCGATGCCGGAAACCAGCATATCGATCCCGTCCCGCGTATTGGAAGATACCATCAGGACCGGAACCGTCCAGCCTTCATTATCGCCGCCGCCGAGGCTGAGGGCTCCTTGGACGTCGGCCATGGCCCGCCCGGCCGCCGCCCCCATGTCGGCCTTGGTGACCACCACCAGATGCGGAATCTCGGCGATTCCGGCCTTCATGAACTGAAGCGAATCGCCCGATCCGGGCTGGACGCAGAACAGCACGGTGTCGGCGACGGCGACCACGTCGGTTTCCGACTGTCCGACTCCCACCGTCTCGATCAGGACCACGTCGAACAGGGCCCGCATCAGCACCATGGCCGAAACGGTCAGCCCGGACAGGCCGCCCAGACGGTCGCGGGCCGCCATGGAGCGGACGAAAACGCCCTGATCCTCGGGGTCGGTGGTCAGACGGGTGCGATCCCCCAGCAGGGCGCCGCCCGACCGCCGCGACGACGGATCGACGGCGATGCAGCCGACGCTCCGCCCCTGCTGTCGCCAGGCGGCGATCAGGGCGTTCATCAAGGTCGACTTGCCGACGCCGGGCGGGCCGGTCATGCCGACCACATGGGCGACCGGGGCGGCGAAGGCGGCATCGAGGAGCGCCACCGTCGCGGGCGCGTCGGGGGACCGTTCCAGTTCGGCCAATCCCCGCGCCAACCCCGCCTTGCCGGCGCTCCTGATGTCGTCCAGGGTCATCGGTCTACGACATCAACCGGTTCCACCACCCCCGGCGCGGCGGATTGGCCGGAACCGGGGCGGGCGGCGGCTCCTCGGCCGGCGCGTCCACGACGGCGGCGACCGCCGACTCCTCGGCCGGCGCGTCCACGACGGCGGCGACCACCGGCTCCTCGGCCGGCGCGTCCACGACGGCGGCGACCACCGGCTCCTCGGCCGGAGCCTCGGCCTGGAGTTCGGCCAAAGCTTCAGGAGGCGGCTCGACGGCCAAGGCCACCTCCGGCACCTCGGCGGCGGCGGGTTCGGCCTTCTTGCGCGGCGCCCGCTTGCGCTTCGGCTTGTCCTCGGTCGGAACCAAATCGGCGGCGACGGATTCGGCCTTCTTGCGCGGCGCCCGCTTGCGCTTCGGCTTGTCCTCGGCCGGAACCAAATCGGCGGCGACAGCGTCCTCAACCGCCTCGGCGATGGCGACGGCCGGCGTCTCAGCCGAAGCGGCTTCTTCCCCGGTGGCGATGTCGGCGGCGGGGCTCACGGCCCCGGTTTCGGCCTCGTCCTCGGCGGCAGTCCCGGCTTCCGACTCGATTCCGGCATCCCCCTCGCCCTCGCCGTCACGGCGGCGGCGGCGGCGGCCGCCGCGGCGGCCACGGCGGCGCTTGCGCGGCTGGTCGCCGTCATCGCCATCCTCGCCACGGGCTTCCGTCCCCTCGCCCTCGCCCTCGGCTTCATCGTCATCGGCGTCGTCGTCGCTATCGGCGGCCGTCTCGGTCTCGGACTGCCCGGCGAACGAGGGGGAATCATCCCGGCCCTCCCCACCCTGGTCCTCGCCCGGGCGCCGCTTCTTGCGGCGGCGGCGGCGGCGCTTGCGTTCCGAACGTTCGGCCTCGGTCTCCGGGCGGCTGTCGCCACCGGGCGAGGCCACGCCCGCAGTCTCGGCCTCGGCCTCGGCCTCATCGTCTTCATCCTCGGCCTCGGCGACGGAATCCTCGTCGTCCTGCGGCGGACGATGGGCGACGTCATCCATGCTGACGGCGGCGCGCGGCGGCTCGTCGGGACGGAACTCCGCCTTGACGCGATCCATGCGGTAGGCGGGCGGGATCATGGAATCATCGCCGGCCAGCAGGACGGCGAAGTCGTAGCGTTCCTCGATGGCGGCCAGGGCGCCGCGCTTCTGATTGAGGATATAAAGCGCGATGGCGGTGGAAACGTGCACCGTCACCTCGGAGGAGCGACGGCGAATGCCCTCTTCCTCGATGGCGCGCAGAACATGGACGGCGGCGGATTCCACCGAGCGGACCAGACCGGTTCCGGCGCAGTGGGGGCAGGGGCTGAAGGTGGTTTCCTGCAACGACGGCCGCAGACGCTGGCGCGACAGTTCCAGCAGGCCGAAAGCGCTGATGCGGCCGACCTGGATACGGGCGCGGTCGTTCTTCAGCGCCTCCTTCAGGCGACGTTCGACCGCATGGTTGTTGCGGCTCTCCTCCATGTCGATGAAGTCGATGACGATCAGGCCGGCCAGATCGCGCAGGCGCAACTGGCGGGCCACCTCGTCGGCGGCCTCCATGTTGGTCTTGAGCGCGGTCTCCTCGATATGGCGCTCCTTGGTGGCGCGGCCGGAATTGACGTCGATGGCGACCAGGGCCTCGGTCTGGTTGATCACCACGTAGCCGCCCGACTTCAACTGCACCGTCGGACTGTGCATGGCGTCCAGCTGCGCCTCCACCTGATAGCGGTGGAACATGGGCATCACCGGGTCCTTGTAGGGCTGGACCTTCTTGGCATGCGACGGGGTCAGCATGCGCATGTAATCCTTGGCCAGGCGATACCCCTCGTCGCCGTCGACCAGCACCTCGTCGATGTCGCGGGAATAAAGATCGCGGATCGAGCGCTTGATCAGGCTGGCTTCCTCGTAGACCAGGGCGGGGGCGCTGGAACGGAGGGTGAGTTCCCGCACGCTGTCCCACATGCGCAGCAGATATTCGGAATCGCGCTTGATCTCGGTCTTCGACCGCTCCGAGCCGGCGGTGCGGATGATCACCGCCATTCCGTCCGGAATATCCAGCTCGTTGGCGATGGACTTGAGACGGCGGCGGTCGGTGGAGCTGACGATCTTGCGCGAAACCCCGCCGCCCCGGGCGGTATTGGGCATCAAGACGCAATAGCGGCCGGCCAGCGACAGATAGGTGGTCAGCGCGGCGCCCTTGTTGCCGCGTTCCTCCTTGACCACCTGGACCAGCATGATCTGGCGGCGCTTGACCACCTCTTGAATCTTGTAGTGGCGCAGCAGCTTGGCGCGGCGGCGCTCGCTCTCGGCGTCGTCGTCGCCGCCGACGGTCTCCACCGACTGCTTGCGGCTGACCTGATCGGACTCGCCCGCATCGGCCGGAGCATCCTCGACCACGCTGCCGTCGGTGACCTCGGCCACCGCCTCGGCGGCGAGATGGCCTTCGCCGACCGGCTCGACCTCGTCGCGGTCGCCGCTGGCTTCCCGCATCACCTCGGCGCGCTGGGCCGCCAGCAGGGCCTGACGGTCGGCCACCGGAATCTGGAAGTAATCCGGGTGGATTTCACTGAAGGCGAGGAATCCGTGACGGTTGCCGCCGTATTCGACGAAGGCCGCCTGCAAGGACGGTTCGACCCGAACCACCTTGGCGAGATAGATGTTTCCCTTCAGCTGCCGCTTGGCGGCAGTCTCAACATCCAGTTCCTCGAGGCGGGTTCCATTGACCACGACGACCCGGGTCTCTTCCGGGTGCGTGGCGTCGATCAACATACGCTTGACCATTAAATCCATATCTCCGTGGCGCCGCCCGCGACGCGACATGCGCATGCGAGCGGCTGTCTGATCCAGCGAAGCCGGCGCGCACGGACACGCGATCGCAAGTTCCGCCGGCAAGGCCGGCGCCGCCTGAAGTGGAGTCCACGATCCTGAAGTCTTGGACGGGCATCATAGTGGCGAGAAACCTGATCACGGGCGATTCGCCCGGCTTCGAATTCGAGTCTGGCTCCGCAGGCCGAGATGTGGCGTTTCGCCTGGGGTCGCAGTGAATGCGAAAGGGCGCGAAACCACCGTCCAGGAATGGACGCTCGGAGAATGCGGGCTCATGACGACCAAAATAGCCGCAGCGGATAGTTTCGACAACGATCTTGTTGTCCTCGGGCAATTACGCCGTTCATTCCCCCTTGCGGATGAACGAACGAGGCCCCACCATGCCCCCATGATCAGGCGCCTGCTTTCCCTGGGCGCCGCCACGCTCGCCGCCCTGGCGGGCGGTTGCGGCGACGGCCCGTCCACGGTTCCCGGCGGCTACCGCTCGCCGGCCACCTGGAGTTCGTTCGTCTACGCCACCAGTTCGGGGCCGCTGCTGCTGGAGGTGCGGGGCGATCCGTTCGGAACCGGCACAGCGCGCCTGGAGGCGGCGGTGGCCGCCAGCATGGCCGCCGCCCTGCCCGGCCGTCCCTTCGCCATGACCACCGATGCGTCGCAGGCCCCGCGCCCCGCCTTCCGGGTGACGGTGGTACTGGGACCGGCCAGGGATCTGGACGACCGCGACATCTGCGCCGGCCGCGCCGTTCCCGTCACATCCTCGCCGGGCGATGGCGGGCGGGTCGACGTGGCCGCCGCCTTTTGCGACGGGTCGTCGCTGCTGTCGTCCAGCCGCGGCTGGGTGGCCAAGGTCGAGGATATCGACGACCGGCGGTTTCGCCGAATGCTGGAGCAGATCGCCCGCGACCTGATGGGCGATCCCCAGTGACGGGCGGCGGCGGCGACGCCGAATCGCGGCTGACCGGGCTGGAGACCGCCCTCGCCCATGCCGAGGCGGCGCTGGCCGACCTGTCCGACATGGTGGCAGTCCAGGCCGGCGAAATCGAGTCCCTGCGCCGCGACAACCGCCGCCTTCAGATCCGGATCGAGCGGCTGGAAAGCGGATTCGACGAGCCGGACGAGGCCGGCGAACGATTCATTCCGTGACTCTCCGCCGTTTTCGGGCTAGAGTGAGACACTTCTGTTCAGCCAGAAAGGCAGGACCATGGACGTTTCATCCGTCGGCGTCGCGAACTCGGCGCAATATCTCCAAAAGGCCCAGACCAAGCTGGAGGGGCCTTTTGATCCCGCGAAACAGCAAGATCAGGCCGCCCGCGTCGCCGCCCAGGTGATCGCGCAGGCTCCGCCGCCTCCCCCGCCGCCATCCGCCGCCGCCGAAGTCAGCAAACAGGGCGTCGGACGGGTGTTCGACATCAAGGTCTGATCCGTCGGGGTGAAAGCCGCCACCATCGCCGGGCGACGTCCTCGTCCGCCCGGCGGACGCGGGTGGCGTCGCCCTGCGGCCAGACCAAGCGGTGATCCCTCCGCCCGGCCGGCGGGGGGCTTTTCTGCGTGGCCGGCCGAATCGTTCAGATGATCTTGCCCTCGCCGTCTTCGAACACCCCCGACACCCCCGACAGGTACGAACGCAGCGAGCGGCGGTCCAGCAGCTTGTCCTGGGCGGGTGCCGGCAGGTCGGTGAAGGCGATCACCCGCTTTTCGATCAGCACCGCCACCAGATCCTCGACCACGCGGATGAAGGCGAGATCCGAGGCGAGAAAGCGCGACGACGCCCGCTCGCCGGCGGTGTCGCGAAACAGGAAGTCGAGCACGTCGGGATGGCTGGCGGGAAGGCTTTCCCCCACGCCTTCGGCGGGATGCTCGAACAGGCCGACGACTCGGCCGTCGCCATCGCGGCTGACATAGGGCATGGCGCTGTTTCCCTCCTACTCGTCCTTCTTGACGGCGACCGCCTTGGGCTTCCAGGTCACGACGCTAACCGGCTTGCCGGTCTGGGAGCGCAGCACGCGGGGCTTCACCACCTGATCCACATGGTCGATTCCCCCCGGCGCCTTGGTGCGGGCGGCGGCCTCGGTGGTGTAGAACCTGACGATCTCGTCAAAGGGAATTTCCTCGTTGACGCCCTTGGCCATGGCCAGGGCCACCGGGGCGTGCTCGGCCACCTTCCGGGTCAGCTGGTCGGCGGAATACTGGCCGAAGCGCCGCCAGATCCCCTCAAGGAAGTGGCGCACCTGATCGCTGAGGGGGTTGCCCTCGATCATCAGCGGCCGGCCATATGCGAAAGCGTGGAACACGGTAGGCTCCACCGGTCCGAAGGCGTCGGTGACGAAGGTCGCCGGCATCAGCTTGCGGCCGTGATAGGCCACGGCGAAATAGGCCTGCGACAGATACAGCAGGCGATGCAGCTTCTGCGGCTGGATGTATTCCCGGTCGTTGAGCGCCTGATCCGACAGCCAGAACACCACGTCGAGACAGGACTTCACCGCAATGGGCATGCTTTCTCCTCCGTCGCCCCATGATAACGTCCCCCCGCAGCCCCCGCCAGACCATTGACCATTGCCCGGATGCACTTCACCCTGGAGCGGCACGGTCGAAAGGTGAATGCATGAGGATCAGGCTGACGGTCAACGGGGCCGGGGTGGAGGCCGACATCGAACCCGCCACTCTGCTGTCGGCCCTGCTGCGCGAACGGCTGGGCCTGACCGGCACCCATCAGGGATGCGATACCGGCCAGTGCGGCGCCTGCACCGTCCATGTCGACGGCCGCGCCGTCAAGTCCTGCCTGATGCTGGCGGCCCAGGCCGACGGCCGCCGGGTGCTGACCATCGAGGGAGTCGCCGAAGGGGAAGCCCTGCATCCGGTGCAGCGGGCCTTCCGCGACCGCCACGCCCTGCAATGCGGCTTTTGCACTCCGGGCATGGTGATGACGGCGCTGGATCTGGTCGGACGTCTCGACACCGCCGACGAGGGGGCCATCCGCCACGGCCTCGCCGGCAATCTGTGCCGCTGCACCGGCTACCGCCCCATCGTCGAGGCCATCGCCGAATCGATCCGCGCCCGCCGGGGGGACGGCTGATGCATCCCTTCCGCTATCTTCGTCCCGAATCCGCCGCCGAGGCCGTCGCCGCCCGGGGCGAGGACGACGAGACCCGCTATCTGGCCGGCGGCCAGAGCCTGCTGCCGGCGCTGAAACTGCGTCTCGCCCACCCCTCGGTCCTGATCGACATCGCCCGCCTGCCGGAACTGCGCACCCTGCGCCGCCATCAGGGTGGCCTGGAGGCCGGCGCCGCCCTGACCCACGCCGAGATCGCCGGCCTGGACGACATTCCCGCCCTGGCCGCGCTGGCCGGCTCCATCGGCGACCTGCAAATCCGCAACATGGGAACCCTGGGGGGATCGCTGGCCCATAACGATCCCGCCTCGGACCACGCCGCCGCCGTGCTGGGCCTGGGCGCCACCGTCCGCACCGACCGGCGGGAAATCGCCGCCGACGGCTTCTTCCTCGACATGTTCGAGACGGCGCTGGAACCGGACGAGCTGATCGTGTCGGTGAATTTCCCCCGCCCCCGCCGGGCCGGCTACGCCAAGGTCCGCAACCCCGCCTCGGGCTATCCGGTCGTCGGCGTGTTCGTCGCCGAGACCGACGGCGGAATCCGGGTGGCGGTGACCGGGGCCGGCGGCTGCGTTTTTCGCCTTCCGGATTTCGAGGCGGCGCTGGCCGACAATTTCCGGCCGGGCGCGCTGGCCGGGCTGGCGACGCCGGTCAATGGTCTCAACCGCGACATCCACGCCACCGCCGAATACCGCGCCCACCTGATCGGCGTGCTGGCGGGCCGCGCCGTGGAGCGCTGCCGATGACCCGCGTCGCCGGCATCGTCCTGGCGGCCGGCAGCGCCCGCCGCATGGGACGCGACAAGCGGCTGGAGAAGGTCGGCGGCGTCCCGATGGTCCTGCTGGCGGTCGAGGCCGCCCTTGGCGCCGGCCTCGATCCGGTGGTGGTGGTGACCGGACCGGAACCGCTGGCGCTGCTGCCCGCCACCGTCGCGGCCGTCGCCAATCCCGCCCCCGAGCGCGGCATGGCCTCGTCCCTGGCCCTGGGGGTGGCGGCGCTGCCCGAGGATGCCGGGGCGGTGGTGGTGCTGCTGGCCGACATGCCCCGCGTCGCCGCCGCGCATGTGGACGCCCTGACGCGGGCGTTCGACCCGGCGGCGGGCCACGAGATCGCGGTGCCGGTCCACGGCGGCCGGCGCGGCAATCCGGTCCTGCTGGGCCGGCGCTTCTTCGCCGAGATGCGGGGCTTGACCGGCGACAAGGGCGCCAGGGGGCTTCTGGTCCAGCATGCCGCCCTGGTGGCGGAGGTCGAGTGCGACGATGCCGTCCTGATGGATGTGGACACGCCGGAGGACCTCAAGATGGTGGAGCCAGGATCGTGACAATCGCCGCCATCCGCGCCGCGTTCCCGGTCCTGTCGCGCGCCGGCTTTCACTATCTCGACAATGCCGCCATGGCGCAATGCCCGGGAACGGTGGTCAAGGCCGTCGCGGCCCACGACCTGACGGCGCGGGCCAACGTCCATCGCGGCCTGCACGAACTGGCGCGCCGCGCCGACGAGGCCTATGACGGCGCCCGCGAACGGGTGGCCGCCTTCCTGTCGGCCGGGGCGGACGAGGTGGTCTTCACCGGCGGCTGCACCCTGGCCCTGAACATCGTCGCCCTGGCCCTGGAGGAGCGGATGCAGGCCGGCGACCGCATCGTGGTCTCGGCGGCCGAGCACCATTCCAACCTGCTGCCCTGGCTGGCCATGGCCAGGCGCAAGGGGCTCGACGTCGCCGTCATTCCGGTCAACCGTGACGGCCGGCTCGATCTTTCCGACCTGTCCATGATCGACCGGCGCTGCAAGGTGGTGGCGGTGACCCATGCCTCCAACGTCACCGGCGCCGTCACCGACATTCCCCGTCTGGCCGGGGCCGCCCACGCGGTCGGGGCGGTGCTGGCGGTCGACGGCGCCCAGCGGCTTCCCCACGGCCCGGTGGACCCCAGGGAATTGGGTGCCGATTTCTACGCCTTCGCCGGCCACAAGACCTATGGCCCGACCGGAATCGGCGTGCTGTGGGGCCGGCGCGAGGCGCTGGAAACCCTGCCGCCGGCCTTGTGGGGCGGCGGCATGGTCGCCGGACTGGACGGCGATGTCCCCATTCCCCTCGACCCGCCCGCCCGCTTCGAGGCCGGCACGCCGCCGGTGGCCCAGGCGGTGGGGCTTGCCCGCGCCCTGGACTGGATGGCCGGGCTGGACTGGCCGGCGGTGAGGGCTCACGAGGCGGCGCTGACCCGGCGCCTGCTCGACGGGCTTGCCGGCCGCGACGGCATCCGTCTGGTCGGGCCGGCCGACCTTGCCGACCGCCTGCCGGTGGTGTCCTTCGCGGTGGAGGGCTGCCACCCCCACGACCTGTCGCACCTGCTGGCCGAGCGCGGCGTGGCGGTGCGCGGCGGCGCCCATTGCGCCCGGCCGCTGATGTCGGCCCTTGGCCTGGACGAGGGATGCGTCAGGGCCAGCCTGGCCCCCTACAACGACGAAACCGACGTCGACGCCCTGCTGAGCGGGCTCGACCATGCCATTGGGGTTTTGCGATGAGCGACGATCTGTACCAGCAGGCCATCAAGGATCTGGCCGCCCGCGAATCGAGCCGGCTGGACCCCGCCGACGTGTCCGTCACCCTGGACAACCCCCTGTGCGGCGACCGTATCGTCGTTGACGCCCGCCTCTCCGGCGGCAAGGTCGAGGCGGTGGGCCATGCCGCCAAGGGCTGCCTGCTGTGCAAGGCAGCCGCCGCGGTGATGGCCGACAACGCCGCCGGCCGCGACGCCCAGGGCGCGGCGGAACTGCTGGATGGCGCCCGCGCCATGCTGAAGCAAGGCGCCGAGCCGCCCTTGCCCGCCCTGGCCCCCTTCCTGACGGCACGGCCGCACAAAAGCCGCCACGACTGCATCCTGCTGCCGTTCAAGGCCCTGGCGAAGGCGACTTCCCCCTAGCAATAATGCCATCATCGATAACTTGTCATCACATTCCGTTGCACTCATCCCGGCAACATTTATAATCCGTTCACCACTCTGGTGAGGCGGCATCATGACCATCGGCTGGCGGGATGAATACGCCATCGGCCATTCCGAGATCGACCAGGACCATCGCTCGCTGATGGACGCCCTTGCCGTGCTTTCGTCCGGCTATTGCGAGGCCGATCTGGTCGACACCCAGATCAAGCTGCTGGAACGCTACACAATCGAGCACTTCGCCCGTGAAGAGCAACTGATGCGCGGCATCGGCTATCCCGACATCGACGCCCACCTGGCCCTGCACGACCAGTTCAGGGACAGCGTCCGGCGCCTGCGCGCCCAGTGGGCGGCCGGATACACTCCGGAACTCCAGGCCGAGATCGCGGCGGAGCTGTCGCATTGGCTGGAAAAGCATATCCTGGCCGCCGACCACGATTACGGCGCCTGGCTTCGGAAATAGAATTTCCCGCCGTCCGGCGATATGGTGCGGGTGAACGCCGCCGAGAGGGGATTTCATGTCCAGCACCGCCGAGCCGACCACCGGGACATTGGTGTCGCGGGTGGTGCTGCCCTTCGCGGCAGGGTATTTCCTGTCCTATCTCTACCGTACCGTCAACGCGGTGCTGGCCCCCGAGATCGGCCGCAGCATCCAGTTGGACGCCGCCGATGTCGGGCTGATGACCGGCATCTATTTCATCACCTTCGCCGCCGCCCAGTTACCGCTGGGCCTGCTGCTGGACCGCTTCGGCCCCAGGCGGGTCGAATCCATCCTGCTGGCCTTCGCCGCCGCCGGCGCGCTGGCGTTCTCGCTGGCCGAGGCGGTGCCGGCCCTGGTGGTCGGCCGCGCCCTGGTGGGGTTCGGCGTTTCCGCCTGCCTGATGGCGGCGCTGAAGGCCAATGTCCAGTTCTTCCCCCCCGCCCGCCTGCCGCTGATGAACGGCATCATCCTGGGAGCCGGCGGCCTGGGCGCGGTGGCGGCCACCGCTCCGGTCCATCTCGCCCTGATGGTGACCGACTGGCGAGGCGTCTATGCCGGCGTCGCCGGATTGACCCTGCTGTCGGCAATGGCCCTGTGGCTGGCGGTTCCCGACCGCCCGACCGGGGCGGGCGGCAGTCTGGCCGCCCAGATCGGGGAAGTGGCCGAAATCTTCCGAAGCCGGGACTTCTGGCGCATCGCGCCCGCCGCCATGGCGTCCACGGGCAGCTTCATGGCCATACAGGGGCTGTGGGCCGGCCCCTGGTTCCGCGACATGGCCGGATTGTCGGCCGAGGCCGCCGCCGGCGGCCTTACCGTCATGGCCGCCGGCATGGCGGTGGGCTACCTGTCGATCGGCGCGGTGGCCGAGTGGTTCGAACGCCATGGCGTGGCCCCCATGACCCTGGGCGCCGTCGGCATGGGCATCCATGCCGTCACCCTTGGCCTGATGGCGCTGGGATGGAGCGCGGCCCCCTCGCTTCTGGCGGCGGCGTACGGCTTCTCGGGAGCCTCGGCCTCCATCTATTACGCGGTGCTGACCCGCCGCTTTCCGGTGCGGCTGGCCGGCCGGGTGAACACCAGCCTGAACCTGCTGATCTTCATCGCCGCCTTCACGAGCCAATGGGGAATCGGCTGGGTGCTGGGGCTGTGGGACAAGGCCGACGGCCACTGGCCGGCCCAGGCCTGGATGGTGGCGCTCGGCCTGCCCCTGGCGGCCAAGCTGGCCGGACTGGCCTGGCTGGCGCCGGCGTGCCGGACCTCCGGGCCGCGATGACCGAAAGACCGCGTCCGGGACCATCGGCCTCGCTGCGCTGGGGGCTGGCGCTGTCGCTGCTGCTGCACGTCGTCTTCATGGCGGCGATGTACCCCGAGCTGCTGCCCGATTTCGACCGGACCACGCCCGAGCCGGCGATGGACGTCGAACTGGTCGCGGCCCCCCCGCCGGAACCGAAACCCGAACCCGAACCGAAGCCGAAACCGGAACCGGAACCCAGGCCCGAGCCGCCGCCTCCTCCGCCGCCGCCGCCACCGCCGCCGCCGAAGCCCGAGCCCCCAAAGCCGAAGCCCGCCCTGGCGCCGCCACCGCAATTGCAGCGCGGCGCCATCGCCGAGAAATCGGCCGCTCCCAAGCCGTCGGCTCCGGGAGGCGGCATTTCGTTCGAGGCCAAGCCCGCCGCGCCGGCGGTGGGGGAATTGAGCCAAACCGCCCAGGACTTCATCCTGGCGCAGATCATCAGGATGTGGCGGTTCGATTTCGCCGCCGCCAAGGGGCGCGGTTTCGGCATGACCATAACCATCCACATCAATCGCGACGGCACCCTGACCGACGAATTGCACAAGAACGCGCCCTGGAAGCCGCAAGCGGTGATCCGGGATTACGACCGGCTGCCGGACGGCTACGTCAAGCGCGCCATGGAATCCATGCTGCTGGCGTTGAAGATGGCCCAGCCGCTGGAACTGCCCCCCGACGACGGCAAGGGCTGGCCGCGCCGCATGGTGCTGCGCTTCCGCTTTGACGATCTGTGACGCGGTTGCTATCGTCCGCTCCCCCACCCCGTCGAAGGTGATCGCCATGAGCAAGGTCAGGGTCGCGATTTTGGGCGCCAGCGGTTATACCGGCGCCGAGCTGGTGCGCCTGCTGGCGCCGCATCCCCGTTTCGCCATCAAGGCGATGACCGGCGACCGCAAGGCCGGCCAGCCCATGGCCGGAGTGTTCCCCCATCTGGCCGGCCTCGACCTGCCCGACCTGATCGCCATGGATCAGGTGGATTACGCCGGCATCGACGCGGTGTTCTGCTGCCTGCCCCACGGCACCACCCAGGAGGTGATCGCCGCCCTGCCGGGCCATGTGCGCATCGTCGACCTATCGGCGGATTTCAGGCTGTCCGACGTCGCCGCCTATGCCCAGTGGTACGGGCACGAGCACCGCGCCCCCGCCCTGCAAAAGCAGGCGGTCTACGGCCTGACCGAACTGGCGCGGGCCGAAATCGCCACCGCCCGACTGGTGGCCAATCCCGGCTGCTATCCGACCTCGGCGCAGTTGCCGCTGATTCCCCTGCTGGAAGCGGGGCTGATCTCGGCCGAGGATATCGTCATCGACGCCAAGTCGGGGGTGTCGGGTGCCGGCCGCGCCGCCAAGGAGGCCAACCTGTTCACCGAGGTCGCCGAGGGCATCCACCCCTACGGCATCGCCAGCCACCGCCACGCCCCCGAGATCGAGCAGGGGCTGTCCGAGGCCGCCGGCCGGGCGGTGATGGTCAGCTTCACCCCCCATCTGATGCCCATGAGCCGGGGCATGCTGTCGACCATCTATGCCCGCGTCACCCCCGGCAACACCGCCGGGACGTTGCGCACCGCCCTGGCCGAACGGTTCCGGGGCGAGGCCTTCGTGCGGGTGCTGCCCGAAGGCGTCGTGCCGGCCACCCGCCATGTGCGCGGTTCCAACTTCTGCCTGATCAACGTGTTCGACGACCGCGTAGGAAACCGGGTCATCATCACATCGGTCATCGACAATCTGGTCAAGGGCGCCTCGGGCCAGGCCTTGCAGAACATGAACCTGATGCATGGCTTCCCCGAATCGCTGGGACTCGACCAGCAGCCCCTGTTCCCGTGAGGATACGATGAGCAACCACGTCATGCCCTTCCAGGGTACGTCTCCCACCATCGCCGACGACGTCTTCATCGCGCCCACCGCCGTGGTGATCGGCGACGTGGTGATCGGAGCGGGCACCTCGGTGTGGTTCAACTGCGTCATCCGGGGCGACGTTCACGAGATCCGTATCGGCGAGCGCACCAACATCCAGGACGGCACTATCATCCACGTCACCGGCGGCAAGCTGGGCACCTATATCGGCTCGGACATCACCATCGGCCACGGCGCCATCCTGCACGCCTGCACCCTGGAAGACAGCTGCTTCATCGGCATGGGCGCCACCATCCTGGACGGCGTGGTGGTGGAAAGCGGCGCCATGGTCGCCGCCGGCGCGGTGGTGACCCCGGGCAAGCGCGTCAAGACCGGTGAATTGTGGGCCGGCAACCCCGCCAAGCCGATGCGTCAGCTGTCGCCGCAGGAGCAGGAGTTCTTTCCGGTCTCGGCCGCCGGTTACGTTTCGCTGGCCGGACGCTACCGCGCCGGGTAGCTTGCCGGCCGCCACGCCGATCCCTATTCTTGCGACCGGCGGATGCTGGAGGAACCATGAGCGGCACACGGCCCAGGAAAAGTCTGCTCTCCAGGCTGGCGCGGCCGTTCGCGGCCCTGGGCCGGCTGGTGGGAAGGGCGGACGAGGCCGACGCCGACGCCCCGTCGCCCGCCGACGACAAGACCCGCCACAACGTGGTGGAGGACAGCTTCACCCTGGCGCTCGACGACATGCTGAGCGAGGACGCCGGGCGGTTCCAGGCCAAGCTGCAGGTCATCTCGCTGGTGGAGTTCCGCGAGGCGGTGGGCGAGAAATGGTCCCGCCTGTCCGAAAAGGTGCTGCTGATCGCCGAGGGCGTCATCAACCTGCATCTCGGCGCCGGCAACGTCTACGGCCGCCAGGGGCGCGACTGCTTCGTCCTGCTGTTCCGCACCGTTCCCCATGCCGAGGGTCGCCGCCGCGCCGTGCAGATCGCCCAGGAACTGGGAACCCGGCTGGTCGGCGCCCAGTTCGTCGGCCACGACGCGCCGCTGGCCCTGGCCGCCGAGATCGATCTGGCCAGCGCCCTTGGCCTGGACGGCCGCCTGGACCTCGGCGCCATCGACGACGCGGTCGGCGAGATGCGCGCCATCATCGCCCCGGCCGCCAAGCCCCGGACCGCCTATCGCCCCCATCTGACCCAGCCGCAGGTCAACGCCGACGAACCCATCCGCCATTCGCCCCTGCCCGAACCGCTGCCGGAACAGCAGGATCTGCGCGCCCATCTGCGTCCGTCCAGGCTGTCGGCCAAGGATTTCGCCCCGCGCCGGTCCATGCTGCCCTCCAAGCCGGCCGAAAAGGCCGAGGCGACGCCACGGCGGGTGGCCGACCCCACCTGGACGGCGGTGGAAATGGCCGGCGACGCCAAGGCGTCGCCGGCGACCCTGGCCGAGACTCCGCCCATGCCGGGCGATGCCGCCCTGTCGCTGGCATGGCGCCCCACCTGGATGGCCGAAGGCGAGGTGATCGGCGCCTATCAGGCACAGATCCAGCGGCTTGACGCCCCCGACCACGCCCCCTACCTGGGCTGCCGCGCCTACCCGCCGGGTGGCGGCGAATCGGCGCCGACCCTGGATCGCTTCGCCATCGGCAACGCCACCCGCGAGATGCGTTCCAGCCCGGCCGCGGCCATCGTCCCGCTGCATTGGGGCTCGGTGACCTCGCCGCACCGCCTCGGCCTGATGGCCCCCTTCGCCGACCTGTCCGAGGAGATCCGCGCCAGCCGGCTGTTCATCGAACTGTTCGGCATCCCCGACGGCGCCCCCGACGCCCAACTGGCCTCGGTGGTCCAGGCATTGCGGCCGTTGTGCCGCACCGTCATGCTGCGCACCCGCCTGTCCCATCCCCGCGCCCCCCGCGCCGCCGATTGCGGCTTCGGTCTGATCGGCATCGACCTCGCCGAGTTGCCGGAGGCCGAACGCACCGACGACGACCCGTTGCTGCAAGCGCTGACCGCCCTCGTCCGGGATGCCGGAACCGCCGGCCTGGGGGCCTATGCCTGGGGCATCCGCCGCCGCAAGGTGGTGGTTGGAACCGTCCAGGGCGGCTTCGCCATGATCAACGGCCCCGGCCTGATGAAGGATCTGGCCAGGCCGGCCAAGGTCCTGCCGGCCCCCAAGTCGCGGCTGGCGGGATGAGCGTCCCTCCCCGCCCAGGCCCGATCGCCGTCATCTCCACCCTGGCCATGGCCGGGGTCATCCTTGGCGCGATCGGCGGATCGGTACTGCGCCTGGATGCCGCCCGCGACGCCGCCGCGATGGCCCTGCTGCTGTTCGTCGCGCTGGAAATCCGCCGAATTCCCATCGGCGGGCTGCGGATGCTGCTGCCGGCCATGGCCGCTGCCGTCGCCGCCCTGCTGTGGCTGCCCGAACCGCTGACGGTGCTGCGGCGCGGGCTGGCCGAGGCCGCCTTCATCACCGGGCTGTTCACCTCGCTCGGCATGCTGCGCGACGCCGCCACCTCGTCGCCGCTGGTGCAGAGCTGCGGCGAGCAGATGGTGCGCCAGCCGCCCGGCCGCCGCTATGCCGTGCTCAGCCTGGGCAGCCACGTCATCTCGCTGGCGCTGAATTTCGGGGTGCTGCCGCTGCTGGGCATGATGGTGGTCAAGGGCAACACCCTGGAAGCCGCCGGCGGCGATCCGACGGTTCTGTCCATCCGCAAGCAGCGCATGCTGTCGGCCATCCTGCGCGGTTTCGCCATGATGACGGTGTGGTCGCCGCTGGCGGTGTCGTTCGCCGTCACCCAGGGCGTCATTCCCGGCCTGCCGTGGTGGCGGCTGCTTCAAATCCAGCTGGCGTTGGCGGTGCTGCTGATGGTGCTGGGCTGGATCATGGACCGTCTCGCCTTTCCGCCCCGCGCCCGCATCCTGGTCGGCGGCGATGGCGGCGTCGACTGGCGGCCGGTCCTGCGGCTGACCCTGCTGGTGATCGCCGTGGTGACGGCGGCGGTCGGCATCGCTGAAATCCTGTCGGTCCGCATGGTGATCGGCGCCATGATCGTGGTGCCGGTGGCCGCCCTGCTGTGGCAGGTGGCGCAGCAAGGCGGCGGCGATCCGCGGACCGCCCTGCGGGCCGCCGGCGGCTTTGCCGGGCGGCTGGCCGTCAGCCTGCCCGGTTTCCGCCACGAAGTCGCCATCCTGGGCGGCGCCATGTTCCTGGGCACGGTGGTCTCGGCCTTCGTCTCGCCCGAGGCCGCCGCCCGAATGATCGCCTGGCTGCCGCTGCCGCCGGTCCTGGTGGCGGTGCTGCTGGCATGGTCGGTGATGCTGCTGGCCCAGTTGGGCATCTCGCAGATCGTCACCGTGACGGTGCTGGGCAGCGCCCTCGGCAACATGGGCGGGATCGGCCTTCATCCGCTGGTGCTGGCCAGCGGCCTGATGGGGGCCTGGGCGCTGTCGGCCTGCTCGACCCCGGTCGGAGCGGCGATCATGTCGGTGGCGCGCATGGCCGAGGTTCCGGTCAGGACCGTGGCCCGCCAGTGGAACGGCCCGTTCGTGGTGGCCGGCGCCCTGCTGCTGGGACTGTGGATGCTGGGCCTCGCCATGGTGCTGGACTCATGAGGGCCATCGCCGCGACCGCCGCGGCCGTGATGGCGCTTCCGGTCCTGGCCGTGGCGGTGCCGGCGCTGATGGACTGGTCGCGCTTGCGCCCCGAGGTGGAAGCGGCGGCCAGCGCGGCGCTGGGGCGCGCCGTGACCATCTCCGGCCCGATCTCGGCCCGGCTGCTGCCCAGCCCGGCCGCGACCCTGGACGGTCTGGCGATGGATGGCGCCTCGGCCGGACGCCTGACCATCGCGGTGAAGCTGCTGCCGCTGCTGGCCGGACGGCGCGAGATCGAACGCCTGAGCCTCAGCGACGGGCGCATCGGCCCGGTCGACGGCGTCGAGGCGTCGCTTGCCCCCGATGGCGCCATGACCGCCCGTGGCCGCCTGCCCCTGCCGAATGGCGATGTCGCCGAACTCGCCTTCGACGGCTTCACCGACCTGCGCCGGGGCGAGGGCATGCTGCGGCTGACCTCGGCCCGGCTGTCGGCGGCGGGGGCGATGACGCTGACCCCCGACGAGCTGTCGCTGCCCGAGGTGACCATGACCGTCGGCGCGTCGGCCGCCCGCGCCAGCCTGATCGCCAGCCTGGGCCACGCTCCGATGGTGGTGGACGCCACCCTGGCTGCCGATGGGATCGACCTTGACGCCGCCATCGGAGCCGAGCCCCCCCGGCCCGGCCCCACTCCGTCGGCGGCACCGGCCAACGTCCCGCCGACAACTCCGGTCTCATCGGAACCGGCCGGCTTCGCCCTGCCCGCCGGCGTCACCGTCAACCTGTCGGCCTCGGTCGGGCGACTGCGCTGGCGCGGCGTCACGCTGGAGGCGGTGGAGATCGCCGGTCTGCTCGACAACGGCCGTTTCGACATCGCCCACGCCAAGGCGCGGGGTGCGGGACCGGTACAGGCGGAACTGAGCGGAACCCTCGTCGCCCGCGACGGCCGCCCCGCCTTCGATGGAATCCTGAAGGCCGCCGCCCCGCCGCCGCGCCGCCTGCGGCTGGACTCCCCCGTCACCCTTGCGGGCGAGCGCATCGCCCTGCCCCGCCTCGTCCTGACGGTGGACGACACCCGCATCCTCGGCGACGCCACGATCACCATCGGCCCCCGCCCCGTCATCACCGCCAATCTGTCGGGCAAGGGAATCAGCGCCAGCCTGACGGGCCGGCCCGAGGACGACGGCCTGATCCTGGACTCCATCCGCGCCGGAACCGGCGACGTCGCCGTGACCGGCGGCGGCCGGCTGATCCTGACCGGCCTGCCCCGCCTGGAAGCCGACATCGCCAGCCCGGCCGTCGCCCTGGCCCCCTATCTGCCGGCCTGGGGCAAGGCGATCCGGCTGACCGACATCCGCGCCCGCGTGATCCTGTCCGACGGACAGGCCAGCGTCGAGCGGTTCGACGGCCGGATGCTGGACGGCCGGATCAGCGGCGCCGGCCGCGCCAACGAGTCCGGCGCCGCCGTCACCTTGCTGGTCAGTGGAGCCGACATCGCCGGCCTCGGCCTGAGCGCCGGCGGCCTGAAGGCCAGCAAGGGACGCCTGGACGGCGAGGCGCGGCTGTCGGCCCGCTGGACCGATCCGCTGGCCAGCCTGAACGGCGATGGCCGGATGGAGGTCAGGGACGGCGTGGTCGACGGCTTCGATCTGGCCGCCATCAACGGGCAGATGAGCCGGCTGGAAAACATCGGCAGCCTGCTCGCCCTGGTTCAGACGGGGCTGTCGGGCGGCCAGTCGCGGGTATCGTCGCTGTCGGCCCCCTTCACCATCGCCAACGGAGTGGTGGACAGCCGCGACATCAAGATGGTGGCGGAAGGTGGCGGCGCCACCGGCACCGCCGTCCTCGACCTGCCGAAGGACCGCATCGACGCCCGCCTCGCCTTCCGCCTGTCGGCTCCCGACACGCCGCCGCTGGGCCTGCGGCTGGAAGGGCGGCTGGGATCACCCGGCAAGACCATCGACATCAACGCCCTGCAACGCCATCTGGTGGAGCGCGGCCTGGGCAGGGCGCTGAAGGGCAAGGGCGGCGGCCTGATCGAATCGCTGCTGGGAATCAAGCCGCGCCAGAACAGGGAATAGCTAGCTAAATCGTGCAGGTGGCCAGGTTGACCAGGAAGCCGCCGATCAGATGATGGGGATCGACGCCGAATTCCTTGCGGAAGGTGGCATCGTCCCTGGACGACAGTTCGGCCAGGGGATCGAACAGGGCATGGAAGAAGGCGCAGAATTCGTGCTCGCCGAATACGATGGGTTCCTCGTTGGGGTCATGCTCGCGGGTGACGAAGGCGTTGGACGCCAGGCTGATGGAGGTGGGGCAGTTCTGCATCAGCTTGATGAACCAGTCCTTGCGCAGGTCATAGCGCTTGAACGACGCCGCGATGTGCACCAGCGTGCGCCACAACACGATCTTGGCCTCGCCGTCGTCGTAAAAGGCGTCCCAGGTGAAATGGTCCCCCAGGTCGTCCCGTAGCGCCCCGATGATGGAGGCGCAGCGCTCGGCATGGGCGTCGACCTCGTCGCCCAGCGCCATGTGAAGGAAATTGAGGATGTTGGGAACCAGGGCGCGATCCAGCACCCCGCTCTCGAACAGGGGGCTCAGCGGATGCATGACCAGACGGCCGAAGGCGTTGTTGCGGCGCTGCTCGCGCTTGTCGCCCTCGACGATCTCCATGATCTCCCGATAGGAGCGATGGTAGAAATCATCGAAGGCGGTCGAGACCTTGAGCCCGGACACGATGCTCTCCAGCGCCGAGCGGCTGAGGGAATCGCGATGGGTGGCCTTTTCCACCGCCATGACCAGGGCGTCGAGGACCACGTTGGTGGTCTTGCGCAGATGCTGCGGCCCTCTGTCCCCCATGGGAATGAACCTTTCCGTGTCCTGGCGATCCAAAATGATCGCCCCTTCATTCCAATATAAAGCCGGAACCGTTTATTTTCCATAAGCCCTGGAAAGAGATACCACCATGCGCCGCGTCGCCATGCTTTCCCTTCTCGCCTGTATCCTGGCCGGGCCGGCCGCGGCGGAATCCTGCGGTCCATCCCGGGGGCGGACCGGAGAGTTCGACCATTACCTGCTCAGCCTGTCGTGGTCGCCGGCATTCTGCGCCGGACCGGCGGGACGCTCCAATCCGCAGCAATGCGATGGCGGCGCCCCCCGCCACGGCTTCGTCGTCCACGGCCTGTGGCCGCAATATTCCAGGGGAGGCTGGCCGCAATGCTGCGGCGGCCCTCCCCTGGCGCCGTCGGCGGTGCCTCCGGAGGTATCGCGGGTGATGATCGGCGGCAAGCTCCACACCCACCAATGGAACAAGCACGGGGCATGCGTCACCACCCGTCCGGACGAGTATTTCCGGCTGATCGGCGCGGCGGTGAGCCGCTACGGCCTGGGAGGAGAGGTCGGATCGGCCCGCATCAAGGTCTCGGCGCTGAAGCGCCTGTGGCCGGACCTTCCCCCGGCCGCCGTCACGGTCCGCTGCAAGGGCGCAGCCCTTTCCGAGGTGCGGCTGTGCCTCGACCGGACGCTGGCTCCCATGGATTGCCCCAAGGCCATCACCGACGGCGACAACTGCCCCGGCACGGTGACGATGAAGGAGCGGTGACTATTCCAGCCATCCGGCCAGCGCCGCCAGCACCGCCCCGGGCTGCTCCATGGGCGACAGGTGGCCCGCCCCCTCGACGATCTCCAGTCGGGCGCCGGGGATCAGTTCGGTCATCTCCCGGTGGCGGTCGGGCGGCGTCAGTGTGTCCTCGGCGCCGCACAGAACCAGGGTCGGGCAGGCGATGGCGGCAAGGCCGGGCCTTGAATCCGGCCGGGCCATGATGGCGGTCTGCTGACGAATGAAGGCCTCGGCCCCCACCGCCCGCGCCATGTCCCTGGCCAGTCCGGTGATGGCCGGATCGGCCAGCGAGGCGGCGCACAGCAGGTTGGGCAGCATGGCCGGCATGATCTTGTCAAAACCGCCAGACCGGGCGACGGCGATGGCGTCCAGGCGCCGCTGGCTCTGTTCCGGCAGGTCCGGACGGGCGGTGGTGTCCAGCAGGGCCAGGCGATCGACCCGTTCCGGCGCACGACGCATGATCTCCATGGCGACATAGCCGCCCATGGACAGGCCGGCCAGGGCGAAGCGCGGCGGCACGGCGGCCAGCACCCGCCGGGCGATGGCCTCGATGCCGTCATCCTGGGTCAGATCGCCCACCAGAACCGGGCGGGTGGCGGACAACGCCTCGGCCTGATGGGCCCACAAGCGCCGGTCGTTCAGCAGCCCGGGCAGAAGAACCAACGGAACCGGCATGGTGGATTCCTTATTTTATCAGTGCGGAGAGGTCCTTGAATTCCGGGGTGCCGGCCCGGTGCAGCCACTCGAAGATCACCATCTCGACCGTGGCGATCTCGATGCCGTTGGCCGCCATGCGGGCCATGGCGGTCTGATAGCTGAGCTCGGTGCGCGACGCACAGGCGTCGGCCACCACCACCGGGTCGAATCCCGCCGCCTTGAACCCCAGGGCGCTTTGCAGGACGCAGACGTGGGATTCGATGCCGGCGATCACCAGCCGCTTGCGGCCCAGCGCCTGAAAACGCTCAAGGATCGGGGACTCGGCAGCGCAGGAGAAGTGAATCTTTTCCATCACCGATCCCTCGGGCGCCAGTTCCAGCAGTTCGCCGACGGTATGCCCCAATCCCTTGGGATACTGCTCGCTGACCACCAGCGGCAGGTTTAGCCGCAGGGCGGCCCGCATCAGCAGGGAACAGCCGCGATAGACACGGCGGGGTTCGGACATCACCGGCGCCAGCCCTTGCTGGACGTCGACGACAAGCAGGGCGGAATGTTCGGCCGAGATCAGCATGGACGGGCTCCTTGACTATTGGGGAAAAGGTATCGGCGAGCGTCGCCGGACGCAATCGTCTCGACGATCCCCATCAGAAGTTGACTTGGCCGCGCGAACCCCTATTATCCGCCCGCATATGACACTCCCCAGCGAACATGGCCGTTCAGACGGCCCGGACAGCACTTCGATGACTTTCGAAGATCTTGGCCTCGGCTCCGAGTTGCTACAAGCTCTCGCGGAAGCGGGCTATACAACCCCCACGCCGATTCAGGCGCAAGCCATCCCGGTGGTCCTGATGGGACGCGACGTGCTGGGCTGCGCCCAGACCGGCACCGGCAAGACGGCGTCCTTCACCCTGCCGATGATCGAGATCCTGGCGGCCGGCCGCGCCAAGGCGCGCATGCCGCGCTCGCTCATCCTGGCGCCGACCCGCGAACTGGCGGCCCAGGTGGCCGACAATTTCGACAAGTACGGCAAGTACCACAAGCTGAACAAGGCGCTGATCATCGGCGGCGAGTCCATGAGCGACCAGGTCGCCCTGCTGGACCGCGGCGTCGACGTGCTGATCGCCACGCCCGGCCGCCTGCTCGACATGTTCGAGCGCGGCCGCATCCTGCTCAACGACGTCAAGGTCCTGGTGATCGACGAAGCCGACCGCATGCTGGACATGGGCTTCATCCCCGATGTGGAACGCATCGTCGGCCTGCTGCCCAAGATCAGGCAGACCCTGTTCTTCTCGGCGACGCTGGGGCCGGAAATCCGCCGCCTCGCCGACGCCTTCCTGATGAATCCGAAGGAGATCACCACATCTCCCGGCACGTCGACCGCCACCACGGTGGTCCAGGCCATGGCGGTGGTCGAGGAAATCGACAAGCGGGAAACCCTGCGCCACCTGATCCGCATCGAGGAGGTGAAGAACGCCTTCATCTTCTGCAACAGGAAGCGCGACGTGGACGTGCTGTACCGCTCGCTCAAGAAGCACGGCTTCGACGTGGTCCAGTTGCACGGCGACATGGCCCAGTCGGCCCGCAGCGAGACCCTGGACAAGTTCAAGAAGAACGAAGCCCGCCTGATGGTGTGCTCCGACGTCGCCGCCCGCGGCATCGACATCTCGGCGGTCAGCCACGTCTTCAATTTCGACGTGCCCATCCATGCCGAGGATTACATCCACCGCATCGGCCGCACCGGCCGCGCCGGCATGGCCGGACATGCCTTCACCATCGCCACCCCCGACGACGGCCGCTTCGTCGCCGCCATCGAGAAGCTGATCGGCAATCCTATTCCCCGCATCGAGGTCGAGGGCGTCCCCGCCCTGGAACTGGACATGTCGGCCCGCAAGGGACGCGGCGGACGCAGCGGCGGCAAGCCCGAACGCGGCGGCGACAAATCCGAGCGCGGCCCCAAGCCCGAGCGCGCCGAACGCCGCCCGCGCAAGCCTCGCGACGAAAGCGTCGAGACCGCCAAGGTGGAGGTCGTCGCCCTGGACGCGCCTCAGCCCGAACTGGCCGATCCGCCCCGGCGCGAGCCCCGCCCCGCCCGCGTTCGCGAGGAACGCCCCCACGAGGAACGTCCCCGCGAGGAACGCTCCCGCGACGACCGGGGTGGACGGGGCCGTGGCCGCGAGGACCGCGGCGGCCGTCGGCGCGGACGCATCGACGAACTGGGCATCGGCGAGATGCTGCATCCCGATGGCGTCATCGGGTTCGGCGATCATCCGCCGGATTTCATCTTCGTCACCGTGCCGCTGCCGGCCAAATCCCCGGCCCGCGACAAGGCGGACGCGGATTCCGACGAGTCCGAGGCCTGACCGGCGGGGCATCGCCCCGCCTTTCCCAAGGGAGACGCCAGGATGCAGACCATCTTCGTCCAGGTGAAATGCGAATTGGGCGCCACCTACAAGGTGGCCGACGCCGCCGTGGATATCGAACAGGTGTCCGAGGTCCACTCCATCTCGGGCCAATACGACCTGATGCTGAAATGCTATCTGGAAAGCGACGCCGATATCGGCATGTTCGTTGCCGACGTGATTCAGCGGCTGCCCGGCGTCAAGGACACCTTCACCCTGATCGCCTTCAAGGCCTTCTCATAGGCCGCTCTTCAGCGGGCAGGCGCCACGAGGCGCCCGCCTGCAAATCCCCTTGCGTCCCTACTTCGCCTTCGACAGCAACGCCTCCGGCGGAATCAGGTGCTGGTGCAGCGCCGCGTCGGTCTTGCCTTCCAGCCCGAAGGCCACCGCCATCACCTGGCTGTAGAACAGCACCGGATAATTGAAGTCGGTGCCGAAGGCCTTGTTGATCTGCGGCTGATACATTTCCAGGTTGGTCTGGCACAGCGGGCAGGGCGTGACCACGGCCTCGGCACCCGAGGCCTTCACCTCGTCCAGGATGTCCTTCATCAGGTGCAGGGTCTTGTCGGGACTCATGACGCTGACCGAACCGCCGCAGCACTTGGTCTTGCCCTTGAACGGCACCGCCTCGGCGCCGCAGGCGGCGATGAAGTCGTCGAGGAAGCTGGGATCGTCGTAGGTCTCCCAGGTGCCGCCGCGCTCGGTGTTGGCGAAGGGCCGCACCGTCTGGCAACCGACCCAGCCGGCCATCTTCATGCCGGTCAGGGGATTGGTCACCTGCTCCTTCACCTTGTCGACGCCGATATCGTTGACGATGACCTCGCAGGCATGGCGGACGTGCAGGCCGCCGTCATAGGACTTTCCGGCCTCGGCCAGCGCCTCGTTGACCTGGGCCTTCAGCGTCGGGTTCTCGCGGATCTTCTCGTTGGTGTAGTGGCTGTTGAGATAGCAGGCGGCGCAAGGCGTGACGAAATCCTCGCCCCCTGCCGCCTGGGCGTTGGCCAGATTGCGGCCCGACAACGCCGCCTGCCCCAGATGGCCGCCCTCGATATGGCCGACCGAGGCGCCGCAGCAGTTCCAGTCCTCGACGTCGCGAAGCTGAACGCCCAACTTGCCCATGACGGCGCGCAAGCTGGTATCCAGATGAACCGCCGAAGCCTGCGACGAGCAGCCGGGATAATAGGACATGGTCTTGGTCATGGCTGGTCTACCCCTGCTTGCCGTGATCGCGGGCCTCGATCTCGGCCGCCTTGGCCAGGACCTTGTGCAACTCGCCGGTGTTCTTGCACGCATGCGGCATGCCGAGATGCATGCGCTTGGTCTTGATCATGCCGAGCGCGATGGGCAGGTTCGCCATGCCGCGCTTGTAGCCCTCGGCCATGCCGAAGCTGAAATAATACTTGCCGGTCACCAGCCGCTCGTCGGTGCGGCCGTACTTGGCCGCCGACCACCAGAACGCCTTGGCGAAGCGGGCGTTGTCGCTGTTCCTGGCCTCGGCATAGCCTTCGCGCACCGCCACGGTGGCGAGATCGTGCAGGATATAGGCAACCGGCACCTTCCTGGGGCAGCGCACCACGCAATTGTAGCAGGATACGCAGTTCCACAGGGTGTTGGAGGTCAGCACCGCCTCCTTCATGCCGGCGCGGATCATCATGAACAGCTTGCGCGGGCCGTGATCCATCTGGGTGCCGATGGGGCACGAGCCCGAACAGGTGCCGCATTGCATGCACAGCGCCAGACGGTCGCCGCCGTCGACGTTGTCGTAGACCCAGCGGGCGAAGGACAGGTCGTATTTCTTCGATGGCGTGGGGGACAGGGCGGTCATGCTCAGAACCCCTTGAACGGATTGAAGCCGATGGCGGTGATCTGCTCGACGAAGGCGTCGATCACCTTGGGCAGGCGGTCTGCGTCGGCGATGGAGGCCTCGGCCTGGGTGACGCGCTCGGGCTCCAGCATCATGCTCTTCAGGGTCTCGCCGACCTTGGACAGGCGTTCCGCCGCCATGGCCGAGCCCTTGACGAAGTGGCACTGGTAGTCGTCGCCGGGCTTGCAGCCCATCATCATGACGCCGTCATAGCCCACCGACAGCGCATCCGAGATGCACAGCAGAGAAACCGAGCCCAGGCAGCGCACCGGCACGACGCGAACGTGGGCCGACCACTGGTTGCGCTTGATGCCGGCCATGTCCAGCGCCGGAATGGCATCGTTCTCGCAGGCCATGATCAGGATGCGCGGCTTGCCCGAGAACTCGTCGGGAATCTTCACCGACTTGATCATGGAAGACAGCATGTCGACCGAGTAGTTGTCGAAGCTGATGGTCCGGACCGGGCAGGCGCCCATGCAGGTGCCGCAGCGGCGGCAGCGGGTGGAATTGACGATGGGATAGGTCTGCTCGTCCTCGTCGATGGCGCCGAACGGGCATTCCACGGTGCAGCGCTTGCACTTGGTGCACTGGTTCAGGTTGATCTTCGGATACGACAGATCGCCGACGCGGGGATGCAGCGCCGCGCCGGCCGAGGCCGAACGCACCGCCTGCACCGCCTTCAGCACCGCGCCCGAGGCGTCTTCCGCCGCCTCGGCCCAATCCATCGGACGCCGCACCGGACCGGCGGTGTAGATGCCGGTGCGCCGGGTCTCGTAGGGGAAGCAGATGTAATGCGAATCGGCGAAGCCGTCATGCAGCACCGGCAGGTGCGGCCCCTGGCGATATTGCAGATTGAGCAGCGAGCCGCCCTCGGGCACCGCCTGTTCCCGCTTGGCGTGGGCCGGCGGCGCGTCGCCGCAATAGCCCGCCACCGGGAACGGCGCTTCCGGATCGACGTCGCCGGCCAGTTGCTCGGCCCCGGTTTCGGGGGCGGGCTGGTCGGGATTGGTCGAATTGGGCACCATGCCGGTGGCCAGAACCACCATGTCGAGGCCGGCCAGCGGCACGTCCTCGCCGATCAGCTCGTCGGCGACGGTCACGGTAAGATCGGCCCCCACCGTCTTGACCTTGCCCTTCATGAAGATGACGCCGGCCGACTGGGCGGTACGGTACAGTTCCTCCATCACGCCCGGCGTGCGCATCTCCTGATAGACCACGTAAGCATTGGTGTCGGGCTCGGCCTCGATCAGTTCGAGGGCCTGCTTCAGCGACGAGGCGCAGCACACCGACGAGCAATAGGGCAGATGGTCGGGATCGCGCGACCCGGCGCACTGGACGAAGGCCACCGACTTGACCGGGGCGCCGTTGGACTTGCGGGCGACCTTGCCGGCCTTCAGCATGGCTTCCAGCTCGACACCGGTCACCACGTCGGGCGAGGCGCCATAGCCGAGATGGCCCAGTTTGGAGGCATCATAGGGCCGCCAGCCGGTGGCCACCACGATGGCGCCCACCGTCTCGACACTGCCGTCGGACAGGTTGACCATGAAGCGGCCGGGCATGCCCGAGGTCTGGGTGACGGTGCAGCCGAGCCGTGCCGAAATTTTGGACTCGGCGCCGACCCTGGCGACCAGACCGGCGATGTCGTTAACCTCGGGCTGGGCATAGGGCGGACGATACGGCAGGCGCTTCGACGCATCGAGGGCACGGCCGCCGAGGCGATCCGATTTTTCCAGCAGCAGCACCTCGTGCCCCAGCGCCGCCGATTGCAGGGCGGCCTCCAGGCCGGTGACGCCGCCGCCCATCACCAGGATGCGCGACGACCACTCCCCCTCCACATAGGGTTCCGGCGCCTTGACCTTGCCGGCCTGGGTCAGGACCATGCGCACGGCATCCTCGGCCAGCGCCTGGGTGTCCTCGTGATTGGGGGCGTGGCTCCAGGTCACCTTCTCGCGCAGATCGGCGCGCAGCACCTGGATGGGCTCGAAGCCGAAGCGGTCGGTCATGACGCGGGCCGAACAGGCGGCGATGGCCACCTGATTGACGCCCGCCTCGATGTCGGCCCTGATCATGGCGACACCCTCGTCGCCGCACAGGCAGGCGTGGGTCCTGGAGTCCAGCTTGAACTCCTTCTTGGCGACGCCTTCCAGCAACGCCACGTCCACCGATTCCCCGATGCCGCAGCCGCTGCACAGGTAAATCCCGGTCTTCCTCTCGGTCATGTCCCTACTCCTGCCCGCGCACGCCCGAGACGACCTGCCCCGAAACCAGTTGGATGGCCTTGCAGGCCGCGGCGGTCGCCGATTGAACCGACATGGAAACGTCGAGCGGCCCGGAGGCGACGCCGGCGCCGATGCTGTCGCCTTCGGTAAAGACGAAGCCGTAATCGTCGTAGGCTCCGGCCAGCCTGCCGTCGCCCTCCACCGAGGCCTGCATGCCGGTGGCCAGGACCACCAGATCGTAGGGTTCGGCATAAACCTGACGGGTCAGGGTGTTCTCGCCGCAGACCACGGGGCCGCCGCTCTCGCCCCGCTCGATGCGGGCGGGCTTGGACTTGACGAAGCGGACCTGCGGATCGGCCTGAAGCCGGCGCATGAAGCTTTCCAGCTTATCGTGGGCGCGCAGGTCGATGTAGTAGACGTCCACCTCGGCCTCGGCCACCTGCTCGCGCACATAGGCGGCGTGCTTCATGGAGGCGAGACAGCAGATGCGCGAGCAATAGGCGAGATGATTGAGATCGCGCGAGCCGGCGCACTGGATCAGCGCCACCTTCCTCGGCACCGCGCCGTCGGAGGGACGCACGATGCGGCCCTTGGTGGGACCGTCGGGCGAGGCCAGGCGCTCCATCTCCACATTGGTGATGACGTCGGGAATGTCGGACCAGCGATACGCGGTCAGGTTGGCGGCAGGATAGGGCTTCCAGCCGGTGGCCCAGACGATGGCGCCCACCTCCAGGTCGAAGGTGTCGCCCTTGTCGTCCAGGTCGATGGCGCCGATCTTGCAGGCGGCCTTGATGCGCTCGCCCTCGGGGGTCTTCGCCACCTCGGGCGCCACCACGTAGCGCATGGGAAACGCCATGGTGTGGGGCAGCCAAGCGGCCTTGACCGTCTTCATGCCGTAATTGAACGGATCGGGCAACTCGGTCTCCGCCACGGCGGCGCAATCGCCGCAGGCGGTGCAGTTGGGCTTCACGAAGCGGGGCTCGGACTTCACCGTCACCGTGTAGGCGCCGGCCGAGCCCTTCACCGCCGCCACCGTCGACAGGGTGAACAGGCTGATGCGCTTCGACTTCTTGATGCGCTGGTAATTGATTTCCAGGCCGCAGGTGGGGTGGCACAGCTTGGGAAAGTAGCGGTTCATCTGGGCGACCCGGCCGCCCAGGGTCGGCGATTTCTCCACCATGACCACGTCATAGCCGGCCTCGGCCGCCTCGATGGCGGCGGTGACGCCGGCTATGCCGCCGCCGACCACCATGATGGTCCGGCTTTGCGGTTGTCTATCCGTCATATCCCTCTCCCCACTCGTTTTTTGCCCCTCAAGTGCCGGGCGCCACCTCCGGTGGCTTGGCTTTCGCGGCACGGGCCGCGCCGGCCTTTGGCCGCAACTCCGCGCCTTTCTGGCGCGTCGGGTTCCCTACACAACCACGTTCCTCGTCCTGAGGAGGCCCAAGGGGCCGTCTCGAAGGACGAGGACGACGTATCCGGTCTATAGACCGGCATAATATTCGCGCAGGATCGCCACCACTTCCGGCCGGCTGAATTCCGGCGGAATCGGCTCGCCCTTGGACAGCATCTCGCGCTGCTTGGTGCCCGAGATGTTGACCTGATGCTCGGTCCCATGCGGGCAGGTCTTGGCGGTGGCCATGCCCATGCACTTCTTGCAGTAGAAGGTGATGTCGATCTTGAGCGGCTTGGTCTCCAGCGCGCCCGGCCACAGCGTGTCGAAGACATGCTGGGCGTCGAACGGGCCGTAATAGTCGCCGACGCCGGCATGATCGCGCCCGACGATCAGGTGCGAGCAGCCGAAGTTCTGGCGGATCAGGGCGTGGATCAGCGCCTCCCTCGGGCCGGCATAGCGCATCTCGATGGGATAGCCGGCCTGGATCACCGTGCCGGGCACGAAATAGCCCTCGATCATGGCGTCGATGGCCTTGGTGCGGGTCTCGGCGGGGATGTCGCCCGGCTTCAGCTTGCCCAGCACCTGATGGATGAAGACGCCGTCGCAAACCTCGACCGCGATCTTGGCTAGATGCTCGTGCGAGCGGTGCATGGGGTTGCGGGTCTGGAAGGCGGCGACGCGGGACCATCCCTTCTCGGCGAACAGGGCGCGGCTTTCGGCCGGACGCAGATAGAGCCCCTTGTACTTGGATGGATACTCGCCCTCGGACAGGCAGCGCACCCGCCCGCCCAGGTTGACCGCGGCCTGCTCGTTGACCTTTTCCACGCCGGGATGCTTGGGGTCGGTGGTGCGGTAGACGTGCTGGCATTCGAAGGCGCGGTCGATCTCGTACTTTTCCGAGACCTCCATCACCGCCATGATCTCGCCGGTCTCGCCGTCGACCAGCGCCACCTCCTCGTCGTCCTTGATGGCCTTGGCCAGCTCGCGGGTGGCGGACAGCGTGATGGGGATCGGCCAGAACAGACCGGATTCGGTCTTCATCTCGGCGCAGACGCCCTTCCAGTCCCTGGCGCCCATGAAGCCGGTCAGCGGCGTGTAAGCGCCCATGGCCAGCATGATGACGTCGGAGGTCTCGCGGCTGGTCATGGGGACCGGCCGCAGCGTCGCGGCGCGCTTCAGTTCTTCCTTGCGTTCGATCTCGGGCAACAGCAACGGGCTCAGCGAGCCGCCGCCATGGGGCTGCACCAGCTTGGACATGTCTCCTGCACTCCCTCTCTCTGTCACGGGGGCCTCTATCGGGCCCCTCGCCTCACATTATGAAAGTCTAAATTATGCGTCTTTTCCACAAGAATCTGCTGTTGTACTAAAGTTCGTTATATTTCCGTGCGTTACCCCGCGACTTATCGATCGGGTAACGGGCCTCGTTGACGGCGATCTTGGCCTCGGCCGCCCGCGCCAGGTCGATTCCGGTGCGTTCGGCCAGCAGCAGCAGGTACAGCAGGACATCGGCGCATTCCTCCTCCAGCCGATGCCGCAGGACCGGATCGGCCAGGGCGGCGTCGACCTGCTCGTCGGTCTTCCATTGGGCGAGCTCCATCACCTCGGCCGCCTCCAGGGCCAGCGACAGCATCAGATTCTTGACGGTGTGAAACTGGCGCCAGTCCCTGGCGTCGCGGAACGCCAGCAATCTTTCGGTCAATCCGGCCAGGGACGGAGGGGGACTTGAATCCGATTCTTTCATGATTCCCGCCGATTGCGTTGCTTCATTGCATCCGTTCCAATGTTAACGAAATTGTCGGTCGCATGATGTATGTCACGCATTGCAAATATGTAAAACACGTAATATAAATGGTGAATAGCCGGTCGACCCCGGAGGGGGACGCGCAGACTCGCGCAGCCGCTCCGGATAACGGCCTCGGCCACGAGAGGGAGACCCGCCGAAAGGCAACTGGGGAGGTTTTAATGCCTACGTTTGTCCATACCGAGAAGTGCGACGGCTGCAAGGGCGGCACGGTCACCGCCTGCATGTATATTTGCCCCAATAACCTGATGAAGCTCGACACCGCCCGGATGAAGGCCTTCAACCAGGAACCCGACCAGTGCTGGGAATGCCAGTGCTGCGTCAAGGCTTGCCCGCAGCAGGCCATCGAAGTGCGTGCCTATCAGGATTTCGTCCCCATGGGCGGCGCCGTCATCCCCATGCGCACCGACAGCGCCATCATGTGGACCATCAAGTTCCGCGATGGCGAGGTGAAGCGCTTCAAGTTCCCGGTCCGCACCACCCCGGTCGGCTCCATCGACCCCTATGCCGGCAAGTCGGCTCCGGGCAGCCTGGACGACCACCTGCTGTTCACCGAGACGGGCAAGACCCTGCCGCGCATCTGAAGCCCCCGACGGGATCAGAGCACCAGGACCGCGCTTCCAAGGGAAGGAAACGACTATGACCGAATATAGCTTCGGCAATCCGGAAATTATTGAGATCGATACCGATATTCTGATCATCGGCGGCGGCATGGCCGCCTGCGGCGCCGCCTTCGAGGCCCGCCGCTGGGCTCCCGACGCCAAGATCACCCTGGTCGACAAGGCCGCCCTCGACCGCTCCGGCGCCGTCGCCATGGGCCTGTCCGCCATCAACACCTATCTCGGCCCCGACCGCGACCCGGCCGATTACTGCCGCATGGTCTCGGCCGACCTGATGGGCATCACCCGCGACGACCTGGTCTACGACGTGGGCCGTCACGTCGACGATTCGGTGCATATGTTCGAGGAATGGGGCCTGCCCATCTGGAAGGACAAGAGCACCGAGGGCGTGCCCCTGAAGGACGGCGGCAAGCCGGTCCGTTCGGGCAAGTGGCAGATCATGATCAACGGCGAGGGCTACAAGACCATCGTCGCCGAAGCCGCCAAGAAGGCGCTCGGCATCGAGAACATCATCGAGCGCTGCTTCATCGTGAAGATGCTGCTCGACCAGAACGAAGGCAACCGGATCGCCGGCGCCGTCGGTTTCTCGGTGCGCGAGCACAAGCTGTACGTCTTCCGCGCCAACGCCATCCTGGACGTGGCCGGCGGCGCGGTGAACTGCTTCCGTCCCCGCTCGACCGGCGAGGGCAACGGCCGCACCTGGTACCCGGTGTGGAACGCCGGCTCGACCTACGCCATGGCGGCGGAAGTCGGTGCCGAGCTGACCATGATGGAAAACCGCTTCGTGCCGGCCCGCTTCAAGGACGGCTACGGCCCGGTGGGCGCGTGGTTCCTGCTGTTCAAGTCGAAGGCCACCAACGGCTTCGGCGAGGACTACGTGGTGAAGAACGCCGAGATGCTGGCCGATTTCGCTCCCTACGACAAGGCCACGGTGGTTCCGACCTGCCTGCGCAACCACGCCATGCTGAAGGAAATGAAGGAGGGCCGCGGCCCGATCCTGATGCAGACCCCGGCGGCCATGGCCAAGCTGGCCGAGACCATGACCCCCCAGGAGATCAAGCACCTGGAGGCCGAGGCCTGGGAAGACTTCCTGGACATGTGCATCGGCCAGGCCGGCGTGTGGGCGGGCAACAACATCCGCCCCGAAAAGACCCCCTCCGAACTGATGCCGACCGAGCCCTACCTGCTGGGCAGCCATTCCGGCTGCTGCGGCATCTGGGTGTCGGGGCCGGACGACCTGAACTCGCCGGCTGAGTGGAAGTGGGGCTACAACCGCATGACCACCGTGAAGGGCCTGTTCACCGCCGGCGACGGCGTCGGGGCCTCGGGCCACAAGTTCTCGTCGGGCTCGCACGCCGAAGGCCGCATCGCCGCCAAGAACATGGTGAAGTTCGTCCGCGACAACAAGGGCTTCAAGCCGGCGCTGAAGGGCGACATCAAGGCGATCACCGAGGAGATCTACAAGCCGGTCCGCACCTACCTCGAGCACAAGGACAAGACCACCGCCGAGGACGTGAACCCCAACTACATCCTGCCGCGCATGCTCCAGATGCGCTTGCAGAAGCTGATGGACGAGTACGTGGCCGGCGTGTCCACCTACTACAACACCAACGGCAAGCTGCTTGAGATGGGCCTTCAGTACCTGACCATGCTGAAGGAAGACAGCAAGAAGATGCGCGCCAAGGACCTGCACGAGCTGATGCGGGCCTGGGAGAACTATCACCGCATCGTCACCGCCGAGGCGCATCTGCGGCACATCATGTTCCGCGAGGAGACCCGCTATCCGGGCTTCTACTACCGCGCCGACTATCCGAAGCTGAACGAGGCCGAGTGGAAGTGCTTCGTCAACAGCCGCATCGACCCCGACACCGGCGACTGGAAGTGCTTCAAGCGCGCCCATGTCGACATGGTCGAGAAGCGCTACGAGGGCCAGGGCCACTGAGCCCTTTCCTCCAGCGCCGATGACTTGGACGGGGCGCCGGCTTGCCGGCGCCCCGACTTGTCTTCGGCCTTTCCATGCCCCCGCCCTTCGAGACGCTTCGCTCCTCAGGACGAGGTCATGCTACTGTTCCTCATCCTGAGGAGGCCCGAGAGGGCCGTCTCGAAGGATGAGCCTAACCTGCGACTTTCGGAAGAGAGCCCCCCATGAGCAACACGCCCCGCACCCCCGGCGATGACGACGACGATTACTACATCGACGAGGAGGAACTGGCGGCCAGCACCTATGTCCCGGCCGAGCCCGACCTTCAGCTGGAGGTGTTCGACGCCGTGCGCGGCGAGGGCGGCACCCCGGTCAACCCGGTACGCCTCGATGCCGAGGACACCTTCCGCTTCCGCTGCCACAAGGGGGTGTCGTGCTGGAACCAGTGCTGCCACGGCGCCGACATCACCCTGACGCCTTACGACATCCTGCGGCTGTCCAAGCATTTCGAGGTGCGCCCGGCCCAGTTCCTGGCCGAATACACCGTGCCCGCCACCTTCGACAAATCCAACCTGCCGGTGGCCAAGCTGAAGATGGGCGGCACCGACGGCAAGGGCGCCTGCGCCTTCGTCACCGATGACGGCTGTTCGGTCTATGCCGCACGGCCAGCCACCTGCCGATACTACCCGCTAGGCGTGGTCTCCATGAAGATGAAGGACGCCGAGTCCAAGGAGGACTTCAACTTCATCGTCACCGAGCCCCATTGCAAGGGCCACGACGAGGATCAGGTCCAGAATGTCGGCGCCTACAAGGCCGAACAGCAGGTCACCGACAACGAGCGGGTGGATCGCGGCTGGATCGACATCCTGATGAAGATGGCGTCGTGGAGCACCATGGGCGGCCCCATGGGCAAGGCCCCGTCGCTGGCCACCCGCAAGATGTTCTTCATGGCCACCGCAGACGTCGACGCCTTCCGCAACTTCGTTCTCAACACCCGGTTCCTGGAGTCCTACGAAATCGCCCCCGAGGCGGTCGACATCATCAAGACCGACGACGAGGCGCTGCTGCTGCTGGGCTACGACTGGCTGAAGGCGGTGCTGTTCAATGAACCCACCCTGACGCTGAAGGAACACGTCCTCCAGCAGGCCATCGCCAAGGCCAGAACCGAGATGGGCGCCGCCTGAACCGCGCGCCGTCCGTCCAGGGGCCGGCGGCGCACGCGCCGCGCGGGCCGGCCCCTGGCGATGCGACCCCCTTCCCCCTCGAACCCGGCTGGAGTAGACTCCTCCTTGGGGAAGTTATCGGGGCATGGGCATGAGTGGGACCAAGACCAAGACCGTCGCGCAGATGTCGCGACAGGAAATGATGGATATGCTAAGCCGGTTCGCCGGCCTGCCGCCGCCCGCCGGGCACGACCAGGACGACTGGGACGACTGGCTGGTGGCGTCGGTGCTGCAACGCTGCCGCCGCGATGCCGGCGACGAGGCCAAGGGCACCGCCACCGCCATCGCCATGCTGGCTCCGCTGAAATTCTTTCCGCAATTGCTGCCCCATCTGGAGGACCAGCTGGGGCGCGGCCTCACCGCCGAGGAATTGCGGCCCGCCGCCGCCCTACGCCAGAAAAAGTAACCGCCACGCCACGCCGACGCCGCCACAGGCCGCCAGGGTGGCGATCATGCCCATGCGCAGCCGCAGCATGGCGATGATCGCCGCCGCCGCCAGCGCCAGGGCCATCGGATCGAGGCTGGCGGGGTCGGGAATGGAAAGGTGCAGCGGCCCCAGCCGGGTTTCGCTCACCCGCCCGAACAAGACGTGCAGGGCGAACCACAGGCCGAGATTGAGCACCACGCCCACCACGGCGGCGGTGATGGCCGCCAGTCCGCCGGCCAGGGCGCGGTTGCCGCGCAACGCCTCGACATAGGGAGCACCGGCCAGAATCCACAGAAAACAGGGAACGAAGGTCACCCAGACCGCCAGGACCGCCCCCAGGACCGCTCCCGGCCATTGTCCCAGCGGACCGGAATCGCGGAAGCCGGCCAGAAAGCCGACGAACTGGTTGACCAGGATCAGCGGCCCCGGCGTGGTCTCGGCCAGACCGAGACCGTCCAGCATCTCGCCCGGACGCAGCCAGCCATGGATGTCAACCGCCTCCTGCGCCACATAGGCCAGCACCGCGTAGGCGCCGCCGAAGGTCACCACCGACAGCTTGCTGAAGAACAGGCCGATGGCGCCGAACGATCCCTGTCCCCAGGCCAACGCCGCCACCACCGGCGTCCACCACAGCGCCAGGCAGACCGCGACGACGGTCAGCGACCGCCGCAGGTTGGGGCGGATATGGTCGGCGCCGTCGTCCAGCACCCGGTCGGCGGCGCCGCCGTCGCCGACCGGCCCCAGGCGGGGAAGAAAGGCCGGATGACCGGCCCTGGCCGCCAGCAGGCCGACGATGCCGGCGCTCAGCACGATCAGCGGAAAAGGGACGGCGAAAAAAAAGATGCCGACGAAGGCCGCCGCCGCGATCCACAGGAATTCGCGTCCCTTCAGCGCCCGCCGGCCGATGCGCAGCAGCGCCTCGACCACCACCGCCAGCACCGCCGGCTTGATGCCGTAGAACAAGCCGTCCACCAGCGGCACCTGCTGAAAACCGGCGTAAAGCGCCGCCAGTCCCAGCATCACCAGAAACCCGGGCAGCACGAACAAGGTGCCGGCGACGAGTCCGCCCACGCCGCGATGCAGCAGCCAGCCGATATAGGTGGCCAATTGCTGCGCCTCGGGACCGGGCAGCAGCATGCAGAAATTAAGGGCGTGCAGGAACCGGGTCTCGCCGACCCAGCGTTTCTCCTCCACCAGGATTCGGTGCATGGTGGCGATCTGGCCGGCCGGGCCGCCAAAGCTCAGCAGGCCGATCTTCAGCCAGACCCGGACCGCCTCGGCGAAGCTGGGATGCCGTCCCCCCCCGGACTCCACCGCCATCATGCCTCGGTCAGGGTCGATGAGGGAAACTCCATCAGGAAGATCTTGGCCTGCTCGGGCGGCATCGGCTTGGCGATGAGAAAGCCCTGGGCCTCGTCGCAATCCTGGGCGGCAAGGATGGTCATCTGGTCCATTTCCTCGATCCCCTCGGCCACCACCTTCAGCCCCAGGCTGTGGGCGATGCCGATGATGCTGCCCACCAGCATCATGTCGCGGGAATCCCGCGCCAGGTCGCGCACGAACGACCGGTCTATCTTCAAGGTGTGGACCGGCAGCCGTTTCAGATAGCTGAGACTGGAATAGCCGGTGCCGAAATCGTCGATGGCGAGACGGACCCCCAGCGCCCGCAGATTCTCCAGCACCTCGCGCTGGCGGACCCCCAGGTCCAGCACGAAGGTCTCGGTGATCTCCAGTTCCAGGTTCTGGGGAGGCAGGCGGGTATCGTCCAGCACCCGCCGCACCAGTTCCGCCAGATCGTCGATGCGGAAATCACGGCCCGACAGGTTGACCGCCATCACCAGCGAGGAATGCCCCTCGTCCAGCCACGTCCTGGCCTGCCGGCAGGCCTGGGCCAGCACGAACAGGTCGATGCGGTCGATCAGGTGCATTTCCTCGGCGATGGGGATGAACTCGGCCGGGGAAACCATGCCGAAGGTCGGATGCTGCCAGCGCACCAGGGCCTCGAACCCTTTGACGACGCGGGTCTTCAGGCAGGTCTTGGGCTGGTAGTGCACCATGAACTGCCCTTCGTCCACCGCCTGGCGCAGGGCGGATTCCAGTTCCATCCGCCGTTCCTCGCGCCGGGTCATCTCGGCGGTGTAGAAATTGTGACGCCCCTTGCCGCCGGCCTTGGCCTGATACATGGCGGTGTCGGCGTGCTTCAGCAATTCCTCGCCGGTGCGGCCGTCGTCGGGATAGAGGCTGATGCCGATGCTGGCCCCCACATACATCTCGCGCCCCTCGATCAGGATCGGCGCGCTCAGCTGGACCAGAACCTTGTCGGCGACCACGGCGGCATCGGCGGGCGAGGAAATCTCGTCCAGGATGATGGTGAACTCGTCGCCGCCCAGGCGGGCGATGGTGTCGGTCATGCGCACGCACTGGCGCAGGCGCACCGCCACCTCCTTCAGCAGCTCGTCGCCGGCCCGATGCCCCAGGGTGTCGTTGACCTTCTTGAAGCCGTCGAGATCAAGGAACAGCAACGCCGCCTGCCTGTCGTGACGGGTGGCGTGGACCACGGCGCGTTCCAGCCGGTCATGGAACAGAACCCGGTTGGGCAGTTCGGTCAGGACGTCATAATGGGCGAGGCGCAGGATATGGCGCTGCGCCTCCACCTGCTCGGTGATGTCGCTGAAACTGCCGATGAAATAGCGCACCACCCCGCCGTCGTCCTTGACCGCGACGATGCTTTCCCAGGCGACGAACACGCTGCCGTTCTTGCGGCGGTTCCATATCTCGCCCTGCCAGCGGCCCTCGGCCAGGATCGAGCGCCACATGTCGCGGTAGAAATCGGCGTCGTGGTGATCGGAGCGCATGATGCGGGGATTGAGTCCCACCACCTCGTCCTCGGCATAGCCGGTCAGTTCGGTGAACATGGGATTGACGCGCAGGATGCGGCCATGGGGATCGGTGATGACGGTGGCTTCCAGGGCGCCGCGGAACACATGGGCGGCCAGACGGGTTTCCTCCTCGGCGCGGCTCTTGTCCACCAGCCGCGACATCGAGCGCCGCCCGATCATGCCGATGCCGGCGATCCCCACCAGCCAGAAGGCGCCATGCGACACGGTCAAGGTGCGCAACGCCCCCTGTTCGGTCTGGCGGTACGGCGCCATGGGCACCGACACGCTGACCGCGCCCCGGACCTCGCCATTCTTGAAGCCGAGATGGCCGTGGCACTTCTGGCAGCTTTCCTCCATGGCGAACGGCTTGATCAGACGCAGATGCGAATGGCCCTCGAGATCGGAAAGCTCGACCACCTCCTCGGCCTTGCCGGCCGCGAAGGTCCGGATGGCGTCGGCCTCCCAGGCATCGGCCTCGTTGTTGGGATTGAGGTAGACGATGCCGACGATCCGCCCCTTGATGCCATAAAGCTCGCCGTAATCCTGCATCATCTCGCGCAGCATGTAGGCCGGATTCATCAAGGTCAGCGCGCGTCCGTCGTTGGTGGTCACGTCCCGGTCCGGCAGATGCGCCATCCACGGGCTGGGAGGCGTCTTCTCGGTGGGCTCGACATAGACGCCGCCATGGGACGACGCCCAGAAGCGGTAGGCCTGGTCCTTGTTGAAGGCGTCGCGGGCGGTACTCAGCGCCAGTTCGTAAGTAATTGATTGCTGCCTACTGACATTCAACCACAGGGACAAAGCAAGCAGCAGGCTCCACACCGCCACCGCCATGGCGACGTAACGGATGACGAGTCCCCTGATTCGCTTGGTTTCCGCTCCGTCCGGACCGAATGCGTCAATCGGGCCGCCCCCAGGCGATTGGGAAGGAAAAGGCATTCAGACGGCTCCCTTCTCCTCGTCCCTGCCGTTGATCACTATGTCGAGCAGACATTTCCCGCTCAGTTTAGCAGCAACAAACCACAAGATCACTTGGCGTTTTTCGAACGGCTCTACGGAGCGTTCCAGCGGATCGTCCCGATGCCGGAAATGTCGTAGCCCCCCAGGGATTCGGCCTTGGCGGCGAATTCGACGGTACGGGCGAAGGCCAGCAGCGCCTGGACCGGCGGTTCGAAATAGGCCTGGCGGTGGATGGCCAGGTCGAACCGTTCCCGGGCAAGCGGCACGAAGCCCAGCCGCAGCGACCGGGCCACCGAGGCCACCGCCAGCCCGGCATCGGCGGCGCCGTCCAGGATGGCCAGCCCCACGTCGGTCTCGCTGCGCACCGGCGCGGCCGGAACGTTCAGCCGATCCGGCGCGATGCCGGCCTCGGCCAGCAGATGCTCGAACAGCAGGCGCGAACCGGCCCCATCCTGGCGCATCGCCACGCGGGCCCTGGTCCGGACCAGATCGGCCAGCGCGGCGATCCCCAGCGGATTGTCCGCCGCGACCACCAGCCCCTGCTGGCGCCAGGCCCATTCCACCAGGACCACGTTGCGCTCGGAAAGCGCCTGCCTGGCCTGCACCACGTTGCAGGTGCCGCTGTCGGGATCGAACAGATGCATCCCCGCCACCGACGCCTCGCCGGCCGCCAGCCGGGCCAGGCCATCGGAGGAACTGCCGGACAACACCGCCAATCCCCCGCCCACCTCGCGCAGGCTCCATTCCAGCAACGGATCGTGGCTGCCGGCCACCACCATGGGAGGCGCGCCGGAAGCGGACGAACCGGTGGAGGACGAGGCGCTGTTGCGCTTCAGCCAGGCGTCGATCTCGACCTTGGGAAACAGCCACTTGCCGGTGACGCGGGTACAGGGAATGCGGCGGTCCTTGAGAAGCTCGTAGACCTTGCGTTCCTTGATGCGGAGATAGCTGGCGACCTGATGGGTGTCCATCATCTCTGGAAAATCGGATGCCGGGTCCATGGAAGCCCCCCCTGCCTGAACCCGCGCAGCATGCCTCTGGACGGCGCGATTGACAAGCCGGTCGGCCATCCGGACCAAACGGCAACGGCCGGGGCGATGCCCCGGCCGTCATACCCGACGCGGCGAACGGTATTACTCGGCCGAGCCGCCGCCGGCCACCGAGGCCAGCGCCTTGGCCAGTTCGTAGACCCGCTTGCGAACCTGGGGATCGCTGATGTTGTAATAGGCCCGCACCAGTTCCAGGGTTTCCCGCTTGGTCATGGGATCGACCTCGAAGCCGGCCGGGGCATCCTCGGACAGGCCCGACGATCCCTTGATCACGTTGACGGGGCTGAGGTTCTGGGTATTGTCCGACATGTCGTCGAAGAAATAGGACACCGGCACGTCCAGCACCCGCGACAGGTCGAACAGGCGCGAGGCGCCGATGCGGTTGGCGCCACGCTCGTACTTCTGGACCTGCTGGAAGGTCAGGCCGATGGCCTCGCCCAACTTTTCCTGACTCATGCCCAGCAATGTCCGGCGCAGCCGCATGCGGCCACCCACATGGACATCGACCGGATTGGGGGCGCCGTTTTCGAGACGGCCGCGGGTCGAAACATTACGCTTAACCAAGATAGAACTCCCGAATAAGTAGGAAATTAAGGATCATTCTATCAAGGGTTCAGTTTCATGCAACTCTTTTTAGCAGTGCGAACGCATAAGGCGATCAGATACTATAGTAGTGCATACCGCATGACGTTAGGCAAGGCCCAAAAAGAGGGTCGCCGAGGCCATGGCCGCCCGTCCATGACGCGAAAGCACCCGCCGGAAACGACGACGCCATGGCTGGGATATCCCCCCGGCCATGGCGCGTTCGGAAATGTTCAGACGACGGCCGGGGCCGCCCGGAAATGTTCAGGTGACCCGCACGTTCTTGAACTGCCACGGATCGGACAGGTCCATGTCCTCGGGAAACAGCGTCCCCCGGTCGGCCAGCGGCGTCCAATCGGTATAGGCGCCCACCACCGGCCCCAGATAGGGCGAGGCGATCTCCAGGATGCGGCGGAAATCGATATCGTCGGGCTCCACCACCCCCATAGCGGGATTCTCCAGCGCCCAGATGATGCCGGCCAGAACGGTCGCCGTGACCTGAAGGCTGGTGGCGCTGTTGTGCGGAGCCAGCTCGCGGGCCTGTTCGATGGACAGTTGCGAGCCGTACCAATAGGCGCCCTTGGCGTGACCGGCCAGCAGCACCCCCAGTTCGTCGACGCCGCCGACCAGTTCGGCCATCATCAGGCGCTGCCTGGGCTGCATCTTCCAGTTCTTGCCGGCCAGTTCGTGCAGCGACACCACCGCGTCGTCGCATGGGTGGTAGGCGTAGTGGACGGTCGGGCGATAGACCACCTTGTCGCCGTCCCTGACGGTGAAGTAATCGGCGATGGAGATGGACTCGCTGTGGGTGATGAGGAAGCCCAGGAACGGCCCCTCCTTCGGTGTCCAGGTCCGCACCCGCTGGCTGGCGCCGGGGCGCATCAGATAGATGGCGGAATCGCGCCCGAAATCGTGGCGGCGGCCGTCATGGGGCAATTCCTTCTCGTGGGTGCCCCAGCCCAGTTCGGCCGGCTGGCAGCCCTCGCCGACGAAACCGTCGATGGACCAGGTGTTGACGAACTCGCCCACCGCCTTTGGCGCCGACCCGACCTGGGTGTCGCGCTCGGCCACGTGAATCACCTTGATCCCCAGCCGGGCAGCCAGATCGCCCCAGCCCTTGCGGTCCCTGGGAACGCCGGCGTCGACGCCGGTGTCGGCGGCGATGTTGAGCAGCGCCTGCTTGACGAAATGCGACACCAGGCCGGGATTGGCGCCGTGGGTGACCAGCGCGGTCGGCATCGGGCGGCCCTCGACGCGCAGCGCCAGCATCTGTTCGCGCAGCGCGTAATTGGAACGCAACGAAGGCGACAGGCCGGGGTCGGTATAGCCGCCGGGCCAGGGTTCGATGCAGGTATCGAGATAAAGGGCGCCCAGATCGCGGCAAAGCTCGACCAGCGACACCGACGACACGTCCACCGAAAGATTCAGCAGGAAGTCGCCCTGGCGCAGCATGGGAGTCAGTCGGTCGCGGTAATCGTCCTGGGTCAGAGGCTGATTGATGAAGCGGATGCCGTATTCTCTGGCGACACCATGGCCGCGCTCGCAGGCGGTGATGATGGTGATGTTGGCCGGATCCAGGTCGAGATGACGCAGTATCAGGGGCAACACCCCTTGGCCGATACTGCCGCAACCGATCATGACCATGCGGCCCTTGAAGACAATTCTGCTCATACTAGCCTCTCCCTTGGTCCCGTGGTCTTTCGACCTCACCCCCTCGGCAAACGCCGAATGAAAATGGAACCGCCGCAGCGCCCCGGATCGCGGGGAACTGCGCGGCAAGACAACGGCGGCGCGCGACCTTGAAACCGGTCGCGACGACCGCCGTCACATACTCGAAGGAATTTCGGAAGCTCTGCCCATCTTATGGGTCACCAACATGACTACCTCCCTTTCGGGTGCCGGCACCACCCCGCCGACTCTTCCAAAAAGGACGCGTCCGTCGTTGCATAACCGACAAGGGCCATAGGCACGTGCGTGTGCGTCACTCGGGACTGTATAGCGGCCTAAGCACCGCGATGCAACACCCGTGACAGCGCCACGACGGCGATTCCGCGCGCCTCCAGGGTCTGGCGCAGCCGGCAAGCCAGGGCGACGGCGCGGGGATCATCGCCGTGGACGCAGATGGAATGGGGAACGCAGGCCAGATCGCGGCCCGACAGGGTGCGGATGACGCCGCCTTCCGCCATGCGCAGCCCATGGGCGCAGGCCGCCTCGACATCGTGGATCAGCGCCTGGGGATGGCCGCGCGGAATCAGGCTGCCGTCGTCGGCATAGGCGCGGTCGGCAAACACCTCCTCCGCCACCGCCAGCCCCGCCCGATGCCCGGCCGCCACCATGACGGAACCGGCGGGAGCCAGCAGGATCAGCCCGGAATCGACCGCCCGCACGGCGCGGGCGATGGCGGCGGCCGCCCCAAAATCCACCGCCGCCCGGTTGCTGAGCGCCCCGTGCGGCTTGACATGGGACAGCCGGGCGCCCGCCAGGGCGGCAATACCGGCCAGGGCGCCGACCTGGCAGGCCACCACCGCCTCGATCCCGGCCGGGGACAGGTCCATGGCGCGGCGACCGAATCCCTCGCGGTCGGGATAGGAGGGATGCGCCCCCAGTTCCACGCCGCGCGCCAATGCCGCGGCCACCGTCGCGGCCATCAGCGCCGCGTCGCCGGCATGAAAGCCGCAGGCGATGTTGGCCGAGGCCACCACGTCCAGCATGGCGGCGTCGTCGCCGCCGCAATCCTCGCCCAGGTCGGCGTTGAGATTGATCGCCTTCATTCGCACACCATGCCCGAGATCAGGTTGGCGGAGTACAGCGCCGCCATGTCCAGCCCGCCGGCCGCCGGCCGGATGGCCCCGACCGCCGCTTGAACCCGCCCGTCCAGGTCGCGCCGCGCCGCCGCCGCCTCGGCCACCGTCACCGCCCGGAAGGACAGCCGGGTTCCCGGCGCCATCCGGCCGGCCCTCGGCAGGTCGGCCGAGATCACCGTGGCGATCTTGGCGTAGCCGCCCACCGTCTGATGATCGGCCAGCAGCAGGATCGGCCGACCGTTGCCGGGAACCTGGACCGCACCGGTGACGATGCCCTCCGATGCGATGCCGGCGCCGCTCCGGTGGGCCAGTTCCGGACCTTCCAGCCGCAGCCCCATGCGATCGGCGTCACGACCGACCGTGAATTCCGCCGACAGGAAGGTTTCCAGCGCCCGGTCGGTGAAGGCCCCGGCCTGCGGCCCCAGCACCACCCTGAGCGGGCCGCTGCCGTATTCGAACGGATGCGGCAGGGCCAGATCCCCCTCGCCTCCGCCGCCCCCCCGCAGCGGCAGCAGGTCGCCGTCTTCGAGGGCGCGCCCGTTCAGCGGTCCGATGCCGGCCCGGACATAGGTGGAAAGGGAACCCATCACCGGGGCGAGGTCGAAGCCGCCCGCGACCGCCAGCACCGCCACGGCGGCGCCACCGACCGCCCCGGTGGCCAGGCGGTCGCCACGCCTGAGGGTATGGCCGCGCTCGCACTCAAGAATCCGGGTGTCGCCGTCCCGCGTCAGACTCGGCCGGGCCGGGCCGCTGATGGCGACGCCAATGCTGTCGGCCTCCACCAGCAAGGTCGGCCCAAGGGTATGAAGCTCCAGCCCGGCCTCGTCCGGAAGATTGCCCACCAGGGCATTGGCCAGGGCCAGGGCCACCGGGTCCAGCATGCCGGCCACCGGCACGCCCTGGTCCTGATAGCCGAAGCGCCCCAGGTCCTGCACCGTCGTGTGCAGGCCCGGCGACAATACCCGCAGCAGGCCGGACACGCTCACAATCCCCGAATCCAGCGGGGGCGCAGACGCACCTGCCCCGCCAGCGCCGCGTCCAACTGCGTCAGTAGTTTGGCGCGGTCCTTGGGCAAGGTGCCGGCCAGGGCCAGGGTATTGCTGGCGTGATTGGAGCGGAAGATCACCGGCGCCGGCGGATCGAGCCGCTCCACCAGCCGGCGCAGCTCCACCAGGATCGCCTGATCGTCCTGCCACTTGAATCCGCCTTCGAAACGGTCGAGGAAGCGGGACGCCACACTGTTCTCCAGCCCCAGTTGCAGGGTGGACAGATAAACCGGCGGCGCCCGGTTGACCAGATCGGCGGTGGACTCGATGTGGTCTTGCCAGTGGTCCTGGCCGCCGAGGCCGAGAATCACCGTGGCCGAGACCTTGAGGCCGCATTCCCTGGCCCGGCCCAGCGCCGCCTCCATCTGGCGGGCCGAGCCCTTGGCGACGCGCTTCAACAGGAAATCCGATCCCGTTTCGATGCCGAGATAAACCAGCCCGAGCCGTTTCGCCCTCAGCAGAGCGATCTCGTCCGGGCTCTTCTTCAAGATGTCGAACGGAGTGGCGTAGGCCGACACCCGCTGAAGCTGGGGAAAGGTCAGGGCCAGACGGTCGCACAGCGCCGCCAGGGTCTCGGTCGGCAGGCAATAGGCGTCGCCGTCGGCCAGGAACACCCGGCGGGCATCGGGCCAGTCCCGCGCCGCCGCCGCCATGTCGGCGAACACCTCGTCCAGCGGCCGCGCCCGGAAGTCCTTGGCCTTGTACATGGAACAGAAGCTGCACTGGTTGTAGCGGCACCCCAGCGTCGCCTGGATGATCAGGTTGTCGCCCTCCGACGGCGGCCGCCACAGCGGGAAATCGTAATCGATCATGGCCGCCTTTCCCGCATGGTCACCAGTTCCTCGGCCGCCGTGGGATGGATGCCGACGGTGGCGTCGAACTGGGCCTTGGTGGCGCCGCATTTCAGCGCCACGGCGAAGCCCTGGACGATCTCGGGCGCGTCGGCGCCCGCCATGTGCAATCCCACCACCCGGTCGCTGGCCCGGTCCACCAGCAGCTTCATCATGGTGCGCTCGTCGCGCCCGGCCAGGATGTTGCGCATCGGCTTGAAGCGCGACAGATAGACGTCGATCTCGCCGTATCGGCGGCACGCCTCGGCCTCGGTCAGTCCCACCGTGGCGATGGGCGGCTGGCTGAACACCGCCGACGGGATGGCGTCGTAATCCATGGCGGCGGGCATCCCGAGAAAGGCGGTCCGCACGAAGGCCACGGCCTCGTTGATGGCCACCGGCGTCAGGTTGACCCGGTCGGTGACGTCGCCCACCGCCCAGATGTTGGCGACACTGGTGCGCGAATATTCGTCCACCACCACGGCGCCCTTGCCGTTCAGCGCCACGCCGGCCCGCTCCAGCCCCAGCCCGGCGGTATTGGGAGCCCGTCCGGTGGCGTAGAGCACCAGATCGGCCTCGACGGTCTCGTCCCCCGTCAGCCGCAGGCTGTAGCCGTGATCGTTGCGCTCGATGGACTGGACCTGGGTCTCGGTCCTGAGGTCGATGCCGGCGCGGACCATCTCCTCGGCCAGGGCGGCGCGGATATCCTGGTCGAAGCCGCGCAGCACGGTGTCGCCGCGCAGCACCTGGACCACCGCCGCCCCCAGGGCATTGAAGATGCCGGCGAACTCGACCGCGATATAGCCGCCGCCGACGATGACGACCCGGCCCGGCAACTGCATCAGGTCAAGCGCCTCGTTGGAGGTGATGGCGTGCTCGATGCCGGGAATATCGGGCAGTGACGGCCGGCCGCCGGTGGCGATCAGGATGGTGTCGGCGGTATGGCTCCGCCCCCCCACCATGACGGTATGGGCGTCGGCCAGGGTGCCGCGCCCCTCGATCAAGGTGACGCCGCTGTCGCGCAGGATGCGCTGGTAGACACCTTCCAGCCGGTTGAGCTCGGCGTTCTTGGCGGCGATCAGCCGTGGCCAGTCGAAGGCGACGCCCTCGACGTCCCAGCCGTAACCCTGGCAATCGGCGAGATCCTGGGCGAAGTGGGCGCCATAGACCAGCAGCTTCTTCGGCACGCAGCCGCGCATGACGCAGGTGCCGCCCACCCGGCTTTCCTCCACCACCGCCACCCGCTTGCCGGCCTGGGCCGCCAGCCGGCTGGCCCGCACGCCGCCGGAACCGGCCCCCAGGGTGATCAGGTCGAAATCATGGCTGCTCATGAGCTATCCTCGCGGGCGAAAAGAAGCGTCAGCCTAACAAGTGGTTCCCCGCCAGAGAAGCTCAATGGCCGCTTGGCACGCGCATGCTCGCCATGCCAAGCTCGGGCAGATTATTTTAAGAGGAAAACATGCCGCATCGTCCCGGCCGCGCCCTGGCCACCCGCCTGCCCTTCCATTATGGCTGGGCGGTGGTGATGGCCGGAACCGTCACCACCTTCGCCTGCCTGGGAATGGGGCGCTTCGCTCTCGGCATGCTGCTGCCGTCCATGGGGACCGACCTGCCCCTGACCCGCAGCGAGATGGGCTGGATATCCACCGGCAACTTCATCGGCTACATGGCGGCTGTCGCCCTGGGCGGCCGCATGGTCGCCCGCCTGGGGGCGCGGCGAACCATCATCGCCGGCCTGATCCTGGTGGGGCTGTCGATGATGCTGGTGTCGCGGGCCGACGGCGCCCTTCAGGTGCTTCTGCTCTACGTGCTGACCGGCTATGGCAGCGGCGCCGCCAACGTGCCGGTGATGGGCCTGATCGCCCATTGGTTCAATCGGGGCGTGCGCGGCCGCGCCGCCGGATTCGTGGTGATCGGCGCCGGCGCCGCCATCGTGGTCAGCGGCTTCCTGGTGCCGGCCATCAACGCCTCGCAAGGCGCCGAGGGCTGGCGGCTGTCCTGGCTGGTGATCGGGGCCATCGTCATGCTGGCCGCGGCCATCGACTGGCTGGTGCTGAGCAATCATCCGTCGGACCTTGGGCTGGAGCCGGTGGGAGGCGCCACCGCTCCCCCGGTGTCGTCTCCCTGCGCCGCCGCGCCGCCGATGGCGTCGCGACGCCGGGTGCTGGCCCATCTGGGGGCGCTGTACGCCGCCTTCGGCTTCACCTACGTCATCTACGCCACCTTCATCGTCACCGCCCTGGTGCAGGAACGCGGCTTTCCCGAATCCACCGCCGGCTGGTTCTGGTCGGCCATCGGCCTGCTGTCGCTGGCCTCCGGCCCCGGCTTCGGCGGGTTGTCGGATCGGATCGGCCGCGGCCGGGGGATGATGATCGTGTTCGCGTTCCAGGCGTCGGCCTATCTCCTGGTGGCGCTGCCGCTGCCCGAGCCGTTCCTCTACGCCTCCATCATCCTGTTCGGGCTGGCGCTGTGGAGCATTCCCTCCATCATGGCGGCGGCGGTCGGCGATTACCTGGGGCCGGAGCAGGCCGCCTCGGCGTTCGGCACCATCACGGTGGCCTTCGCCGTCGGCCAGATCGTCGGCCCCGCTTTGGCCGGGCGCATGGCCGACAGCCTGGGCAGCTTTTCCGGCAGCTTCGCCATGGCCGCCGCCATCGCCGCCGCCGCTATCGCGGGGGCGGCGTTCCTGCCGCCGCCGAGGAAGCACTGAGCCTCCTGGCGATCACTCCGGCGGCGATCAGCTGAATCAGGTGGTAGAGGATCGTCGGCGCGATGATCAGCCCCAGGGCGGGGCTGGCGCCGAACATGATCTTGGCCATGGGAATGCCGGTGGCCAGAGACTTCTTGGTGCCGCAGAACATCCCGGCGATGGCGTCCGCCCGCGAGAATCCCAGCCGCCGGCACACCAGCCACAGCAGCCACAGCACGGCGAAGAACAGCGTCGCCGCGCCAAGCACCACCAGGACCAGGGTGGAGCCGCCGTGGCCGGCCCAGACTCCCTCCGCCACCGAATCGCTGAACGAGTTCAGCACCACCAGCAAGATCACCAGCCGGTCCAGGCTTTTCAACCAGCGGGAATTGCGCTCCACCCACCCCTTCAGCCAGGGCCGCAACGCCTGGCCGACGATGATGGGCAGCAATACCAGCAGGGCGATCTTGGTCAGCACCCGCCCCAGGTCCAGCGAGGCGCCGCCGGCAGCCAGATAGGCGTTCACCAGCAGCGGCGTCAGCGCCACCCCGATCAGACTGGACAGGGTGGCGTTGAAGATGGCGGCGGCAACGTTGCCGCCGGCGATGGCGGTCATGGCCACCGATGACGAGATGGTGGACGGCAGCGCCGCCAGGAAGAAGAAGCCCAGCAGCAGGTTCGGATCGGCCCGGCCGGCCAGGACCAGGGCCACCGCCCACATCAGCGCGGGAAACAGCACGAAGGTCGATCCCTGCACCAGCAGATGCAGCCGCCAGTTCATCATGCCGGCCCGCAGGCGCTCGGGCGGCAAGGTCAGGCCGTAGAGCAGGAAGACCAGGGCGACGCCATAGCCGGCGACGAGGTCCATGCGGAGCACCCCGCCGCTGCGCCCCAGTCCGGGCGCCGCCCACGACAGCGCCACCATGGCCGCCAGGCCGATCAGGAACGCATCGAGCCCGACACGCGACAGCAGACGAAGCACCGGATTTCTCCTATATGTCGAACGGCATCATAACGGGGCGTTCCCATGCTGACGACCTTGCGCATCCTGGCGATATCGCTGTCGCTTCTGCCCCCGTTCGCCGCCGGGGCCGAAACCCCGGTCGGCCGGGCCGTGTTCGCCGATTTCGCCTTCGACCCCACCACGGCCGAACTGAAAGCCGCGGAACGCTGGGGCTCCGACCTGTTGGCCCGCGCCAAGGCGGCGGGACGGCCGGTGCGGATCTCGGTGGCGCGAAGCGAGGCGACCACCCTGATCAGCCTGGAATCGGTGGCCATCTGCGAGCGGGCCAAGGGCTGCCCGCTGCTGGTGTTCCGCGACATCACCAAGCCGCCGGTGCTGACGCGCTCATCGTTCCAGAACCTGATTCTCGACTATCGCGACGAGGGCACCTTCCTCGTCATCCGGGTCTGGGAAACGGTCACCGAATGCCGGATCAGCGGCGTGCCGAAGGCCATATGCCGCGACCGGCCGGCGGCCAGGTGATCACTTGGTCTTCATTTCGTGAATGCCGGACCAGTCGTCCGGCGGCGGCTCGGCCAGATAATGGGTGCAGCGGTCGATGAAGGTGGCGGAAAGCTTGCCGTTGGCCGACACCCCGGCAAGCTGCCGGTACAGTTCGATGGCCTGCTCCCAGCGCCGCCCGCGATACGCCTCGAAGGCGGCCGAGGTCAGACGGCACAGCTCGGCCTGTTCCGGGGTCGCCAGCAATTCCGCCGGACCATGGCGCAGCGCCACCAGTTCGTGAACCAGTTCGCCGGCCTTGCGCCCCTTGACCGCCACCACGTCGAGCGGCCGGGTCATGATGGCCTCGCCCGCCACCCGCGCCACCGCGTCGCTGATGCAGATCTGGGTGCCATAGCTCTTGTTGACGCCCTCCAGCCGCGAGGCGACGTTGACGCCGTCGCCCATCACCGTATAGCTCATGCGCTGGGTCGAGCCGATGTTGCCGACGATGACGTTGGCAGTGTGCAGCCCCATGCGGACAAACATGGTGGGCAAGCCCTGGGAAGCCCAGTCCTCGTTCATCAGGGACTGAACCCGCTTGGCCTTGAGGGCGGCGACGCAAGCGCGCAGGGCATGGTCCTCGCACGGATTGGGCGCCCCCCAAAAGGCCATTACCGCGTCGCCGATATACTTGTCGACGGTGCCGTTCTCCTCGCCGATGCATTCTGAGATGGCGGCGAGATGGCGCGAGACATGGACCAGCAGGGCGCCGGGCTCCATGCGTTCCGACAGGCTGGTGAAATCGGCCACGTCGGTGAACATCACCGTCAGGGTGCGGTCGTGCCCCCCCAGTTCGATGGGGCGGCCGCCGGCGACAAGGTCGCGCACCAGATCCCTGGGCACGAACATGCCGAAGGAACGCAGCGCCCGCTTCATCATGTTGAGCGAGTGGATCAGCTGGTTGACCTCGACCACGAAGGAATGGATGGCGATGGGACCTTCCAGGTCGAATTTCTGGATTTTCAGGATCTCGCCCCCCAACCGTTCCAGCGGCCGCGAAATCCACCGGGACAGCATGGTGAGGATGATCATGCCCCCCACCATCATCCCCAGTCCCACGACGACGATGTCCTGGGTGTTGTCCTTCAGGGTTCCGACGAAATCGTCCTCCAGGACGACGATGGCCAGCAGCCATTTCTTGCCGAACCGGTCGGGCAGGCCGGAAAACGAGCCCAGATACCGCTTTCCGCCGGATTCGAAACGGACCAGGGGCGATGGATTGGCCCGGTGGGCGGCGAAGGCGTCGCTGACCCTGACGTCATTCAATTCCTTGGCCTTGACCAGCGACAGCTTCAGCCCGTCCTGGCGCACCGCCTTGGCGGCGTCCGGAAAGGCGATCAGTTGCTCCTTCTCGTCGACGATCAGCGCGATGCCCGACTTGCCGAGGTCGAGACCAGCCAGGAAATCCGACAGCCGGCGGGTGGCGATGTTGGCGGCGGCGGCGCCGATGACCCGGCCGTCCTTGCCGAAGATGGGATAGACGGCGGCGATGCCGGGCTGGCGGTTGCTGGTGAACACCACCAGATCCGTCCATTGCAGGCCGGGCTTGGCCAACAGGTCCTTGTACCAGGAACGGGTGCGGAAATCATATTTCAGGGTGTTGGAGGTCTCGCGGCCGACCACGGTCCCGTCCCGGGCCACATAGGTCCAGGTGTCGGAATAGACGCCCTTGGCCCAGTCGACCACCCGGAGGGCGAACTTGGCGCCGGGCGGCGGCGGATTGTCGTTGGCCCCGAACTTGTCCGTTCCGGGAGGAATCGGAAAAGCCTGGAGAAAGCGCCCGTCGGCCTCGAACGCCAGATAGACGCTCTGAATCTGCGGCGTCGTCTCCAGCAGGCTCATCATGTAGGGAAACAGCGAGCCGTCGCGGCCGCGGGCCACGTCGATGGCGGCAAGCTCGGCCGCCGCCTGGACGTGCGAGGCCGCCGGCTCCAGCAGGGTGATCGTGCTGTTGATGCCCGACACCGCCACCCGTCCGACGAAACGTTCCATCAGATCCAGGACGGACCCCGAGTTCTTCTGGTAGGCGTAGAACAGCAGCGTGACGATGATCACCGTCAGGAGCGAGGCAAAGGCGGTGATGATGTTGACCTGAAGGGTCAGGCCGCGCATCCGCTTGCGCCCCCGCCTCTCCCGCGTCACGTTGGCCGATGGCGCAACCGCCCCACCCGGCCCGTCAGTCGGCGATGCCGCACCCATTTCCCATCCGTTCCGTTCGACCCCGAAATGTCACGGACCGCCCATGTCAGACAGGTGGTCAGGACACGAGCGGAATACAAGCCCAATCCCCGAGCGTCACATTGTCCCGAGCCGGTAAGAAAAGCAACTCTCCAGGAAACCTCCTTGCATACTTCCTGCAACCCCGCCGATGTGTTAGGAACAACGGCGAGGCTGGTGGAACCGGTGGCCTTGGGGAACGGATGGGACGGATGCGAATCAACGGATTGGCCAGACTGGCCGGACGCTGCGCGATGGCGTTGACCGCCCTCGTTCCGGCGGCCTGCTCCATGACTCCCGAATACCAGCGTCCGCAGCAGCCCCTGCCCGCGTCCTTTCGCAATCAGGTGCCCGAACCGTCGCCGGAACTGCCGCGGCCGCTGTCGCAGTGGTGGAAAGGATTCGGGTCCGAGGAACTGAACGCGCTGATCGAAGAGGCGCTGGACAAGAACCACGACATCAAGGCCGCCACCTTCCGCATCGCCCAGGCCGAGGCCCAGGCCGGATCGGCGGCGGCGGCGCTGCTGCCGACCATCTCGGTCAGCGGCAAGCGCAGCGTCGACGCCCCCACCGGCGGCCAGGGCGCCATTCTCGCCGCCGGCACCAATCGCACCCACCGCCTGTCGTCCATGAGCCTGTCGGCCAGCTATGAGCTGGACATCTGGGGCAAGATTCGCGCGTCCGAGGCATCGGCGCTGGCCACCGCCCTGGCCAACGTCCACGACCGCGAGGCGCTGGCCATCACCCTGGTCGCCGATCTGGTGGGAACCTATCTCCAATACCTGGAATTCATGGACCGCGAGGCGGTGGCGCTGCGCAACATCGCCAATATGAAGACCATGCACGCCGCCGTGCGCGAACGGGTCCGCCTGGGCGAAAGCTCCCATCTGGAACTGGCGCAGCAGCGCAACGTCCTGGCCCAGGGCGAGGCCAGCGTGCCGCCGCTGGTGCTTCAGCGCGAACGGGCGTTCAATCGTCTGGCGACCCTGCTGGGCCGGCCGCCGGGAATGCTGCGGCTGTCGGGCAACTCCCTGGAAGGGCTGAAAGTTCCGGAAGTCTCCCCCGGCCTGCCCACCGACCTCCTGCTGCGCCGTCCCGACATCAAGAAGGCCGAGGCCAATCTGGTGGCCGCCAACGCCAATATCGGCGTCGCCCGCGCCAAGATGCTGCCGTCGCTGACCCTGACCGGCGAACGTGGCTGGGCCAGCCAGCTGTTCGACAACATCACCTCGCCCGGCAGCATCTTCTTCGTGGCGGCGGCCAGCGTCGCCGGCACCATCTTCGATTACGGCAAGACCCAGTCCGATATCGAATACAGCCGCGCCAAGCATTCCGAACTGGTGGAGGTCTATCAGCAGACCGTCCTGGCCAGCCTGCGCGACGTGGAGGACGCCCTGGCGGCCATCCGCCTTCAAGGTGAACTGGAAGTGGCCCAGCGCGAGGTTCTGCTGGCCTCCGAGGATGCCTACCGCCTCAGCTCCGAGGCGTTCCGCCTGGGCATGGTCGACTATCTCAACGTCCTGGAAACCCAACGGACCCGTTTCCAGGCCGACGACGCCAACGTCCAGGCCAAATCCGGCCGGCTGGCGGCGGTGCTGTCGCTCTACAAGGCGCTGGGCGGCGGCATGGAACGTCCCGAGGACCGGGCCGAGGAACAGAAGACGTCGGAGCAGAAGCCGGAAGGGAAGAAGCCGTCGGAGCAGAAGCCGGACACCGCCGCCGTCGCCCCCCGGAACGCGCTGATTCCCGTCTCGGCCCCCGTCGCCGAGGCGCCGGAACCGGTTTCGGCCTCCGTCGCCACCCTGACCACCATATCGACGGCGTCGGACATGCCCGTCTTTATCCCGCTGCCGCCCAAGGCCAAAAGCCGGGAACTGCCGGCGCTCAGCTTCACCAACGCCGACTGATCACTTTCCCGCCGGGCGATGCTTGGTCAGGTCGTCCGGCCAGATGGCGCTGGGGTCCATCTTGTCGCGGCCGGGCTCGGGCTCGGACAGCGGCTGGCAAGGCCTGAAGCTTTCCAGGCACTTGGCCGCCAGGTGCTGGTAGGCCTCGGTGCCACGGGTCTTGCGGGCGATCTCGTCCTCGCTCAGTTGCCTGATCACCTTGGCCGGAATGCCGGCCACCAGGGTTCCCGGCGGAATCCTGGTTCCCGCCGGAACGAAGGCCATGGCGGCGATGATGGCGTTCTCGCCGACCTCGGCCCCGTCATAGATCGACGAACTCATCCCCACCAGGGCGTTGCGCCGAACGGTGCAGCCATGCACCACCGAACCATGGCCGACATGGCCGTTGTCCTCGACGATGGTGTGAAACCCCGGGGTGCCGTGCAAGATGCAGTAATCCTGGATGTTGACCCCGGCGCCGATGATGACGCTGGAAAAATCGGCCCGCAGGGACGCCCCCGGCCCGATATAGCAGCCGGGACCGATGCGCACGTCGCCGATCAGGACGGCGGTGGGGTGGACGAAGGCGGTGGGATGAACCACCGGAATCATTCCCTCGAACGAATAGCAAAGACCGCTCATGAAATCCTCCGATGGCGCTCGAACACGGCGCGGACGTCGTCCGGAATGGGGGTGGGGCGCTGGCTGGCCCGATCGACGAAGACGTGAATCCAATGTCCCTCGGCGGCGGCCTCGTCGCATCCTTCCTCGAACAGGGCCAGGCCGTAGCGGGCGCTGGTGCGGCCCATGTGGTCGATGCGGATGCCGGCGATGATGCCGGCGGGATAGGACAGCGGCCGCAGGAACCTGCAATGGCTCTCGGCGGCGAAGGTGATCACCGGCGAATTCATCAGATCGATGGCGCAGGGACCGCGCAGGAACGCCACCACCACATGTTCGAAAAAGCGCTGGTAGAGCACGTTGTTGACGTGGCCGAACATGTCGTTGTCGGACCAGCGGGTCTGGATGGCGACCCGAAAGGGATAATCGGCCTGACGGCCCGGCTCCTTCTTGTGGGTCATGCCGCCCCGCTCATTGCGACGTCCAGCCCCCGTCGACCGGCAGGCTGGCGCCGGTCAGGTTGGCGGCGGCCGGCGAGCACAGGAACACCGCCAGGGCGCCCAGCTGTTCCGGGGTGGTGAACTGTTTCGACGGCTGCTTCTCCGACAGCAGGTCGCGGCCGGCCTGGGCCACCGGAATGCCTTCCCGCTCGGCGCGGGCGTCGATCTGGGCCTGGACCAGCGGCGTCAGCACCCAGCCGGGGCAGATGGCGTTGCAGGTGACGTCGATCTCGGCGGTTTCCAGCGCCACCACCTTGGTCAATCCGACCACGCCGTGCTTGGCGGCGATGTAGGCGGCCTTGTTGGCGGAGGCGACCAGGCCATGGACGGAAGCGACGTTGACGATGCGGCCCCAGCCCTTTTCCTTCATGCCGGGAAGGGCGGCGCGGATGGCGTGGAAAACCGCCGACAGGTTGATGGCGATCACCGCGTCCCAGCGGTCGGGCGGAAAGTCCTCGACCGGCGCCACATGCTGGATGCCGGCGTTGTTGACCAGGATGTCCACCGCCCCGAAACGTTCCCGGGCATCGCGCACCAGCGCGCCGCCGCCGTCCGGTTGCGACAGGTCGGCGCCGTTATAGGCCACCTCGACGCCGAATTCCGCCGCCAGCGACGCCCGCAACGCCTCGATGGCGCCGGCCTCGCCAAAGCCGTTCAGCATGATGTTGGCGCCCTGCCCCGCCAGCGCCCGGGCGATACCGAGGCCGATTCCGCTGGTCGAGCCGGTGATGACCGCCGACTTGCCGTTCAACATGGCCTTCCTCCTGTAGCAGACTGGTCATACCGCGCCCGAATTCGGCAATCAAGTACCGATTTACCGCTTGAAAAACGCCTCGGCGCCGGCCTTCACCGCCTGCTTGCGGGCGATGGCGTCCCGGGCGCGGAGGATTTCCGCCTCCAGTTCTCCGATATAGTCCCGCAGCTCCTCGATGGACAGGGGATCGAGGTTGCGAAGCGCGGCGACCGCCTTGCGGGGCTCCAGATCGTCGGTATCCATGGGCTCATCCTCTCTTGCCTTCGCGACAAGACCGTACCAGATTGGCCCGGCAATCGACAGAGCAGGGGACGATGATGGTGCCCGACGGCATGACATGCGTTGAAATCTCCCGGCCCGGCCCGCCCGAGGCGTTGGTGGCCGTCCGCCGTCCGCCGCCCCGGCCGGCCGCGGGCGAGGTGCTGATCAAGGTCGCCGCCGCCGGAATCAACCGCCCCGACGTGCTCCAGCGCCAGGGCGCCTATCCGGCGCCGCCGGGCGCCTCGGACCTGCCCGGCCTGGAAGTGGCCGGCACCATCGCCGCCCTGGGCGACGGCGTCGCCGCGCTCCAGCCGGGCGAGGCGGTCTGCGCCCTGGTTCCCGGCGGCGGCTATGCCGAATACTGCGCCGTCGATGCCCGCCTGTGCCTGCCGCTGCCCGACGGCTACGACATGGTCCGCGCCGCCGCCCTGCCCGAGACCTTCTTCACCGTCTGGCACAACGTGGTCGAGCGCGGCCGGTTGCAGGCCGGCGAAACCTTCCTGGTGCATGGCGGGGCCAGCGGCATCGGCACCACCGCCATCCAGTTGGCCAAGGCCCTGGGCGCCCTGGTGTTCGCCACCGCCTCCGGCGCGGCCAAATGCGAGGCCTGTCGTCGCCTGGGCGCCGATCTCGCCATCGACCATACCGCCCAGGATTTCGTCGAGGTCGTCAAGGCCGAGACCGGGGGCCGGGGCGTCGACGTCATCCTCGACATGGTGGGCGGCGACTACATGGCCCGCAACATCCGGTCGCTGGCCGCCGACGGCCGGCTGGTCTCCATCGCCTTCCTGCGGGGCTCGACAGCCGAGCTGAACATGATGCCGGTGATGCTGAAGCGCCTGACCCTGACCGGTTCGACGCTCCGGCCGCAATCCAACGACGCCAAGGCCCGCATGGCCGAGGGGCTGCGCCGGACCGTCTGGCCGCTGCTGTCGTCGGGCCGGATCGCCCCGGTGATCCACGCCACCTTCCCGCTGGCCCAGGCCGCCGAGGCCCACCGCCTGATGGAGAGCAACGCCCATATCGGCAAGATCGTGCTGACGGTTTGACCCGGAGGACGTTCGCCCATATAACTAGCGGCGCATTCCAAGGGATCGCCGCCGTCCGTATCCTGACCCCACCGGGTCCGGCAGGCGGTTCTCGCAAGCTCGCGGGCCGACACCCGGCCCGCCCGAAGGACCATACAGGAGGTTTCATGGCCCTGCCGCTCATGCCCAAGGCGACCGCCGTCTGGCTGGTCGAGAATACCGCTCTCACCTTCGAGCAGGTGGCCGATTTCTGCGGGCTTCATCCGCTGGAAGTCCAGGCCATCGCCGATGGCGAGGTGGCCATCGGCATCGTCGGCCTCGACCCCGTCGCCAACGGCCAGGTGACCCGCGCCGAGATCGAGCGCTGCGAGGCCAATCCCGATGCCCGCCTCAAGCTGACGGTCACCGACATTCCGCAGCCGCACGCCAAGGCCAAGGGCGCCCGCTACACCCCGGTGTCCAAGCGCCAGGACCGGCCCGACGCCATCGCCTGGATCATCAAGCATCATCCGGAACTGTCGGACGCCGCCATTTCCAAGCTGATCGGCACCACCAAGCCGACCATCCAGTCGGTGCGCGACAAGAGCCACTGGAACGCCGCCAACATCAAGCCGCGCAACCCGGTGACGCTGGGCATGTGCTCGGAGGCCGACCTGGAGAAGGCGGTGGCGCTGAGCGGCCGTTCGCGCGGACATCACGAGGGCGGCCGCACCGACGAGTCCGTCGCGGAATAGACCCCGTCGCCGCATCCCGCCCCCCCCTTCCGCCACCAAGGCCGGAGGGAACGGGCGGCGGGGCGGCGTCAGTCCGTCAGCCCCCGTCGTGCCCGGTCGGCCGCGGCCAGGGCCGCTTCGGCATCCTCGCCCGGCGCGAGGACATGGTACCCCGAGAACATGGCGAAGGCGTGGGGCTGCCCCAGCCACAAGAAGGGCTGGGCGTTGATGCGCTCCATCACCACCCGCACCTTCTCACGGCCGGCGGCCAGGTCGGTGGCCGGCATCAGAATGGCGAAGTCGCTCATCCCCAGCAATCCCACCGGATCGGTGCTGCGCAGATTGCCCACCAGATTGGCCGAGACGTGGCGCAACGCGCCGTCGCCGGCGGCCAGCCCCTGCACCTGCCGGAGATGCTCGATCCCGTTGACGTGCAGCACCACCAGGGTGCCGTCGCCGCTGCCGGCGGCCAGCAGCGCCTCCAGTTCGCGCATGAAGCCGCGACGGTTGAGCACCGGCACCACGGTGTCGCGTTCCGCCAGCCCCTCCAGGAAGGCCTGGCGGCGGCGGTTCTGCGAATCCAGCCAGCGCAGACGGTCCAGTTCCGACAGCAATCCGGTCACCGCCGCCAGCACCGCCGGGGTGATGACGCTTTCCGGCAAGCCCAGGATGGAGGCGACGTCGGCCGGACTATGCTGGACCGGCGGCGGTTCGCTGGGCGGATAGGGCGATTGATGATGACCGGGATGATGGCCGCCGTGATCGAGCACGTACTCGTTTACGTGCCCGACGGAAAAGATCGGGTCGGTGCGAAACTGACTGGCCATTTCTCGCCTCAGGTTCTGTTCGGCATCCTATCATGGACAGCGGCCGATGTCCGATATTTCGGCAATACGGCCTTGCTTCGCCGGTTGCGTTCCCTATAATTCCGCCCTTTCCTCAACCTCCATCCGGGACTTCAGCCGCATGGTGAACACCAAGGCGCCCCAGGTCGGAATCATCATGGGAAGCCAGTCGGACTGGGAAACCATGCGCCATGCCGCCGCCACCCTGGCCGAGCTGGGCATCGGCTTCGAGACCCGGGTGGTTTCGGCCCACCGCACCCCCGGACGGCTCTACGACTATGCCGGAACCGCCAAGGCCCGCGGGCTGAAGGTGATCATCGCCGGCGCCGGCGGCGCCGCCCACCTTCCCGGCATGACCGCCGCCATGACCCCGCTGCCGGTGTTCGGCGTGCCGGTGGAAAGCAAGACCCTGAAGGGGCAGGATTCGCTGCTGTCCATCGTCCAGATGCCCGGTGGCATTCCGGTGGGAACCCTGGCCATCGGCAAGGCCGGAGCCATCAACGCCGCCCTGCTGGCCGGCGCCGTCCTCGCCCTGCTCGACCCGGCGGTCGATGCCGCCCTGGAGACCTGGCGTGCCCGCCAGACCGCCTCGGTGGCCGAGGCGCCGGTGGACCCCGACAACCCCGACCTGATCCGCCCGTGAGCCCAAACCCCGATTTCCGGCCGCTGCCCCCCGGCAGCACCATCGGCATCATCGGCGGCGGCCAGTTGGGCCGCATGGCGGCGCTGGCGGCGGCGCGGCTGGGCTATCTGGTCCACGTCTACTCGCCCGAGAAGGACGGACCGGCATCGCAGGTGGCGGCGGCGGCGACCCTGGCCGAATACACCGACGAGGCCGCCATCGAGGATTTCGCCCGCAAGGTCGACGTCGTCACCTTCGAGTTCGAGAACATTCCGGCGGAAAGCGTCCGCCTGATGGCCGCGCATGTGCCGGTGCGTCCGTGCTGGAGCGTGCTGGAGGTGGCCCAGGACCGCATCCGGGAAAAAAGCTTCTTCAACTCCATCGGCGTCAAGACCGCGCCGTGGCGGGAAGTCTCCAGCCTGAAGGAATTGCGGACGGCGGTGGCCGAGATCGGACGGCCGGCGGTGCTCAAGACCGCCCGCCAGGGCTATGACGGCAAGGGACAGGTCAAGATCGTCGCCGATACCGATCTGGCCGAGGCCTGGGCGGCGCTGGGCGCCGGATTGACCGCCGGCGGCAACGGCGTGCTGGAAGGATTCATCAACTTCAGAAGCGAGATCTCGGTAATCGTGGCGCGCGGCGCCGATGGCGCCTGGCAGGCGTTCGATCCGGTATGGAACGTCCACCGCGATCACATTCTCGACACCTCCACCGCCCCGGCTCCCATCCCGGCGGCCCTGGCCGGGGCCGCCATGGATATCGCCCACCGCGCCGCCGAGGAGTTGGGAGTGGTCGGGCTGCTGGCGGTCGAGATGTTCGTCACCGACGACGGCCTGCTGGCCAACGAGATGGCGCCTCGCCCGCACAATTCCGGCCACTGGACCATGGACGCCTGCGTCACCGACCAGTTCGAGCAATTCGTCCGCGCCGTCTGCGGCCTGCCGCTGGGGTCGCCCGAACGCCATTCCGACGCGGTGATGAAGAACCTGATCGGCAATGATGCCGCCCAATGGCTCGACATCCTGAACGACCCTTGCGCCAAGCTGCACCTCTATGGCAAGGCCGAGGCGCGCCCCGGCCGCAAGATGGGACACGTCAACCGCATCACCCCCCGGACCGGACGCCCGTGACGTTTTCGTAATCTCCTATTTTGGTCGTTGACGCCCCTACCTGTATTGCTGGATTTTTGCAGGCGTTTTCCCTGTCTCGTGCCCAGGAGCCCCCTTGGAAGAGTTCGTCGTTCACGTCCTCCAGGAATACGGATTTCTGCTGTATCCCCTGATCACCGCGTGGACCTTCGTCGAGGGCGAGACGGTGGTGATCGTCACCGGCATCCTGGCGTCGGAGGGACGCTACAACATCAACGTGGAACTGCTCGCCCTGGCGGCGCTGACCGGCAGCTTCTTCGGCGACCAGCTCTATTACTACATCGGACGCCGGCACGGCGCGCCGCTGCTGAAGCGCTGGCCCAGGCTGACCGGCAAGATCGACTGGGCCTTCGACGCGGTCAACCGCTCGCCGATCTTGTTCATCCTGTCGTTCCGCTGGATCTACGGCGTGCGCAACGCGGCGCCGTTCATCGTCGGCATCGCCGGGGTCCCCCGGGTGAAATACGCGGTGTTCAACTTCATCGCCGCCGCCATCTGGGCCCACTCCTTCGCCTGGGGCGGCTATTTCATGGGCCGCAAGCTGGAGGAATGGCTGGGTGATGCCAAATGGTACGTTCTGGGCGGATTCATCGTCCTGATGATCTGCATCGGCGTCTTCAGCGCCATGTCCGGCCGCCGCAAGCCTCCGGCGACCGCCGCCGAGGTGACTCCCCCCGAAGTCACCCCCAGCGAATGAGGCCATGATGGACGATGCGCCGGCCACCGACATCGCCGAACAGAAATTCGAGAAGTTGAGCGTTCCGGCCGGAACCGTCCTGTTCCGCCAGGGGGCCTCCGGCGATGCCGCCTATATCCTGGACAAGGGCAGGATCGTCATCTTCCAGCAGGTGGACGGCCAGCGGGTCGAGCTGGATTCCATCAAGCCCGGCGAAATCTTCGGCGAGATGGCGGTGATCGACCGCAGCGAGCGCATGGCCACCGCCATCGCCGCCACCGACAGCATCGTCACCCGCATTCCAGAGCCGCTGTTCGCCCGCAAGCTGGAGGGAACCCATAAATTCGTCCGCGCCCTGGTCAACATGTTCATCAAGAACATCCGCGGCGCCCATCGCATTTTCGTGCGCCGACCGCGCAGCTTTCGCGACAACATCAAGCTGATCCGCCATTTCGCCTTCAACATCCGCCGCTACGCCAACCTGATGGACGACCGGCAGGTGGCCGAGGACATCCTGGCCGTGCTGGAGAGGATCGAGCAGAACGTCACCGAACTGGCGGCCATCGGCCCCCGCGCCAAGGACAAGCGTCACGACCACATCCTGGACGATTCCGACACTGGCAACCTTGATCTGAAGGCCGCCATGGGAAGCGAGGGCCGGCGCCGGCTATGAGGCGATTCCGTAGAGCTGGCGCGCCCGCTTCTCGAAGGCGGAAACCATCAGCTTAACCGCCTCGTTGAACAAGGCCCCGATCAGGGTCTGAAGCAGCTTGGAGCGGAACTCGAAATCGACGAAGAAGTCGATCTCGGTCCGACCATCGGGCAATGCCCGGAACACCCAGTGATTGTTGAGGTGATGGAACGGCCCCTCGGTATAGGTGACGTCGACCCGGTCGGGCCGGCTCAGCGTCACCTTGGAAGTGAAGCGTTCCCGCACCATCTTGAAGCCGATCACCAGATCGGCGAAGAACACCTCGCCTTCCCGCCGGCGGATGCGCGACGCCACGCACCACGGCAGGAATTCGGGATAGCGTTCCACGTCGGCCACCAGCGCGAACAGCTGTTCGGGCGTATAGGGCAATATTCTTTGTTCGGCGTGAGTCGGCATGCTTAGCCCTGGCGGCGCAGGCGCTCGGCCCGCAATTCCTCGAAATCGCGATCGGCATGGTGCGACGACCGCGTCAACGGCGTCGCCGCCACCATCAGGAAGCCTTTGGAACGGGCGACCGCCCGGTAATCCTCGAACTCGTCCGGAGTGACGAAGCGCGAAACCGCCACATGCTTCAGGGTCGGTTGGAGATACTGGCCGATGGTGATGAAATCCACCCCGGCCGAGCGCATGTCGTCCATCACCTGCAACACTTCCCCCCGTTCCTCTCCCAGCCCGACCATGATACCCGACTTGGTGAAGATGGACGAGTCCGCCTGCTTCACCCGCTGCAACAACCGCAACGATTCGAAATAGCGGGCGCCGGGCCGGATGCCGGGATACAGGCGCGGCACCGTCTCCAGGTTATGGTTGAACACATCGGGACGGGCGGCGGTGACCTTTTCCACCGCGTCGCCCTTGTCGCGGAAATCCGGGGTCAGCACCTCGATGGTGCAATGCGGCGATGTGGCGCGGATGCGTTCGATGCAGGCGACGAACTGAAAGGCGCCGCCGTCGGCCAGGTCGTCGCGGTCCACCGAGGTGATGACCACATGCCTCAACCCCATGGCCGTCACCGAATCCGCCAGATTCTCCGGTTCGGCCACGTCGACGGCGCCGGGCCTGCCGGTCTTGACGTTGCAGAAGGCGCAGGCCCGCGTGCAGGTGTCGCCCAGGATCATGAAGGTGGCGTGCCTGTGCTTCCAGCACTCGCCGATATTGGGACAGGCGGCTTCCTCGCACACCGTGTGCAGGTTCTTCTGCCGCATCAGGCGGCGCACCTCGGCCGCCTCCTCCGAGGTCGGTGCCTTGACCCTGATCCAGGCCGGCTTGCGCGGGGACGGATTGTCGGGCTTCCTGGCCTTCTCGGGATGGCGGAGAACTGGCTTTTCGGTCATGCCAAATCGGCCGGCAGCTTGGTGGTCTCATCAATGATCGCCGAATCGATCTGGGCCTTGGTCAGATTAAGAGCACCGGTCAGATCGGCACCGCGAAGGTCGGCACCTTCAAGTATCGCCCCAAACATATCGGCACCGCGAAGGTCGGCTTCTCTCATGATGGCGAACCGAAGATCGGCATCTCTTAAAATGGCCTCAGTCAGATTCGCCTTGGTCAAATTCGTACGAGCAAATCGGGCACTGACCAACCGTCCCTTGCTCCAGTCGGAACGTGGCATAAAGCCACCTTCGAGATTGAGAATCGCAGATGTTCCCGACAACAATCCTTTGCGGGAGCGAGAACTCGATCCTTTCTTGGCTCCCGTATCAGCGCCAGGAAGGGAAGGCTTGTCATCCCAAAGAAGGCTTGCCCAGCTCATTCTTCGTCCTCCGCTGCTTCCGGGCCGACATTCATGTGTAGCCACTCGACAATTACCGCCAAATCCTCGGGCATTCCATTTCCGTCAAGAGCAGAGCTTCGGTTTCGTACATAGGCCGACAATGTCTGCACTACCGGAGCTGCATAACTCCTGAACTCTTGATCCTCGCAGATCGCCCGCAACGTGTAGATGGCGCCGAGGCGAACCTCCAGCTTATCATCCCCGAGTTGCCCGACGGCCCTATTGAATAGTTCGGTAATGTGGTCTCGCCGCGCAAGGTCATTCTGCTCAAGGGCAGCCTTCGCCTGCATATTGGCGGCCCGGCTGCGCCACCACGCAATTCCCAATCCGATGATTCCGGCGATCAGAATCCCGAAATTCCGGGCGATCTCGCTCCAGAGATAGAGGTCGCCCGGAAATTGCGGATTCGGCGGCTGCATGCCCTAGAAATGCACCGCCCGCCCATAGGCGTCAAGTACCGCCTCGTGCATCATTTCCGACAGCGTCGGATGGGGGAAGACGGTGTGCATCAGGTCGGCCTCGGTGGTTTCCAGGGTCTTGGCGACGGTATAGCCCTGAATCATCTCGGTGACCTCGGCGCCGATCATGTGGGCGCCCAGCAGCTCGCCGGTCCTGGAATCGAACACCGTCTTGACCATGCCCTCGGTCTCGCCCAGCGCGATGGCCTTGCCGTTGGCCATGAAGGGGAAGCGGCCGACCTTGACCTGATACCCCTTGGCCTTGGCCTTGGCTTCGGACATGCCCACCGAGGCCACCTGGGGATGGCAATAGGTGCAGCCGGGAATCTTCATCATGTCCAGCGGATGGACGTCGGGCAGGCCCTTGATCGTCTCGACGCAGATGATGGCCTCGTGACTGGCCTTGTGGGCCAGCCACGGCGCGCCGGCGATGTCGCCGATGGCGTAGATGCCGGGCTCGTTGGTCCGGCAGTACCCGTCGGTGACCACATGGGTCTTCTCGACCTTGATCCTGGTGCCCTCGAGGCCGATGTTCTCGACGTTGCCGACGATGCCGATGGCGGTAATGACGCGGTCCACCACCAGTTCCTGGGTCTTGCCGCCGGCCTCGATGGTGACGGTGACGTTGGCCGCCCCCTTCCTGATCCCCTTGATATTGGCCGAGGTCAGGATTTTCATTCCCTGCTTCTCGAACGACTTCCTGGCCATGGCCGAGATTTCCTCGTCCTCCACCGGCAGCACCCGATCCATCATTTCGGCGACCGTCACATCGGCGCCCAGGGCGTTGAAGAAGCTGGCGAACTCGATGCCGATGGCGCCGGAGCCGATCACCAGCAGGCTCTTGGGCATGGTATCGGGGACCAGGGCTTCCTTGTAGGTCCAGATGAACTTGCCGTCGGGCTCGAAGCCGGGAAGAATCCGCGCCCGCGCCCCGGTCGCCAGGATGATGTGGGGGGCCGAGATGGTATCCTTGCCCTCGATGGCGATCTTGCCCCCACCTTTCGGATCAAGGCCCGCCAGCTTGGCGGTGCCGTCGATGACGGTGACCTTGTTCTTCTTCAGCAGATGCCTGACGCCACCCTGCAACTGTGCCGAAACGCCGCGCGAGCGCGCCACCACCTTGGTGAGGTCGAAGCCGATCTGGCCGGCCGACAGGCCATAGGATTCGGCATGCTTCATCTGGCGATAGATCTCGGCCGAGCGCAGCAGCGCCTTGGTCGGAATGCAGCCCCAGTTGAGGCAGATGCCGCCCAGATGCTCGCGCTCGACCAGCGCGGTCTTCATGCCCAGCTGGGCGGCGCGGATGGCGGCGACATAGCCGCCGGGGCCGCCGCCGATGACGATGAGGTCGAATTGAGTATCGGCCATGGGTTCTCTCCAGGAATCAGTCGGGCGAGCCGGGGAAGATGAGGTTGAGGCGGCCTTCGATCTCCAGGTCGTAGGCCTCGGCAAGGCGCCAGACCAGGACCCCCAGCAACTCGCGGAAGGCACCGAGCAGCTGGAAGAAGACGAAGGTCGGAATCTGAAAGCGGCGGCCGGTGCGGCGGTCCCACGCATCGGCCTCGAACAGGTACTTGCGGCAGGCCGAGCGCATGGCCGCCAGCAGGTCGAGGGCGGGGGAGCCGGGCGGCAGCAGCTCGGCGGTGTCGCCGATCAGCCGCTTGGCCTCGGACACGGCGCGGTAGCAGCGCTCCTGCTCCTCGGGCAGGACGCCCCGATTGCAGAATGCCGGATTGTTCTCGATCATGGCGATCAGCCCGGACAACACCGAGCGGTCGGCGGCGCTGCCCACCGGAAACGGCGTCGCCTGCAACCCCGGCGGCCTGGGCATCTCCCTTACTCTCAACCCCATGTCACCCCTCCCGGTATTTTTATTATGCTTCAGGCCCCGGCCAGTGGCCGCCAGGCCTGCTCCATGTCGAAATCCAGATCGTGCTCGGCTGCGTAATGGCCGACGAACCCCTCCAGGTCGCCGCCGAATTCCGCCGCGATGAAGGTCTCGAACACCCGGGCCTTGTCGCGGTAGAGCGGCATCAGGTCGAACCGCCAGCCACCGCCGATCCGTTCCGCCGTCAGCACCGCCCCCTCGTCGACGCCGTTGAACAGGCAGCGGACCGACAGACGCTCCGGCCCGGCCTCGCCGGCCACCCCGCCCAGGTCCCATTCCTCCATCATCATGTCGAGATAGGGAAAGGCGGTGAAGGCCAGCACGAAACCAGCCCCCGGCGTGGCGCCGGTCAGGTCGGCCGGAACCGGCATGCCGCGATGGCGCAGCACCCAAAAGCGGGCGAGCGGGTCGATTGCCTCCAGGTCGGCTCGCCCGGCATCCCGGTACAGAGCGAGCAGCCGCTCGCCCCACGCCAGCGATTCACCGGTCAGCCGCCCCGCCGCCACCGGAAAGCGGGCGTCGCGGAAATCGGCCTTGAGGATGTCGAAAGCGACCCTGACCGCGTTCAAGGGCATGGCCCCGCTCCTACAGCAGCATGGCGAGCGGGTCCTCGATCAGCGCCTTGAAGGCGGCCAGGAACTCGGCCCCGACGGCGCCGTCGACCACCCGGTGATCCACCGAGAGCGTGCAGGTCATCACCGTGGCGATGGCCAGCGTGCCGGCCTTGACCACCGGGCGCTGCTCGCCGGCCCCCACCGCCAGGATGCAGCCCTGCGGCGGGTTGATGATGGCGGCGAAGTCCTTGACGCCGTACATGCCGAGATTGGAGATGGTGAAGCCGCCGCCCTGGAACTCCTCAGGCTTCAGCTTGCCGTCGCGGGCCTTGGCGGCCAGCGCCTTCATCTCACCCGAGATTCCCGCCAGCCCCTTGCGGTCGGCATGGCGCACGATGGGGGTGATCAGGCCGGAAGGCGTCGCCACCGCCACCGAGATGTCGATATCGGTATAGCGCCGGATGGCGTCCTCGCCCCACGAGGCGTTGGCGGCGGGCACCTTCCTCAGCGCCAGCGCCACGGCGCGGACCACGAAGTCGTTGACCGACAGCTTATAGGCATCGGAGCGGCCGTTCAGCTCGGCCCGGACCTTCAGCAGGGCGTCCAGCTCGCAATCGATGGACAGGTAGAAATGCGGAATGGTGGCCTTGGCCTCGGTCAGACGCCGCGCGATGACCTTGCGCATGGAGGAATTGGGAATCTCCTCGAACGCCGGCCCGATTGGGCTGGCGGCGGCCGGGGCCGGAGCCGGCTTGGCGGCGGCAACCGGAGCGGTGGCGGCAACTGGAGCCGCCTTGGCGGGGCCGGCTGCGATGACGGAGTCCACATCGGCCTTGACGATGCGGCCGTGGGGGCCGGAACCCCTGACCGCCTTCAGGTCGACGCCGCCATCCCGAGCGATACGCCGGGCCAGCGGGCTGGCGAAGACGCGCCCTTCATCGGAGCGCGGGCGTCCCGCCCGCTGTTCGGCGGCAACCGGAGCGACGGGTGCGGGCGAGACGCCCGCGCTCCGGGAAACCGGAGTCGGAGCCGGAGCCGCCACGATGGCCGAGGAATCCTCGCCATCCTGCAACAGCACCGCGATGGCGGTATTCACCGCCACGCCCGACGTGCCGCCGGCCACCAGGATCTTGCCCAGCACGCCCTCGTCCACCGCCTCGTATTCCATGGTGGCCTTGTCGGTCTCGATCTCGCACAGAATGTCGCCCGACTTGACGGAATCGCCCTCGGCCTTCAGCCACTTGGCCAGAGTGCCCTCGGTCATGGTCGGCGACAAAGCGGGCATCAGAATTTGCACAGGCATCTCGGGTCCCCCCCTCTTAGCGGCGATAGCAGACGGCGCGGGCGGCATCGGCCACCTGTTCCGGCTGCGGCAGCGCCAGCTTCTCCAGATTGGCGGCATAGGGCATGGGCACGTCGGCACCCGCCACCCGCGCCAGCGGAGCGTCCAGCCAGTCGAAGGCGTGTTCCATCATCACGGCGGCGATCTCGGAGCCGATGCCGGCCACCGGCCAGCCTTCCTCCAGGCTGACGATGCGGTTGGTCTTTCGCACCGAGGCGACGATGGTCGCGATGTCCAGCGGACGGATGGTGCGCAGGTTAATCACCTCGGCCTCGATGCCGTCCGCCTTCAGCAGTTCGGCCGCGTCCAGCGCCACCTGCACCATGCGCGAATAGGCGGTGATGGTGACGTGGGTTCCGGCCCGTTCGACCTTGGCGCGGCCGATGGGCAGGACGAAATCCGGATCATCGGGCACGTCGAAGCTCTGGCCGTACAGCAGCTCGTTTTCCAGGAACACCACCGGATTGGGATCGCGGATGGCGGCCTTCAGCAGGCCCTTGGCGTCGGCGGCGCTCCACGGCGCCACCACCTTGAGGCCGGGGCAATGGGCGTACCACGAGGCGTAATCCTGGCTGTGCTGGGCGCCGACCCTGGAGGCGGCGCCGTTGGGGCCGCGGAACACGATGGAACAGGGCTGCTGGCCGCCCGACATGTACAGCGTCTTGGCGGCCGAGTTGATGACGTGGTCGATGGCCTGCATCGAGAAGTTCATGGTCATGAACTCGACGATGGGCTTCAGCCCGGCATAGCCGGCGCCGCAGGCCAGGCCGGCGAAGCCCATTTCGGTGATGGGGGTGTCGATCACCCGTTCGGCGCCGAATTCGTCCAGCAGCCCCTGGCTGACCTTGTAGGCGCCCTGATACTGGGCCACTTCCTCGCCCAGCAGGAACACCGACGGATCGGCGCGCATTTCCTCGGCCATGGCGTCGCGCAACGCCTCGCGCACCGTCTGGCGCTTATGACTGGCATAGACCTTCTCGTCCGACGGCGGAGCGGCCACCGGGACCGGAGCGGCGGCAGGCGCGACAACAGATGCCGGAGGCGGGGCAGCGGCAGCGGGTGCGGAAGCCCCGGACAGAGCCGAGACATCCTCGCCGTCTTCCAGCAGCAGGGCGATGGGCGTGTTGACTGCGACACCCTCGGTGCCGCCGGGCACCAGGATCTTGCCCAGCACGCCGTCCTCGACGGCTTCCATCTCCATGGTGGCCTTGTCGGTCTCGATTTCCGCCAGCACGTCGCCGGCCTTGACGGCATCGCCCTCGGCCCTCAGCCACTTGGCGAGCTTGCCCTCGGTCATGGTCGGCGACAGCGCCGGCATCAGGATTTGAATCGGCATGGTTTCCCCCTCGCGCTCTAGGCTTCGATCAGCACGTCGGTCCACAGCTCGGACGCATCCGGCTCGGGACTGGCCTGCGAGAACTCCGCGGCCTCGGTGACGATGGCCTTGACGTCGCGGTCGATGTCCTTGAGGCCGGCTTCGTCGATCAGGCCATCGGCCAGCAGCTTTTCCTTCAGCTGATCGATGGGATCGTGCTGTTCGCGCATCTTGGTCACTTCCTCCTTGCTCCGGTACTTGGCCGGATCGGACATGGAATGGCCGCGATAGCGATAGGTGTTCATCTCCAGGATATAAGGCCCCTGGCCGGAGCGGGCGTGCTCCAGGGCGCGGGCGGCGGCCTCGCGCACCGCCAGGATGCTCATGCCGTTGACCGGCTCGCCGGGAATGCCGTAGGCGGCGCCGCGGCGGAACAGCTCCTGGCCGGCGGCATGGCGCTGGGTGGCGGTACCCATGGCGTATTTATTGTTCTCGATGACGAAGACCACCGGCAGCTTCCACAAAGCCGCCATGTTGAAGCTTTCGTAGACCTGCCCCTGGTTGACCGCGCCGTCGCCGCAATAGACATGGGCGACGCCGTCGTCCTTGGTGTACTTGTGGGCGAAGCCCAGCCCGGTCCCCAGCGGCACCTGGGCGCCGACGATGCCGTGGCCGCCATAGAACCGCTTCTCGCGAGAGAACATGTGCATCGAGCCGCCCTTGCCGCGGGAATAGCCGCCGGCACGGCCGGTCAGCTCGGCCATCACGCCCTTGGCGTCCATGCCGCAGACCAGCATGTGGCCGTGATCGCGGTAGCTGGTGATGCAGGAATCGGTCGGACCCGCCACGGCCTGCATGCCCACCACCACCGCCTCCTGACCGATGTAGAGGTGGCAAAAGCCGTTGATGAGCCCCATGCCGTAAAGCTGCCCCGCCTTTTCCTCGAACCGGCGAATCAGCAGCATCTCGCGATAATAGCGGATGAGTTCGTCAGGGGTGGGTCCCGCCACGCCCCGGTCCTTCTTCTTGGTGGCCATGTTTCCTCCCGCTGCGCATGATCATCAGAATACGCCGATAGGTAAACCATGCTTCCCTATTTTACAAGTTGATTCTTGGGATAAAATCGTTGTGCTGCGCACCATTGGCGCTTATTAACCAATATCAGGTTAATTGGGATTTCATCGCTGCGATGCAGCATTATTCTTTTGTGATTAACCCCAGATCCAAACACGCCTCCGCCTCACGCCGCCCCACCCTATCGGGCGGGGTGGCATTGATGTGGGGTGGGCAACGGGAAATGGAAAGAGGCCTACTTCCTCTTGTCGAAGACGACCACTTCGCCGTCATGCCCCATGTTGAGCATGACGCGGGCCCGCTCTTCCAGCATGTCGGGGTCGAGATGATCGGGGCGCAGCAGCAGGACGCGACGCTCCATCTCCTGGCGTTCGGAAGCGACCTTGGCCAGACGCATCTCGGCCTCCAGCAGCTCGTTATGCAGGCGGAGATAGGCCAGGACGCCGCGATCGCCTTCCACGGTGTGGTAGGCGAAATAGGTCACGGCGCCAAGCCCGACCAGCGGACCGACCATGTGACCAAAGCGGCGGCGAATTTCCTGCAACATGAAGCGGATGAAATCACAGCCCGATTCCATACGTCAACGAGTGACGCCACAGGGAATATGAAATTTCACCAGATCAGTAATTGTTGTTGCAGAAATGACTCAGTTTCCGTCGCTTGTGTGACGAAGATCACAATTGGCATGTGAACCTCTTATGAACCGGAATGCTTCCATGTAACGCGAGGTTCCGATCAAATAAATAAGCATGGTCCGAGGCAAACCCCCTGGACAGGCGCCGGCGAACCCTCTATGTGACGGGCCATGACCCGAACCGTTCATGTGATCGGCGGCGGGCTGGCCGGGTCGGAAGCCGCCTGGCAGCTCGCATCGGCCGGCATCCCCGTCGTCCTCCACGAAATGCGGCCGGCGCGTCCCACCGCCGCCCACCAGACCGGTGGGCTGGCCGAACTGGTCTGTTCCAACTCGCTGCGCTCGGACGACGCCGATTACAACGCCGTCGGCCTGCTGCATGAGGAGATGCGCCGGACCGGATCGCTGATCCTGGCCATGGCCGACGCCCACAAGGTGCCGGCCGGCGGCGCCCTGGCGGTGGACCGCGACGGGTTCTCGGCGGCGGTCCAGGCGGCGCTGGACGGCCATCCGCTGGTCACTATCCACCGCGAGGAAATCGCCGGCCTGCCCCCCGCCGAATGGGGCAGCGCCATCATCGCCACCGGCCCGCTGACCTCGCCCGCCATGGCCGAGGGATTGCGCGCCGTCACCGGAGAGGCGTCGCTGGCCTTCTTCGACGCCATCGCCCCCATCGTCACCAGGGAGAGCATCGACTTCTCCAAGGCGTGGTTCCAGTCCCGCTACGACAAGGGCACCGGTTCGGACTACATCAACTGCCCACTGTCCAGGGACCAGTATTATGCTTTCGTCGATGCCCTGATTGCCGGCGACAAGGTGGAATTCCGCGACTGGGAGAAGAACACCCCTTATTTCGACGGCTGCCTGCCTATCGAGGTCATGGCCGAGCGCGGCCGCGACACCCTGGCCTATGGCCCCATGAAACCGGTGGGACTTACCCCCCCCACCGGGCCGAAGCCGTTCGCGGTGGTGCAGTTGCGCCAGGACAACGCGCTGGGCACGCTCTACAATCTGGTGGGCTTCCAGACCAAGCTGCGCCACGGCGAGCAGGTTCGCGTCTTCCGCTCGATCCCCGGGCTGGAAAGCGCCGAATTCGCCCGCCTGGGCGGCCTGCACCGCAACACCTTCGTCAACGGCCCCCGCGTCCTGGACGGATCGCTGCGCCTGAAGGCCGATCCGAGGCTGCGTCTGGCCGGCCAGATCACCGGCTGCGAGGGTTACGTGGAAAGCGCCGCCATCGGCCTGCTGGCCGGCCGCTTCGCCGCCGCCGAGCAATACGGCCGCGCGATGCCGCCGCCGCCGCAACTGACCGCGCTGGGCGCCCTGCTGGCCCACGTCACCGGCGGCGGCAACGCCGAGACCTACCAGCCCATGAACATCAATTTCGGCCTGTTTCCGCCGCCGCCCGAACGCGACGAAAACGGGCGGCGGGTCAAGGGCCGCGACCGCAAGAAGCTGTATTCCATCCGGGCGCGAGAGGCTTTCGCCCCCTGGCTGGAACTGGTGGAAGGCGGCCCGTGGCCGGAATGAATATCGGCTGCTGATGAAACGTTAATCATTTCGTAGTGTTGTTCCCTATAATTGAACCAGGATAGAAGCTGAGAGGCATCCCCCCTCGGAGATAGGGTTTCGTGCGAAGAACTCGCCTTGCCATGAATGCGGTGGTCGCGTTGCTGCTGGCCGGGTGCGCGGCTCCGGCCGATCTCGCCCCCGTTGCGGATGATCTTTCCCGTCATGCCGCATCGCTGCCCTCCGACGTGCTGTCGCGGCCACTGACCGTCGACGACGCCATCGCCCTGGCCATGGCCTACAACCTGGATGCGCGGGTGAAGGTGCTGGAGGAAGTGCTGGCCGCCGGCAAGGCCGACCTGTCCCTGTTCGCCCTGCTGCCCGAACTGGCCGCCAAGGGCGGCTGGTCCAAGCGCAATCCCAAAAAGCTGACCACCTCGCGCGATCTGGGCACCGGCGCCATGGGCAATTTCAGCGTCGGCGAGGATGCCATCGGCCGGACCGGCGACCTGACCGCGTCGTGGAATCTGATGGATTTCGGCATCGCCATGGTTCGGGCCGACCAGGAAAGCGACCGGATCAGGCTGGCCCAGGAAAAGCGCCGCCGGGCCTTGCACCTGCTGATCCAGGACGTGCAGGCCGCCTATTGGAAGGCGGTGATCAACGAATACGCGGAAAAGAAGTATAATTCGCTGCAACAGCGCCTGATCAAGTCGGTGGCCGACGCCGAGGCCGCCGAACGCAGCCGGATCGGCGATCCCATGCAGATGCTGGCCCATCAGCGAGCCATCGTCGACACCATGCGCCAGATCGCCGAATTGCAGCGCCAGACCTCCACCGCCAGGGCCGATCTGGCCGGACACATGGGGGTGGGCTCGGTCACCGCCTTCCGGCTGGCCGAGTTGAGCGACGATTCCTTCCTCGACGTCGCCGATCCATCGCAGACCGTCGAGGACATGGAGGTCGTCGCCCTCGACAACCGCCCCGAACTGAAGGGCGAGGAAATCCAGTTCCGCATCGACGTCAAGGAAATCCGGACCGAACTGCTGAAGTCGCTGCCCGGCATCGGGCCGTTCCTGGGCGGTCACTACGATTCCAATTCGTTCATCAAGTACAACGCCTGGGCCGATGCCGGCCTGCACATGGCCTGGAACCTGATCGACATGCTGAGTGCCCCCAAGCGCATCAGCCAGGCCAAGAACGTGGCCGAGGTCACCCGCACCAGGCGTCTGGCCCTCGGCATGGCGGTGGTGACCCAGGTTCACGTCGCCGACATCCAGCATCGCCACGCCCTCAAGGAATACCGGCTGACCGAGCAGATGGCCGCCATCGACCGGCGCATTTCCGGACTGGCCGCCAAGTCCAAGGCGGCCGGCAGCGGCAGCGCCATGGAGGAGATCAAGGCCGAGGCGTCGGGAATGCTGTCGACGCTGCGACGCTTCATCCTGTATTCCGACCTCCAGGCGGCCAAGGCCCGCCTCAATTCCGCCATGGGCATCGATCCGCCCCCGCCGGATTCCGCCGCCGGCGCCGCCCCGTCCCCGGATTCCCCCGCCGATGCCGCCCAGCCCGCAGGCTGACCCCTCCGGTCTGGACGGCGAGGCGCGAGCCATATCAGCCTGCCTGCGTATGCTTGGCCATCCGGTCGCCGCCACGGCGCTGATGGATTCCTACCGCATGGCCGAGGCCGAGGACGCCGCCGCGCCCTGGGTCGTCGCCCTCGGCCGTTACGGCTTCGCCGCCCATGTGGAGGACGGGGTCAATCCCGCCCGGCTGTCCACCGACCTGTTCCCCTGCGTCGATCTCGCCCCCAAAGGCGCGCGCGCCCTGCTAATGCCGCCCCACGAAGGCGAGGCGGGAACGCTGCTGTTCCTGCGCCCCCGCCTGGACCGCGAGGCGACGACCCTGCCGACATCCTGGCCGGCCTTGCTGGCGTCGTGGAAACCGATGGTGATCCGCGCCGGGCTGGCCGGCATGCTGGCCAACATCCTGGCGCTGGCGGCGCCCATCTTCTCGGCCCAGGTCTACGACCGGGTTCTGCCCCATGGATTGCTGGATTCCCTGGCGGTCATGGCCGCCATGTTCTTTGGCGCGGCGCTGTTCGAGCAGGTGTTCCGCCGGCTGCGGGCCCTGTTCGTCGAGGATGCCCTGCACGAGGGCAATGTCCGCCTGGCCATGGACATGCACCGCCGGATCATCGAAACCCGATTCGACGGCGCCGCCGCGCCGTCGGGCCATCTGATGCGGCTGTTGCAGGATTTCGATTCCATCCGCGACGGTTTCGGCGCGGCGGCGGTGTCGCTGCTGGCGGACCTGCCGTTCATGGCCCTGTTCCTGTTCGGCCTGTTCCTGTGCGATCCGCTGATCGCGCTGGTCATCCTCGGCCTCAACGTCCTGATCAGCCTGTCGACCTTCATCGCCATCCGCCGGCAGCGGCTGCTTTACAAGGAGCTGTCCCGCGCCGCCACCCACCGCGCCCAGGCGGCGCAGGAATCGTTCTTCGATCCGGAAACGGTGCGCCGCGTCGGGGCGGGCGCCTATCTCCAGGCCCGGTTCCGCCAGGGCACCGCCCTTTACGCCGCGGCGGCGCGGGCCATCCGCACCTTGTCGGCGGCGCGCGGCAACCTGTCGATGCTGGCCCAGAACCTGTCCATGCTGATCGCCATCGGCCTGGGCGGCTGGCGAGCGGTCGACGGCGACATGAGCGCCGGCGTGATCCTGGCCGCCACCATGCTGGCCACCCGCTTCACCGGCGCCACCATGCAGCTGGTATCGGTGGTGCCGCAGGCCCTGTCGGCCGTCGCCTCGCTGGACGCGCTGAGAACCGTCACCGGCCGGCCGACCGAACGGCCCGAGGGCTCGGCCCTGATCCACCGGCCGGTGGCCCGGGGCGGCCTTGTGGTCGACGGCGTCGTCGCCCGCTATCCCGGTTCCAGCCATCCGGTGCTGGACGGACTGGATTTCACCGTCGAGCCGGGCGGGCGCCTCGCCGTGGTCGGGCCATCGGGATCGGGCAAGACCACCCTGGAAAAGGTGCTGTCGGGCATCATCCGCCCGGCATCCGGCCGGGTGCTGCTGGACGGCGTCGACATCGCCCTGATCGACCCCGCCGACCTTCGCCGCCATGTGGCGGTCTGTCCGCAGACACCGCCGCTTTATTCCGGAACCCTGCGCAACAATCTGTCGTTCGACGGACAGGTCTCGGACGACGACATGATCCAGATGATGAACGCCCTGGGCGCCGGCGGGGTGATGCCCATGGGCATGGGACTGGATTTCGACGTGATCGAGGGGGGGCGGAACCTGTCGGGCGGCCAGCGCCAGCTGGTGGCCCTGGCCCGGACCTTGTTGCGGGCGGCCCCGGTGACCATCCTGGATGAACCCACCGCCTTTCTCGACGAAGCCACCGAGAAGCGGGCCATCGCCGGCATTCACCGCGCCATCGCCAACCGGACCCTGGTGGTGATCTCGCACCGGCCGGCGGTGATGATGCTGGCGCCCCGCGTCGCCCAGATGGAAAGGGGCAAGATCGTCCGCATCGGCCAGCGGACGCCGTCCCCGGCCGCAACCACGCAGGCGGGGACGTGATGGCCCGGCGCGACGGCAAGGCCCCGCCCCCCGCCGCCAGCCTGGACGGTTTTCGTTCACCGCTGCACGGCATCGCCCCCAGGCTGACTCCACCCTCGGCGTCGTGGCTGCTGCTGTGGTCGGCCCTGGCGTTCGTCGGCATGTTCGGTGCCGCCTGGCTCCTGGAGCTTGACGAGGTGGTGACCGCGCCGGCCCGCATCGAACCGTCGGGACAGATTCGCCACGTCCAGCATTTCGAGGGCGGCACCATTCAGGAGGTGCTGGTTCACGAAGGCAGCTTCGTCGGCATCGGCGACGTGCTGGTGCGTCTGGTCAATTCCCAAAGCGCCGGCGATCTGGCCGACAAGCGCGCCCGCTGGGCCGCCTTCCAGGCCCGCGCCGCCCGGCTCAAGGCCGATCTGGCCGGCGTCAAGGACATCGCCTGGCCCAAGGACGTGGTCATCGATTCCGAGACCAGGCGGCGGGAAAGCCTGATCCACGCCGAACGCCTCGGCCATCGCGCCCAGCAGGTCACCGTCATCCAGCGCGAGATCGAACGCCGGCAGCGCGAGGTGACCGAGATCGAGACCAAATCGGCGGGACTGGGCCGCGCCCTGGCCAAGGGCGTCGAGGAAATGCGCATCAAGAAGAAGGCGTACGAGGCCGGCGTGGTCGGCGACCAGGAAATCATCAAGCTGGAACGCGAGCAATTGTTGCTCGAAACCGAGGTGTCGACGTCGCGCGACACCATCGCCCGCCTCAAGGCCCAGATGCGCGAGGCCGAGGCCAAGCTGGCCGAGTTCGAGCAAGGCTGGCGGGCCGGGGTGCTGGACGACATCGGCAAGGTCGAGGCCGAGATCTCGGCGCTGAAGGCCACCATGGAGGTGGCCTCCGACCGCGAATCCCGGTCCGAGGTGCGGTCCCCGGTGCGCGGCGTGGTCAAGATGGCCGCCATCACCAATGTCGGCCAGGTGGCGCGCCCCGGCGACACCTTGATGGACATCGTGCCGCTGGACGACGCCCTGGTGGTGGAGGTCAAGGTGCCGCCCCAGGATATCGGCCATGTCCGCGAGGGGCTGCCGACCTCCATCCGGCTGTCGGCCTACGACCAGTTCCGCTTCGGCCACCTGACCGGCCGAGTGATGATGGTGGGCGCAGACGCCATCGAGGAGGTCAAGGGAACGGCCTCGGTCTCCTATTACAAGGTCCTGGTCCATTCCGAGCAGGGAGCGCTCACCGACGCCAAGGGGATAAGCTATCCCGTGCGCTCGGGCATGGCCGGGACCGCATCCATCGTCATAGGCCGCAAATCCATCCTCCGGATGGTTTTTGATCCGCTGCTGCGCAATGAAATGATTTTTTCATTGAATTCGTTCAAGGTGGAGTGGCCGGGTAGCAAATCCCTTCCCCAGAAGGAGAAGGCTGCGCCCTGACCGCAGGTAGAAGCCATGCATGTCGGTTCGTCGCACATCCCCGCCCCAAAGCCCCTCGCGACCCCGGTCGCCGATGCCGACACGCCGCCTCCGGCCGATCCGGCCAAGCCCGCCGTCTCCGCCAAGGTGATCGGCAAGGTGGTGCAGGTCCAGGGTGAGGCCTGGGTGATCCACGACGGCAAGAAGATACCCGCCAAGGCCGAGATGGCGGTGACCCAGGGCGATTCGATCGAAACCGCCCAGGGTGCCCAGATATCCCTGGTGTTCGCCGATCGCTCCACCTTCGCGCTGAAGGACAAGGGATTGGTGGGGCTCGACGAATTCACCTACGACCCCGTCACCAAGACCGGAGCCGAAACCTTCCTGGTGGCCCAGGGCGGCTTCTCCTTCGTGTCGGGCGACATCGCCAAGACCCAGCCCGACGCGGCCCGCATCGCCACCCCGGTGATGAGCCTCGGCATCCGCGGCACCACCGTCGCCGGCAATGTCGGCGCTGACGGCGCCACCTCGGTGGCACTGCTGCCCGATCCCGGCTCCAACTTCGTCGGCGAGATCACGGTCGGCAAGCTGGGCGGCGGCGGCGAAAGCTTCACCATCAATGCCGCCGGAGCCGGCATCGTCGACGCCACCTCGGGCGGCACCTGGTCGGTCAGCACCAATGCCGCCGCCGCGGTCGCCACCGCGATTCCCGCCGCCGTCCCGCCGCCGGCCACGCCGCCGGTCCTGCCGGCCGCCCCCGCCGCCCCGGCCGCCCCGGGCGGAGGAACCGGACAGGCCCCGACCGGCGGCGCCACCCAGCAGGCCGCCGCGCAGCCGGCCGGAACCGCCGCTCCCGACGCGCCGCAGCAGACCGCCGCGCCCGAGCCGCCGCCGCTGCCGCCACCACCCGAACCGGCCAAGGTCGCCCTTCCCGAACCGCCGCCACCACCGCCGGAGCCGGCCGCCCCGCCGCCGCCGGTCAATGCCGCGCCACCGGCGGCAGCCCCTCCCCCCCCCCCCAATCGGGCGCCCGTCACCAGCACGGTAACCCTGGCCGCCGGTACCGAGGACACCTCCCGGACCATCACCCGGGCGGAATTGCTGACCCACGCCTCCGACCCGGACGGCAATCCGCTGACCATCGGCGGCGTCACCGCCAGTCAAGGAACGCTGGTGGATAACGGCGACGGCACCTTCACCTTCACGCCCGCCGCCGATTTCAACGGGCTGGTGGATATCGGCTATACCATCAGCGACGGCAGGGGCGCTTCGGTCCAGGGCGACGCCGACCTGACCATCACCGCCGTCAACGACGCGCCGGCCAACAGCGGCGCGGTGGCGCTGAGCAGCGGCGCCGAGGACACGCAGAAAATCATCGCCATCGCCGACCTGGTGGCCAACGCAGCCGACGTGGACGGCGATACGCTGACCGTCAGCGCCATTTCCGCCGATAACGGCACCGTCGCCATCAGCGGCGGCGACGTCATCTTCACGCCCGATGCCAATTACAACGGGGCGGTAACCTTCACCTACACCATCAGCGACGGCAATGGCGGCACCATTCCCGGCAGCGCCACCCTGACCCTGGCCGCCGTCAACGACGCGCCGACCAACAGCGGCGCGGTGACGCTGACCGCCGGAACACAGGATATGGCGGAGACCATCGCCATCGCCGACCTGGTGGCCAACGCAGCCGACGTGGACGGCGATACGCTGACCGTCAGCGCCATTTCCGCCGATCACGGCACCGTCGCCATCAGCGGCGGCGACGTCATCTTCACGCCCGATGCCGGCTTCTCCGGCACCAACACCTTCAGCTACACCATCAGCGACGGCAATGGCGGCACCGTTGGCGGCAGCGCCTCCATGGCGGTCAACGCTCCCTCGGGATTGCTGACGCAAAGCGGCACCGTGCTGCATTCGATCACCGCCGCCGCGCTGATCGACAGCGACTTCAGCAGTTTTTCCGGCGCCAGCTCACTGGTGTTCGACGTCGCCGCCGGGGCTCAAGGGGTGACATTGGGCACCGTCACCAACGCCCTGGGCCTGACCACCATCGACGCCACCGCGACCACCGGCGCGGTCACCATCAACGGTGCCGCCGCCACCGGGAATCTGATCGTCACCGGCGGCTCCGGCAACAGCAGCTATATCGGTGGCAGCGGCGACGACACCTTCACCGGCGGCTCGGGCGCCGATTCCTTCGTCGGCGGCTTGGGCAACGACACCATCCACGGCGCCAGCAATGACGCCCTGATGGATGGCGGCGACGGAACCGCGGACGTGCTGTCGGTCGACGCCATCAATTTCGAGGACGGCTTGGGCAACAATGGCCAGATCGTCAACATCGAGATCATCAACATCACCAACGCCAGCACCGCCAGCCAGTGGTTCAAGTTCGACGACCAGAACGACGGCTTCACCTTCAACATCACCAGTTCCGCCAACGTCACCATCCAGGGCAGCCAGGGCAACGACGTCATCAACGGCGGCAGCGCCGGCGAGTACCTGTGGGGCGATCAGGGCAACGACACCATCACCGGCGGCTTGGGCGCCGATACCCTGGCCGGAGGCAGCGGCGCCGATCTGTTCGTCTATACCGCGGCGGACCAATCCACCGACGGAACGCGCGACACCCTCACCGACTTCACCACCGGCACCGACCAGATCAGGATCAGTCTGACCGGCAACCATGTGGACGTGTCCACCTTCACCTCGGTGGCAAACTACAACACCGGGCAGGGAACGCTCATGCTGGGCGGCGTGGTCGGCAACGGCTTCTATTCCACCTTCGACGACGCGCTTTACATCTACGTCCAGGGCAGTTCGACCGCCATCAGCAGCAGCGACTACGTCATCGGCAGCGCCAATGATATTGCCGCGACGGATCTGCAATTCGTCATCAGCGGCACCACCGGCGGCGACACCCTGGTCGGAGGTTCCGGCAACGACACCATCGCCGGAGACGACGGCGCGGACACCATCACCGGCGGCGGCGGCAACGACGTCGTCACCGGCGGCGGCGGCGCCGATATCGCCATATTCTCGGGCAGTATCGCCAACTACGCCATCACCTCCAGCAGCGGAACCCTGACCGTGACCGCGCTCAGCGGCAGCGACGGCACCGATACGCTGAGCGGCATCGAGACCTTGCGCTTCGGCGACGGCGACATCACGGTATCGAGCGTGGGGCCGCAGGCGGCCATGACCGGGACGCTGGGGTTCACATCGTCCGGAACCTATCAGAACACGGGCGGGTCGGTGGACACCCACGGCTTCGTCGCCGATGTCAATGGCGATGGCCTTCTCGACATCTTGTACAACAACAACTCGGACGGCCTGGTTCTGGGGCTGAACCAGGGAAGCGCCTTCGGCTCCTCCAGCTTCGACTTCTCCATCCTCGCGGGAACCCTCGGCAGTGGCGGCCATTACACCGTCGGCGACATCGACAATGACGGCTTCGTCGACATCATCGCCCTCGACCCCTTCAACGGCCTTACCAGCTTCCTCGTCAATGACGGGCAGGGCAGCTTCACCGCCTCGGGAACCACCATCAGCCTGTCGGCAACCCCCTTCGCCGGGGTGGCGCACCTGAACAACGACAGTTATCCGGATCTGGTCCTGCTGCGAAACAGCGGTCTCGGCGACACCATCCATTTCGGGACCTCCGGCGGCGGCTACACCGCCAGCGGCCAGATTCTGGGATCGGCCGGCGCCAAGTCGGTGGCCTTCGCCGACCTGGACGGCGACGGCGACAACGACTTCGTGGTCGGCAATTGGGGCGCCGCCGGACAGGTCTGGATCAACGGCGGAGACGCCAGCGGCACCAATACCGGCACCTTCACCCTTGGCCAGACCCTGACCGTCACCGGCTTCGCCCAGCCCGCCAACCTGGCGGCGACCCTGGGCATCGAGCTTCAGGACTTCGACGGCGACGGCAACATCGACATCTTCTTCGCCAATCGCGGCACCGAAAACATGCTGTATCTGAACGACGGCAACGGGGCGTTCACACGGACCGGCACCGGCTACGGCACCGACAACACCGCCTCGGCCGAAATCATCCGTCCAGGTTCGGCGGCGGCCGACGTCAACAATGACGGCAACATGGACGTGATCGTCGCCACCGAGGGAGGCGACGAGATCTGGATCAACGACGGCGCCGGCGGCTTCACCCGCTCGACCATCACCCTCGATTCCGATTGGAACGCCGACATGATCGCCGCCGATTTCGACGGCGACGGCGATGTCGACATCGTCGCCCTGGCCTCACACGGGCAAGCGACCACCTTTTACGCCAACACGATGCTCAGTCCGCCCACCTATGCCGAAGGCGGAGCAGCCGCCTCCCTGTTCGCCAATCTCAGCCTGACCGACGCCGACAGCGCCAACCTGAGCGGCGCCACCCTCACCATCACCAATTATTCGGCCGGCGACACCCTGACCTTTACCGACCAGAACGGCATCACCGGCTCGCTGAGCGGCGGCGTCCTCACCCTGAGCGGCATAGCCACCCTGGCCAACTACCAGACCGCCATCTCGTCGGTCACCTATTCCAATTCCAACGCAGCCATGAGTTCCGCCGACCGGATCATCAGCCTGACCGTCAGCGACGGTCTCAATACCAGCGCGACCCTGACCCAGACCGTTCAGGTCAGCGTCCTCGACGACACCCTGTCCGCCACCGTCGGCGCCGACGTCCTGGACGGCGGCGACGGCAGCAATGTCTACGTGGTGAGTTCGGCCACCTTCGGCGGCGGCGACGTCATCGCTGACAGCGGCGACGATTCCGGCGACGTGGACATCGTCCAGATCAGCGGCGGCGGCACCATCGATCTGGCGGCCGGAACCATCACCGGCATCGAGGTCCTCTCCCTGGACGCCGCCGGCAATACCGTGATCCTGGGGGGGACGGCCGACCCGCAGCAATTGCAATCCATCGTCGGCGGCGCCGGCACAGACATCCTGGAACTGGCCGGCGGCGAGACCGTCCTTGACCTGACCGGCGTCGCCCTGTCCTCGATCGAAAGCATTTCCACCGGCGCAGGCAACGCCACCGTCAGCTTCGACGACGTCAGCACCCCCGGCGTCAGCACGGTCCTGGACGGCGACGCCTCGGCCGGCGATGCCGACACCGTCGTCTTCTACAAGCTGACCCAAGGCGGCACCCTGGACATCAGCGGCGTCACCACCGTCGACATCGAGCACGTAGTGTTGCAGGCGACCGCCGATGTCGCCGAGAACGCCAGTTATACCGGCCTCGACATCACCTTCATCGGAAACGACGACGGCAACACCATCATCGGCGGCGACGGCGACGACACCGTCACCGGCGGCAGCGGCAACGACACCATCGCCGGCGGCGCCGGCACCAACACCCTGAGCGGCGGTCTTGGCAGCGACGTCTTCGCCCTGTCCTCCACCGGCGTGGCGGTGATCACCGATTTCTCGGCGGGCGAGATCATGGAACTGTCGCACGCCGACGTGGCGCTGGGCAGTTCCGGCACCCTGGCCATCGGCAATTACGCCGAGGAGACCAATTCCGCCAACGCCATGTCGGCCACCGCCCAGGATTTCAGCGCCGGCGTCCACAATGCCGGCGTGGTGGTGATCGACAACGGCGGCGGCGGCGCCAATATCTGGTACACCACCGACATGGCCGCCGCCACCACCGCCAACTCCACCCAGATCGCCCAGGTTTCGGTGGATACCTCGTCGCTGGACAACACCAGCTTCCATCTGGGCGTATAATATCGGACGAAGCGACGCCGAGGAGTTGCCGCCGCCCGGCGACGGCTTCGCCCCGGCGTTCCGGTCAGGCCCGTCTGGCGGCGTTGGACGAATGCACCGACATGGCGAGACCGTCGTCGTGCACGGTGGTGGCGTCCTCGGGATAAGCGCCGATCTGATGGATCGACAGGTCGGCCCCGGCGAATTCCTCCTCCTCGTCCAGGCGAATGCCCAGCCAGGCCTTGAGACCGCCGTACACCGCCACGCCGCCGGCCAGGCCAAAGGCCGCGCCGGCAAGGGTTCCCACGATCTGCGCCCCCAGGCTGACGCCGCCCAGGCCGCCCAGCGCCTGCTGGCCGAACACGCCGCAGGCGATGCCGCCCAGCACGCCGCACATGCCGTGCAGCGCCCATACCCCCAGGACGTCGTCTATCCGCCACTTGGTCTGGCACAGATTGAACAGCCATACGAACATGGCCCCGGCGATGCCGCCGGTAGCCAGCGCGCCGATGGGATGCATGACGTCCGATCCGGCGCACACCGCCACCAATCCCGCCAGGGCGCCGTTGTGGACGAAACCGGGATCGTTGCGCCCCACCACCAGACTGGCGATGATGCCGCCGACCATGGCCATCAGCGAGTTCAGCGCCACCAGGCCGGAAATGTCGGCGATGGCCTGGGCGCTCATGACGTTGAAGCCGAACCACCCCACCGACAGCACCCAGGCGCCCAGTGCCAGGAAGGGGATGTTGGACGGCGGAATCGCCACCAGCTTGCCGTTCTTGCGATAGCGCCCCAGGCGGGCGCCCAGCAGGACGACGGCGGCAAGGCCGATCCAGCCGCCGACCGCGTGCACCACCACCGAGCCGGCGAAATCGTGGAAGGCTACTCCGAACGTCGCCTTCATCATGTCCTGGAAGCCGAAGCGGCCGCCCCACACCATGCCTTCGAAGGTGGGATAGACCAGGCCGACCAGAATGGCGGTGGCCATCAATTGCGTGTTGAACTTGGCCCGTTCGGCGATGCCGCCCGACACGATGGCGGGAATCGCCGCCGCGAACGTGGCCAGGAAGAAGAACTTCACCAAGTCGTAGCCCAGGGGGGCGAAGGCATCGCCGCTCTTGCCCACCAGCACGTCGGCCCCCACCAGGAAACCGGTGCCGTAGGCGACGCCGTAGCCGACAAAGAAATAAGCCACGGTCGAAACCGCGAAATCGGACAGAATCTTCACCAGGGCGTTGACCTGATTCTTCCTGCGGACCGTGCCCACCTCAAGGAAGGCGAAACCGGAATGCATGGCCAGGACCATCACCGCTCCCAACAGCACGAACAGCACATCCGCGCCCGTCTTGGTCGTCTCCATCTTAATCCTCGATTCAAAAGGATGCCGCCGCATCGGAGTGGCAGGCGCACAGCAATATCCGTGCCGGCCGCGAAAGCAGGCAAAGCCTTGCCGCCCATGAACGAGGCAGATGTGGCTGCTTAATGTTTATGCATTTCCGCGAAGCAATCCGCCATGAAAACAGGCAGACAGCCCGGTTCCGTCGCCAGCGGCGAAACGGAACGCGACCATGATGCGAAAAGGGAAATGGCGCGAGTGACGGGGCTCGAACCCGCGACCTCCGGCGTGACAGGCCGGCGCTCTAACCAACTGAGCTACACCCGCGCGAGGGCCGTGGATATAGCAGCCGATCAGACTCGACGCAAGCGCTGAATCGCGATTTCGTTTAAGCTTCCGACAAGAGTGAACCGCAGGAGGCCGCCATGGCCGAGATCGTCAACCTCAACCGTTTCCGCAAGGCCAAGGCCAAGGCCGCCGAGGAGATCAAGGCCAACAACAACCGCCTGCTGTTCGGCCGCAAGCGCACAGACAAGGAGATCGACAGGAAGGAACGGGAAAATGCAATGACCGAACTGGACGGCAAGAAACTTGATGAGTGAAATGTTGCACATATCAAGTGTATGTTACTTACGCTGAAGAACGCTTGAATTACCCTTCAGGACCAGTGCAAAGTAAATCCGGCCAGGCAATGAACCGTATCATTGAAACAATAAAAAAATAGCGCGGAAAAATCGCGCTGCCGTTGGGGAGGCTGCGATGAATGCTCGAACTGGGCGAGTGATCGGCGCGATACCGACCGATATGCTGCCGGTATTGCTCGAACGTCTTCCCGAGGTTTTTTTCAAGACGGATGCCGATGGCACCCTGACCTGGATTTCGGCCGGGGCGCCGCGCATGCTGGGCTATTCCCTGGAGGAACTGGTGGGAATGCCGGCCAGCGACCTCTATGTCCGGCCCAGCGAACGCACCGCCATCATCCGGGCCATCCATGCCGGCCACGGCGCCGCCGTCGACGTGGAGGTGGAACTGCGCCGCAAGGACGGCAGCACCATCTGGGTGATGATGAGCGCCTGCGCCGCCACCGACGCCGCCGGCCACTTCGCCGGCCTCCAGGGCGTCACCCGCGACATCACCGAGCTGTGGAAGACCCGCAAGACCCTGGAGGACAGCGAGGACCGCTTCCGCCGGCTGTCGGACGTGGCCACCGAAGCCATCTGCATCCACTATCAGGGCAAGATCATCGACTTCAACAAGGCGTTCGAGACCCTGTTCCGCTACACGCGCGAGGAATTCCTGTCCATGTGGGCGTGGGACGTGATCGATCCGCGCGACATTCCCCGCGCCAAGGAGATGGTGCGGCTGCAATACGAGGACCCCTACGAGGTTCGCGGCCTGCGCAAGGACGGTTCGGTCTTTCCCATGGAGATCTATTCCAAGCATAGCTGGATGGGCGAGAAATCGGTGCGGGTCACCTCGATTCGCGACCTGACCCAGCGCAAGCAGGCGGAAGAGACGGTGCGCCTGCTGTCCCAGGCGGTGGAACAGAGCCCGGTGGCGGTGGCGGTGATCAGCGCCGAGGGCGTGGTCCAGTACGTCAATTCCGCCCACGGCGACATCACCGGCCATGCCGCCTCGACGGTGGTGGGACAGAAGCTGACGGCGCTGTATCCCCCCAAGGCCCGCGGCGCGATCGAGGAGATGTGGCAGACCCTGATCCAGGACGGCGAGTGGCATGGCGAGATGCTGGTGCCGCGACCCGACGGCACCCAGCACTGGCTGGAGGCGCAGGGCTCGCGGGTGGCGACGCCCGGCGCCGATATCGTCCACTATCTGGTCGTGATGGAGGATATCACCGTCCGCAAGGAGCAGGAGCGGCGGTTGCAGCATCAGGCCCTGTTCGACGGCCTGACCGACCTGCCCAACCGCACCCAGGCCCTGGACCGGCTGGCCCACGAGATCGAGGCCGCCCGCGAGACCGAGCGCAAGGTGGCGCTGCTGTTCGTCGACCTGGACGAGTTCAAGGCCATCAACGATTCCCTGGGGCATGAATACGGCGACGAACTGCTGGTGCTGGCGTCGGAACGGCTGCGCAAGGCCGCCGGCGCCGGCCGGGTCGTCGCCCGCTTCGGCGGTGACGAGTTCCTGGTGATCATGGGCGACATCGCCGATGCCGCCGCCGCCCAGGAGGTGGCCGCCGCCATCGTCGCCGAATTCGCCGCACCGTTCACCATCAGCCGCCGCGACCTGATCGCCACCGCCAGCATCGGCCTCGCCCTCTATCCCGAGGACGGCAGGACCCACCAGACCCTGCTGCGCAACGCCGACACCGCCATGTATCAGGCCAAGCAGGGCGGGCGGAACCGCTATTGCTTCTTCACCGCCCGCATGAACGAGGAGGCCGAGTACCGCCTGCGCATGGAAGGCGAACTGCGCAAGGCGGTGGGAACCGGGCAGCTGTTCCTCAACTACCAGCCGCTGGTCGATGTGCGGTCCGGCCGGGTGGTGGGAATGGAGGCGCTGCTGCGCTGGAAGAATCCCGAGCTGGGCAGCGTTCCGCCGGATCGCTTCATCCCCCAGGCCGAAACCAGCGGCCTGATCGTGCCCATCGGCCGCATGGTGCTGTTCACCGCCTGCCGGACGGCGCGATCCTGGGTGGATGCCGGCCATCCGGACATCAAGATCTGCGTCAACGTCTCGCCGCGCCAGTTTCAGGACGGCGGATTCATCGACGATGTCCGCCGGGTGCTGGCGGAAACCGGACTGCCCCCCGCCAGCCTGGAGCTGGAGATAACCGAGGGATTGCTGCTGGCCGAGCGCAGCGACGTCGGCGCCCTGCTCAACGAACTGCACGACATGGGGGTCAAGCTGTCCATCGACGATTTCGGCACCGGCTATTCGTCGCTCAGCTATCTGGAACGCTTCCCCTTCGACACCTTGAAGATCGACCGCTCATTCATGGTCGGCATGCTGGAGCGGCACGAACGCAAGGTGCTGGTGGAAACCATCGTCACCATGGCGTCCGGCCTGGGGCTGGAGGTGATCGCCGAAGGCGTCGAGACGGCGGAGCAACTGGCCCATCTCGCCGCCATCGGCTGCGACATCGCCCAGGGCTTCCTGTTCAGCCGGCCGGTGCCGGAGGCCGAGGCGGCGATGATCGTTGGACGCGCCTTCGCCCCGTCCTGAGGCCGGCGCCATCCTTCACGGCAAGTCCGGCCTCACAGCAGGTCCGGCCTCACAGCAGGTCCGGCATCTCCTTGGCCAGGGACTGGCGCTCGGCCGCCTTGCCGCCGCTGAGGGCGAAGCCCAGACGGCGGCCGTCGGCGCCGATGAACAGCGCCTTGCGGTCGCGGCCATCGCCTTCCACGACCCATTCCCCGACGGCCCCCGGGGCGGGCGGACAGACCGCCACCGGCAGGGCCGGGGTCTTCACCGCCACCGGCAGGGCGGGAAGCCGCAACGGCGTCCCGGTGCCGGCCAGGGTGGCGGCCAGGGCCTTGGCCTCGGCCATCAGCGGCAGCACGAAGGGCAACGGCCCCGCCTCGGTCTGGGCGCAATCGCCCAGGGCGAAGATGTCGGGATCGCTGGTCCGCAGCAGCCGGTCGACCACGATGCCCTTGTCCACCGCCAGTCCCGCCGCCGCCGCCAGGGCGACGCGGGGGACGAGGCCGATGGCCGACAGCGCCTTGTCGAAATCGATCACGGCGCCGTCGTCGAGAATGGCCCGGCCCGGTTCGACGCGGACCAGCGAACGGCCGAGATGGAGGGCGACGCCGATTCCCTCCAGCGCCCGGGCCATCTCGTCGCCCAGTTCCCTGGGCAGCAGACGCCCCAGCGGCCACGGGGCCGGATCGACCACGGCGACGCGCTGGCCGGCGGTGGCGAGATCGTTGGCGAATTCCGCCCCGATCAGGCCGGCGCCGATCAGCAGAACCCGGCCGCCGGGAATGAGGCCATCGCGCCAGACCGCGTAATCGTCGAGGTCGTTGACGGTGTGGATGGTCACATTCTCCGAACCATCCACCCGATAGGGTCTGGGATCGGCGCCGACGGCCAGCACCAGACGGCCATAGGCCAGGGTCTTGCCGCCATCGAGGATCAGGCGGCGGGCCTGGCGGTCGATGGCCGCGACCCGGCAGCGCGTCATCACCGAGATTCCCTGTTCCTCGGCATACTGGCCGGCGCTTTTCTGGGCCAGGGTCTGGATGGTCTTTCCCTGGGCGAAGGCGGCCGACAGCATGGGCTTGCTGTAGACCTCGCCGCCATCGGCGGTGATCACAGTGACGGCGACGTCGCGGTCCAGCCTGCGAAGCTCGCGGGCCAGGGTATAGCCCCCGAGCCCGCTGCCGACGATGACGACACCCGGAGCGGCGGTGGTCATCTAGCCCTCCTGGACTTCGAAATCGGACTTGGAGACGCCACATTCCGGGCAGGTCCAGTCATCGGGGATGTTCTCGAACGGGGTTCCGGCGGGGATGCCGTCGTCGGGCATGCCGATGGCGGGGTCATAGACGAAATTGCAGACGACGCAGACATACTTCTTCATGGCGTTATTCTCCTCTTCCGATGGCTGGTTCAGGCGTCCTGGTGGGCCTTGAGGGTATCGCGGTAGTGGTTGGCGTGGCGTTCCTCGACCTTGGCCAGGGCGGCGAAACGCTTGGCGGCGGTGGCCAGGGTCTTGGCGAAGCGCTCGGCATGCTCCTTGGATTCGGCGATCTGCTCGTCCAGTTCGGCCACGGCGGCGGCATTGCCTTCCTGCTCGGCAAGGTGACGAAACTTGGGATACATCTCGGTATATTCGTAGGTCTCGCCGTCGATGGCCATCTGGAGCATCCCGGCCACCGTCAGCCGCTCCTTGGGATAGAGCAATTCGAGATGGCCGAAGGCATGGGCGGTCTCCTGCTCGGCGGTGCGTTCGAACACCTCGGCCACGTCGACGGCGCCCAGTTCGCGCGCCCGGCGGGCGAAGTAGAGATACTTGCGGTTGGCCATGGACTCGCCGGCGAAGGCGGCTTCGATGTTCTTGATGGTGGGAGAGGCGGTGTCGTTTGCCATGGGGAATGTCTCCTTGGAGGTGGGCTGATCCGATGGAGGGACATTACCCGAGGACTTTAATTCGAAAAAACGGATAAAACTTGTTTCAGAAATCGTCTTTATAGATTTATCTGGTGCCCCCGCAGGCACCGTCCGCCGGATTCGGCTTTTCGGGCGAATCGCCCCCGAAGGACCCGGTTCTAGGGTCATGGGCCGATTGTCAAAGCGACCCTAGCAAAATACAGTGACGACAGATCAATAGACTCCGGATAGAGTTGCCGTCTCCGCCAAAGGTGGCATCCCTATCGGGAACGCATTCTGGAGTGGCCGTGGCAAAGAAAATTGCCAAGCATGGTAGCAAAGGCGGAGATCACACCGGGAAAGCCCGGAGTGAAAGTGAAGAACTGCTCCACACCATATTTGAATGCGCCGGGGACCCCGTCTTGCTGTTATGCAACGGGAATTTCATTGACTGCAACACCGCCGCCCTGAAGCTGCTCGGCTACGCTTCCAAGGCCGATCTTCTCGACCGGCGTCCAAGCGACATTTCGCCACCCCATCAGCCCGATGGCCTCGCCTCGCCCGACAAGGCGGCCGAGATGATCGACCGGGCCATCGAGAACGGATACCACCGATTCGAGTGGGTCCACCTGCGGGCCGACGGCTCGACCATTCCGGTGGACGTGATGCTGACCTCCATCACCGTGGGGGAAAGGCTTTATCTCCATACCCTCTGGCGCGATCTCACCGAACGCAAGCAGGTCGAGGAAACCCTGCGAAACAGGGAAACCCTGATTCGAACCATCTACGACACCTCCAGCGTCGCCATCTTCTTCATCAACGCCACCGGCCGGATTTGCCACGCCAATCGCCGGATGGCGGAAATGTTCCGGCTGTCCATGGACCGGTTGATCGGCGCCGACTACGTCAGCCTGGTCCATCCGGCGGAACGCGACGACGCCAGGCAGAACATGCACCGGCATCTCAGCCGCGACATCGCCGACGTCAATCTGGTCCGGCGCTACTGGCGCGAGGACGGAACCGAATTCTGGGGCCAGCTGACCGCCAACAGGATGCTGGACAATCCACGCGACGGGGCCGGACTGGTCTGCGTCGTCATGGACATATCCGAACGCAAGGCGGCCGAGGAAGCGCTGGTCGAGCGCAGCCGCGAGCTTGAGACCCTCAACCAGGAACTGGCCGCAGCCAACACCCGTCTTGCCAGCGTCCAGCAGGAACTGGAACGGCTGGCCATGCGCGACACCCTGACCGGAGCGTGGAACCGGCGCTACCTGAGCGAGATCGCCCAGCAGGAAATCCTGAGGCTGGACCGCTACGGGCACCCCGTCTCGGTGATCTTCATCGACCTGGATCATTTCAAGGCCATCAACGACAGCCATGGCCACGCGGTCGGCGACATCGTCATTCAAGGGTTCTGCGACATCGCCCGGCGATGCATGCGGATCACCGACATGCTGGGCCGCTGGGGAGGAGAGGAATTCGTGATCATCATGCCCAACAGCGGCCTGATGATCGCCAGCCTGCTGGCCGAACGCATCCGCGCCGCGATGGCGGCCCATTCGTTCCCGCAGGCCGGCGGCGTCACCGCCAGCTTCGGCGTCGCCGAATGCCGGCGCGACGAATCGTGGGAAACATGGCTGGAACGCGCCGACGCCGCCCTCTACGCCGCCAAGAAGGCCGGCCGCAACCGCGTGGTTTCCGACACGTCGGACCGCAACGACGCCGCGCAGGCCGAATCCCTGGATTCCTCCTTCCTTCGCCTGGTCTGGCACAATGCGTATGAATGCGGCCTCTCCCACATCGACAATCAGCACCGGAGCCTGTTCGAACATGCGGATTCCCTTCTGGGCGCCGTCATGGGGGACCGGCCGAAGGACGAGATCATTCCCCAGATCAATACCCTCCTGAACGACCTTCTGGTCCATTTCGCCGATGAGGAGGCGATTCTGCGCGCCGCCGGCTATATGGAGCTGGAACAGCACGCCGAGATACATCGCGGGTTGAGCGAGCAGGCCATCGAGATGGCGAGAAAGTTCACGGATGGAGAGCTGAATATCGGCGACCTTTTCAACTTCATCGCCCACGATATCGTTGGAAAGCACCTCCTTTCAGACGACCGGAAATACTTTCACGCATTGTCGACAACCGAAACGTGATGAAAAAACAACAATTGCTACGGATTGTCCATTGATGCATTCCAGGCCATCTTTGTAGTAATTGATTGATATATGGACGTGTGGACGATTCGAGGACGTCAATCTTGATGGCGACGGCAGATCAGGCATTCATTCTCGTCGTCGAGGACGACGCGCAAGTGCGCAGCCTTGTTTGCCGGATCATGGCTCGCGAGGATTACGACGTCTCGGCCGTCGCCTCGGCCGCCGACGCCCGGACGGCCATCAAGGCCAGATCGCCGGACCTGATCTTGCTGGATCTTGGCCTCCCGGGGGGAAGCGGCCTGGATCTCAGCCGCTGGGCCCGCTCCATCCTTCCGTCGGTCGGCATCATCATCGTCACCGGCAAGAGCGATATCGGCGACCGGATCATCGGCCTCGACAGCGGCGCCGACGACTACATCACCAAGCCCTTCGACACCGACGAGTTGCTGGCGCGCGTCCGCAGCCTGCTCCGCCGCCTGGGAAGCCGGGCGGAAGCGGCGTCTCCCCCCAGGGAATGCCTGTCCGTGGGGGAATGGGGCATCAACCCGGACCTGTGCGCCCTGGTGCATGAAAAGACCGTGGTCAAGCTGACCTTGATGGAATTCCGCCTGCTGACGGCCCTGGCCGAAAGGCCGAACCGGACCGCGACGCGGGAATGGCTGCTGGACCGGCTGAAGGTGGACGAGGACATCGGGGAACGGATGGTCGACTACCACGTCCATGCCTTGCGGGGAAAGCTGCGCAAATGCGGCATCGGCGACGGTGTCGTCGCCTCGATCCGCGGCGTCGGCTACGCCTTCGTGCCGCCGCCTCCCGAATAGATCAGACCAGCAGCCGGTCCACCGCGTCGGTCAATTCGATCATGTTGAGCGGCTTGACCATGAACGCCGCCACGCCAGCGGCGTCCCGTTCCTCGGGCGTCACCTTGTCGTCGCGGCCGCTGCACAGGATGACCGGAGTGGACGGGCTGTAAACCTTGATGGCGTTGGCGATTTCGATGCCGGTCACCTCGGGCATCATGTGGTCGGAAATGACGAGATCGAAGCGGACCCCGTCACGGATCAGATCCAGCGCCTCCTTTCCCGAGGAGACCGCCTTGACCTTGTGTCCCTGACGGCTGAAGAAGCGCCGCAACATCTCGGTGATGGCGGTCTCGTCGTCGACCACCAGGATCGAGCCACAATGGAAGGAAGATGACGGCGAATCGTCGGAGACCGGCGGCGGCGGCGCCATCGGCCCATTTGCCTCGGGCAATTCGATGACAAAGCGGGAGCCGCCGTCGACGGCCGTCTCGATCATGATCCGGCCGCCAAGATCCTCGACAATACCATGCACCACCGACAGGCCGAGGCCGGTCCCCCTGCCGGTGGCCTTGGTCGTGAAGAACGGATCGAAGACGCGGCTGTGGATGGCATCGGGAATTCCACAGCCGGTATCGGTGACCGAAAGCCGCAGCCATCCTCCCCGATCCCGCTTCAAGGCGATGGTGATGGTTCCGGCCCGGCCTTCGAGCGCGTCGGCGGCATTGCTGCACAGGTTGATCAGAACCTGATGGAACTGAACGGCGGTGCCAAGGACGATGGCGCCCTCGGCCGTCACGTCGAACACGACGTTTATGGTCTTTGGAATGGTCGCCCGGATCAGGGCGAAGGCCTCGTGAATGGCCTGCGGCACGTCCACCGGCTCCTTCGGCATCACCGCATTGCGGCTGAAGGTCAGAATCTGGCGCACGAGATCCTTGGCCCGGGTCGCCGCGACGTGAATCTGATGGACATCGTCGGCCAACGCCCTCGAATCGGCGACATCGCCGAGGATCAGGTTGTTGTAGCCAAGGATGCTGGTCAGGATATTGTTGAAATCGTGGGCGATTCCTCCCGCCAGGGTACCGATGGCCTCCATCTTCTGGCCCTGCCGCAGGCGTTCCTCCGCCCTGTGGCGCGTGGTGATGTCGTGACCGTAGACATTGACGTAGCCCGAGGCGGCGACAGGCACGAACAGAAAGCTGAAATAGCGATCCTGGAGCTTCAGCTCCATCTCCTTCGACGCCTCCCCAGACAGACATGCCCGCAGGCTTTCCCGCCACTCCATCGGCATGGCGGGACGGGTGTCCAGCAATTCGCGGGCGGGGCCGTTCGCGTAAAGGATTTCGCCGTCGCCTCCCAATCGCAAGATGGGGTCCGGGCTCTGATCGGGAAGCTTGAGCAGTTCCCGCATCTCGTCCTCGATCCGCCGGCGTTCGGTCACGTCCTCCTTGATCGCGACAAAGAAGGTGGCGCCATTGCTGTCGCGCACCGGCGTGATGGTGATGTCCTCCCAGTACAATTCGCCGTTCTTCTTGCGATTGAGCAGTTCGCCCTGCCATTCCTTGCCGGCGGTGATGGCCTGCCACAGGGCGTTGTAGGTCGATTCCGGCGTAAATCCGGATTTGATGATGGACGGCCGTTGTCCCAGGATTTCGTCGGCGTTGTAGCCGGTCAGGGTGACGACGCGGGGATTGACGTATTCGATCCGCCCGGCGGCATCGGTGATGATCACGGCCAGGGGGCTGTTCTCGACCACGGTGGACAGCAGGCGCAACACGTCCTCGGCCTTCCGCCGCTGGCTGGCGTCGGTGATGGTGCCGACCATCCGGGTCACCCTGCCGTTGTCGCGGCTTATCACGGCGGCCACCTCGCGGAACCAGCGCCAGCCCCCGCCCTTCTCCTTCAGGCGGAATTCATGCTCGATCCGGACGCCGTCCCCCTTGAAAAGGCCGAGATAGCGTTGCCTGACGCCCGCGGCGTCGTCCGGATGGAGAAACTCGCGCAGGCTGATCGTCTCGGACGACATTTCCCCGTTGTCATAACCGAGAATGGCGACGATATGAGGGCCGAAGAAGATCCGGTCGTTGATCAGGTCCCAATCCCAGAAGGCGTCGTTGCTGTTCTCCAGCACCAGACGAAGCCGCTCCTCGTTCTCCCTGAGCGCCATGGAAACCGCCATGGCGTTGTTCTCGGCCCTCAGCTGGCGGGCTATCAGCAGTTGGATGACGCCCCACAGGACGAAGGCCAGCAGGCATCCGGCCGCCAGGATCACGTTGGACGGATTGAGGAGCGTCGGCGGCGGCGAGGTCGACGCGACGTAGACCTTCCAGACCCGGCCGCCGACGTCGATCTGGAACCAGACCTCGCGTGGCCGCGAGGTCTGGGCATCCGTCCCGGACCAGCTGCCGTCGGTGTCCAGCAGCAAGGTCTCGCGGCTTGGCTCGCCGTCGAAGATTTCAAGATCGATCGGCTCGCCGGGGGCGATGATGTCGGCCATCACGTCGGACACCGTGATCGAGATGACGGCCCACCCCTGGATGGCGGCGCGGCGCTCGTCAACGGTGCCGGCCGGCTTGCCATAGCGATAGATCGGCAGATACATCAGAAGATTGCCGCTGGTAAGAAGCGTCAGCTTCGGCGTCACCGCCAGCCGGGCCTCGTCGCGTGCCCGTTCCAGGGCCTGGCGCCGCGTCGGCTCGCTGCCGACGTCGTACCCCACCGCCTTGGACAGGGGCGCCATCGGTTCGAGATAGGTGTTGACCATGTAGCTCTCGCGCTCGCCCGACGGAAACACCGAGAATCCGGTGACCTCCATTTGCCGCGACGCGATGAACCGGGGCAGGTCGTTGCGCCGGACATGGGACACGTAGCCCAGTCCGACGATGCCGGGATAGTTCCGCTTGATGTTGATCGCCTCGACGAAATGGCTCCAGCGCAGGCCGGAAATGCCCTGGGGATCGCTGAACTCGGCGGCGGCGGCGCGCAGCAGGTCCTCGGTGCGCCCGATCCTGGCGGAAATGATGGATTGGATGCGGCTGGCCTGATGCTCGAACGCCGCCTGCTCGTTGAGGTCGGCGTTCATGTTTTCCCGGTACCAAAGCAGCAGCGCGATGATGATGGCGCCGGCCAGAACCATCAGCGGAATCAGGGAATAGACTCCCAGCCGGCGGCTCGCGAACCATGAACGGGGGCCGGAACCGTCCGGCGCCGGCACGTCTCAATCCCCCATCATCATGGTGAAGATACCGTCGAACGACGGTTCGACCTTCTGGAACGCCTCCAGCACATCAGGATCGAAATGATCGGCCGAGGTCCGCTCGTCCCCCTTCAGCATGGCCCGCAGCGCCTCGGCATGGGTCAGGCCGGATTTATAGGGACGGGCGGAACGCAAGGCGTCGTAGACGTCGCAGACGGCGACGATCCTGGCCTCGATCGGAATCATGGCGCCGCGCAGGCCGAACGGATAACCGCCGCCGCACCAGCGTTCGTGGTGATGCCGGGCTATGTTGGCGGCGCAGCCGAGGACCGGGCTGCTGGCCGCCGACAATATCTGGTAACCGGCGATGGTGTGGTGTTCCATTCGGATTCGCTCGTCCGGAGTAAGCGGGCTGCGCTTGAACAAGATATCATCCGGAATGCCGATCTTGCCGATGTCGTGCAGCGAGGCCGCCAATTCGATGGTCCGGCATTGCTCCGGCCGCCAGCGCAGCGCCTTCGCCAGGACCCCGGTATAGCAGCCGATGCGCCGGTTGTGGCGGCCGGTCTCATTATCCTTGTGTTCCGCCGCCACCGCCAGGCATTCGAACAGCTTCTCCACCTCCCCGCCGGTTCCGGCGGAAGGCGTCTCCTCCCCGGGCGGGGGGGCCTGCCGACGCACCGCCTTCATCACCGCGAAGACGGCCTCGGGCTCGACCGCCGACGGCGACAGGAGCACCGCCTCGATGTCGCGTCCCAGCGCCGAACGGGCCGTGTCGACCAGCCGTCCGCCGCCACCGCCCGGCAGGTCGGCCGACGCCGCGATGATCGAGATGGCGGGGTCCGCCCACAGGCTTTCGGCCGCACCGCGGAAACACGTCGCCTCCGCCACGCGGACCCCCCGGCGCCTCAGGGCGGCGGCGACGTCGGCGTGGCCGGCCACCAGGACCGTGCCGTTCCCTAAAGCCTGGATATTGGTGGCCGGAGCGCTTCCCGTGGCAATCATGGCACCCACCCGCTTGTCTGGCGTCCCATTCTCCGGACACATTAGCGCACAGGTTTGTTTGGAAATTATTGGGGAGCGGAGTGGAAGCAAATAGTCCCCAAACAAACCTTCGCTATGGTTGGAACAAGTCCAACCGGCTTTGACGCCGCGCCAGCCGACGACGCCAGGCCCCCCCGCTTAAGGATCGTTCCCCATGGCTCTCTGCCACCGCCAGTGCAAGCTTTGCCCCATGCGGGTCACCGTCCTGATCGAGTCGGCGTCGGAGGGATGCTCCCTGGGGATCGTGGCGGATGCCATGATGGATGAGAACAAGGATGACGACATCGCGATCATCGTGCGGATCAATGGCTTCGACAGTCCGGGGAATCCGTCGCCGACTGCCTGTTCTAGGTCCGGCGGTCGCGTCAGCAGCAGGAGATCGGAATGGTGATCCAGTGGAAACCCGTCTACGAGATCGGCGTGGACTTCGTGGATGCCGACCATCGCAAGTTCTGCGACATGATCAACGACCTGGGGGCGGCGCTGGCGGCCGGACGGCTGGCCGAGGCCCCCGGATTCATGACCCAGGTGGGCAGCTATTTCGAGCAGCATTGCGCCCGCGAGGAAGCGGCGATGCGCAAGATCAACTTCCCCGGCCTGGACCGGCACATCCAGGAGAACCGCAAGATCAGGGACAACATCGGGCAACTGACCGAGAAACTGAGGCGCGACACCTCGCCCCCGGTGGTGGAGGCGGCCGCCGCCTTCCTGACCCGCTGGTTCCTCGATCACGTCCTCGGCCAGGATCTCCAGCTGCGCGCCGCCTACCGGGCGGCCGGAATGGCCAAGGCCACCGCCGGGTCCGGCATCGCGGCCCGGGTCGACCTGTTCCTGGCCGGTTTCAGGGTCCGCACCCGCATCCTGACCGCCGCCTTGATTCCGACGGTCCTCGCCATCTGCGTCACCGTCCTCCTGATCCACGGCAAGTACGGCGTGGTCAAGGAGATGGAGCACGTGCACGCCCTCGCCGCCCATGCCGTCAACACCGGCAACCTGGTTCACGAGTTGCAGCACGAACGCGGCCTGACCGCCCTGGCGCTGTCCGGCGACGCGCTGGCCCAGTCCACCTTGCCGGGGCAGCACGAAAAGGCCGACAGGCTGCGGGCGGTGGTAACCGTGGAGGCGATGGGAAACACGGCCAAGGTCCTGGCCGAAATCGACCGTCTTCGCGCCGCCGCGCGCGACAAGTCGATGAATACGCCGGACATCGTCGAGGGTTATTCCACCGCCATCACCAACCTTCTCGACGGATTGGGGGAAGTCGCCCGTGGACTGGAAAGCGCGCGGGTGACCAATCGGCTGACCGCCTATCTCAGCCTCGCCCAGGGCAAGGAGCGGGCGGGACAGGAACGGGCGGTGGGCGTCGTCGGCTTCGCCGAAAGCTTCTCTGAAATTCGCTACAGGCGGTTCGTCGAACGCAGCGCCCAGGAACGCGCCTATTTCAGCACCTACCTGACCTTCGCCGAGCCGGCGCATCAGAAGAAATTCAAGGACGTCCTCCAAAATCCCTCGATGTCCGGCTTCGAGGACTTGCGCAACTCCGCCAAGCTCGACCTGCCCCCGGGAGCGGTCGACGCGAAGAAGTGGTTCGACGCGGCCACCAGCCGCCTCACCGTCCTCAAGTCGCTGGAAAACGATGCCGCCGCCGATCTTGTCGCCACCGCCACCAGCATCGGTTCGGCCGCCAAGCGCGATCTGACGGTGATCGCCACCATCATGGCGGCGCTGATCGGCCTGGCGCTGACCCTGACCGTCGTCATCATCCGCAGCGTGGTCGGTCCCTTCCTGGCCCTGGCCGGGACGATCCACCGCATCGGCCAGGGCGAGAAGGATGCCGAGGTCCAGGGAATCGACCGCAAGGACGAGATCGGCGACATGGCGCGGACCATCATGGTGTTCCGCTCCGCGCTGCTCACCAACGACACCTTGCAAGCGGAACAGGCGCTGGAACGGGCCTTCAACGAGACCCGCGTCCACCGCCGCGAGGATCTGACCCACACCTTCGACCGGAAGGTCTCCCAATACGTCGGCGTCCTGGCCTCGTCCGCCACCGAACTGGTCGCCACCGCCCACGAGATGACGCGGGTGGCCGGCGACACCACCGACCGCTCCACCACCGTCGCCGCCGCCTCCGAGCAGACCAGCACCAACATCCAGACCGTCGCGTCGGCGGTGGAGGAACTGGCCGCCTCGGTGGGAGAGATCACCCGCCAGGTCAGCCATTCGGCCCATATGTCGGCCGACGCCGTCCGCGAGGCCGACCAGACCGACGCCACCGTGGCCGGACTGTCCCAGGCCGCGCAGAAGATCGGCGAGGTGGTCAGCCTGATCAACGACATCGCGTCCCAGACCAACCTGCTGGCGCTGAACGCCACCATCGAGGCGGCCCGCGCCGGCGAGGCCGGCAAGGGCTTCGCCGTAGTCGCCAACGAGGTCAAGCAATTGGCCAACCAGACCGTCAAGGCGACCAGCGAGATCGGCGACCACATCAAGGCCATCCAGGAAGCGACCCGCGATTCGGTCGACGCGATCCGCCACATCGGAGGCACCATCCGCGAAATCAACGGCATTTCCACCGCCATCGCCTCGGCGGTGGAGGAACAGAGCGCCGCCACCGCCGAGATCAGCCGCAACGTCCAGCAGGCGGCCCAGGGGGTCGAGGACGTCAACCGCAATATCGTCGAGGTCTCGCACGGGGCCAACCAGACCGGCGCCGCCGCCACCCAGGTTCTGCAAGCGGCCGGCGACGTTTCGAACCGTTCGGAGATGATCCGGGCCGAGGTGGAGGGTTTCCTGTCGGAAATCCGGGCGATCTGAACCACTCCGGTCGCCCCGAACGCTTCGGCCATCCCCCACCCGTCACCGCTCTCGGGAGCGGCGGTCAAGGCCGCCCCCGGAACGACATGTCCTACTTCTTCATGGCCTTCCACGGGTCGGCGACCTGGGGAATGGTATCGGTCTCGATGTTGACCAGCTTGCCGCCGACATCCTCGACCCTGCGGATATACTGGTTCTGGACGATGTCGCGGGTGGCCGGATCGATCTTGATCGGGCCGCGCGGGCTCTTGGGATTGGACCAGTTGGACAGGAACGCCATGGTCTTGTCGGGATCGATCCTGCCCTTCTGGGCGATGATGGCGTCGAACACCGCCTTCATGCCGTCCCATCCGGCCACGGCGAAGAAGGTCGGAACCGCCGCCTCGCCGTATTCCTTCTTCCAGGCGGCGACGAATTCCTTGTTCTCGGGCCGGTCGCCCGAGGGGGAATACTGAAGCAAGGTGGTGACGCCCAGCGCCGCCTTGCCCATGTTGGGAAGCTCGTCATCGCTGGTGATGTCCCCCGGCCCGATGATCCTGACCTTGGACCTGGTCAGTCCGATGTCGTCGAACGCCTTCATGAAGGCGGTGGCCTGGGGGCCGCCCGGATTGAACACGTAGATGGTTTCGGGATTGGCTTCCTTGACCTTCTGGAGATAAGGCAGGTAGTCGCTGGTCTTGAGGGGAATGCGGACCGATCCGACGACGTCGCCGCCATTCTCGGTGAAGCCCTTGATGAAGGCCTGTTCACCATCATGGCCGGGCGCGAAGTCGCTCACCACGGTATAGGCCTTCTTCATCCCCTGCTTGCCCGCCCATTGGCCCAGGGGATAGCTGGTCTGCCACAAGGTCCAGCCGGTGCGGATCACGTAGGGCGATTGCTCGGTCACCGCCGAGCCGCCGGCGGTCATCACCACGAAGGGGACCTTGGCTTCCTTCGAAAGCGCGGCCACCGCCGTGGCGTTGGGCGTCCACTGGCCGCCGGTCAACATCTGGACCTTCTCGCGCAGGATCAGCTCCTGGGCCAGCCGCTTCGCCACGTCCGGGTTGGGGCCGGTATCGTCGCGCCGGACCAGCTCGACGGTGGTTCCCGCCGGCAGGTCGGCGCCGTGCAGCTTCACATACAGGTTGATGGCCCGGTCAATCTGCTCGCCCAGGGCGGCGTCCCGGCCGGAATAGGTCAGGATCACCCCGACCTTCACGTTTTCCGCGCCGACGGGCAACGCCGCCGCCGCCAGCCCGACCCCGCCCATCAGCGCGGCCCGCGCCGTCCTCCAGAATATCCGATACATGTCCCTTACCTCCCGTTTTAGTGGTTATTCCACCTTACCGATTCGACACAGCAATGCGCGGAGCTGATAGGTGCCCATGGCCGGGTCGTAGGGTGGCTCGCTGTTGGTCAGCATGTTGACGTTGGATTTCCACACCCCGTATTCCGGCCCCTCCTCATCGGGGAACCACCAGGCGTGTTCGGCGTTGATCACGCGGGCGTCGATGCCGGTGGTGACCTTGGCCTTCTGCTTCATGCGTCCGCGACGGGTTTCGATCCACATCCAGTCGCCGTTGCCGATGCCAAAGCGGGCGGCGGTGTCGGGATGGATCTCGGCCTGGGGGTCGCGCCGCGCCTTGCGCAGCTTGGGCAATTGGCGGTGTTCGGAATTGAAGTAAAATGGAATGCGGCCGCCGGTGGTCAGGACCAGGGGGAAGTCCTTGGCGATTTCGGGGGCCGAGATCGGGCTTTCCGGCGGCTCCTCGTAATAGGGCAGCGGGGCATAGCCCATTTCCTCCAGCCGGGTGGAATACAGCTCGATCTTGCCGGTCGGCGTCTTGAACCCCTTCTCCTCGTACTTTCTGTACCTGAACGGGACCTTGACGAAGCCCCTTTTGGTCAGTTCCTCGAAGGTGATCCCCAGCCCCTTCAACTGGGAATCCAGCACGTCGCGCACCGGCTCGGTGCAGCCGGGCAGGTTCATGCGCCGGGCCAGTTCGGTGAAGATTTCCTCGTCGGCCTTGCATTCGTGCACCCGGACCGCTTTCTGCTGACCCAGCACCACGTTGGCGGCGATGGTGGGCAGGCCGGCGATCTGGTCCAGTTCCGGCCACGACGCGGCGGGCAGGACGATGTCGGCCAGTTCGGCGGTCGGCGTCATGAACAGGTCGGCGTTGACCATGAAGTCCAGCTTCATCAGCGATTCATGGACCAGCGACGAATTGGCGTAGGTGGTCAGGGTGTTGTTGCCGAACACCAGGAAGGCCTTGACCGGATAGGGCTTGCCTTCCCGCATCGCCTGGAGCAGGGTCGGGATGTGGGCGGCCGGCAGGTCGGCGCCCTCGCCGCCCAGCAGCTTGAACTGCTGCCCGCCCAGACGCTTGGCGCCGGCTTCCGGGGTCAGCAGCTCGATCAGGCTGGGAAAGCGGCCGATGCCCTTCATCCCGAACACCCAGCCGCCGGGAATCTCGATATTGCCGGTCAGCACCGGAATCATGGACAGGGCACGGATGGTCTGGATGCATTTCGGGGTATGCTCGATGGCGCAGCCCCATTCCAGCAGCGCCGGCCTAGCCTGGGCGAACAGCCGCGCCGCCGCCCTGATCTTGTCGGCCGGGACCCAGGTGATGGGCTCTGCCCATTCCGGGCTGAACTGGACGACGTGGCGGGCCAAGTCGTCGAAGCCATGAGTCCAGCGGCCGACGAAATCCGCATCGTAGAGCGTCTCGCCGATGATGACGTTCAACATCGCCAGCCCCAGGGCGTCGTCGGCGCCGGGCCGTACCTGCAACCAGAGTTCGGCCCGTTTGGCCAGTTCGGTCTCGCGCGGGTCAACCACGATGATGTGCTTGGCCGCCGCCGCCGAATCGCGGGCGTTGAAGCGGGTCTCGCCGTCCGGCCCTGAATTCACCGGGTTGTGGCCCCAGTACATGATGGTCTCGGCGGCAACGTCGCCGGTGAAGTCGCAGACCGGATAGTCGCCCATGGTCAGGATGCAGGTGTTGACCCGGGGGTGAAAGCATTGGGCGAAGCCGGGCTCGGCCCAGTTGGGGGTGCCGAGCGCGTGGCCGAAGCGCGACACCCAGCGGATGTGATGCCGTCCGGTGCCGGTGCCCAGCGCGATGGCCTCGGCGCCGTGGCGCGCCTTGATGTCGAGCAGGCGGGTGGCGATCTCGTCCAGCGCCTCGTCCCAGGTGATGCGATCCCATTGGCCGGAGCCCCGCTTTCCCACCCGGCGCATGGGATATTTGAGCCGGTCGGGATGATAGACCAGATCGCGGGTGACGGTGCCGATGGGGCACAGGCGCCCCCGGTTCAGCGGCGAATCCGGATCGCCCTCCACCTTGACCAGTTCCCCGCCCCGGACATGAAGCAACGCGCCGCATCCGCCGTGACAGGACCGGCAGACGCTCTTGAGGATGGTCGTCCCGCCATCGGTCGCTTCAACTGTCAACTCGGCAGGCGTCATCAACGTCCTCCTTCGGAATTCGGTATCGCAAAGGCAATGTGTCGGCGGTTCGGGGCACGACAGCGATGATCGCATCACTGTATGTCCGGGATTGCCCCGGCTCTGATTTAATATCGTCGGATACCGTTCGCGGAAATCGAACGATCAGGCCCGCTCTGATTATCGAGATACAGCCACGCCGATAATTTTCATGACAATCATCAAGATTGCCGACCTTCGTTCTGCAAAACAAAACGTCAAAATAACAATTGGCAACTATCGACGGTTTCACCTGTCGTTACGATCACCATGGTTCCCCTGAACCTGGCCGGCACGCCCGGATATTGTCTCCCCACCACCGGGGTGCCGTGCCACGGCATCCTCTCTTGGCCGGACGAGCATTCGTCCGGCCCCTTTTCCCTTGCGCCTCGGGCCGGTTCGTCCCACGATTCCCGTCCCTGAGCATCAGGCACCCCCAACCGACGGAAAATTCACCCGATGCTGTCAAACTCCCGCACCGTCCTTGTCGAATTCGGACACTGCGACCCCACCGGAATCGTCTTCAATCCCAATTACTTCATCTGGTTCGATTCCTCCATGCACGCCCTGCTGGCCAGGGCGGGAATCCCCTTCAGGTCCATGATCGCGCAATTCGGCATCGACGGCATTCCCCTGGTCGACTGCAAGGCGCAGTTCAAGGCGCCGTCCCGCTGGGGCGACGAACTGGTGATCGAGTCCAGGTTCTCGGCCTTGCACCGCAGCGCCTTCGAGTTGCAGCACACCGTCCGCAACGGCGACGCCGTCGCGGTCGAATACGCCGAAACCAGGGTGTGGACCGTATTCGACGCCGAACAGGCCCGCATCAGGGCGGCGCCGATTCCGCCCGCCGTCATCGCGATGTTCTCGGGAGAAGCCGGAAGCTGACTCCCCGCCTATTTCGTCCAGACACCGAAATGGACGAACTCGCCGATCTCCCGACGGATGCGGGGCGCCACCTCCCGGACCCGCAAGGGTTCGGGCAACACCTCGGGCGGGCCGGGATAGGCCACCGCCATCAGCGCCACCACGTCGAAGGCGGCGGACAGGCCCAGGGCCTCGGCGGCGGTCCGGTGGTCGAAACCGCCGATCATGTGGACGGTCAGGCCAAGCTCGGCCGCCCGCAGCGCCAGATGGGCGTTGGCCTGCCCGACGTCGTGATAGGCGTGGCGGTTGACGCCACCCCGGCCGCGAAATCCCAACTGGGCCACCGAGGCGAGGATGACCGGCGCCTTTTCCGCCCAGGACCGGTTGTGCGGCTCCATGCTGGCGAGCACGCGCAGCCGGGCGTCGGAAGCCGGGTCGTCCAGAACCACGTAGTTCCAGGGCTGTTCGTTGAAGGCGGACGAGGCCCAGCGCGCCGCCTCGAACATCCGGTCGAGAATCCCGCGCTCGATGGGGCGGTCGCTGAACGACCGCAGGCTGCGGCGCTGGAGCAAAAGCTGGTCAAGGCTGGGCATCATGATGGTCGTCTCCTACAGCAGCATGGCGAGCGGGTCCTCGATCAGCGCCTTGAAGGCGGCCAGGAATTCGGCCCCGACGGCGCCGTCGACCACCCGGTGATCCACCGACAAGGTGCAGGTCATCACCGTGGCGATGGCCAGCGCGCCGGCCTTGACCACGGGGCGCTGCTCGCCGGCCCCGACCGCCAGGATGCAGCCCTGGGGCGGGTTGATGATGGCGGCGAAGTCCCGGACGCCGTACATGCCGAGATTCGAGATGGTGAAGCCGCCGCCCTGGAAGTCCTCAGGTCTAAGCTTGCCGTCGCGGGCCTTGACGGCCAGCGCCTTCATCTCACCCGAGATTCCCGCCAGCCCCTTGCGGTCGGCGTGGCGCACGATGGGGGTGATCAGGCCGGAAGGCGTCGCCACCGCCACCGAGATGTCGACGTCGACATAGCGCCGGATCGCCTCCTCGCCCCACGAGGCGTTGGCGGCGGGCACCTTCCTCAGCGCCAGCGCCACGGCGCGGACCACGAAGTCGTTGACCGACAGCTTATAGGCATCGGAGCGGCCGTTCAGCTCGGCCCGGACCTTCAGCAAGGACTCCAGCTCGCAATCGATCGACAGGTAGAAATGCGGAATGGTGGCCTTGGCCTCGGTCAGACGCCGCGCGATGACCTTGCGCATGGAGGAATTGGGAATCTCCTCGAACGCCGGCCCGAACGGAGCAGCGGCGGCGGGTGCGGGCGAAACGTCCACGCTCCGTGACAGGACGGAATCCACGTCGGCCCTGACGACGCGGCCATGGGGGCCGGAGCCCCTGACCGCCTTCAGGTCGACGCCGCCATCCCGGGCGATACGCCGGGCCAGCGGACTGGCGACGATGCGATGATCGGAATCGGAGGGCATGATATGGCTCAATTCGCGGGAAAGGCGGGATGCCACAGGCGCGCCGTGGTCTCGCGCTCGTAGCCCTTGCCGTTGGGAAAGCTGACCAGTTCAAGCTGCATCCCCCAGGGCGACAGGAAATAGACCCAGGTCTGGCCGCCATTGGGACCATTGGTCCTGACCGTCGGTTCGCCCAGGATGCGCACCCCTTGCGACCTCAGATAGGCCACCGCGACATCCATGTCGTCGACATAGAAGGCCAGATGGTGGCCGCCGATGTCGCTGTTGCGGGGCTGCGCCCGGTTCTGATCGGGCGAGTCGTACTCGAACAGCTCGAAGTTGGAGCCGTTGCGGCAGCGCAGGAACTTCAGGCGTTTCATCACCGCCCTGGGATGAACATCGAGATGGGTAGCCATCCAGTCGCCGTCGGAGCGGAACGGCCCCAGTTCGTAGAACGGCTCGCAGCCGATGACGTCGACGAAGAACGCCACCGCCTCGTCCAGGTCGGGAACGGTGAAGCCGATATGGTCGGTCCCCTTCAGGCCGGGCAGGCTCATGCTTCCCTCCCCTATTCCGCCGCCAGCGTCAGGCCGGTCTCGGCCAGGGCGCGGGCGAAGCCCTGGCGGATTTCCTCCTCGCCCACATAGGCGGCGCGTTCCAGCACCTTGGAGACCGAGGGCGCGGCCTCGCCGCCGTGGATGCGGCCCACCGGGGCGTCCAGCCAGTCGAAGAAGCGGCGCTGCACCTCATCGGCCACCATGGCGCCATAGGAAACCGTCAGCCCGCCCTGCTCCAGCACCACCACGTTGTTGGTCTTGCGGATGGAAGCGCCGATGGTGTCCCAATCGAGGCCGGCGCGATCCAGAGAGCGCAGGTCCACCACCTCGATGTCCAGCCCGGCTTCGTCGGCCACCGTCACCGCCAGCGGCGTCATCGCCAGATAGGTCAGCACCGTCAGGCGGGAACCGGGGCGCACCACCTTGGCCTTGCCCAGCGGAATGAAATAGTCGAAATCCGCGGATGGCCCCGGGCCGGTCGAGCTGTATAGGCCCACATGCTCGATCACCAGCACCGGGTCCTCGCACAAAAGCGCGCTGTTCATCAGGCCGACATAGTCGAAGGGGGTGGATGGGGCCACGATCCGCCAGCCCGGCCAGGCGGCGTAAAGCCCGGCCGGGTCCATGGAATGCTGCGAGCCGTAGCCGGTGCCGATGGCGCACTTGCTGCGCAGCACCAGCGGCATGGGGGCGTCGCCGCCGAACATGTGCCGCACCTTGGCGATCTGGTTGAACAGCTGGTCGGCGGCGACCAGGGCGAAATCGGCGTACATCAGCTCGATCACCGGCCGGTAGGTTCCGTCCATGGCGATGCCGCCGCCCACGCCGACGAAGCCCTGTTCCGAGATCGGGGTGGGAACGATGCGGCCGGGAAAGCGGTCGAACAGGCCCTTGGTGGCGCCATTGGTGCCGCCCTTCAGGCGGTGGATGTCCTCGCCCAGGACGACGATGCGCTCGTCGGTCTCCATGCGCCGCGTCATCACGGCGGCGACCGCATCGATGAACCTGACCTCGCCCACCGGGCCGGTGGCGGTCTCCAGTTCCTCGAACCGGACGCCGGCGAACTCGGACAGGTCGCCGCGCAATCCGTGGTCGCGGAATTCCGGCTTGGGCCACAGCGAGGCAACGATGCGGCGCTTGTTGCCGTCCGGCTCGGTCAGGCGCGCCGCCGCATGGCTCATGGCCGTCTGGGCATTGGCGCAGATCGCCTGATCCTGGTCGGCCGACAGCCATTTGCGCTCGATCATTTCGGCCGCCATCCGGACCAGGGGATCGCGCTGGCGCCACGCCGCCTCCTCGTCCTTGGCGCGGTAGCCGAAGGCGCTGCCGGGCAGGCCGCCGCTGTGATGGAAGTAACGGTAGACATCGGCCTCGATCACCGTCGGTCCCTCGTCGGCCCGCATGATCTTCAAGGCCTCCCCGGCGGCGAGGCGCACCGCCACCGGGTCCATGCCGTCCACCCGGAACGACGGAATGCCGAAGGCCGGCCCCCGCGACGACAGGCGGGGTTCCCGCGTCGCCTCCGCCAGGGTGGTCGAGACGGCATAGGAATTGTTCTCGATGAAGAAGCAGATGGGCAACCGCCACAGGGCGGCCAGGTTCATGGCTTCCGGCACCGCGCCGATATTGGCGGCGCCGTCGCCGAAGAAGCTGAACACCACGTCGCCCCGTCCCTGCCGCCGCCTGGCCCAGGCCAGCCCGGCCGCCAGCGGCACGCCGCCGCCGACGATGGCGTTGGTGCCCTGGGCGCCGGCCTCGGCCCAGCGCAGATGCATCGAGCCGCCGCGCCCCTTGCAGAAGCCGGCGGACAACCCCATGATCTCGGCCAGCGAGCGATGCAGGAAGGTCATCACCTCGCCGGACAGTGGATCATGACACGGATCGGCCCCCGTCCGATCAAGATGCCGCAGCCCCTTGGCGAGGAACTGGTGATGGCCCCGGTGAGACCCGGTGATGAGATCCGGACTGTTCAGCAGGGCGCAGACGCCGACCGCGCCGCCTTCCTGGCCGATGCTGGAATGGGCCGGACCATGGACCAGCCCCTCGCCCTCCAGTTGAAGGACGGTTTCCTCGAAGGCGCGAACCACATGCAGGTGGCCCAGCATGCGCAGCAATTCGTCACGGCCGAGCGCCGCCCAATCCTCGGGCGAGGAGCGCAGCTCGCGCCAGGGGGCGTCCGGGGTAAGATCGATCATCTGTGCCATCGCGAGAATCCCTAACAATGTCCCTGGGCGAGTTTCCGCCGCCGGTCGCGGGCGGCCATGCCCTCGACCAGCGCCGCGATCTCGTCGACCACCTGACGGCCGATCCCCTGGGTGATGAAGACGATGCGGCTGCGGCGGTCCTGGCCGGGCCAGTCCTCCAGCCGGACGAGGTCATGCAGGACGGCCTGCGCGCCCTGAAGCACCGCCGGCCGGCCGGGCTCGCCCTCGATGTCGATGATCCCCTTCACCCGCAGCAGGCCGGGACCGAGATTGTCCCGGATGGCGCGCAGCAGCAGGTCCAGGGTATCCAACGCCATGGGCTGGTCCCGGACGATGGAGAACGACTGGATGCCATGGCCGTGCCCCCCCGTGGCGGTCTCGAACACCCGTCCCGGCGGTTCGACCGCCAGATCGGACAGATCGCATCGCTCGGGCAGGACGATGGCCGCCGCCGGATTGACGGCGGCCAACCGGCGGCGCAGGACGTCCTCGGCATCGGGGCAGAGGTCCAGTTTGGTCAGGACAATGCGGTCGGCCAGCGACACCTGCCGGGCGCTGTCGGCGTGGGCGGCCAGGGTGGCCGGACCGTTGACGGCGTCGAATGTGCAGGTCACCGACCCCAGCGCATAGCGGGCCGACACCACCGGATCGGTCAGGATCACCTGGATCACCGAACCGGGATCGGCCAGCCCGCTGCACTCGATGGCGACGCGGGCGATTCCGGCGCCGGGGCGGAAGCACAGCTCGCGCAGGGTCTTGACCAGATCGCCCCTGACGGCGCAGCACAGGCAGCCGTTGGACAGCAGCACCACGGCGTCGTCGCTGTGGACGATAAGGTCGTGGTCAAGCCCGATATCGCCGAACTCGTTGACGATGACGGCGGTGCCGGCCCCCATCGGCCCCCGAAGCAGCCGGTTCAGCAGCGTCGTCTTGCCGCTGCCGAGATAGCCGGTCAGGATGGTGACGGGGATGCGCGGATCCATGGCTAGCCCCCGATTCCGCCCATGCAGAGATACTTGATCTCCAGATAGTCCTCGATGCCGTATTTCGAGCCCTCGCGGCCCAGGCCGGATTCCTTGACGCCGCCGAACGGGGCCACCTCGGTGGAGATCAGGCCCTCGTTGATGCCGACCATGCCGTATTCCAGCGCCTCGGCCACCCGCCACACCCGGCCGATGTCGCGGGTATAGAAGTAGGAGGCCAGCCCGAATTCGGTGTCGTTGGCCATGCGAACGGCCTCGTCCTCGGTCTTGAAGCGGAACAGCGGCGCCACCGGGCCGAAGGTCTCCTCCCGCGCCACCGCCATGGCGGGGGTGACGTCGGCCAGGATGGTGGGCTCGAAGAAGGTGCCGCCGCGCACATGCCGCCGGCCGCCGGCCACCACGCGGGCGCCCCGCGACAGGGCGTCCTGGATATGGGCCTCGACCTTCAGCACCGCCGCCTCGTCGATCAGCGGCCCTTGCTCGGCCCCGTCGGCGAAGCCGTCGGCGACCTTGAGCGCGGCCACCGCCGTCTTCAGGCGATAGGCGAAGTCGTCGTAGACGCGGTCCTGGACCAGGATGCGGTTGACGCAGACGCAGGTCTGGCCGGTGTTGCGGTACTTGGACGCCATCACGCCCCTGACCGCCGCATCCAGGTCGGCGTCGTCGAACACGATGAACGGCGCGTTGCCGCCCAGTTCCAGCGACACCTTCTTGACGGTGCCGGCGCACTGGGCCATCAGCATCTTGCCGATCTCGGTCGAGCCGGTGAAGGTCAGCTTGCGCACCACCGGATTGGAGGTCATCTCGCCGCCGATGGCCGAGGCGGCGCCGGTCACCACGCTGAACACGCCCTTCGGCACTCCCGCCCGCTCGGCAAGCACGGCCAGGGCCAGGGCGGAAAACGGGGTCTGGCTGGCCGGCTTCAGCACCACCGGGCAGCCGGCGGCCAGGGCGGCGCCGGCCTTGCGGGTGATCATCGCGTTGGGAAAGTTCCACGGCGTGATGGCGGCGACCACGCCGATGGGTTCCTTGACGACGATGATGCGCTTGTCGGGGGCATGGCCGGGAATGGTGTCGCCATAGACCCGCTTGGCCTCCTCGGCGAACCATTCGACGAACGACGCGCCGTAGAGGATTTCCCCCCTGGCCTCGGCCAAGGGCTTGCCCTGCTCCGAGGTCAGGATGGCGGCAAGGTCCTCCTGGCTGTCCACCATCAGCTCGAACCAGCGCCGGAGAATGCGGGACCGCTCCCTGGCGGTCCGCCCCCGCCAGTCCGCCCAGGCGGCGTTGGCGGCCTGAATGGCCCGATGGGTCTCGGCGGCCCCCATCCTTGGGACCGAGCCGAGCCGCTGGCCGGTGGACGGGTTGCGGACCTCGATCACCGCGCCGTCGGCGGCGTCGCACCAGACGCCGCCGACAAGGCATTGGTTCCGCAGCAGCCCCGAATCCTGAAGCTTCATCTGGGCGCTCCTCAGAACACGTCGCAGCCGGGCAGGCCGCAGGAGATCAGGCGGTCCGACGGGAAATTGGTGATCACCTCGCAGCCGGTCTTGGTGACCACCACCTCCTCCTCGATCCGCGCTGCGCCGGACCCGTCGGCGGCGCCCTTCCAGGTCTCGACCGCGAAGACCATGCCTTCCTTCAGCACGGTGTTCTGGCCCTTGAAGCGGCGGCTGATGATGGGGCGCTCCCACAGCGACAGGCCGATGCCGTGGCCGTATTGCAGCAGGAAGGCCTCTTCCTCGTTGCGATAGCCGAATTCCTCGGCCGCCGGCCACACCGAGGCCACCTCCTCGACCGTGGCGCCGGGGCGGATGGCGTCGATGGAGGCACTGATCCACCTGGACGCGGTCTCGTAGGCCTCGACCTGATGCCGGTTGGGCTCGCCGCAGACGAAGGTGCGGTAGTAGCAGGTGCGGTAGCCGTTAAAGGAATGCATGATGTCCAGGTAGATCATGTCGCCGGGCTGGATGATCCGGTCGGAAAAGGTGTGCGAATGCGGCGTGCCGCGCGGCCCCGCCACCGAATTGACGCACTCCACCCGCTCGGAGCCCAGGCGGTAGAGCCGGTCGTGGGCGATGGCCACCAGTTCGTTCTCGCGCACGCCGGGGCGGATGGCCTTGCAGATGTCGTAATAGGTGGCGTCCACNAGATGTCGTAATAGGTGGCGTCCACCATGCCGGCGGCGACCTTCAGCAATTCGATCTCGTCGGGGGTCTTGATCTCGCGGGCGTCCAGCATCGCCTGCTGCCCGTCCACCACCTCGATACCCTCGGCCTCCAGGGCGCGCAGCATGGGCAGTTCCAGCAGGTCGATGCCCAGCGGTTTGCCCTCGATGCCGTAATGGGCCATCATCTTTCTGATCTGCTTGGCGAAATCCTTCTGCGCGCCCACCTTGGGCGGCAACGCCCCTTGCATGTTGCTGATGGGGGCGTCGACCCGATCGGCGATCCAGGGCGAGCTGATCCGCTTGGCCGGCGGCGCCGGGTCCCACAGATAGGCCGGACCGTCGGCGGGGCAGAGCGCATAGCGGTCGAACTTGTCCCTGACCCATTCGCCGATATGGGTGCCGGTGATGTAGCGGACGTTGTCGACGTTGAAGCAGAGCACGGCCCCCAGGCCGGCGGCCTTGACCGCCGCCTGGGCGCGGTCGAAGCGGTCCGAGATCAGCCGCTGGTAATCGACGCCCTTTTCCCAATCCTTGGCCATCGTCCCCCAGGACGCGGTCGAATGCGGGCGGTTGTATTTCATGAGGACCCCTCCGGAATCGGTTGGTGTGGTAATGGCCTAATGCTTGGCCTTCGACGCTCCCCCGGCCCCGATCAGATCGGCCATCAGGTCCTGATCCTGGCGCAGCCGCTCGGATTCGCCGGCGAACACCACCCGGCCCCGGTCGAGGACGATGGTGACGGGCGAGAAATCGAGGGCGAGATTGACGTATTGCTCCACCAGGATGATGGCGAGGTCGCCGTCGGCCCGCAGGGTGCGGAAGGAATCCAGCAACTGCTCGACGATCACCGGGGCCAGCCCCTCCATGGGTTCGTCCAGCAGCAGCAGGGACGGATTGCCCATCAGGGCGCGGCCGATGGACAGCATCTGCTGTTCGCCGCCCGAAATCTCGGTGCCCTTGTTGTCGCGCCGCGCCGCCAGATTGGGAAACACCTCGAACACCCCGTCGAGATCCCATTTTCCCGGACGGGCGGCGATCCGCAGGTTCTCCTCGACGGTCAGCGACGGAAACACGTCGCGGGTCTGGGGAACATAGCCGATTCCCATGCGCGACCGGCGATACGACGCCTGTCCGGTTATGGTTTCCCCCCCGAACCTGATGTCGCCCTGGCGTATCCTGGTCTGGCCGACGATGGTCTTCATCAAGGTGGACTTGCCGACGCCGTTGCGCCCCAGCACCGCCAGCAGGCCGCCCGGCGGCAGGCTGAGGTCGACGCCTTCGAGAATGACGGTATGGCCGTAGCCGGCGGTGATCCCCTCAAGCCGCAGCATGGTCGCTCTCTCCCAGATAGATCTTGCGGACGCGCTCGTTGGCGGCGATCTCGGCCGGAGTTCCCTCGACCATCACCGATCCCTGAACCAGGACGGTGATGCGCTGCGCGAAGCGGAAGACCAGATCCATGTCGTGGTCGATCAGCAGCACCGCGATATCCTTGGGCAGGGTGTCCAGGATGGACAAGATGATGTGGCTCTCCGAGGTGGGGATGCCGGCGGCGGGCTCGTCCAGCAGCAGGACCCGGGGGCGCAGCGCCAGGGTGACGGCGATCTCCAGCAGACGCTGCCGTCCATAGGGCAGGTCCTGGGCCGGCACTTCCGCCACGTCGGAGAGACCGACCCGATCCAGCAGTTCGTCCACCCGGTCGAATTGCCGGCGGTGGGACGCCGCCGAGCGGAACAGGTTCCAGGCCACGCCCTCGTGCTCGGCCACCGCCAGGAACACGTTCTTGCGCACCGACAGGTTTGGAAACAGCGAGGTGATCTGGAATGTCCGTCCCAGGCCCAGCTTGATCCGCCTGGCCTCGCTCATGGCGGTCACGTTCTCGCCGCCAAGAAAGACCTGGCCGGAACTGGGGGCAAGACGTCCGCTCAGCAGGTTGACGAAGGTGGTCTTGCCCGCGCCGTTGGGGCCGATGATGGCGCGGCGCTCGCCGGGATGAAGGGTGAAGTCGACATCGCCGGTCACCCGCACCGGGCCGAAGAACCGGGTAAGCCCCCTGGTTTCGAGAATGGGCGCCGAACCGCTCATCGCCGACCTCCCCGCCCCAGGGAGCGCCGGACGCGCTCTACCAGGCCAAGGACGCCGCCGGGCACGAACAGGGTCATGACCAGCAGGATCACGCCTTGCCCCAGATACCAGTTGGCCGGGTCCTCCTTGGCCAGCAGGTCCTGGGCGAACATGAACAGGGGAACGCCGACGAAGGCGCCGTACAGCCGGCCGGCTCCCCCCAGGATCAGCATAATCAGCACGTCGCCGGACAGTTCCAGGCTGAGGGAGCGCAGGGCGACGAACTGGGTGATCTGCGCCTGCAACGCCCCGGCCAGCCCGGCCAGGGCGGACGAGATCACATAGGCGGCAAGGCGGCGGCGATAGATGGGGCAGCCGATCGCCCGCATGCGGCCGTCGTTCTCGCGGATGCCGCGCAGCGACCACCCGAACGGGGAATTGACCACCCGGCGAACCAGTAGGAAGGCGGCGAACAGGCAGGCGAGGCTGTAGTAGAACGCCGTCTGTCCCCTGAAATCGAATTCGAACACTCCCAGGAGCGGCGCGAAGCTGACGCCTTGCAAGCCGTCGTCGCCGCCGGTCACCGAGGTCGCCATGTTGGCCAGTTCATGCAGCATGAAGGCGGCGGCCAGGGACAGAACCAGGAAGGCCAGCCCCTTGGTCCGCAGCATGCAACTGCCGGTCACCAGCCCGACCAGGGCCGCGACGGCCATCCCGGACAATGCGGTGATCAGGGGGTCGTTGGTAAGCCGCAGCGCCATGATGCCGGCGGTGTAGGCGCCGGCGCCGAACAGGGCGGCGTGGCCCAGGGTGACGATGCCGGTGAACCCAACCAGCAGGTCCAGCGACAGGGCGAACAGGATCATGACCACGATCTGGCTGGCCAGCGGCGTATAGCCGGGGGCAAATGTCGGGATCGCCAGCGCTGCCACCCACAGCAGCATCGGCAGGATCTTCCTGGCCCCCACCGTGCCGGCCTGCGGCAGGACCAGGACTGCGGCGTTCGATCGGTCGGTCATGATGCCCTCCTCAACGCTTGCCGGTGATGCCGTTCGGTCGCCACAGCAGCAGGGCGAAGACGAAGGCGAAGATGAAGACGGAGCCCATTTCGGGAAGCAGGTACTTGCAGGCGGTGTCGGCCAGACCGATGGACAGCGCGGCGATGAAGGGACCGCGAATGCTGCCCAGTCCACCGACGGCGACCACCACCATGAAGTAGACGATGTAGTGGAGGGGGTAGTTGGGGGCGATGGCCAGCACGTCGGCCCCCAGGGCGCCGCCCAGGGCGGCGAGCCCGGTGCCCAGGCCGAAGGTGACGGCGAACAGCCTGCCGGTGTCGATGCCGATGGCCTGGGCCATGCCCCGGTTGTCGACCGCCGCCCGGATGCGGGCGCCGAACAGGGTGCGCTCGAAGATCACCCATAGGGCGACGATTACCGCCGTCCCGAAGGCGACCAGGACAAAGCGATAGGTCGGCAGTTCGATGCCGCCGACCACCGACTGGCCCTTGAGGTAGTCGGGCAGTTGGACCGGCTGGGCCAGCGGCCCCCACACCACCCGCACCAGTGCCATGGAAATCAGGATCAGCCCCATGGAAAACAGGACCTGATCCAGTTCCGACCGGCCGTAGAGACGGGAATACAGCGTGCGTTCCAGAACGAACCCGACGACGGTGACCATGGCGCAGGCCAGGGGCAGCGCCGCGAACAGCGACAGGCCCAATTGGTTCATCAAGGTCACGGCGGCGTAGCCGCCCAGCATGGCGAAAACGCCGTGCGCCAGATTGACGAACCCCATCAATCCCATGGTGACCGACAGGCCCACCGAGATGAGATACAGGATCATCCCGTACGCCACCCCGAAGAACAGTATGGTGACTACCGCGGTCATGGCCTCCCCCCAATCGCTATGACATCCAACCCGGCGCCGGACTCCCGACCGGCCGCCGGGGTTCCCGGTCAGGCCACCGTCTTCGGAACCACCAATTGGAAGAGCTTCAGGGGAGATCCCCCCGTCTGGCTGATGCTGGCGGTCTCGGACGGACCGAGATAGATGCCGGCGCCGGGACCGACCTCATAATCCTTGCCGTCCAGCCGGATCACGCCGCATCCTTCCATCAGGTAGACGACCTGGTGGGACTTGCCGTCCGAGGCGGCGGCGAGACTCTGGCCGGATTCCAGCCAGCGCAGGCTGCCCACCACGCTCTTGGCCCCGCACAGGGCGTCATTGAGAATTTCGGCATGGCGCCCCTGGCCGTTGCCGAGGGTGACGGGGGCGATGGTGTTGGTGTCGATAAAGGTCGTGGTCATTGCTTGCGTGCTCCCTTGCCAATCGGTTCAGCTCTGGACCCAGACCCGTCCGTCGACCCGCTCCCAGCGCAGGTCGTCCTCGGTCCCGTCCAGGATGGTGGTCTTGAAGCGGTTGGGGGCCTGAAACTCGAAATAGAACAGCGCGTCCTTCGAGGCCCGCAGGCGGTGCTTCTCCTCGGCGGGAATGAAGACCATGGTGCCCGGTCCGACCGGGGTCACGCCTTCCGGCGTCTCGACCTCGCCATCACCGGTCATGATGAAGTAAAAATGCTCACAGTTCTCATGGAAGTGATAAGGCGACGCGGCGCCATGCTTATAGCGCATGATACCGCACAGAAGATCATCGATATTGGCCAGCTCCTTGTTCACGAAGAACACGCGCTCGCGCCCAGGAACCACTGAAACAAGCTTCGGCAGTTCATCTTGCTGAAAAATGTATGCCATTCCGTCCTCCGCTTAATATTTTGTTCCCATCGGGATCACAGCCCGGTATCGACGTCCACGGCCTCGGGCGCCAGGGTCATGCCGGCGGCCTTGGCCTCGACCTCCAGCAGGGCGGCGAAGTCGCAGTCGCGATAGCCCTGGCCGATCATGGATTGCAGGATTTCCCGGACCTGGGCGGCCAGCGGCAGCGGCACCTCCATCTCGCGGGCGGCGGCCAGCCCGAGATCCAGATCCTTGCGCAGCAGCACCGGGGTGAAGGTCGGCCGGAAGTCGAGATTGACGTAGGCCGGCGCCTTGTAGCGGGTGAACATCGACCCCATCACGCTGTTGTTGATGAAGTCGAGGAAGGCGTGCCGGGGCACGCCGCCCTTTTCGGCCAGGACCGTGACCTCGGCCAGCGACTGGGCGACCACGCCAAGAAAGACGTTGTGGCAGATCTTGACGATGCGGGCCGCCTCGCCCTCGCCCACATAGGTCGCCGCCCTGGCCATCAGGCGGAGATAGGGCAGCGCCAGGTCGAAGGCGGCGCGCTCGCCGGACGCCACGATGGACAGCTTGCCGGCCTCGACCACCTTGGCGTTGCCGCTGACCGGCGCGTCCAGCATGGCGGCGCCGCGCTGCGCCAGGGCCTTCCTCGCCAAAGCCGAGGCCTCGGTGGAAATGGTGGAGAAATCCACCAGCAGGCGCGGCGATGGCCCCTTGCGCGACAGCAGGCCGTTCGCGCCGCACACCATGTCGACGAACACGTCCGAACTGGACAGGTTGGTGAAGACGATATCACGGCCGGCGAGGTCGGCCGGGCCGTCGACCAGGCGTGCGCCCAGCGCGGCCAGGGGTTCGGCCTTGGCGCGCGTCCGGTTGTGGACGGCGACGTCCAGTCCCGCCGTCAGCAGCCGGGCCGCCATGGCCGAGCCCATCCGGCCGGCGCCGATCCATCCCAGGGTGAGTTCAGCCGGCATGGCGCGTCACGCCGCCGACGCGGACAGGGTGATGACGCCGAGATAGGCCGAACGCTCCAAGGTGAAGTTCAGGCTACCGGGGGCGAAGCCCGGCTTGCGGATTTCCAGGCGATAGGCGCCGCTGCCTTCGTCCAGTCCGTCGAAACGGAAATCGCCGAAGGTGTCGGTCCGGGTCTCGGCCAGCGTCCGGCCGTCCCTGACCAGGGAGACGCTGGCCCCGGCGACGCATTCCTCCACCCCGGCGACGGGACCGGCCACCGAGCCGCCGACCAGCGCCTTGGTGAAGCAATCAAGATTCCGGTAGTAGACCCGGGGCCTGGTCCCGGCCTCGGGCTTCAGCACCTTCAATCCCTCGGCGGCGGCGATGCGGCGCATCTCGGCGTCATCCACCTTCAGGGTGCGGATCGCCTCGGTCGGGCAGGATTGCACGGCGCGGACCTTGGTCCAGCCGGAATCGAGCAGATGGGCGTCGAACGGCCAAGCCTGGGGAATGTTCAGGTCCTCGTTCCACCACACGGCGCCGTAGGGGCAGGATTCGACGATCTGGCGCTGGCCCTTGGCCTTTTCCGGCACGATGACGACGATGCCGTCCGCCCGCTTCACTACCGCTCCGCCGCGAGCGGCCTTGAGGCAGGGGGCGTCGTCGCAGTGATTGCAGGTGACCGGCATGGACACCACGTCGATCATGGGATAGACGCCGCGCTCGCGCTGGATCACGTCGATCCAGCGATGCCCCTGGCGGGGCATCTCGGCGGCGATTCCGGGAAACTCGTTGCCGTGATACTCGTCATGCACGGCCAGGGCGCAGTTGTTGCAGTTGAAGCACTTCCGCACGTCGACGATCATATTCCACTTCTTCATGATTCATCCCTCACTGCGCGGGAACCAAGACGGGCTCGGCCTTGCGCTCGGCCCCCACCAGATCGCCCCGGCCATCCCAGGGCTCGACCTGGACAAGGCAGGAATTGGCGGCGGTGCCGGTCACCTTCTTGGCGATGGAGCGCTTGGACGTCAACTGGTTGACGCAGCCGCCGCGATCGGCGGAATAGCCGGGTTCGCCGATCGGGTCGTAGACCGCCGAGGATTCGTAGGCGTGCACGGTGCCGCTGGGCAGCCGCTGGGTGACGTGGGCGGCGCAGATCACCGCGCCGCGATCATTGAACACCCGCACCAGATCGTGATGTCCGATACCGCGCGCCTTCGCGTCCTCGGCGTTGATGCGGATCACCCAGTAATAATAGCCGTCGACCAGGACGCGATGTTCCTTGATGTCGTTGACCGCGCTCTTCTTGCCATCGCTCAGGGTGTGATAGCTGAACCGCGAATGCGGCGAGATCATCTGAAGCGGATAGCGGTCATAATTCTCGGTTCCTGGACCTTCCCACGACCGCAGATACTTGACGATGGGCGGACGTTCCGGGTCGTCGGCGTCGAAACGCTTCAGGCTGTTGCACTCGAACTCGAACTTGCCGGTCTGGGTCTGGAGCCCCTCCAGGAATTGCTGGCTGTAATCGGCCGGCAGGGGATGGGGCTCGGGCACGTCCTTCTTGCGGCCCTCGTAGAACCAGCGCAGCGCCACGGGGTCGCGGTGTTTCTCGTCCAGGGCCGGCACCACGAAGTAGCCCTTTTTCAGGAACTCCTTCCAGGTGATGTGCTTGGGCAGGTCCGAGGCGTCGAACATGCGCTTGACCCAGTCCAGCTCGGTCTGGCCTTCCGAGAAATAGGCCGACAGGCCAAGACGCACCGACAGGTCCAGGAAGATCTGGAAGTCGGACCGGGATTCGCCCAGGGGCTCGATGCACTTGTGCTGAAGCAGGATGACGCGGTGGTTCATCTGGGTCTGCCCGTGCAGGGCATAGCCGCCGGTACCGCCGAACTCGCTGATGTCCCAGCGTTCCATCTGGGTACAGGCGGGCAGGATGATGTCGGCGAACTTGGCCTCGCCCTCGAACCAGATCGACTGGTTGACCACGAATTCCAGCTTGTCGGTGCGGTACGCCTTAACGTAGCGGTTGCTGTCGTTCATGGTGCCGAGCGAGGCGCCGCCGATCTTGTACATCATCTTGACCGGCGAATGGCCGGCGGCCGGATAGGTGAACTTGCGGAACTGGCCCTCCAGGGTCTTGCCGTCCCAGGGATAGCCCTCGGCCTTGCCGTCCAGGATGGCCTCGGGGATTTGCAGCCTCGGCACCTTCTGGGTCGCGGTATTGTAGGTCGGCAGTTGCGGCATGCGCTGATAGAGGCTGATGGCCAGCCCGGTGCCCTCCAGGTCGCCCGACAGGCCGCCATCGGCATAGCCGGGAAAGAAGAAGCGGATGTCGATGGGCGTGCCCCATTGCATGTGGCCGTAATTGACGCCGGGCCGCCCCATGCCCTGCATGCCCATCAGGCAGGCCAGCGTGCGGGCCCACTGGATGCCGGTGGCCGAGCGGCAGGCGCCGCCGTGGCCGTTGCCCCAGCCGCCGGCGCCGAGATAGGTCTTCTTCCTGCCCCACTGCCGGGCCAGGGCGCGGACCTCGCGGGCGGGAATGCCGGTCTCGGCCTCCTGCCATTCCGGGGTCTTGGGGATGCCGTCCTCCTTGCCCAGAACGTAATCGGCCCACTTGTCAAAGCCCACCGTCCGCTCGGCGACGAATGTCTTGTCGTAGAGCCCCTCGGTCAGCCAGACATGGGCGATGGCGAAGGCCATGGCGGGATCGGTGCCGGGCTTGGGCGCCAGCCACTTGCCGCCGATCAGGGTGGCGGTGTTGTTGTAGTAGGGGTCGATATGGACGACCTCGATGCCCAGGTCCTTCAGCCACTGGCGGCGCGAGGTGCCCTCGAAGGCGGCGTAGGAACCGCTGGTGGTCTCGGGGTCGGCCGACCAGAACACCACCATCTCGGCTTCCTGCATCAGATCCTCGACGCAGTTGTAGGTCTCGGTCTGGCCGAGCCGCATGCTGTAGCCGAAATGATGCATGGCGCCCCAGTACCATCCCTCCCAGCTGTCGGGATTGTGGGCGACCTTGGTGTAGCCGATGGTGTTGAAGAACTTGAAGGCCGAGCTGATGTAGTAGCCGAGATTGCCCCAGGTGTGGTGTGAGCCGTGGGTGCCCATGATGGCGCCCTGGCCGTGCTCCCGCTTCACCCGCTTGATCTCGGAGGCGACGATGTCGAGCGCCTCGTCCCAGCTGATCCGCACATAGCCCGAGATGCCGCGGTTCTCGCAATTGCGCTCGCCGTTGGGGTCGAAATCCACCCGCTTCATGGGATAGACCAGCCGGTCGGGCGAATAGAGCGTCGATTTGTGGCACATGGAATGCGGCGCCAAGGTGGTCTTGCGCGGCGGGGTAAAGGTCTTGCCGCGCGCCCGGATGGTCCAGGACGGCGCGTCCTCGTCGGTGAATTCGATGGGGGTCACCCGGACGACCTTGCCGTCCCTGACGAAGACGAACATCGGCCCGCCGTTGGTGTGCGAGACGTAGCGGGTGGTGCCGTCCGGCATCTTGGTGCCGTACTCGATCCCCTGCTGCTGCATGATCATCAGGGTCTGGGTGAACCACAGCGTCAGTTCATCCGGCCCTTCCATCATAAGCTGGAAATTCTTGATGGCCTCGATCTGGGCCAGCTGGTCGATGGGCGGCATCAGCAGCGAGGCGCCCAGTTCGGCCGAGATGAACGAGATGGTCATGTCGGGCCCGGCGTGGATGCCCCTGCCCGAGCCGACCTTGCCGTCCTTGAAGGTGAACCAGCGGCCGGCGCTGTTGTCGGCCACCTTCATCTGGGCCGTGAAGTTCTTCTCTTTCAGGCGATTCGCGAAGTCCGGATAACGCAACGCCTGGAGACGGAGCGCCTGCGCCATGCCGAACAACAGCATCGAGAACTTCATGCCACCCAAATCCATCTCGTCCTCCGTCCGTCGGCCCCATGCCGCCGGCTCGGAAAGCCGGCGGACGGGGACCCCTCACATGGGATGACTGGATGATACCGAGGCGGCGTTCTCCATCTGATGCAGATTGATAAGCAATTGATCTGATCTGGCGAACGCCGGTCAGCTGGCGCTGAGGCGGGCCTTCTCGGCGGTGCGGCGCAGTTCCTCCAGGAACGCCATGCACAGGGGTGACAATTCGTGATGGCGGCGCGAGATCACGGTGACGTCCCAAGGCGGCATGGGCGTTCCCATGAACAGCGGCGTGATCGGCGTCCGCCGGGGCCGGTTGGCGAAAATCTGGGTCGGCACCAAGGTGACGTAGTCGCTGTTCTCGACCAGGGCGATGGTGGCGGCGAACGACGTGCATTCGATGATCCGCCGGGGCGGGGTGAGGCCGTTGGACAGGAAACTGCGCTCGAAGATGTCGCGGCCGGTCCGGCTGCGGCGATAGATCACCCAGTTGAGGTCAAGCAGGTCGGACAGGACCAGCTTGCCCTTGCAGGTCATGGGATGATCGACCCGGACGGCGGGGGTCAGATAGTCCTGAAGCAGCAATTCGCACTGAAGCTCCTCGTCGGTCGGCATTTCGGGAACCAGCGCGACGGCGAAATCCAGTTCGCCCATCCGGACGGCGGGCAGGACGTCGGGATAGACCCCCTCCTCGATATGGAAGCCGACATTGGGCCGGGTCTTGCGGAAACTGGCCACCGCCCGGGGCAGGATTCCCACCGACACCGTCGGCGACGCGCTCACCCTGATCTCTCCGGACGAACCGCCATGAATGGTCTCGACGTCGTTCCTGATCTGGCGCAACTCGCCTTCGATGGACTTGACGCGGGAGATCAACATCTTGCCGATTGCGGTGGGCGACAGGCCGTGGGAACCGCGCAGGAACAGCTCCGCCTGGAGCGATTCCTCCAGTTGCTGGACGCTTTTGGTGACCGAGGATTGCGACAGGTTGAGATTGCGCGCCGCCTGACGGACCGATCCGGCCTCGGCCACGGCGAGAAAACAGCGGAACTGGCTGAGCTTCATGATATTTCTCCAGTCCGGGCGCAAGGGCCGGAAACGGCCGTCAACATACTATGCCCGCATCAGGGATAAAAACTCGGGAAAGCCGACGAGATACGCGGCCGGATCTCCCGAATCGCCGGGGCGGTCTGGTTGGCCAATGTCCTGCCCCCCGCGAAGCTCCGCCCCCCTGGGCTGGAAAACGAGATGATGGGCCGGAATCCTGACAAGATATCCGTTGGCGCCCGATCAATTGTTATCGATTGATGCGATGTTGATCGCGGTTATCGAACACGCGGCATCCGCCCGGCGCGGGCCGATGAAGGCGGCGCACAAGATCGAGGCGGTGATCGCGCCGGCCAGATAGAGCAACGACCGCCCGACAGTTTCCTGCTGGTCGGTCAGGTAGTACACGCAGACCCGAACGGGTGCCGCCAGATACAGCCAGCCGGCGATGCCCAGCATGGATATGGCGTTGGCGACGACGAAGCCCCGGCCAAGGGTGGGCATGCGGGGCCAGGAGCATCGCAGCGCCACGCCGACCAGCAGGGGAAGCGAGATGAACTTGGCAGCCTCGATGGCGGCCGAGACGATGGCGTCGTCCAGCGAGCGCGGCAGCATCCAATAGGCGGCGACCAGGTTGGCGGTCAGGACCCCGACGATGCCGTGGCGGTCCCAGCCGTCGGCGACCTTTCCCGACACGCCGCCCGGCGGCGCCAGCAGCCATCCGGCGACGACCAGCAGCGGAATCTGGACCAGCATATGCCGGACCATGTCCCGTTCCAGCGCCTCGCGCAGCGATGGCAGGGCCAGGACCAGCAGCAGCATGGCCCCGGTGGCGGCCTGGACGCGATGGGAGGGGGACGTCAGGACCGAAGCCACGGCCTCACCTCGTCGATCAGGGCGGCAACCGGCTCGAAATCGAGGATGCGGACCAGACGTCCGTCATGGTCGAGCAGGTGAACCGCCGCGTTGTGCTGATAGCCGCCCCAGCCGTCGGGGATCACCACCACTCCGGCGGCGTCCAGCAACCGGTCGAGGTCATGGCGGGACGTCGGGCGGACCACCCGCCAGTGACGGCCATCGGCGCCGTGACGGGCCGCGTAGTGCCGCAACTCTTCCGGCCCGTCGTGGTCGATGTCGAAGCTGATGCTGAGCAGGGTGGTTCCGGGCAGGGCGCGGGCCACCCGCGCGAAGGCCTCGCCCAGGGTCGAGCAGACGGTCGGGCAGCGGGTATAGATGAACTCGACCAGCACCACCCGGCCGCGCAGCGACTCGGCGAGGACCGGACGCCCGTCCTGATCCTCCAGGGGCACCCGCGGAAACGGACGCGGAGCCTGCTCGACCGCCAGCCGCCGGGCGCCCTCGGTGGTGACGACCCTGAACCCGTCGGTGGCCGAGGCGAACGCCCCGGCGGCGGCGAGGGTGACCGCCAGGGCGGCAAGCAGGCTCCGCCACATCAGCGGGCTCCGGTCGGACGATGAAGGCCGGCCAGCAGGCGTCCGGCCAGCATGGCGGCGCCAAGCACCACCAGCGCCGCCGACAGGGCGCCGATTCGGGCCTGCCCGATCCATTCCGGCAGATATTCGGCGAACCGGCGCGGAACCCCCGACCGTCCGGAATACAGGAACGACTGGGTCAAGCCGATGCCGCCGCCCACGAACAGCCAGAAGGCCAGGGCGTTGAACAGGCGCGACGGGGAGGTCCCGCCCGAGGCCTTGCCCAGCCAGCACGCGAAGCCCAGCAGCATCGCCACCTGTCCCAGCAGCAGGTAGCTGTGGAAATGACCGGGAACCCAAAGGGTGTTGTGCATCACCGAATTGACGATGATGGTGGCGTCGATGATGGCCGGAATCACTCCGGCGGCCCATCCGAACACGCCGACGAACAGCAGCCCGGCCCCCAGGTCCCAGCGCAGCCCCGAGCGGAAGACGATCATCAGCGCCCCGAAGGCGGTCACGACCAGGATCGGCAGGCCGCTGATATAGGACACGATCTGGCCGACGATCAGCACCCAGCGCGGCATGCCGAAATCCATCAGCAGGTGGTGGGGATAGGCCACCATCACCAGGACGGTCGACAGGGTCCAGGCCGCCAGGAACGGCCGGTTGGGCTTCCACGGCCGCCCGGTGTACTCGGGCAGCAGCTCGTAGACCGCGATCACCGCCATGTAGATGGTGGCGTTGATGAAGACATGACCGAAGAAGTAGATCATGTTCTTGGCGATCATGGCGTCGATGGCGAATTGCGGCACCATCAGGTTGATCAGGCTGATCACCAGAACCGAGGCGCCGAACACCAGCCCCAGGATGTTGACGATCAGCACCATGGTGCTGGCCACCACGGTGGCCGGCGGCGGCTGGGGATCGCTGCCGAACAGGCTGGGCCAGCCGAGAGCCCGGGTCAGGCTGCCGTAGCGGCCAAGGATGGCGCGGGCGGTGTCCAGGTGAAACAGCAGGAAGCCGGTCCCGATCAGCAGCAATCCGCCCAGATGCACCGCCGCCGCCCAATCCTCCCACTGCCCTCCGGCATTGGCCGGCAGGGGAAACAGAAAGGTCCACGCGGCCGCGAAGCCGCCGATGAAATCGGCCGACAGGATCATCGCCGCCCCGATGACGAAGGTGACGAGGTTGAACACGAAGACCCAGGTGGTCAGCCGGACGTAGCGCCCGAGGAAGTGCCACAGCACGGCGGCGCCGCCGATGCCGGCGACACCGACCATGCCGGTGCCGTGGACGGTCATGCTCTGATAGAACAGCTCGGGCGGCAACGTCACCAACCCGCCCTGATTGAGCCGCATCAGCAGCCCCAGGACCATCATCAGCAGGAGAACCGCGCCGAACACCGCGAGATAGGCTCCCACGGCGCGCCTCGCGCCCTGGGTCGGAACAAGAATGGAATGGTCGGCCATGGCCGGTCTCCTTCAGCGGTCGACCACGGTGAACTCGCCCATCATGCCATGATGGGCGACACCGCAGTATTCGAGGCAAAGCAGGCGATAGCGTCCGGCCTGGCGGAAGGTATAGGTCAGGACGTTGGTATATCCGGGCATCGCCTGGGTCTGGGCCAGCAGACGCATGGATTCGTCGTAGATGCCGAAGCCATGCGTCACATCGGTGGCGGTGACGCGAAACCGGACCGGTTGGCCGACCACGGCCCGGTCGGCCGAAAGCTCCCATTGCCAGCGGGCGCCGACCGCGTCGATCACCTGGAATTTTCCGGATTCGGCCCCATGGGTGGCGGCATAGGGCAGATCGCCCAGGGTGGCGGCGCTGACGCCGCCCGAAACCGCCAGCAAGGCGATGAACAGCACCTTGCGTATCCTGTAGGCCTTCTGGACGATTCCCGGATATTCGGCGAAGTTCCCGGCGCCGGCGGCGACCCACAGGAAGCCGATGGTGACGGCTCCCATGGCGACCAGGGTAATCACCCAGGCGATGTGTTGGACCATTTGGACGTTCCTTATTTGGTATTAACGTACTGGAATGCCGATATCGCGGCGGCCGAGGCCGCCGCGCGGCCCCCGTCAGCGGGCATGGTTCCCCACGCCCATGGCCGGGAACAGCTGCCGTCCGAACAGCTTTTCCCAATTGGAGATCTCGATCCGGCGCCGCTCCACCTCGCGGTTTTCATCGCCGGCCGAGACCTGACGGACAGGGTGCGGATTGCCGATTCCAACTACCTCCAGCGCCGTCGACAGGCCGGAAGAGCCGGAAGCGGCGGCGTCGACCGCCACGGCCGGCATGGCGATGGCCACAAGGGCGGCAACCGATAAAATCCTAGCGATCAACTTGGTCATGAGAACCTCCTTCTCAGGGTCATTGTATCGATGCATTCTCAATGCATGTTTAAACCGAACCAAACCCGAGCAAGAAAGTCAACCATGTTGAGTGTGGGGCCACCCTGCGAAAGAGCCAGCAAAACACGAGTTAATAAATTGTTATTAAACAATTTTTTTGATACAAGCCATGAGCATGAAAAAATGTCGTCATATTTTTTTCGATCCCATTAATCGGAAATAGCCTCACCCATGGACATCCGGCATCACAATCCGGGAACATCATTTTACCATATCAATTTAGTCAGTTAACCAACGTCAATGTCAGGAAGGCACGCGACCGACACCATCGCCCCGCTTTGTCATTCCAGGCTTGAAGGAACGCGCCGATGCCCCGCCGTTTTATTCACCGTCACCAGCCCTCGCACGGCTCATCGAACTGGGCCAAGGCGGCGTTGGGCGGGCTGACCGGACTGGCGGTGGTGGCGATGCTGGGAGAGTGGACCGGCACGCCGATGCTGCTGGCGCCGCTGGGGGCGTCGGCGGTGCTGCTGTTCGGCCTTCCCGACAGCCCGCTGTCGCAGCCGGTCAACCTGATCGGGGGACATGTCATCGCCACCCTGCTCGCCCTGATCTTGGATCAGGTGCTGCCTCAAAGCGGCTGGTCCATCGCCCTGGCGGTCGGGCTGGTGATCGGGGTGCTGGGAATGCTGCGCCTCACCCACCCCCCCGCCGGGGCCGACCCGATCGTGGTGATGATGCTTCACCCCGACTGGAGCTTCCTCTTCACCCCCGTCCTGGTTGGAACGGTGACCCTGGTGCTGGTGGGGCTGCTGATTCACCGCATACCGCCGCGATCGGTCTATCCGCTGCCGGTCCGCGTCCCCTGACGCCGGAGCGGAACATTCATTTCCCCGCGATTGGAACCCCGTCCCCCATGTCCATTCCTCCGCCCGCCGCCGCGACCGACAGCTTCCGCCGCCATCATCACCAGATGCGCGACATGATGGGGCGCATCCGCGACATCCTGGACGTGGCCCATGTCAGCCTCGATCCGGGCGCCGTCGCCACCATCCTTAGGGAATTGTTCGGCAAGTTCTCGATCCATCTGGCGCTGGAGGACCGTCTGCTCTATCCCAAGCTGCGAAGCTGGCCCGTTCCCCATCTCCAGGCCATCGCCGACCGTTTCGAGGTCGAGATGGGGGGGATGAAGGCCGAATTCGACCGTTACCGGCGAACCTGGCCCGGCCCCCAGGCCATCAGCCGCGATCCCGCCCGCTTCGTCGCCGAGACGTCGACGGTCCTGGCCGCCCTGGAACAGCGCATCAACCGCGAGGACGCCGATCTTTATCCCTCGTTCGAGGCGACGGCCTGCGCTCCGGCCGGCCGGATCACCCTGTTCGGGGAGGAACCGGACCCCAGGGCGGTTCCCAGCGACGAGCAACTGACCGAGGCGCTTGGACGCGCCCTTCGCCAGGGCGGCGTAACCCCGTTCTTCCAGCCGAAATTCGACATCTTCCGCAAGCGGATCATCGGCTTCGAGGCGCTGGCCCGCTGGTCCGATCCACATTGGGGCGCCATTCCCCCCATCCGCTTCATCGCCATCGCCGAACGGACCGGCCTGGTGTCCGCCCTGGGCGAGGCGATGCTGGCGGCGTCATGCCGCGAGGCCGCCCGCTGGAGCGCCGAGGGCCACGCCGCCTCCATCGCCGTCAACGTCTCGCCCCATCAACTGAACCAGGGGAACGGCTTCGCCGCGATGGTGTCGTCGGTCCTGGACGAGACCGGATTGCCGCCGGCCAGCCTGGAACTGGAGATGACCGAGGGGGTGATGATGGAGCCGGCGCTGCGCGGCGTGATCGACGCCCTGACCGGAATGGGAATCGGAATCGCCATCGACGATTTTGGAACCGGCTATTCCTCGCTGGCCTACCTGAAGCGCTTCAGCGCCTCGACCGTCAAGATCGACAAGAGCTTCATCGACGACATGCCGGCCGCCCTCGACAGCTGCATCCTGGTGGACGCCATCATCCGGCTGGGCCATGGCCTGGGCATGACCGTCGTCGCCGAGGGCGTCGAAACCGCCGAGCAGGTCGAGGCGCTGGAACTGGCCGGCTGCGACCTGGTCCAGGGATACACCATCGCGCCGGCCCTGGCCGGGCCGCAGGCGTTCGAATCGCTGGTCGCCCAGGACCGCCGCCTCGCCGATGCCGTCTGAGGCGCGGAGAACAGCGTGAACGCCCCGGATGGCATCATGATCGCAACCCTGCTGCTGGGCCTGTGCGCCGGCCTTCTGGCCGCCGGCCTGTGGCGGCGGTCACGGTCGGACCGGCGCCGCGACGGCACCGAATCGCGCTTCGCCTCGCTGACCGCCGTGGCGGCGGACGCGGTCGTCACCATTGACCAGAACAGTGTGATCCTGTCGTGGAATCGCGGCGCCGAGGCCATTTTCGGCCATGACGAGGCGGCGATGATCGGACGGCCGCTGCATGTGGTGATTCCCGAGCGCTACCGCGCCGCCCATGATGGCGGTGTCGCCCGCCTGTGCCGGGAAAGCGCCATCCCGTTCTCGGGCCGGACCCGCGAATTGTACGCCTTGCGCCGCGACGGCAGCGAGTTTCCCATCGAGCTGACCGTGTCGAGCTGGTCCGGTCCGCGCGAACGGCTGTTCATCGGCATCATCCGCGACATCACCGAGCGCCGCCTGATCGACGACGCCTTGCGGCAGGCGAAGGTCGAGGCCGAGCAAGGCGCCCGCGCCAAGTCCGAATTCCTGGCGATGATGAGCCACGAAATCCGCACGCCGCTGAACGGCATCATCGGGATGCTGCAATTGCTGCGCCGCAGCCCGCTCGCCCCCGACCAGACCGACTGGGTCGAGACCATCCACTATTCCAGCCATGCGCTGCTAAGCATCGTCGACGACGCCCTCAGCTTCTCGAAGCTGGATTCGGGACGCCTGGAACTGGAACGGGTGGATTTCGACCTATGGCGCCTCGGCTCCAGCATCACCTCGCTGATGGCGTCGCGCGCCGAGGCAAAGGGGGTGCGGCTGTCCATGCATGCCGACGAGGCGGTTCCGCGCCGCCTCAGGGGCGATCCCACCCGGCTGCGTCAGGTGCTGCTCAATCTGGTGGTCAACGCCATCAAGTTCACCGATCACGGCGACGTCACCATGGCGGTGACCGTCACGCGGCACGCCGCCGCCGGGGCGACGCTGCACTTCTCCGTCGCCGACACCGGCATCGGCATTGCGGACGAGGCGATCCCGTCCCTGTTCACCGCCTATACCCAGGCCGATTCATCGATCGCCCGGCGCTTCGGCGGAACCGGCCTTGGCCTTGCCATCTGCAAGAAAATCATCGACGCCATGGGCGGACGGATCGGTGTCCACAGCCGGGTGGGCGAAGGCAGCACGTTCTGGTTCGAGGTGCCGTTCGAGGTATCCAGCCGATCCCCGGAGGAAATCGGCGCCGATCCGGGGACGGACGAGGCCCCGGCCGATTTCGATCTGGCCAATCCGGCCCGTGTCCTGGTCGTCGAGGACAACCCCATCAACCAGAGGGTCGCCGAGACCCTGCTTCGGGCAATGGGATTGCACGTCGACGTCGTCGGCAACGGCCGGCTGGCGGTCGACGCCGTCCTTGGCGACAGCGGCGGCTACGATGCCGTCCTGATGGACGTGGACATGCCCGAGATGGACGGCATCGCCGCGACCGGCCTGATCCGCGCCCGGACCGGCGGCGACCGCCTTCCCGTCATCGGGCTGACCGCCCTGGCCATGGAGGACGAGATTCAGGCCTGCCGCGCCGCCGGCATGGACGACGTCATCACCAAGCCGATCGACGCCGTCGCCCTTCGCGACGCCTTGCTGCGTCACCTGCGGCATCCGCCCGCCCGACCGGAACCGCCCCCGCCCGCGGGCGGCGACATCCTGCCCGACCAGTTGCCGCCGTTCGACCTCGCCGCCGCCACCAAGCGCGTCGGCGGCAACCGGCTGCTGCTGCGCGAGGTGATCGTCGGGTTCCGCCAGCACTATCTCCATGCCGCCGACGACCTGCGCCGCCTGATCCGCGACGGCAGCCGCACCGAGGCGCAACGGCTGGCCCATTCCCTCCGGGGCGTGGCCGGAACCCTGGGGGCGACGGCGCTGTTCACCGCCGCCCGGGAACTGGAAACCGCCATCCGCCATGGCCGGGGCGATCCGGCCTCCGGCATCGCCGCGCTGGAGGCGGTGCTGTCGCCGGCCCTGGCGAGCGCCGGCGTCATCGCGGAATCCGAGACGGCGGCGGCCTGCCAATGCGGAACCGCGACCGCCGGCGCCCCCCTGTGCGCCAAGGACACCCGGGTCCTGATGATCGACGACGACCCGCTGAACATCCAGGTTCTGCGCGACATACTGAAGACCGAACACGAGATCGTGGTCGCCTCCGACGGCCCCGGGGCGCTTGAACTGGCCCGCAGCGTCGCCCCGGACCTGATCCTGCTCGACATCATGATGCCCGGCATGAACGGCTACGAGGTCTGCGCCCACCTGAAGGCCAATGCCGCCACCTCGCACATTCCGGTCATCTTCCTGACGTCGCTGGGCGATATCGACGCCGAAATCCGGGGATTGGAAGTGGGGGCGGCCGATTACGTTTCCAAGCCCATATCCCCCCCGATCATCCGCATGCGGATTCGCAACCAGATCGAACTGAAGAAAGCGCGCGAGGGGCTGACCATCCTGGCCGAGATCGACGGACTCACCGGCCTGGAGAACCGTCGGCGCTTCGACGAGGTGCTGGAGGCGGAATTGCGCCGCCTGCGCCGGTCCAGGGGATTGCTGTCGCTGGTCCTGCTCGACGTCGACCACTTCAAGGCGTTCAACGACAGCTATGGCCACGTCGCGGGAGACGACTGCCTGCGGCAGGTCGGTTGCGCCATCCGCAGCGTCGTCAGCCGGTCCGCCGACCATTCGGCCCGCTATGGCGGCGAGGAATTCTGTATCGTCCTGCCCGAGACCGATCATGCCGGGGCCAACGCGCTGGCCGAGCGCATCCGTTCCATCGTCGCCGGCCTGCGCATCCCCCACGCCGGCTCGGACACCGCCGCCTTCGTCACCGTCAGCCTGGGAGTCCTGACCGTGACGTGCCAGCCCCGGGATACGGCCAAGGACCTGCTGGCCATGGTCGATGCCCAGCTCTACCGGGCGAAGCGGGATGGACGCAACCGGATCGCCGCTAAACGGCGCGACGACGAGTCCTGACGCCGTTTAGCGATAGAATTCCTCTCCGACCCGCAGCCAGGGCGGGTCAAGCGGCCTGATCCGGTCGAACACCGGGCAATCCTGGCGGTGGGCGCCGGGCAGATAGCCGATGCTCATGAGGAATTCGCCCACCACCTCGCCGCCCATGAAGACGAAGGTCTTCCTGAACAGCCTGATCCAGCCGTCCTTGGCAAGCGGATGATTGGCCTCGATCCAGCCGGCGAAGCCGCCGTGGACGGGATCAAGCCGCCGAAGCCGGCGGGCGTTCTCGATCACCGCCTCGATCTTGCGGCGGTTGCGGATGATGCCGGCATCGTTCATCAGCCGCTCGATCTCGGCCGGACCATACTCCGCCACCGTGGCGGGCTCGAACCCGTCGAACGCCGCCGCCAGGGCCGGGCGCTTCTTCAGCACGATCAGCCACGACAGCCCTGCCTGGAAGATTTCCAGGCAGAGCCGCTCGAACAACGCTCGCTGATCGGTCAGCGGAAACCCGTATTCCCGGTCATGATAGGGGCCGTGGTGCGGATGCCCCGGCGCGACGTCGCAATACCAGCTCATCCGCCGCCTCTCCCCTTCGGTTCAGGCCTGTTCCAGTTCCACCAGGGTTCCGGTGAAATCCTTGGGATGCAGGAACAGAACCGGCTTGTCGTGGGCGCCGATCCTGGGCTCGCCGTCGCCCAGGACACGGGCGCCCTTGGCCTTCAGCTGATCGCGGGCCGCCAGGATGTCGGCGACCTCGTAGCAGATATGGTGGATGCCACCCGACGGATTCTTGTCAAGGAAACCGGCGATGGGCGACTTTTCCCCCAGTGGATGCAGCAGTTCCACCTTGGTGTTGGGCAGTTCGACGAAAACCACGGTCACGCCATGAGCGGGCTGCGGCACCGGCTGCGACACCTTGGCGCCCAGGGTGTCGCGGTAGAGGGCGGTAGCGGCGTCGAGGTCCGGCACGGCGATGGCGACATGGTTCAGCTTTCCGATCATTGGGTCCTCGTTCCAGGTGAATCCTCGGCTTGTCTTATCACGCCGGCCGGCTTATTCCAAAGGCGATGGGCGGCGGCCACCCCCTTTCCCATTGCCTTATTAGAACGCTCTAAAGTACAGTGCCCACGGAATATGAAGCGGCAGGGGAGATGGCTGGCATGAGGGATCCCGCGTCCATACCGGATTCCGAGCTTGGGCGGACCGAGGTCAAGACCACCACCTGCTACATGTGCGCCTGCCGCTGCGGCATCAAGGTTCATCTGCGCGACGGCGAGGTCCGCTACATCGAGGGTAATTCCGATCATCCGCTGAACCGGGGCGTGCTGTGCGCCAAGGGCGCGTCGGGCATCATGAAGCAGTATTCGCCGGCCCGCCTGACCAGGCCGCTGAAGCGCAAGGACGGGGCCGAGCGCGGCGCCAACCAGTTCGAGGCCATCACCTGGGACGAGGCCTTCGCCACCCTGGCCGAGCGGCTGGGCCGCATTCGCGCCACCGATCCGAAGAAATTCGCCCTGTTCACCGGCCGCGACCAGATGCAGGCGCTGACCGGCATGTTCGCCAAGCAGTTCGGCACCCCCAATTACGCCGCCCATGGCGGTTTCTGCTCGGTCAACATGGCCGCCGGCATGATCTACACCATCGGCGGCAGTTTCTGGGAATTCGGCGGCCCCGACCTGGAACGGGCCAAGCTGTTCGTCATGATCGGCACCGCCGAGGACCACCACTCCAACCCCATGAAGCGCGACCTGGGCCGCTTCAAGCGCGGCGGCGGCCGCTTCATCGCCGTCAATCCGGTGCGGACCGGCTATGCCGCCATCGCCGACGAATGGGTGCCGATCCGCCCCGGCACCGACGGCGCCCTGCTGCTGGCCCTGATTCACGAGATCATCGAACTGGGCCTGTTCGACCGCGACTTCCTGACCCGCTACACCAACGCCGCCGAACTGGTGAACCAGGACGAGGCCAGCGACGAATTCGGCCTGTTCGTCCGCGACCCCGACGTGCCGGTGCGTCCCGACACCTTCGAGACCCCCGACAAGCTGTGGTGGGACCGCCATGGAGACAAGGCGACCATCGCGCGCGTGGCCGGCACCGACGGCCGCCTGATGGGCAGCTACATCCTGCCCGACGGCACCCCGGTGAAGCCGTCGTTCCAGTTGCTGAAGGAACGGGTCAAGGACTACACGCCCGATTGGGCCGAGGGCATCACCGGCATTCCCGCCGCCACCATCCGCCGCCTCGCCCACGAGATGGGCGTCACCGCCCGCGACCAGAAGATCGAGTTGCCCATCGCCTGGACCGATTGCTGGGGCACCGAGCACGACAAGGTCACCGGCAATCCGGTGGCGTTCCACGCCATGCGGGGGCTGGCCGCCCATTCCAACGGCTTTCACGCCATCCGGGCGCTGGCCATCCTGATGACCCTGCTGGGCACCATCGACCGGCCGGGCGGATTCCGCCACAAGGCGCCGTTCCCCCGGCCGATTCCGCCCTGCCCCAAGCCGCCCAAGGGGCCGCAGGCCATCAAGGCCGGCGAGCCGCTGACCGGAACGCCGCTGGGCTGGCCGGCCGATCCCGACGACCTGTCGGTGGACGCCAATGGCGAGGCCATCCGCCTGGACAAGGGCTTTTCCTGGGAATTCCCGCTGTCGGTCCACGGCCTGATGCACAACGCCATCACCAATGCGTGGCGCGGCGATCCCTATCCCATCGACACCATGATGCTGTTCATGGCCAACATGGCCTGGAACTCGACCATGAACACGTCCGAGGTGCGCAAGATGCTCACCGACAAGGACGAATCCGGCGAATACAAGATTCCGTTCCTGGTGGTGTGCGACGCCTTCCAGTCCGAAACCGTCGCCTTCGCCGACCTGGTGCTGCCCGATACCAGCTATCTGGAACGCCACGACGTCATGAGCATCCTGGACCGTCCCATCTCGGAATTCGACGGACCGGTGGATTCGGTGCGCGTTCCCATCCTGCCGCCCATGGGCGAGTCCAAGCCGTTCCAGGACGTGGTCATCGAACTGGGCACCCGCCTCAAGCTGCCCGGCTTCACCAGGAAGGACGGATCGAGGAAGTTCCGCGACTATCCCGACTTCATCGTCAATTTCGAGACCGAGCCGGGGTCCGGCATCGGCTTCCTGTCGGGCTGGCGCGGCAAGGCCGGCGAAAAGTTCCTGGTGGGCGAGCCCAATCCCAACCAGTGGGACATGTACGCCCGCAACAACAACCACTATCACCACGAAATGCCGCGCAGCTACCAGTACATGCGCAACTGGAACAAGGGCTATCTGGACTGGGCCTACCGCCACCGCCTGGTGCGCTACACCGACCCGATCATCCCGCACGTCTATTCCGAGGTGTTGCAGAAATTCCGCCTCGCCGCCGAGGGCAAGTGGCGCGGCAAGCAGCCGCCGGAGCGGCTGCGCGAACGGGTCCGGACTTTCTTCGACCCCCTGCCCTTCTATTACTCGCCGCTGGAATGGGGCAAGTCGGACGGCACCTCGTTCCCGCTGACGGCGCTGACCCAGCGGCCCATGGCCATGTATCATTCGTGGGATTCCCAGAATGCCTGGCTGCGCCAGATTCACACCAGCAACGTCTTGTTCGTCCATCCCAAGGTGGGCGCCACCGCCAATTTCGACGACGGCGCCTGGGTATGGGTGGAAAGCCCGTGGGGCAAGATCAAATGCCAGGCCCGCTTCACCGAGGCGCTGGAGCCCGGCACGGTGTGGACCTGGAACGCCATCGGCAAGGCGTCGGGCGCCTGGGCGCTGGACGCCGACGCCAACGAGTCGAGGCAAGGCTTCCTGCTCAACCACCTGATCGCCGAGGAACTGCCCGACATGGTGGCGGGCAGGCCGGTCTCCAATTCCGACCCGGTCACCGGCCAGGCGGCGTGGTACGACCTCAAGGTCCGGGTCACGCCCTGCCAGCCGGGCGAGGCCGAGGAAAGCTGGCCGCAATTTCCGCCGATCGGCCCGGTTCCGGGGCAGGCCATCGGCTTCAAGTCCAAGGTCCGCGCCTTCTTCGCCGGGAGGAAGGCATGAGCAAGGTCCAGCTTGCCCTGGTCATCGACCTCAATGTCTGCGTCGGCTGCCACGCCTGCGTCACCTCGTGCAAGGAATGGAACAGCTCGGGCTGGGCCGGCCCCATGACCGACGAGAACCCCTATGGCGCCGACCCCTCCGGCGTGTTCTTCAACCGCGTCCAGACCTATGAGTGCGGCACCTATCCCGAAACCGAGACCATCCATTTCCCCAAGTCCTGCCTGCATTGCGTCGAACCGCCCTGCGTGCCGGTCTGCCCCACCGGCGCCAGCTACAAGCGGGAGGAGGACGGCATCGTCCTGGTGGATTACGACAAGTGCATCGGCTGCAAGTACTGTTCGTGGTCGTGCCCCTACGGCGCCCGTGAGTTCGATCCCGTCCAGGGCGTCATGAAGAAATGCACGCTGTGCGTCGACCGCATCTACGACAAGACCCTGGCCGAGGACCGGCGCAAGCCGGCCTGCGTCCTGGCCTGTCCGCCCGGCGCCCGCCTGTTCGGCGACGTCAACGACCCGGCGTCCGAGGCGTCGCGGGCCATCCGCGACAATGGCGGTTTCCAGCTGATGCCGGAATGGGGCACCAATCCGGCCAACCATTACCTGCCGCGCCGCAAGACCAGCATGACCTTGCACCACGATGAACTGGTCCGGGTCGACAACCCGCTGAAGATCGAGGGCGAACTGCCGCGGCCCAGCTTCAACGCGCCCTCCATCGACGACCTGTCGAGCTGGTAAGACGGAGAAGCCCCATGAGACCCGCCTTTTCCGTCCTGTTCCTCACCACCCTGATCGGCGTCGGCCAGGGATTGCTGGTCGCCCTGGTCACCGCCCAGTTCTTCCTGGTGATCGGCGCGGACGGCGCCGGCGAGACCGGCGGCTTCTACGCCCTGGGCAGCGTCCTGGCGCTGATCCTTCTGGGTCTCGGCCTGCTGGCCTCGTTCTTCCATCTCGCCAATCCGGGGCGGGCATGGCGCTCTGCCGCCAAGTGGCGCACCTCGTGGCTGTCGCGGGAAGTGATCCTGATTCCGGCGGTCTGCGGCCTCGCCTTCCTCTACGCCCTGGTGCACTGGCTGGGCTGGAGCCCGGTGCTGCTGGTGTTCGACAACGGCAAGGCGCTGGACCTGCCCATGGCGTTGGGATTCGCCGCTGCCGGCGCCTCGCTGGCCCTGTTCGTCTGCACCGGCATGATCTACGCCTGCGTCCGCTTCGTCCGCCAATGGGCCAGCGCCTGGACCGTGGTCAATTACCTGATGATGGGGCTGGCCTCGGGCTTTACCCTGGCCGCCGCCTACGCGGCGCTGAGCGGCAGCGCGCTGCGCGATTTCCTGACGGTCGCCGCCCTGGCGCTGACCCTGCTGGCCATGGCGACACGGCTGTATCAGGTGCGCCGCAATGGCCGGGTCCGCCTGAAATCCACCCTGAAGACCGCCATCGGCTCGCACCATCCCCAGATTCGCCAGATCAGCCAGGGCTTCATGGGCCAGTCGTTCAACACCACCGAATTCTTCACCCCAGGCGCCGCCGAGACGATCAGGGGGCTGACCCTGTTCTTCACCCTGGCCGGCTTTGTCGTCCCGGCCATCCTGCTGGCGGCCAGCCTGGGCGGCGATTACGGCCTGCTGATGGTGGCGGCGGCGCTTTGCCAGTATGCCGGCCTGCTGGCCGAGCGCTGGGTGTTCTTCGCCGCCGGCAACCATGTGCAGAACCTGTATTATCAGGCCAGGGCATAGCCGCCCTCTCGCAATTCGTCACACAGAAACACCGTCCGTATCTGGCGCCGCGCGATCAAACCGCATATCGTGGTTTCTACGCACATGTTTAGAAACGCGGATACGTCATGGGCCGTTCAGCTCTCGCCTTGATATCGGCCTCTTCCAGCCGTCCGGCGCCATCGCGCATGGACCGGGCGGTGGCGTGGCTGAGCGATCCGGCGCGGCGGCTCCACCGGATGCTCTGTTCCATGCAGGGATTGTCGGCGCTTCGCCATGTGTCGCTGTCGGTGCACGATCCCGTCACCGACATGCTGTGGGCCTTCAGTTGCTCGACCGACGATGGACACCCGCCCGAGGTCCAGGAAATCGACATGAACAACGCGCCGTCGCTGGTCCTGCTGGCGGGCAGCCACGAACCCCGCGTCATTTCGGACCTGACCGAGTTCGGCGAGGAAAGCCGCTTCCACACCCCGGGCGCCCGCAAATCCGGAAACCGGTCCTGCATGACGGTGCCGCTGCATTACGACGGGGCCTTTCTCGGCTTCGTCATCTTTGGCGCCACGGTTCCGAATTTCTTTGGCCCCACGGTCCAGGGCGTGCTGGAAACCTATTCCGAGGCCTTCGCCATCCTGATCTGCCGCGCCCTGGAAGAAGCGGCCGTCTGACCCCCGGCCATCCCCACGACAAAATGCCCCCTCCCGCTTCCGGAAGGGGGCATCGGCCCGCGAACGAACGGCATCAGACCGACGGAGCCAGGGCCTTGGCCAGTTCCCAGACCTGGGAGCGCAGATTGGGGTCGCTGATGCCGTAATAGGCCTGGATGAACTCCCTGGCTTCCCGGCTGTTGGCGGATTCGGCGGCGGCGCCGTCGTCGACCACGGCATCGGGCAGCCCGTCGAAGAAATAGCTGACGGACACATGCAGCGCCTTCGACAGGTCGAAAAGCCGCGAGCAGCTGACGCGGTTGACGCCGCGTTCATATTTCTGGACCTGCTGAAGGGTAAGGCCGATGGCGCGACCCAATTCGGTCTGGGTCATGCCCAGCTGCTGGCGACGATGACGCAGCCGGTCGCCCACATACTGGTCGGTGGGGCTGGGCGCGGCCCACATGACGCGAGGCTTGGCGCATTCCACGTTGATCGTCTGTTCCGGCGTCATCGTCATCCTCCAGGACCCACAAGCTGACGAATGCTAGCACCGCGCCCGCCTCCTGAAGATACGTAGAAACTACGCATATCCAGGACAAGGATCTCCAAAAGAATCGATTGCCCATCACCCCCAATACAAGAAGGCCTCGGCGGCTATTCTGCTTTATGATGCCCCGCTCATCCTGGAAAAACCCCACTGCGACGGACGGGAATTGATCATCGGACCGCCGGTTGCGGCGCAACATTACTGCTGACCGTGATATCATGGCGACATGTTGAAAAATGATGGGCCGGTCAGAATCGACACGCCCCGCCGCCGCCATTTGCGCTACCATCGTCGCATGATCGGCTGGCTGCAACGTCTGTTCCTGGACAAGCGGGCCCGCGACGCCCTGACCCGGCGGACGGCGGCGCCCCTGGCGGCGCGCCACCGCCGGAATCCGGCGGCGACGGGAACGCCGCCGCCGCCGCCCGAGCGCGACGCCGCCACCGCCCTGGCCGAGGCCGAGGCGCGCATGCGCCGTCTGCCGCCGGAAAAGGCGCAGCTGATCCGCAGCGCCCTGCTGGTCCACCGGGCGCGGCAATCGGCGCTGGGCGAGCTTAGCGACGACGAGCGCGCCAGGTTGCGGCAGGTGGCGCAAAAGGCGCTGCTGGGGGGAGGGGGCTGATGTTCGGCTTTCTCAAGGCCATGTTCGGCGGAACCACGCCCCGGTCGAAGCCGGCCAGGCCACCGCCAAAGCCCCAGGCGAAACCGCCCATGACCGAGGATCGCGCCGCCCTGCTGAAGCGGGCCCAGGACGTCCATCGCGCCAAGCGCAAGATTCTCGACCACCTGTCCGACGAGGACCGCGCCAAGCTGGTGTCCATGGCCATCCTCACCTTTCTGAACGAAGGCCGCGAGCCCGAAGTCAAGAGCCCCGACAAGAAGAGATAGACCCGCAGTGACCCTCCTTTCTCCCGATCCCGTCGCCCTGGCCGAGGGCGTCCTGGCCGGCGAGCGCCGCGCCCTGGCCCGCGCCATCACCTTGATCGAATCGTCGCGTCCCGACCATCGCGAGGCGGCGGAAGCCCTGATGCACCGCCTGTTGCCCCATACCGGGCAATCGGTGCGCATCGGCATTACCGGCGTGCCCGGCGCCGGCAAGAGCACCTTCATCGAAAGCTTCGGGCTGCATGTGCTGGAACAGGGCAAGCGCCCGGCGGTACTGGCGGTCGACCCGTCCTCGCCCCGCACCGGCGGCTCCATCCTGGGCGACAAGACCCGCATGGAGGAATTGTCCCGCGACGCCAGGGCCTTCATCCGCCCCAGCCCGTCGGGTTGCACCCTGGGCGGAGTGGCGCGACGCACCCGCGAAGCCATGCTGGTCTGCGAGGCCGCCGGCTTCGACGTGATCGTGGTGGAGACCGTCGGCGTCGGCCAGAGCGAGACCGCCGTGGCCGACATGGTCGACATGTTCCTGCTGGTGCTGGTGCCGGGCGGTGGCGACGAATTGCAGGGAATCAAGAAGGGCATCGTCGAGCTGGCCGACGCCATCGTCGTCAACAAGGCCGATGGCGACCTGGCGGCGGCGGCGGCCCGGGCGGCCCGGGATTACAAGAACGCCCTGCACCTGCTGGCGCCGGCGTCGGCCCATTGGCGGGTTCCGGTGCAGACCTGCTCGGCCCTGGCCCGGTCGGGCATCGACGAGGTCTGGGCCATGGTCGAACGCTACCGCGACACCATGGACAAGGCCGGCGCCCTAGCGGAACGCCGCGCCGAACAGGCCCACGCCTGGATGTGGAGCGAGGTTTCCGAAACCCTGCTGCAAGCGCTGCGCGACGATCCCAGGGTCGATCGCCTGCTGCCCGAGATGGAACGGGCCGTCGCCGCCGGCCGGATGGCGCCGGGGGCCGCCGCCCGGCAACTTGTCGGAACCTTTCGTCTCCCCTTGGCGCACGCCTGACAATCAGGCTATCTTCTGCCCGGACCTGTGTGGATAAAAACAAAATGCCGAAGATGCCGAACGATAGCCTGATCCTGAAACGCGAACTTGTCGGCCTGTTCGGTCACCTCCAGAAAATCAGAAAGGAACTGGCGGCCCTCAATCCGCCGGGCTCGACCGATCATTTCGGCGGCATGTCCGAACAGCTGGATGAGATCGTCAACGCCACCGAGACCGCCACCAACACCATCATGGAAAGCATGGAATCCATCGATGGCCTGATGGGCGAGGCCCGCGCCGCCGCCGGCGACAACCCCGCCCTGGCCGAGGTGTTCGACAAGGTCACCGACAAGGTCAACATGGTGTTCGAGGCCTGTTCGTTCCAGGACATCACCGGCCAGCGCATCTCGAAGGTGGTCAACTCCCTCAAATTCGTCGAGGAGCGGGTCAACACCATCATCCTGACCTGGGGCAAGGACGAATTGACCCAGGTGGTGGTGGAGATCAAGGAAAAGGACGCCGACAAGTCCCTGCTGAACGGCCCGCAGCTGCCCGGCCAGGGCGTCACCCAGGCCGACGTGGACCGCATGCTGGGCCAGGACGCCATCGACAAGCTGTTCGGGTGATGATTCCCGCTTGACGGACGGCCTCCGGCCCCTTAAAAACTCGGCTTCTTCCGGAACCGCTCCGGCCCCGTGGCCGTCGATGGACCGGTGAACGATTCAAAGCGAGGATTTGAGATATGGCACGTCGCTGCGCCATCACCGGCAAAGGCGTTCTGACCGGAAACAACGTCAGCCACGCGAACAACAAGAGCCGTCGCCGCTTTCTGCCCAATTTGCAGGATACGTCGCTGCTGTCCGACGCCCTGGGGCACGCCGTGCGTCTGCGGATTTCGGTGAATGGTCTCAAGACCATCGACCATAACGGCGGCATCGACTCCTTCCTGCTGTCGACCGCCGATTCCAAGCTGTCGGCCGAGGCTCGCCGCCTGAAGAAGAGCATTCAGCGCGCCATCGCCAGCAAGCAGGTCGCCGCCTAAGTCCAGGGGTCGGCTGAATTATCCAAGGGCGGCGCGATCCTCGCGCCGCCCTTGGTGCGTTTTCATGATCGATAGGGCGCCGCTTCCGTCAGGACGGCATGGTCCGGGTGACGGGAAACGTCACCACCATCCGCGTCCCCTTGCCGACCACGCTGTCGATGGCGAGGGTGCCGCCGTGCAGTTCGACGAAGCCCTTGGCCAGGGGCAGCCCCAGTCCGGCTCCCTCCTGCTTGGGGCTGATGGCGCTTTCCGCTTGGCCGAAGGGTTGCAGCACCATCGGGATATCGGCCTCGGCGATGCCGATTCCATCATCCTCGACCCGGATGAACAAGGCACCGTCCCGCAGCCCGGTGACGACCCGGACCGTCCCTCCCTCGGGAGTGAACTTGGCGGCGTTGGACACCAGGTTTAGCAGAATCTGCTTCAGCAGCCGCTCGTCTGCCCATAGCCGGGGCAGCGGCAACGGTTCCGGACGGACCAGGGACTGTCGCTTGGCCATGATGGCGTGGCCGACCAGCCGGCAGACCGATTCCACCACCTCTCCCACATCCACCGCGCTTTCCCGCAGCGAGACCTTGCCGATTTCCACCCGCGACACGTCGAGGATGTCGCTGATCACCTTGAGCAGGTGCTCGGCCGATTCGGAGATATTGTCGAGAAAGCCGCCGTAACGTTCGGCATCGGCCTCGGTCATCACCCGCCCCGCCAGTTCGGAAAATCCGAGGATGGCGTTCAACGGCGTACGCAGTTCATGGCTCATATTGGCGAGAAAGATGGTCTTGGCCCGGTTGGCGGCCTCGGCCACCTCGCGCGCCGCCTGGGCTTCCCGTTCGGCCCTGGCGCGATGCTCGACTTCCAGCCGTAGCGACCGGGTGCGTTCCGTCACCGCGCGTTGCAGCTCGTCATGGGCGTTTTGCAGGTAGGCCTCGGCCTCCTTGCGCCGGGTGACGTCGCGGGCGATGCCCACCAGGCCGATGACCTCGCCCCCCATGCGGATGGGGGCCTTGGTGGTGGAAACCCATCCTTGCGAGCCGTCGGCCTGGATGAAGCCCTCGATCACGTCGTCGACCACGGCCCCCTTGTCGATGATAGCCTGCTCCAGCGCCTCCACCGGACCGGCCTGGTCGACGGAGACGATGTCCGACAGCCGCATGCCCAGCAGGTCGACGGGATCGCCGCCACCGAGAATCACGGCCTGTGGCCGGTTCAGCCGGGTGAAGGCCAGGTCGCGGTCCTTGAAGAAGATGGCGTCCGGAACATTGTCCATCAGGGCGCGCAGCAGGTTGCGCTCGTGATCCAGCGCCCGGTTCAGGCGCCAGCGGTCGGCGGCGGTCCTGACCACGACCTTCAGTTCCAGGGGGTTCCACGGCTTTGACAGATAGGCGTGTATCTGCCCCAGATTCACGGCGCTGACCAGCGCGTCCAGATCGGAATAGCCGGTCACCAGCACCCGCGTCGCATCCGAGATCGAACGGGCGCGGCCCAGGAATTCGGCACCGGTCATGCCCGGCATGCGCTGATCCGACAAGATGACGCAGACCGTCCGAACCGCCAGGATATCTAGGGCGGCAAGACCATCGCAGGCGGTGTGAACCTCGAACTCCTCCTCCAGCAGATCGGTGATGGCGGTCAGAATCTGTGGTTCGTCGTCGACCACCAGCACGCCGAAGCGTTCCTTGGCGGGAGTCACGAAGCGCCCTCCCCCCTGGGTCATGGTTCGATCCTTTCCTTGAGGTCCAGCGGAATGAGAATCCGCACCTCGGTTCCCTTCCCCAAGGTGCTCGACACCTCGATCCGCCCCTGGTGGCTGCTGATGATACCGTATGAGATGGCCAGACCAAGCCCTGTTCCCTGCCCCACCGGCTTGGTGGTGAAAAAGGGATCGAAAATCCGTTCCAGATGCTCGGAGGCGATGCCGCCGCCGGTATCGGCGACCACGATCTTGAACATCCCGTCCTGCGTCTCGGTGCGGACGGTGATGACGCCCTCGCCGTCGATGGCGTCGACCGCGTTGGCGACCACGTTCATCAGCACCTGATTGAGCTGCCCGGCGAAGCAGCCCAGCATGTTGTCGCCGTTCCGGTAATCGCGAATCACCTCGATGCGGCCGGACATCTTGTGACGCAGGAACAGCAGCACCGATTCCATGGCGTCGCGGACGTCGATGACCTTGAACTCGCCCTCGTCCAGACGCGAGAAGGTGCGCAGCTTCACCACCAGTTCCCGCACCCGTTCCAGCCCGTCGCCGGTGTCGCTGACCCGCTTGCGCGCCTTTTCCAGGTTGGCGACCTGCTCCGCGGACAGGGCCGCGCCGGCCTCGTTGAGGATGGCGTTCAGCCAGCCCTCGACCGAAAAGACGTTAGACAGGGCGAAGGACAGGGGATTGTTGATCTCGTGGGCGATGCCGGCGACCAGTTGGCCCAGCGACGCCATCTTTTCCGACTGGATCAGGTGAACCTGGGTCTCGCGCAGCCGGGTGTTGGCCGCCTCCAGGTCGAGATTGGCCCGCGCCAGCCCCTCGACCAGGGCGGCCCGCGCCTCGGCCGCTTCCTTTTCCGCCTTCGCGCGCAGCGTCTCCATCTCGCGCATGCGGATCTCATCCATGATCCGCCGGTTCTGCTCCAGCAGGAACTTGCGGCGCAGCAGCGCGCGTAGGCGGGCACGCAGCACGCTCATCTCCGCCGACTTGCCGACGAAGTCGTCGGCGCCGGCTTCCAGGGCGCGGGCGACGTTCTCCTTGGTCTCGTAGGCCGACAACATCAGGACGACCAGCGGCACGTCCTCCTCCGTGCGCCGGGCGTTCAGCGCCTGACAGACGGCGATGCCGTCCATGTCCGGCATCACCATATCGACCATGACGCAGTCGAAATCATCTCCGGCCAGGGCCGCCAGCCCGTCGGCGCCGTTGGTGACCTGGGTGACGTCGCAGCCCTCGTCGCTCAGTTCCTGGACCAGGCTCTCGCGATAGGTCGGACTGTCGTCGATCACCAGGACGCGGGCGCGGCGAAACAGCGAGCGGGCCACCTCCACGTTGGCGGTGTCGCGCCGCGACTTGCGCAGCAGGTTGTGGACCCGAAGCAGCAGGATGTCGGAATCTTCCGACTTGGCGACGAAATCGTCGGCACCGCTTTCCAGGCCGTGCAACTGGGCGGCCGAGGTGTCGTCCGACGTCAGCATCAGCAGCGGAATGCCCCGCGTGGTGACGTCCATGTGTATCTGGCGGCACAGCTCGTCGCCCTGGATGCCGGGCAGGTGGTAATCGACGATGATCAGGCAGGGCAGTTGCCGGTTGATCTCTTCCAGCGCCGCCTCGCCCGAGCCGGCGACGACGGTGCGAAAGCCCTCCTGCTCCAGGGCGAATTGCAGCCGGATGGCCTGGGTTGCCGAGTCCTCGACGATCAGGATCAGCCGGTCGCCGGTCACCCCCCTCCTCCCCGGCCGGCGAGGTCGCGCAGCCGGGGCGCGATGGCGGGAAGCGGCAGCATCTCGCGGGCGGCTCCCAGCTTGGCCGCCGCCGCCGGCATCCCGAACACAACGCAGGTGCTGGCGTCCTCGGCGATGGTGTAGGCGCCGGCCTTGTGCATGTCCAGCAATCCGTCGGAACCGTCCGACCCCATGCCGGTCAGGACCACGCCGATGGCCTTCCGGCCCAGTTCGCGGGCCATGGAGTTGAACAGCACCGTCCCCGACGGCTTCTGATTGCACACCGCCGGCGTATCCAGGATGGACAGACGGTGGTGGATCAGGGCCAGATGGCGTTCGACCGGGGCCACGTAGACCCGGCCCGGCTGTGGGGTCTCGTCCTCGGTGGCGATGCCGACCTTGAACGGGGTGGCGCCGCTCAGCCAGGTGACGAAGCCTTCCAGGAAACTGGAGGTGATGTGCTGCACCAGCAGGATCGGCAGCGGAAATCCCTCGCCCAACCCGCTGAGCAACTGGACCAACGCCTGCGGCCCGCCGGTGGAGGCGGCGATGCCCAGCATGTCGTAGCTGCCCGGCCGCGCCTCGGGCCGCGGCACCGGCAGCGGGGAAGATCCGAAGGTCAGGCCGCGATTGCCGCCCTGGCGCACCACCCGGACCTGGCTCATGATCGCCAGTTGGGTACAGAGCTTGGCCGCCAGCGACTCGAATTCCACATGGGTGACGCCCACCGGCTTTTCCACCACCGACAGCGCCCCGGCCCGAAGGGCGTTCATGGCGATGTTCAGTTCGTCGTCGTCGACCTGGGCCGCCACCACCACGATCGGGGTCGGCCGCCGCGACATGATCTGAAGGGTGGCGTCCAGGCCGTTCATGCCCGGCAGGCGGATATCCAGCGAGATGACGTCGGGGGCCTCGGTCTCAAGCAATTGCAGGCATTGCTCGGCGCTTTCCACCGCCGCCACCACCTCGAAGCGGGAATCGCCGCCGATGATATGCTTGAGGAGTTCCCGCACCACCAGGGAATCCTCGACGATCAGGACACGGATCTTTTTCCTCATAGAAACTGTCCTATGGTTTCCAGAAGTTCCTTCTGGTCGAATTTCCGCTTGACCACATAGGCGTCGGCCCCCAGCGACAGCCCCCGCTCGCGATCCTCGCGCGCTTCCAGCGAACTGACCAGGATCAGGGGGATTGATTTCAGCGCCTGATCGGCGCGGATCGCCTGCAACAGGCCGAAGCCGTCGAGACGGGGCATCTGGATGTCGGAGATGACAAGGTCGATATGCTCGGCCCGCAACCGGCCCAGGGCCTCCAGGCCGTCGAAGGCGAGGCGGACCTGATAGCCGTGCGCCTCCAGGATACTTTTTTCCAGCGTCCGGGTGGTCAGCGAATCGTCGACCACCAGGATCACCGGCACCCGGCGTTCGGCCGGCTTTTCCACGGTGGTCAGCACCCGGATGCTGCCCGACTTCCTGAAGGTCTCGACGATCTCGAACGGATTGAGGACCAGGGCGATGCCGCCGTCCTCCATCAACATGCCGCCGGCCACCATGGTCCCCCGCGATCCCGGCACGCCGATATCCTTGACCATCCCCTCCCGGATGGACAGGAAGCTGTCCACCGCCACCGCCACCCGGCGGTCGCCGTTCTTCAGCACCACCAGCGGCACCACGTTGCGGGTAACCTTGACGGCGCTTTCGCCAAGCGCCAGCAGATGGGCCAGGGACAGCAGCGGCAATTGCTGGCCGCCGAGATAGACCACCGAGCGCCCTTCCACCATGCAGACGTCGTCGGCCTTGACCCGGTACAGCCGGTCCAGCCCTTCGGTGGGCAGGGCGTAGACGTGCCCCTGGCATTCCACCAGGAATAGCCGCTGGGTCGACACCGATAGCGGCACCGACAGGCGGAAGCAGGTGCCCGTCGGCTCGCGCCGCCGCACCTCGACGGTGCCGTTCATCATGGCGGCGGCTTCCCGCACCACCGACAACCCCATGCCGCGCCCGGCCAGGTCGTCGACCACGCGGGCGGTCGAGAAGCCGGGATCGAAGATGAGATCGAGCAGGGCGTCGCGTTCCAGCCCGGCCGCCTCGGCCTCGGTCAGGGCGCCGCGCTCCACCGCCTTGCGGCGGATGGCGTCGTAATCGACGCCGCGCCCGTCGTCTTCCACCAGCACCACCAGCCGGCCGTCGGAAACGTCGAAGCGCAGGAAGACGGTGGCGTGGGAGGGCTTGCCCGACGCGACCCGTTCCGCAGGCGGCTCGACCCCATGGGACAGGGCGTTGCGCAGCAGGTGCATGACCGGGTCCTTCAGTCCCTGGAGCACCATGCGGTCGGCCTCGACGTCGAGACCGGCGACCTGAACCTCCACCTTCTTGCCGGCGTCGCGGGCGAGGTCGCGCACCATCTTGCGAAAGCCGCCGAAGATGCTTTCGGCCGGCACCATGCGGACCTGACGGACTTCCTGCTGCAATTCCTCGCCCAGCTGGCGCAGCGCCCAGCCGGTCCGCTGCTGCAACCGGCGGCCGTCGCGGGCCTCGCGGGTCAGGGTCCGCAACGATTGTTCCAGCGCCTCGAACTGACGGTCGATCAGGCCGGCGCGTTCGTGGTCGGCGGTCTCGCGAATGGTGGCGGAAGCCACCTTGCGGACCCGGCGCCACTGCTTGTCGAATTCGGACAGCGAGCGGTCGATGCCCACCAGCTGACGGGTCAGTCCCCGCTGGATCATGGTCTCGGTGACCAGTTCGTTGCTGGAACGCAACAGCCGGTCGAGATGCAGCGCCCGCACCCGGACGGTCTCCTCCGCCCGGGCCGGAAGCGGCCGCTCCGGCTCGTCCTGGGGAGCCGGAGAAGAGGTGTCCTCCTCCGGCGGCAGGGGGGCGGGTGCAGGCAAAGGCGGCGGCGACGGAGCCGGGGAACACGGCGGCGGCGGGGACGGAGAGCACGGCGCCGTGGCCGAGGCGGCGCCGCCCTCCAGCACGTTCTCCAATTCGGCCATGATGGCGGCGGTGTCGGGCAGCGGGGAATCGGCGCTGTTGGCCGCCACCCAATCCTCGATGGAATCCAGCACCCGGCCGATCATCGCCGCCATGGCCCCATCAAGCCTGATGTCGCCGCCACGGATGCGGGCGAACAGGGTCTCCAGCCGATGGGCGATCTGCTCGACCGGCGGCAGGTCGACGGCGCGGGCGGCGCCCTTCAGGGAATGGGCGCGGCGAAAGGTCTCGTCCAGCTGGGCGATTCCGCTGCCGTCCGTGCGCCGGCTGAGGTCATCCAGCAGGGCGCGGATCGTCTCCAGATGTTCGCGGTATTCGATCTGAAAGGCTTCGAGAAGCCTTTCGCGGATGCCTTTCACAGCCGGAATCTCTCCAGGGTCGAGGCCAGCTTCTGGCCCAGTTGATTGAGGTCGAGGGAAGCCCGCTCAAGCTGGGCGGTGGTGATGGCGGTCTGCTGGCTCGCCTGGCGGATTTCATGCAAGGCCTGGGTGACCTGTTCCAGGCCGATCTGCTGCTGGTTGGTGGCGCCGACGATCTGCTGGAACGCATGCACGCTTTCCTGGATGTTGTCGGACATCTGGCGGATGACGTGTTCGGACACCGTGGTGCGCTCGCGGCCGGTCTCGACCCGCTTCAACGCCTCCTCGGTCAGCATCACCGAGGTGTTGATGCCCTTCTGGGTCTGTTCCAGGATGCCGCGCACCTGCGACGTGGCCTCCTTAGCCTGATCGGCGAGGTTCTTGATCTCGTTGGCCACCACCGAGAACCGGCGCCCCTGCTCGCGGGCGTCGGCGGCCTCGATGGCGGCGTTCAGCGCCACCAGGTTGGACTGTTCGGCGATCTCGTTGACGGTGGCGATGATCTCGCCGACCGCCTGGGTGCGCTCGGACAAGGTGATGATGTTCTCGGCCACCGTCTCGGTCTGCTCGCGGATGGCCTCCATCCCCACCGAGGCGTCGCGCACCGCCTGAAGCCCGGCGTTGCCCGAGGTCGCCACCGCCTCGGCGGTGCCGGCGACCTGACGCGACCGTTCGGCCACCTGCTTGCCCGACAGGCTGATCTCCTCCACCGTGGTGGTGATCTCCTGCACCGCCGCCGCCTGCTGCTTGGTGCCGGCCGCCTGTTCCTGGGCCGACGACAAGATCGCCGCCGAGGCCGCCGTCAGGGCGTCGCACACCGTGCGGGTCTGGACCGCCACGTCACGCTGGCTGGACAGCATCTCGTTGAAGGAGACCTGAAGCACGCCGATTTCGTCCGAGCTGCTGACCTGAAGCGGCTCGATGCGAAGATCGCCGCCGGCCACCCGGCGGGCCGCTTCCGAGCACGCCTCCAGCGGCTCGGCGATCTGATGCCCGACGGCGCGGCTGATCAGCATGCCGATCAGGGCGAACAGCACCCCCACCACCACCTGGAGCAGAATCATGGAGGAAATGTTGGACGCCGCGTACAGCCCCATCATCTTGACGGCGGAATCGGCGAGATCATTCATCTGCACCTGGGTGGTCAGCAGTTCCTTCAGCTTTTCGGGTCGCCGCGGATCGCTGGCCGGCAATCCCAGATAGGCGTTGGCGGCAGCCTCGTACTGACGCAACGCGATGGCCTGCTCGGCCAGCCGGTTGCGGATTTCGACGCTGAGCGCCGGCGGCAGCGTCACCTTGGCGCCGGTATCGAGATTGGCGATGATCTCGCCGCCATCCATCAGCGCCCCCAGACTGTCGCGCAACAGCTTGAGGGTCGATTGGGCATCCATCGTCACGCCGGCGCCGACCAGCAGGATCTCCTTTGCGAATTTCTGCGACAGCATGCGCTGACGCCCCGCCATGTCGGTGATCAGCGAGTACTGCGACTGGCTGCGCAACACCGTGACGTTGAAGGCGATCAGGCCGGCAAGGATGGCGGTGGCCAGGACCGAGATCACCGCGAACTTGCGGCGCAACTTCAGGGTTTTCCACAGCGAGTGTTGAGCGGCGTTGGTCATGGGAACTTCCTTCATGGGGCGCTGGTGGCGTCGGCGCGACTGTCCCTCAGGACATCGAGAGCGAGTATCTGGGGGATATCGAGCAGGATCAAGGTATCGGCTCCGATACCCCTGATAAAGCGCTGGGGAAGGCCGTTCCCCGAGATGTGCGGATCGGTCAGACCGGCGGGGTCGATGGCCCTGATGCTGTCCAGCCCCTCGACGCGAAGACCGACCTCGGACCGGCCATGCTTCACGAAGATCACCCAGCAGCGCGTCGAGGCGCCGGGGGGCTCCAGCCCGAACAGGGAATGCAGGTCGAGAACGGGCCGGATCTCGCCCCACAGATTGGTGATCCCCAGCAGGTATTGCGGCTGGCCGGGCACCGGCGTCCAGGCGGTCAGCGGCATGACCTCGGACAGGCAGGACAGCGCCAGGGCATAGCGTTCGGCCGCGATGCGGAAGCTCAGCACCTGAATGCCGGACTCCCGTTCGGCGGCGACGTCGCGAGGGCGGGCCAGGCGCAGGGCCCGGGCCTTCAGCAGGGCGGTATTCAAGTTGGAATCGCGGTCATTGCCGCCCCACTCGATGCGCGCCTGCAACCGCCGTCGCAACGAAGCCGAAGCCAGCTCATCGCGGGAGGTGGTCATCAGGGCTCTCCGATCAGCTTAAGGTGCATCTCCACCGCCTCGCGCATCTGTCCCGTCGTGATCTTGTCGGTATCGGCCACCCGGGCGTCGTCGGGCCGGTCCCGCAACAGGGCCTGGACATTGCGGAACGCCTTGGCCGCCGCCGCCGCATCGTCGCGACGCAGCAGGAACAGCCCCAGGTGATAGTGAGGCAGGACCAGCTTGCGGTCGAGATAGATGGCGCGCCGCAATGACCTCTCGCACAGTTCGGCCTCGCCGACCTGCTCGTGGATCATGGCGCGGTAGAAATGAGCCCAGGCGTCCAGGGGCGTCGCGTTCAGCAGCGTGTCGCAAGCCGCCGCAGCGGCCTCCCACTGGCCGCAATCGGCCAGTTCGCGAATCCTGGACACGCCCTCGCCGCCGCCGGTCGGGGGAGATGGCGGCGGGACCGGAAGAGACGGGGAAGGAGCCGGCCTCGGCGTGGCGGCCTTCGGCGAAGGCCGGCCTGCCGCCGTCTCCGGGCGGCGGGGCGGCTCGCGGGCGACATCGAGCGCCGTCAGGCGCGGCAGCACCAGCGACGGCGACGGCGACGGCGGGGGAGGCGGCGTCGGCGCGAGCGGCGGCGCGGATGCCTGATAATGTCGATCGGACCGCTGATAGAGGACGGCGCCGGGGGTATTGACGGTCTTGAACCTGCGGAACAGGTGCTGGTTGGGTTCGGCGTGTCCCATGATCAGCCAGCCGCCATCGGTCAGGGTCTCGTGAAAGCAAGGAATCAGCGATTCGATGGTTTCCGGGCTGAAATAGATGATGACGTTGCGGCAGATGATGACGTCGAAGCCGGCGATGTTGTCGATGATCGACGGAAACCGGCTCTTGATCAGGTTGTGGTACTGGAACTTAACGAAGCGCTTGAAGCCCGGATTGATCTGCCACTGGCCGCCGACCGGGGTGAAGCAGGCCGCCCGGATGTCGTCGGGCATGGTGCGGAACGCCCATGAATCGTAGCGCCCCTCGCGGGCGCGGGCCAGGAACTTCTGATTGATGTCGGTCCCCAGCACGGTGACATGCCAGTCGGCGATGCGGTGGCCGAATTCCCGTTCCAGCATGATGGCGATGGAATAGGGCTCGGGCCCGGTGGCGCAGCCGGCGCTCCATATCCTCAGGCGGCGGAACGGCCGGTTGCGTTCGATCACGTCGGGCAGGATCACGTCCCTCAGGGCGTCGAACTGCTCCTTGTGGCGAAAGAAGTAGGTCTCGCCGATGGTCAGTTCCGCCACCAGCGCGTCCATCTCGCAATCCTCGGACTTCGGCGCCTTCAGCAGCTCCAGGTAGGCGGCGCAGTCGGCGGCGCCGACCAGACCCATGCGGAGCTGGAATATCCTGGCCAGGTCCTCGCTCTTGTCGGCGTAGAAGGCCATGCCGGTGGCGTCGATCACCATGGCCTTCAGCGAGGCGAAGGTGAAATCGGCAAGAATGTCCCCAACCGCCGGCCCCGCCGGTTCGCCTCCCGCCGTCACGCCGAACCGTCCCGGGGCGGATCATCCGCCAGCGCCGCCAAGCGTTCCTGGGCGCAGGCCTGGAAATCGGCCAGCCGCGCCCGCTCCTCGGCCAGCAGGACGTTGCGCCACGACAGCAGATAGGCCATGCCGCCATCGGCGGCCAGCTGGTCGACGACGCAGCCGTTGAACGACTGCGCCTCCGGCATGCCGAGCGGGGAGAAGGCCTCGGCGGCGCGGACGCCGTCCACATGCTCGACCAGCAGCCCCAGCGGACGGGCATCCCCGGAATCGCGCATCACCAGGATGGAGGCGTCAATGCCGTAGCGACCGTCCTCCAGACCCAGCAGGCGGTCGAGCCGCAGGACCGGAATCGCCGTTCCGGCAAGATTGAGAACCCCCTGGACGATGCCGGGCATGCGCGGCGGCCGGTCGAGCCAGGCGACGGGAACCACCTCGCGCACATCGCCGACCGCCAGTCCGAAGGTCTGGCCGCATAACCGGAATGTGACCACTCCCGCCAGACTCTCGACACCATGTTCGGCCACCAAACTCCCCCCCAATCGTCCCGTCACCCGAATCCCAGCAATTCGGCCAACCGCCGCGCCCCCTCGAAGCCGGCTCCAAGCAGGGCGATCAGGCCGATCAGCATCACCAGAAGGAACGCCGCCAGCGACAAACGATTATCTATGAAGAAGTGAACCAGCGCCAGATGCCATCGCTCGGCCCGGCTACGGTCGCCATAAAGCATGCGGTCGAGTTGGTCCCTCTTCTGGCGCAGGCGCTCGTCGCCATCGGGACCGATCGACACCGCGTTCTGCGACTGCCAGCGGAACAGCCGTTCGATCGCCTGCTCGCGGGGCAGCCGTCCGGCGATGGTCTCGCCGACCTTGGCGGCGATGGAGACGTGACGGTCGATGAATTCCTCGGTGAAGTCGAGGTGAGCCTGCGCCGCCGCCGATTTCGGCCCGTAGACGCAGACCGGCAGGCGGGCGGTGGCGGCCTCGATCACCGTGTTGTCGCGGGGGATCTCGGTGCGGTAGACCGTCCCGCCCAGGCGCGAGCGGATCAGTTCGTTGATCTTGCGGGTGGTCTTGGTCTTGTCGTTGATGGTGAACAGCACGCCCTGAAGCAGCAGGTTCTTGTTCAACCCCTCCTGCACATACTTGATGGACGGCAGGGTCCGCAGCAATCCGTCATTGGCATAAGGCGTGGCGGTGACCGGAATGATGACGGCATGGGCCGAGGCCAGGGCGTTGATGGGCAGGATGCCCAGCGCCGGCGGGCAATCGATCACCACGTAGTCGCAGTCCAGTTCGGTCTGGGCCAGGATGGTGGACAGGGTCCGTTGTGAATTCTGCAATTCCGACAACTTGATCTCGATGCCGGCCAGGCTGTAGGTCGACGGCAGCACCCTGACGCCCTCGAACACGGTAGGCACCATCACCTCGTGCACCGGCACATGGCCGATGAACAGGTCGAAGATGCCCTGCTTGATCTTGGGGTCTATGCCGAGGCTCTTGGTCGAATCGCCCTGGGAATCGAGATCGATCACCACCACCGACTTGCCGAACGCGGCCAGGCAGACGGCAAGGTTCGTGCTGGTGGTGGTCTTGGAAATGCCCCCCTTCTGATTGAATATGGCGACGATATACGGCTTCATGTCCGCGGTTCATCCATGATGTCTCGTCGGCCGACAGTCAAACAACCCAGGCCCGTTTCAAGTCGCTCCCCGAAGAGCCGAATTCACGACCCCGCCCCCAGTCCTCTAAGCCCCCAGTGATCAGGGTCGCCCCATCCGCCTCGAATACCTTAAGCATAGACGGACTCCCGTTGCAACGAGAGACCTTGGCAAAGTCTTGATTTTATCCAAATCAGGATATGGTGGCGCGGGTTTCATTGTGTCGTTTTCGTCACCGACCGCTACCATCCGAATGAATCGCCCCCCGGCCGGCGATTCCTTTTACAACATAGATCGGACTGTCAGACGGTCAGGCGAATCCCGGTTCCGCCCAGACCGCAATAGCCGCCGGGATTGCGCGCCAGATATTGCTGATGGTAGGGCTCGGCCCAATAATAGGGGCCGAGAGCGGCGATTCGGGTGGTGATGGCGCCGAACCCGGAACGGCTCAGCCGTTCCTGATAGAGCGCCAGGGTCTCTCCGGCCAGTCGCTCCTGCTCGGGCGAGGTCACCAGGATGACGGAACGGTACTGGGTGCCGATGTCGTTGCCCTGGCGCATGCCCTGGGTGGGATTGTGCCCCTCCCAGAACCGCCTCAGCAGCGCCTCGTAGCCGGTCACGGCCGGATCGTACACCACCATCACCACCTCGGCATGGCCGGTGCGGGCGGTGCAGACCTCGTCATAGGTGGGATTTGGCGTAAAGCCGCCGGCATAGCCGACCGAGGTGACATGGACCCCGGGCATCGGCCAGAACAGCCGCTCGGCTCCCCAGAAGCACCCCATGCCGAACACCGCCACCGCCATGCCGTCCGGAAAGGGCGGGGCCATGGCGGCGCCGAGCACGACATGGCGTCCGGGCGCCGCCATCGCCGCCGCGCGGCCGGGCAGCGCCTCGGCCTCGCTCACCATCACCGTCTTGCCGGGCCCGAACAATGACATGGGAAGCCCTCCGAACGCACTGATCCCCCCTTATATGGGGATGCACCGTCAGCGTAGCGAGACCGCGGCGAGGCCAAGGGCGGCGACCACCGCCAGCGCCCCCAGGAACACGATGCGCTCCCGCTGGATACGGGCGGTTTTTTCCTCGATGCGGCGTTCCAGCCAGCGACTGGTGACCTCGACGGCGGCGGCGCCGGCAAAGTCGCTGAACACCCCCTGGACCGCCGATGGCTCGAACACCCCGTCATTGAATTCGTGCAAGGTGAAGACCGACCAGTCGCCCTTGTATTCGACCTGACAGACCCAATCCTTGACCACCCAGCGATACTGGACCTTGCGCACCGGGGTTTCCGGCTCTTCCGGATGAAACGAAAACTGGAAACCTTCGACGGAGGCGATGCGAGACTCGGCCATGTGGACTCCCTGCTGAAAAACCAGTGCCCCAGGAAATAAGCTTGAGGGCTGCGACTGTAATAATTGTTTCACCCCCTTCAAACAAGTCTTCACGTTATATGACGATCCATGAGTGGAGACCACAGCTCCGTTATCAGAGATCGGGCAGATACCGGCAAACGCATGACGGCGTTCATGCGGAGCACCCGAGAACCGCCCCCACCCCCATCCATCAGCCGAGGTGAGCCATGACCCACCAGAGTACGGCCGTCCACGCGCTTGCCCCCGCTTCCGGCGACGGCGTCGAGGTCCGTCTGGCCGAAAGCCGGGCCGAGATCGCCGCCGCCCAGCGCATCCGCTACCGGGTGTTCTACGAGGAGATGGGAGCCCGCCCCAGCGCCGCCATGCGGGCGCTGGAACTGGACTTCGACGATTACGACCAGGTCTGCGACCATCTGCTGGCCCTGGTGGACGGCGAGGTGGTGGGCACCTACCGCCTGATCCGCCGCCATGCCGCCGCCCAGGTCGGCCGGTTCTATTCGGCCGGCGAGTTCGACCTGTCGCCCTTCGCCGACAGCCCCGGCGAGGTTCTGGAACTGGGCCGGTCCTGCGTCGACGCCCGCTGCCGCCATCGCGGCACCTTGCAAATGCTGTGGCAGGGTCTGGCGGCCTACATGGTCGACAACGACATCAAGACTCTGTTCGGCTGCGGCAGCCTGCCCGGCACCGATCCGGCCATCCTGGCGCCGCAACTGGCCTATCTGCGCGACAATCACCTTGCTCCGCCCGAACTGCGCGGCCGCGCCCTGCCCCACCGGGACCGGGTCGATTTCGCCACCATCGATTCGGAATGGGAAGCCCGCCGCGTGCTGGCCTCGCTGCCGCCCTTGCTCAAGGGCTATCTGCGCCTGGGCGGCGTCATCGGCGACGGCGCGGTGATCGACCATCAGTTCAACACCACCGACGTGCTGGTGGTGGTCAACACCGCCGACATCGCCGGACGCTACGTCAAGCGCTTCACGGTGTGACCTCCGCCAGCCAGCGCCGCATCAGCCCGACGCGGGGGGCCATCTGGGCCGCCTCGCCCCACACCTCGGCGAAGCGCTTCCGGCCGGCCTCGGCCAGGGCGTAAAGCCGGGGCGGGTCGGCCAGCCATCGGGCCAGGGTTCCGGCGATCTCGGCCGGCCGGTCGGCGATGGGTACGTAATGCCGTTCCGGCCCGATCATCCGGTTCAGTCCCATGGGATCGGTGGCGAACAGAGCGACGCCGCACATGCCGGCCTCGATGCAGCTGGTGACGGGAAAACCGTCGAACGCCCCCAGGGCCAGCTGATCGGCCACATTGGGCGACACCACCGCGTCCATGCCGGAATAGAATTCCGCCATCCAGGCCTGATCGCGCCGGCCGTGAAACGCGATCCGTCCGTCCAGCGCCGACACGTCCACGGTGCCGGCGTCGAAATTGCCGATGACGTGCAGGCGCAGATGGGGGAAACGCTCCGCCAGGAGAGCCGCCGCCGCGATGAAGCGGTCATAGCCCTTGTCGGCGCCGGTGGGGGAATAGCGGATGCCGACGAAGCAGACGTCCAGGGTGTCCTTGTCGGCCGGAAACATCCGCTTGGGCCGGACATGGGCGGCCAGGAAGCGCTCCATCACGATGGTGCCGGGAATCAGGACGATACGCTCGTCGGGAACCTGGAAGCGCTCGACGATGTAATCGCGGGTGCGCTGATAGGTGACGATCACCCGGCGGAACATGGGCGAGGCGAACACCCTGCGCAGCCGCTCGTCGGAATAGGGGTCGTTCAGGCGGAAACCACCGCCGGGATTGAGGGTGAAGGTGAAGGGAATCCCCAGCGTCTCCCACAGCGGCCGGAACAGGTCGGCATTCATGGCGAAGATGCAATGGGCGAGGCGCGGCTTGCGGAACCGCCCGTCCGCCAGCGACGCCAGCGCATGATGGGCGTCGCCGGGGGCGCCGGCGGGGCCGAGGCCGGGCAGCAGCTGGTGGACGCGCGAGCGGTCGCCGCCATGCAGCGCCGTCCAGGCCTGGGCCGCCTCCTCGAACTGGTCTGCCGCCCACGGCTCCATCACCTTGCGGCCATAGCTGTAGACCCGGCAATCGGGGAAGCTGTCCAGATAGGTGTTGAACTGCTGGGTCAGGAAACCATAGGTGTGGGGAAAGCGGTCGCAGAACAGGCCGAGGCCGATCTCGGCCGGGTCCGAGGCCCGCCCCAGCGGCGCGAAGGTCTCGGCCGCCCGCGGACCCGGCTCGCGCAGCAGGCCGAACGCCATGTTGGTGAAGGTCCAGGGATTGCCGGGCTCCAGCCGCGCCCCCCGGCGAAAGGCCTCCAGGCTGGCGTCAGGCCGGTTGGCGTTGCGCTCGGCCAGCCCCAGATGGTTCCACAGATCGGCCCGGCCGGAATCGTGGGCCAGCGCCGCCCGCAACACCCCGACGGCCTCGTCGGCGCGGGAGCGCTGGCGCAGCAGGGTCGAGAGCTGAACCGCCGCCGCCGCTCCGCCCGGCGCCGCCGCCATCGCCGCCTCGGCATGACGGATGGCGTCGTCGAAACGGCCCCGGTCGGCCGCGTTCCTCGACATTTCCAGCAAGGCTTCCAGACGCATCACGGCCTCGCCGGGCGAGAGCGCGGCCTGCTTCCACCGAGGGCGGCGCAATGCGCCGCCAGGTCTTCCCGAAACAGGGAGCGGCGGGAGAGGAGGCTGCCGGCGATGTCGCGCATGGGGCCGGCTCAGCCGTTGACGCCGCAGGCCTGCTTCAGGCTCTCCAGGCGCTTGAACGCCCAGCGCAGCCGGATGCGGGTCCGCTTGTCGAAACGCTTGGGATCGATATCGGCCGAGGGCAGCAGACCGGACGCGATATCCGCCAGCTGCTGTTCCAGCATGACGCGCAGAACCAGCTCCCGCACCTCGATGAAGTCGCGCAGATCGTCCTCGTGCAGCAGGCCGGCATCCCTGAGGGCGGCGAAGCGCTCGTCGGTGCCGGTCGCCGGCACATGGGCGCGGATGGCCCGCATGCGCGCGGCGCTGACCAGCGGCAGCAACCCGAACTTCTTGGCGTTCAGGCGGCCTTGCCGGGTGACGAAGTTGCCGAACAGACCGATGGAACCGCCCATGCTGGCGACATTCTGGGCCAGATAGCGCAGGAAGAAGGCCGATTGCGCCGCCTTTTCCAACGCGATGGCGCGCAGTTCCTCCGCCACGGCATGGTCGCCCCATACCGGCTGGAAGTCGAAGAAGATGTCGCAGTTCAGCACCGTCTGGTTCTCGACGGCGAACACCCAGTCGTGAAGCTCGCTTCGCCACTGCTCCAGGTTCTTGCGCCACTTGGGCTCGCGCGCCATCACGCCGCCGTCGCAGAAGGGAATGCCGGCGGCATGCAGGGTCTCGTTCAGGCGCCGCCCCAGTTCGGCGAACCAGGCGTCGTCGCCAGGCCGGCCGGCATGGACGATGGCGTTGTCCTGGTCGAAGGCCAGCAGGCTCTCGCCCCGGCCGCCCGACCCCAGGATCAGCACTGCGTAACGGGCGGGAGCGGGTCCCCAGCCGTCGTCATGCAGCGACAGTTCCGCCAGTTCCGCCGCCCGCGCCGTCATGTCGCGCAGCACCAGCGAAATCACCGAGGCGATGTTGCGGGCGCCGACGCCTTCGGCCAGCAGCGAACGCGCCAGCCGGGGCAGGTTGCCGAGCACGCCCCTCATCTCGTCGGGGCCGGCGGCGTTCTCCACCGAATCGCCCAGCACCAGCGCCTCGGTGGCGCGGACCTTCAGCAGGGCGCGCCCGGTGATCATGCCCAGCGGACGGCTGTCGGCATCGACCACCACCAGATGGCGCAGCCCCATGCGGGTCATCCGGGCCAGGGCCACATAGACGTAGGCGTCGGCCGGAACCGCCGCCACCGGCCGGGTCATGGTCTCGTCCAGCGAAAGTTCCAGGGCTCCGGGGCCATCGTTGGACAGCAGGCGCAGCAGGTCGCGTTCGGTGAAGATGCCGGCCGCACGCCCCAAACCGTCGACGCCGACGATGGACGAGACCCTGGCCTCGTACATCATGCGGACCGCCTCGGAAAGGGCGAGCCCCCCCGGGGCGGTGAGCACCGGAGTGCTCATCACCTCGCGCAGGCGATGGCGATAGGGGAAGCTGTCGATCCTGGCCAGGGCGGCGATATCACTCATGTCGCGCTCACGATAGTGACCAATCGGGATATTTCAACGGATTTCTGGCATTTTTTGTGCACCTGCGAATACGGGCCAATACGCCACGAAATTACCCATTAGAATACATAAAGTTAATTACTATGAGATCAATACGGCACTCCAGGACAGATTAGACGCCATAGTAAATGTAACTTCGATGTTATCAAGCATAAACAATACATTTACTACAATTTACTTTAAATAAAGCACCGGATCGACAACACAAATACGTCGAATTCACTACAATACACCAACCAACAACTAAGGCACTACGCCATTGGTGTTGACGCACTCGATGCCGGGTGTTAATAGACGCCTCGCTTGAGCTAGGCGGGGGACGCATGGCCTGCATGCAATGAGTGCGCAAGCACCCCGCAAGCTCAAAGGATAGAAACCGGCGGTAAGACCGGCATCCGAAAACACCCATCGCCACCGGTATCCGGCGATAGAAAGTGGAGGGTCAAAGTGAGCTCATCAAATCAACCAACGGCTGCGCATCTCGCCAGCGTCGATCACATTCGGAACAATCCGAAGTTCGCCGAGCTGGTCCGCAAGCGCAACGCCTTCGCATGGACGCTGTCGGCGGCCATGCTCATCATCTATTTCGGCTTCATCCTCATCATCGCCTTCAACAAGGCGTGGCTGGGCACCTTGCTGTCGGAGGGCGGCGTCACCACCATCGGCTTCCCGATCGGCGTCGGCGTCATCCTCAGCGCCATCGCGCTGACCGGCGTCTACGTCTATCGCGCCAATGGCGAGTTCGACGACATGAACCGCCAGATCATCGAGGAATCCCGCTGATGAAGACGACAAACACCGCAATCGCGTCCGCGCTGGCCTTCGGCGGCATGGCGCTTCTCGGCACCGCCGCCCTGGCGGCCGGCGCCGACATGGGCGGCGCGACCAAGCAGCCCACCAACTGGCACGCCATCATCATGTTCGTGATCTTCGTCGGCGCGACGTTGGGCATCACCTATTGGGCGGCGGGCCGCACCAAGACCGCCGCCGATTTCTATGCCGCCGGCGGCGGCATCACCGGCTTCCAGAACGGCCTGGCCATCGCCGGCGACTACATGTCGGCGGCCTCGTTCCTGGGCATTTCCGCGCTGGTCTACGGTTCGGGCTATGACGGCCTGATCTTCTCGGTGGGCTGGCTGGTCGGCTGGCCGATCATCTTGTTCCTGATCGCCGAGCGCCTGCGCAACCTGGGCAAGTACACCTTCGCCGACGTCTGCGGCTACCGCCTCGCCCGCATGCCGATCCGCACCTTCGCGGCCACCGGCTCGCTGATCGTGGTGATCTTCTACCTGATCGGCCAGATGGTCGGCGCGGGTCAGCTGATCAAGCTGCTGTTCGGCATGGACTACGTCTACGCCGTCATGATCGTCGGCGCGCTGATGATGGTCTACGTCACCTTCGGCGGCATGGTCGCCACCACCTGGGTGCAGATCATCAAGGCGTGCCTGCTGCTGGGCGGCGCCACCTTCATCGCCTTCGGCGTGATGTCCCATTTCGGCTTCTCGTTCGAGAAGATGTTCGTCAAGGCGATCGAGGTCCATCCCAAGAAGACCGCCATCATGGCCCCCGGCGCCCTGGTCACCAATCCGGTGGACGCCATCTCGCTGGGCATGGCCCTGATGTTCGGCACCGCCGGCCTGCCCCACATCCTGATGCGCTTTTTCACCGTTCCCGACGCCCGCGAGGCCCGCAAATCGGTGTTCTACGCCACCGGCTTCATCGGCTACTTCTACATCCTGACCTTCATCATCGGCTTCGGCGCCATCACCATGGTCGCCACCAATCCGGAATACCTGGTCAAGGGTGTCGGCGCGCTCGACCTCAAGGGCGGCAACAACATGGCGGCGGTGTGGCTGGCCCACGCCATCGGCGGCAACCTGTTCCTCGGCTTCATCTCGGCGGTGGCCTTCGCCACCATCCTGGCGGTGGTGTCGGGCCTGACCCTGGCCGGCGCGTCGGCGATCTCGCACGACCTGTATGCCAGCGTCATCATGCACGGCCATGCCACCGAAGGTAAGGAAGTGACCGTCTCCAAGATCTCGTCCATCGGTCTCGGCGTCATCGCCGTGCTGCTGGGCCTGATCTTCGAGAAGCAGAACGTGGCGTTCATCGTGGCGCTCACCTTCTCGGTGGCGGCCTCGGCCAACTTCCCGGTCCTGGTGCTGTCCATGTTCTGGGGCGGCCTCACCACCCGCGGCGCCGTCCTCGGCGGCGTCATCGGCCTGTTGATGTCGGTGATCATGGTGGTGCTGTCCAAGGCGGTGTGGGTGCAGAGCTTCGGCTTCAAGGAAGCGCTGTTCCCGTTCGCCTATCCGGCCCTGTTCTCGGTGCCGGCCGCCTTCTTCTTCTCGTGGCTGTTCTCGGTGCTCGACAACAGCCCCAGCGCCCAGGCGGAGCGTGCCGCCTTCGAAGCCCAGGCGATCCGGTCCGAGACCGGCCTGGGTGCCGAAGGAGCCGCCTCGCACTAAGCCGACGAGGGCATTCATCGACTGGGGCCGCCGGGAAACCGGCGGCCCTTTTTCTGTCCGTCATCCGGACAGGACCATCCAGATCATCAGCGAGCCGAAGACGATGCGGTACCAGGCGAACGGCGCGAAGCCATAGCGGCCGATGATGCCGATGCAGGCCTTGACCGCCACCATGGCCGCGACGAAGGCGGCGGCGAAGCCGACGGCGATGACGGCGCCATGGTCGAAGGACAGGCTGGACCAGTTCTTGTACAGCGAGTAGGCGGTGGCCCCCGCCATGGTGGGAATGGCCAGGAAGAACGAGAATTCGGCGGCGACGCGGCGTTCCACCCCCAACAGCATGGACCCCATGATGGTCGCCCCCGACCGCGACACCCCCGGAACCATGGCCAGCACCTGGCAGAAACCGACCGCCAGGGCCATGGCCGGCGACATGTCCTCGATGCGCTGGACGCGGCATCGCTTCACCAGCCGCTCGATGGCCAGGATGGCGAAGCCGCCCGCCACCAGCGCCACCGCCGGCACCAGCGGCATGTCCAGCATCTGCTTGATGTGCTTGTAGGCCAGCGCGCCGATCACCGCCGCCGGCAGGAACGCCAGCAGGATATTGCGGACGAAGACTTGCGAGTCCGGCTTGTCCAGGCTGCGCGCCACGCCCCACAGCCTGTTGCGGTAGACAACGCAGACCGCCAGGATGGCGCCCAGCTGGATGACGATCTCGAAGGTCTTGCCGGGAGGGCCGTCGAAGCCCAGCATCTCGCCCACCAAAAGCAGATGGGCGGTGCTGGAGATCGGCAGGAACTCGGTCAGGCCTTCGATGAGGCCAAGGAACAGGGCTTCGAGGAAAAGCTGCATGATGCTTCCGATGACGGCTGAACGATGGCCGGGATCATGGAGCCACGCCCCGGCCGACGCAATCGGGCAAATGATGACACGAAGCTGTCACTGGCCGGCATCCGGCCGATCTGCTACCTGCCTGGGATGCATAGGCACTTCCGGGAGGACCCCATGGAATTCGAATTCAACCCCGCCGCCGCCGCCCTGCGGGTGACGCTGCGCGGCCGCCTCACCTTCGCCGAGAACCCCCGTTTCCGTCAGGTTCTCTCCCATATCGGCAGCCGCAAGGCCAAGCGGGTCGTGATCGACCTCGCCCATGTGGACTTCATCGATTCCGCCGGCCTCGGCATGCTGATGCACGCCCGCGACGCGGCACGGCGCCATGACGGAATCGTCACCTTGGACGCGGCGCGCGGCCAAGTCGACCGCATGCTGGGACTCGCCCGCCTGCACGACGTGTTTCGCGGGTAACAGAACCGTCACATCGCGGTCACGGAAGTGTCTCGCTTCATCCCTATAGTGCCCCCCGGAGGGGCACCATCGAGAGAAAGGCAAGCACGGTGAATCTGGACACGGTTACCGCGGAGATATCCGGACTTTCCGGCCGCCTTTCCCTGCCGCGACGGTTGCGGCAGGGCTGGGACAGCGGCGACATGGCGCTGCTGGGCGACATGCCGATCCGCCTGCGGTTCGGCCTGCTGGTGCTGATGGCGCTGGTCGCGGCGGCGACCTACGGCACCGTCACCCATCTGGCCGAGCGGCATATGGAATCCATGCTGGCCGCCCAGGACAATTACCGCCGCCTGAACGATCTGGCCGGCGACGTCCGGGCCGGCGCCGCCGTCTTGCAAAACCTCCAGGAATTGTTCGTGCGCGAACGCGACATGGCGACCGCGGACTCGTTCCGCCGCGAAATCGACCAGATGCGCCGGCGGCTGGATACGGTGACGAAACTGGCGGCGGACGGCCCGATGACCCAGGCGGCGAACCGGGCAGGCAGCGAGGTCGGCGCCATCGCGGCCGGATTCGAGCGGGTGGTGGCGCAATCGGCCGCCCTCGGCCTGACCGAGGATCAGGGACTCCGGGCCCAGCTCAACGCCTCGACCAAGGCGATCGAGAGCGAGTTGGCCCAATGGCCCAATGTCGGCCCGATGTCCTTTCTGATGGCGCGCCTGCGGCTGGCCGAGCGCGATTTCATGCTGTACGGGGAGGAAGCCTCGCTCAGACGCCATCAGGGCATGGTCACCCAGTTCGACCTTGCCATTGACGGATCGCCGCTCCCCGCCTCGACCCGCGAGGATTTCCGCAAGCTGCTGGTGATCTACGCCGCCGATCTTCGAGCCTTCGCCGAGGGGACGCGCGCCCTGACCACCGAACTGGCCGGGCTGCGCACCGGGGTCGGGGCGCTGCAACCGGCCATGCAGCAGATACTCGGCTTCACTCGCCAGGGCATGGCCGACGCCATCGCCGCCCAGGACGCCGAGCGCCGCGCCACCAGCCGCATGGTGGCGGTGGTGGGATCGCTGGCGGCCATCTCGTTCATGATCGCCTGCCTGGTGCTGGCGCGCAGCATCAGCCAGCCCATCCGCCGGATTCAGTCGGCCATGGAGCATCTGGCCAACGGCGACCACGCCGTCGCCGTTCCCGGCATTCGCCGCAAGGATGAAATCGGCGAGATGGCGCGCGCCGTCGCCGTCTTCAAGGAAAACGCCATCGCCATGGTCCGCCTCCAGGCCGAGCAGCATTCCATCCGCGCCGAGACCGAGGCGGCCAACCGCACCCGCCTGCTGTCGCTGGCCAATTCGTTCGAGGATGCGGTCAAGCGCGCCTCGGACATGGTGGCCACCAATTCGGTCGCCATCCGCGAAACCGCCGAACGGATGGCGGCCCGCATCGATTCCGGCGAGAACGGATCGCTGACGGTGGCCGAGGCCGCCAACCAGTGCCGCCAGACCGTCGCCAAGGTGGCCGAGGCCGCCGACGAGTTGGGCCTGTCGGTGGACGACATCACCCGCTGCGCCGGCCAGGCGTCGCTGATCGTCCAAGGCGCCGTGCTGGAACTGGACCGTTCCACCGACCGGATTCACAGCCTGTCCGAGGTCGCCGGCCGTATCGACCGGGTGGTTTCGCTGATATCCGAGATCGCCGGCCGCACCAACATGCTGGCGCTCAACGCCGCCATCGAGGCCCAACGGGCGGGAGAAGCCGGCAAGGGCTTCGCCGTGGTCGCCGGCGAGGTCAAGCTGCTTGCGCAACAGACCGCCCAGTCCACTCGGGAGATCGCCGAGCAGATTGCCGCCATCCAGGCCGCCACCGCCGACACCGTCTCGGCCATCGATTCCATCGGCGGCGCCATCCGCCGCATGGACGACATCGCCGCCCAGGTCTCGGCGGCGGTAAGCCGCCAATCCGACGTCACCCGCCGCATCAGCGGCTGTGTCGACGAAGTCATCGCCGACACCCGGATCGTCAGCGAGGGGGTGGCGGCGGTGACCCAGTCGGCCGCCCGCTATTGCGGATCGGCCATCGCGGTGATGTGGGCGGCGGAAGATCTGGCCGGACCGGCGGCGACGCTGGATCGCGAGGTGGATGGCTTCCTGTCGACGGTACGCGGCTGATCAGGCCCGCTCCACCTTGTTGCGGCCGGATTGCTTGGCCCGATAGAGCGCCGCATCAGCCTGGGCCAGCATGACCCCCAGGCTGTCCTGGGCCACCGGGCACAGCCCGACGCTGATGGTCACCGGAATGTGGGCGCCGTTGAAGACGATGGCGGCGGCCTCGACCGCCGCCCGAATACCCTCGAAGAAGGCCATGGCGGCGTCTCCCGCCAGACCGGCGGCCAGGATGCAGAATTCCTCGCCGCCGAACCGCGCCACCAGATCGCCGGCGCGGACGGACGCGGCCAATATCCGCGCCACCTCCACCAGCACGGCGTCGCCGCATTCATGGCCGTGGCCGTCGTTGATGCGCTTGAAGAAATCGATGTCGATCATGGCGACGGACATCCCCTCTCCCTGCTGGACCAGGGTTTCCAGCCGGCGCGGGCCGATCTCGAAGAACGATCGGCGATTGCTCAGCCCGGTCAGGTAATCGGTGGTCGCCAGGGTGCGCAGCGCCGCGATGCTTTCCAGGCTCTCCACGTTCTGCGACACCCGGCAGAACAGCTCCTCGGGCAGGAACGGCTTGTTCAGGTAGTCGTTGGCGCCGCTCTTGATGAATTGGGCCGAGATCGGCCCTCGGCTCGACTGGCTGGACGATATCCCGATGATGGCGAGGCGATCGCGGGGATGAATGGCGCGGATGCGGCGGACCAGATGAATGCCGTCCAGCCCCGGAAGCTGATAGTCGATGACCGCCAGCCGGATATGCGGATTGTCCCGGATCAGCTCCAGCCCCCTGGCGCCGTCGTCGGCCTCCAGCACGGAGAAGCCGTAAAGCCGCAACAGACTGCTTATCTGCATGCGGTAGCTGCGGGAATCATCGACCACCAGGGCGGTCAGATCGCGATTGCGGGCGATCCGCTCGACCAGCCACGCCAGATAATCGACGCTGGCCGGATTGTCCTTCAGGACATAGTCGATGACCGGCCGCGCCAGGATGCGTTCGCGGATGCCGGTGTCGAACACGCCGCTGACCACCACCAGCGGCAGCCCCCGACCGACGAAGAAATCCACCACCTGCCGCTCGTCGGCATCGGGCAGGACCAGACCGCTGAGAACCAGCATGATCCCGTCGTCGCCGGACTCCAGGGCCTTCCGGGCGCCGTCCAGACTGTCAGCGAGGATGACGGAAAAACCAAGCCGTTCCGACAACGTCCCGGCGACGATGGCGGAATAGGCGCGGGAATTGTCGACCAGAAGAATCCGCCCAGCCCTGTCCATTCCCTCCTCCTCTTTCACACCCCCATACTATGGTCCTGGGCGGAAAGCAATGGACTCAGGGTTGCAAGATACGGCTGGGCGAAGCGTATCAGCGGCTTTCGACGGCATGACGCTTCAGGTCGGCCAGGGAACAGTATTCCAGGGCGGCCGCGTGGGTGGCCTCCAGGACCACCCTGGGCGCCATGCCGTCCCGGAACGCCTCCTGCCAGCGCGGCGCGCACAGGCACCAGCGGTCTCCCTGCCGCAATCCGGGAAATCCGAATTCCGGCATCGGCGTCGACAGGTCGTTGCCCATCCGGCGGGAATAGGCCAGGAACTCGGCGGTCAGCACCACGCAGACGGTATGACTGCCCAGGTCCTCGGCCGATGTGTCGCAGCAGCCGTTGCGGAAGAACCCGGTCGCCGGCCGTTCCGAGCAGGATTCCAGCGGCCCGCCCAGCACGTTCAGTCTGGCATAGGGCCGTCCGCCGCCACCGCCGCCGCCAGCGTCCCGGGGCATGACCGCCGCCTATCCCACCAGTTCCTCGACCGGCGACTTGGCCGGCCGGTGGGGCGGCGCCGCGATGCAGTCGAAGCTCAGCTTGCCGTCCTCGCCAAGCTTGATGCGGACGACACCGCCCTTGGCCAGCTTGCCGAACAGCAATTCCTCGGCCAGCGGCTTCTTGATGTGCTCCTGGATGACGCGGGCCAGCGGCCGGGCGCCGAACGAGCGGTCATAGCCCTTGCGGGCCAGCCAGGCGCGGGCCTCGTCGGTCAGTTCGATGGTGACGTCACGGTCGCCCAACTGGGTTTCCAGTTGCATGATGAACTTGTCCACCACCTGCGAGACGATTTCCGGCGTCAGATTGGCGAAGCCGATGATGGAATCCAGCCGGTTGCGGAATTCGGGGGTGAACATGCGGTTGATGGCGTCGGTGTCGTCGCCCTCCCGCGAGGCCCGCTCGAAGCCGATGGCCGACCTGGCCAGATCGGCGGCGCCGGCATTGGTGGTCATGATCAGGATGACGTTGCGGAAATCCACCACCTTGCCGTTGTGGTCGGTCAGGCGGCCGTGATCCATCACCTGGAGCAGGATGTTGAACAGGTCGGGGTGGGCTTTCTCGATCTCGTCGAGCAGCAGCACCGAATGGGGATGCTGGTCGATGGCGTCGGTAAGCAGGCCGCCCTGGTCAAAGCCGACATAGCCGGGCGGCGCCCCGATCAGCCGCGACACCGAATGGCGCTCCATGTATTCCGACATGTCGAAGCGGGTCAGCTCGATCCCCATGATGCGGGCAAGCTGGCGCGCCACCTCGGTCTTGCCGACGCCGGTCGGGCCGGAGAACAGATAGCAGCCGATGGGCTTCTCCGGCTCGCGCAGGCCGGCGCGGGCCAGCTTGATGGCCGAGGCCAGCGCCTCGATGGCCTTGTCCTGGCCGAACACCAGGGTTTTCAGGTCGCGGTCCAGGGTCTTCAGCGCCGCCATGTCGTTGGTCGATACGCTCTTGGGGGGGATGCGGGCGATCTTGGCCACCACGTCCTCGATGTCCTTGACCGTCACCGTCTTGCGACGCTTTGATTCCGGCAGCAGCATCCGCGACGCGCCGACCTCGTCGATGACGTCGATGGCCTTGTCGGGCAGCTTGCGGTCGTTGATGTACTTGGCCGACAGCTCCACCGCCGCCTTGATGGCGTCGGGGGTGTAGCGGACCTTGTGGTGGCTTTCGTAGTAGGTCTTGATGCCGTTCAGGATCTTGATGGTATCGGGAATGGATGGTTCGTTGACGTCGATCTTCTGGAACCGGCGCACCAGGGCGCGGTCCTTCTCGAAGTGATTGCGGTATTCCTTGTAGGTGGTCGAGCCGATGCAGCGCAGCGTGCCCGAGGCCAGCGACGGCTTCAGCAGGTTCGACGCATCCATGGAGCCGCCCGAGGTGGCGCCGGCGCCGATCACCGTGTGAATCTCGTCGATGAACATGATGGCGCCGTCGTAATTCTCCAGCTCGGTCACCACCGCCTTCAGGCGTTCCTCGAAGTCGCCGCGATAGCGGGTGCCGGCCAGCAGCGCCCCCATGTCCAGCGCGAAGATGGTGGCGTTGGCCAGCACCTCGGGCACCTCGTCCTTGACGATGCGCCGGGCGAGGCCCTCGGCGATGGCGGTCTTGCCGACGCCGGGATCGCCGACATAGAGCGGGTTGTTCTTGGAGCGGCGACACAGGATCTGGATGGTGCGGTCGATCTCCTCGTCGCGGCCGATCAGCGGATCGATCTTGCCGGCCAGCGCCTTCTTGTTGAGGTTGACGCAATAGGCGTTGAGCGCGTCCTGGCCCTTCTTCACCACCTTGTCGGCCCCGGATTCCTCGTCGGCGCCGTGGACGGTGCGGCTCTGGCCGCGGCCGGGGGCCTTGGCGACGCCGTGGCTGATGTAGTTCACGGCGTCGAGACGGGTCATGTCCTGCATTTGCAGGAAGTAGACGGCGTGGCTTTCCCGTTCCGAGAACAGCGCCACCACCACGTTGGCGCCGGTGACTTCCTCGCGGCCCGACGACTGGACATGGATGGCGGCGCGCTGCACCACCCGCTGGAACCCGGCGGTGGGCTTGGGCTCGACACCGCGCGGATTGATCAGGTCGACCAGGCTGGTGTCGATGAAATCGGCAAGATCGCGCCGCAGCTTGTCGAGGTCGACGTTGCAGGCCCGGAGCACGGCCACGGCGTCCTGATCCTCGGTCAAGGCCAGCAGCAGATGCTCCAGCGTCGCATATTCGTGCCGCCGCTCGGTGGCGTGGGACAAGGCTCGGTGGAGGGTCTGCTCCAGATTGCGCGACAGCATGGGCCGATCCTTTCTAGGTCTATTCCTTCTCGATCGTGCACTGCAACGGATGCTGGTTCTGGCGAGCCAGATCCATCACCTGCGTGACCTTGGTCTCGGCCACCTCGTAGGTGAATACGCCACAGATACCGACGCCTCGGGTATGAACATGCAACATGATCTGCGTCGCCTCTTCGCGATTCTTGCTGAAGAATCGCTCCAGCACATGAACGACGAACTCCATGGGAGTGTAGTCGTCGTTCAGCATCAGAACCTTGTACATGGACGGTTTCTTCGTCTTGGGACGGGTCTTGATGACCACCCCGGTCTGAATGCCGTCGTCGTTGCGCTTGTCGTCGCTCATCGCCTCGATTGCTCAGGTATGCTCTCGCTACACCCATATCATATTGGGTGCGGATGGCCGAGGAAAAGACCTCTTCCGCGTCCGGCAAGAATTTCGCCGCCAAACGCGAACGGCCCGGCGGGAGTCCCGCCGGGCCGTTCCGTAACGAAGAAACGCCGGTTCAGGCGGCCTTGACGAACTTCTCGACGGCGGCGCCGACCCGCTTGCCGATCGGGGCCAGGGCGTCCTCGACCAACTTCACCGACTGTTCGGTGATGCGGGCGGTCTCCAGGACCGCCTTGTCGACATTGGACTTGGCGGCATTGGTCTGCACGTCGATAAGCTCGTCCAGGGTCTTGACGTTCAGCAGCGCCTTGGAAGCGGCGACGTTGTCCTCGATGGCGGCCTGGGTGACGGCCAGCACGGCCTTGCCGATATCCTGCATGCCCTTGGTGAGGATGTTGCCGGCGGCGACCATGGCCTCCATGTTCTCGCGGCCGAAGGCCAGGACATCCTCGTAGCCCCTGTAGGCGACGGTCTGGGCCTGCACGGCGGCCTCGGCCTGCTCCTTGCCCAGCGAGACGGCCTTGTCGAAGCTCCTGGCGGCGGCGGCGGTGGAGGCCTTGACCACGGTGTCGATGCTTTCCTTGCCGACGGCGACGGCGGCGTCCACCTGTTCCTTGCCCAGCGCGACCGCCTTGTCGTAGCCCTTGGTGGCGACCTCGGCGGAGGCCTTCACCACGCTCTCGATGGTCTCCTTGCCGACGGCGACGGCGGCCTCGACCTGCTCCTTGCCCAGGGCGACCACCTTGTCGTAGCCCTTGGCGGCCTTGTCATACCCCTTGACGGCGGCGTCGGCCGAGGCCTTCACCACGGTCTCGATGGTCTCCTTGCCGACGGCGACGGCCTCCTCGATGCTCTTGACCGCGTCGGCCGAAACGGCGGCGGGCGCCGCGACGGGAGCGGGAGCAGGAGCGGAAACGGGAGCGGCGGTCGCCTTGACGGCCTTGGGGGCCGGAGCCTTGACGGCGGGAGTGGCGGTGGCGGTGGCGGGCTTGGCTTTCACGGTGGCCATGACGATGAACTCCTCGGAGGCGGGGTGGCGCAGCCGCACGCACGCAATGCGCACATACTGCAATGCAACATAAGCCTACTATGCGGCGAAGCCACCCCCGAAGTCAATATGGCTTATTGCAGTGCAACATAACCGTCATCGGGCCATTCCGGCGGCGCCGACCTTGAGGGTGAAATCCACCGCCGCGCCCCGGTTGCGGTCATATTCCCACATGACGTCGACCGGAATCGGGCCAGCCGGCCGCACCGAGGCGCGATCGGGATCATGGCCGAACAGCAGGGCGGGAAAACGCAGGCCGTCGAAGGCGGCCGAGGGGTATTTCCAGCCGGTGAAGGTAAAGCGCCCCTGGCGGCAGGTGGCGGCGCTCCAGTGATAGGAGCGCGACGGCAGGTCCAGCCCCACCGACGGCGGGCCGAAACCGCCGTCCTCGGCCAGGGCGGCGACCAGACGGGCGGAAGCCGCCTCGTCCAGCTGGACCGTCGCGTCGCTGGACCGCCAGCCCGCCACCGGGTCGGACAGGGTCACCCCCCGCAGGTCGCCGGCTCCGAAAACCCGGATGCCGAGCAGACGGCGCACAGAGTCCCATTCATAGATCCGGACCTGCTCTCCCCATACCGCGTTGTAGACCAGACGCACGCGATCAGGCAGGTCGGGCTGGCACGAGGCGGCGATGTCATCGCCGGCGACGAACGAGAACCAATGAAACTTGCGGTGAATCGGATCGCCGATATCGCCGCCCTTGAACGTGCATCCCGAGGCCAGGGACAACCCGACCAACAGCATAGACAATCGGAAATGGCGCTTCATCACGAGTCCTTCAGGTTGCGACGGAGACACTGGACTCCACCCGGGGCGGAAAGAGGATTCCACATGGGTGCTATTCCCCGGCGTCCGGCAGGGACATCATAACCGATCGATATGTCATTATTCCGATCATGGCAAAGCTGGACACCGATTCGTAATTTCTTTAAGGTTTTCCCGCTACCTTGGTTTTCCCGTTACCTTAATCGAATCCCATCGCTGAACGGAAGGTCGACACGTTGCACCCGAGCCGCACCGGATTCCCGCCAAGCCTTCGCCCCGCCCTATTCGGGGCACTTGCAGTCCTGTTCGGCCTGTTTCTGTCGACGTCGCCCGCCCTGGCGGACCGTTACGCCTCCATCGTCATCGACGCCAACAACGGCACGGTCCTCCACGCCGCCAACCCCGATGCCCGCCGCTATCCGGCGTCCCTGACCAAGGTCATGACGCTGTACCTGCTGTTCGACGAACTGGAAGCCGGCCGGCTGCGCCTGGATTCCAAACTGAAGGTCTCGGCCCACGCCGCCGCCCAGTCGCCGTCCAAGCTGACGCTGGAGCCGGGCGACAGAATTTCGGTCCAGGACGCCATCATGGCCCTGGTGATCAAGTCGGCCAACGACATCGCCGTGGTGGTGGCCGAGGCCGTCGGCGGCAGCGAGGCCAATTTCGCCCAGATGATGACCCGCAAGGCCCGGGCGCTGGGCATGCGCAACACCACCTACCGCAACGCCTCCGGCCTGCCCGATTCCGGCCAGGTGTCGACGGTGCGCGACCAGGCCACCCTGGCCCGCGCCCTGATCAGCCATCACGGCCGCTATTACCGCTATTTCTCGTCGCGCCAGTTCGTCCACGACGGCCAGACCATCAACACCCACAACCGCCTGATGCTGCGCTATCCCGGGGCCGACGGCATCAAGACCGGCTATATCCATGCGTCGGGCTTCAACCTGATCTCGTCGGCCAAGCGCGGCGAGCGGCGCATCATCGGCGTGGTGTTCGGCGGCACCACCGGCGCGTCGCGCGACAAGCACATGGGCGAATTGCTGGACAAGGGCTTCGCGCGCCTGAAGCGCGGCCACGCCGTCGAGGTCGCCCAGGCGGAAACCGAAGCCGACGACCTGCCGAACATCGACGATCTGGTGGCCGCCGCCCAGGCCGCCAAGACCCCGGCCGCGGCCAAGCCCGCCTCCGGGACCGTCGCCATGCGCGGCCCCACCCGCGCCAACTCCGAAGACGACGCCGTCGGCGACGCCGACCCGGCCTCGTGGTCGATCCAGGTCGGAGCCTTCGGCACGTACCGTCCGGCCCAGCAGGCCGCCGCCGCCGCCGCCAAGCGCCTCGGCAGGCTGGTCGACAGCGGCGCCATCGACATCGACAAGGCCGGCACCGCCAAGAAGCCGCTCTATCGCGCCCGCATCGGCGGCCTCAACGAGGATCAGGCCCGCGCCGCCTGCAAGAAGCTGCAAAAAGCGGGCAAGGGGTGCAAGCTGCTCACCCCCAGTTCCTGACGCCCCGTTCGGGGCGATCGGAAACACCGATTGCCCTGGGCGGCATCGATCCCCCTTGCCGTCCCCTCCCCGGTCCGGTCTATGCTGCGGACCATCCAACACCGGGAGGCCCCATGGACCCGCGCACCAGCAACCGCACCACCGCCGAGCGCGACGTCGAATCCGTCCTGCACCCCTACACCAACCTGATCCGCCACCGCGAGACCGGGCCGATGGTCATCACCCGCGGACAGGGAGTGCGGGTGTTCGACGAGCAGGGCCGCGATTACATCGAGGGGCTGGCCGGACTGTGGTGCACCTCGCTCGGCTGGGGCGAGGAACGGCTGGTGGAGGCGGCGGCGGCCCAGATGCGCAAGCTGCCGTTCTATCACCTGTTCAGCCACAAGAGCCACGATCCGGCGGTGGAGTTGTGCGACCGGCTGCTGGCCATGGCGCCGGCACCGATGTCGAAGGTGTTCCTGGCGGGATCGGGATCGGAGGCGAACGACACCGCCATCAAGCTGATCCACTACCGCGCCAACGCCCTGGGCCAGCCGGCCAAGAAGAAGATCATCGCCCGCGACAAGGCCTATCACGGCGTCACCATCGCCACCGCCTCGCTGACCGGCCTGCCCAACAACCAGCGGTCGTTCGACGTGCCGATTCCCGGCACCCTCAAGGCCGGCTGCCCCCATCACTACCGCTTCGGCCGGCCGGACGAGAGCGAGGCCGACTTCGCCACCCGCATGGCCGAGGATCTGGAAGCGCTCATCCTGGCCGAGGGCCCCGACACCGTCGCCGCCTTCTTCGCCGAGCCGGTGATGGGAGCCGGCGGCGTCATCGTGCCGCCCGCCACCTATTTCCCCAAGATCCAGGCGGTGCTGGACCGCCACGACATCCTGCTGGTCGCCGACGAGGTCATCTGCGGCTTCGGCCGCACCGGCAAGATGTTCGGCACCGAGACCTTCGCCATCCGCCCCGACATGATGACCCTGGCCAAGGGATTGTCGTCGGGCTACGCCCCCATCTCGGCCCTGATGGTCAACGAGCGGGTCTTTGGTCCGGTGGCCGAGGAATCGGGGCGCATCGGCGTATTCGGCCATGGCTATACCTATGGCGGCCATCCGGTCTCGGCGGCGGTGGCGGTCGAGACCCTGAAAATCTATGCCGAACGCGACATCCTGGCCCAGGTCGCCACGGTCGGACCGGCTCTGCAACGGGGGCTGGAGGCGTTCCGCGACCACCCGCTGGTGGGCGAGAAGCGGGGCGTCGGGCTGATCGGCGCCCTGGAACTGGTCGACGACAAGGCCAGCCGCCGGCCGTTCGACGCGACGCGGGGCGTCGGCCCGGCGGTGGTGGCCCGGGCGCAGGCCAACGGCGTCATCCTGCGGGCCATGGGCGACACCATCGCCTTCTCTCCGCCCTTGGTCATCTCGGAAGACGAAATCGCAGAGATGCTGCGGCGCTTCGGCCGCGCCCTTGACGAAGCTCATGGAGCCTTGATCCGGGAATCGATATGACGGACAGGCAAGGACAAGTACCGCCGACATTACGGCATGTACACTTGCAAGCCGCCTTTTCGATCCTCTAGGATCGCCGAGGCTCGCGCGGCCAACGCCGGCGCGAAGGGAGGAGTGGCATGGATTACGAGCATTATTTCGCCAAGCGGATCGCCGAGCTGAAGAGCGAAGGCCGCTACCGGGTCTTCGCCGATCTTGAACGCCAGCGCGGCCGCTTTCCCATCGCCACCAATTACCGCGACGGCAAGACCTACGAGGTCGTGGTGTGGTGCTCCAACGACTATCTCGGCATGGGCCAGCATCCCGACGTCGTCAAGGCCGCCCACGAGGCGCTGGAACGCTGCGGCGCCGGCGCCGGCGGCACCCGCAACATCTCGGGCACCAACCACTATCACGTCCTGCTGGAGGAGGAGCTGGCCTCCTTCAACGGCAAGGAAGCGGCGCTGCTGTTCACCTCGGGCTACGTCGCCAACCAGACCGCCCTGTCCACCCTGGGCGCCTCCATTCCCGGCTGCGTCATGTTCTCGGACGAGCTGAACCACAATTCCATGATCGAGGGCATCCGCCATGGCCGCTCGGCCAAGCATGTCTTCCGCCACAACGACCCCGAGAACCTGGACCAGCTGCTGTCGGCCTACCCCAAGGAGACGCCCAAGCTGGTCGCCTTCGAATCGGTCTATTCCATGGATGGCGACATCGCGCCGCTGGCCGAGTTGTGCGACGTGGCCGAGGCCCACAACGCCATGACCTACCTGGACGAGGTCCATGCCGTCGGCATGTACGGCGCCGAGGGATCGGGCGTGGCCGAACGCGACGGCGTGCGCGACCGCATCACCATCATCCAGGGCACCCTGGCCAAGGCGGTGGGCGTGGTCGGCGGCTATATCGCCGCCAGCGATTCCTGCGTCGATTACGTGCGCAGCTTCGGCCCCGGCTTCATCTTCTCGTCGTCGATGCCGCCGGCGGTGGCCGCCGCCGCCCTGGCCTCGATCCGCTTCCTGCGCGCCAATCCGTCGTTGCGCGACCGCCACCAGGAACGCGCCGCCACCTGCAAGCGCCGCCTGACCGAGATGGGTATCCCGGTGATGCCGTCGGTCAGCCACATCGTGCCGGTGATGGTGGGCAACGCCGCCTTGTGCAAGCAGGCCAGCGACCTGCTGCTGAAGGAGCACAACATCTACGTCCAGCCCATCAACTACCCCACCGTGCCGGTGGGGACCGAGCGGCTGCGCATCACCCCGACGCCGCTGCACGACGACGCCATGATGGATCATCTGGTCAACGCATTCAGCACGGTGTGGGAACAACTGGACCTGCACAAGATTCCGCATCCCAAGCCCTCCCGGGCGGCGGAATAGCGATCCCGCCGCCCGTCGCCGGCAAGATCGCGCGGCCCAAGGCCATCCCCGGACCATCCGGGGGTGGCCTTTCCGTTTTCCCAAAGGCTTTGTTAAGGACCGCGCCCTTAGACTGGCAGTGAACGGAGGCTGGCGAGAAGGATGACGCCATGTGGTCTTCGGCATCCCTTGAGGGCTTCTCGAACCGCCACGGCGGTTCCGTCAACGCAGCCTTGCCGCGGACGCATCGCGTCGCGTGGAAATCTTCGGGCCTCCCCCCTGTATTTCATCTGATCAATCCAAACATGAATGATGGGACCCGCCCGTTCGCGGCCGGCTCTTCGGCGCGACGGAACGTCGCTGGACAGACTCTAAGGATGGAGAGACGCCATGGCTGCCTCCGATGACATCTTCTCCCATTACGCGCGGGCCTACGAAGGCCGCAAGGAAGTCGAGCTTTCGTTGCAGGATTATCTGGAGGGCTGCCGTCATGATCCCATGATGTACGCATCGGCCGCCGAACGGATGATCGCCGCCATCGGCCAGCCCGAGGTGATCGACACCGCCAAGGACGCCCGCCTGTCGCGCGTCTTCATGAACCGAACCATCAAGATCTATCCGGCCTTCTCCGAGTTCTACGGCATGGAGGAGACCATCGAGCGCATCGTCGGCTATTTCCGCCACGCCGCCCAGGGGCTGGAGGAAAGAAAGCAGATCCTCTATCTGCTGGGGCCGGTGGGCGGCGGCAAGTCGTCGCTGGCCGAGAAGCTGAAGGCGCTGATGGAGGTTCACCCCATCTATGTGCTGAAGGCCGGCAAGGAGGTCAGCCCGCTGTTCGAAAGCCCGCTGGGCCTGTTCGACCCCGAGACCATGGGAACGGTGCTGGAAGAGCGCTACGGCGTTCCGCGCCGCCGCGTCACCGGACTGATGAGCCCATGGGCGGTCAAGCGCCTGGACGAGTTCGGCGGCGACATCTCCAAGTTCAAGGTGGTGAAGGTCTTCCCGTCGCGCCTCAAGCAGATCGCGGTCTCCAAGGCCGAACCCGGCGACGAGAACAACCAGGACATCTCCACCCTGGTGGGCAAGGTCGATATCCGCCGGCTGGAAATGTTCAGCCAGAACGACCCCGACGCCTATTCCTATTCCGGCGGCCTCAACCGCTGCACTCAAGGCCTGCTCGAATTCGTCGAGATGTTCAAGGCCCCCATCAAGATGCTGCATCCGCTGCTGACAGCCACCCAGGAAAGCAATTACATCGGCTCGGAAAACATCGGCGCCATGCCGTTCCTCGGCACCGTGCTGGCCCATTCCAACGAGGCCGAGTGGCAGACCTTCAAGAACAACCGCAACAACGAGGCCTTCATCGACCGCATCTGCGTCATCAAGGTGCCCTATTGCCTGAGGGTCACCGAGGAGCAGAAGATCTATGACAAGCTGATCGACAATTCCGAACTGGAAAGCGCGCCTTGCGCGCCGGGCACGTTGGAGATGCTGTCGCGCTTCGCGGTGCTGTCGCGCCTGCGCGAGCACGAGAACTCCAATCTCCATTCCAAGATGCGGGTCTATGACGGCGAGAACGTCAAGGAGACCGACCCCAAGGCCAAGCCCATGCAGGAATACAAGGACGCCGCCGGCGTCGACGAGGGCATGGACGGCATCTCGACCCGCTTCGCCTTCAAGGTGCTGTCGTCCACCTACAATTACGACACCCACGAGGTCTCGGCCGATCCGGTCCACCTGATGTACGTGCTGGAGCAATCCATCCGGCGCGAGCAGTTCCCCGAGGACACCGAGAAGAAGTATCTGGAGTTCATCAAGGGCGAACTGGCGCCGCGCTATGCCGAGTTCATCGGCAACGAGATCCAGAAGGCCTATCTGGAAAGCTATCACGATTACGGCCAGAACCTGTTCGACCGCTATGTGGATTACGCCGACGCCTGGATCGAGGACCAGGACTTCAAGGACCCCGACACCGGCCAGTTGCTCAACCGCGACCTGCTGAACCAGGAGCTCTCCAAGATCGAGAAGCCGGCCGGCATCGCCAATCCCAAGGACTTCCGCAACGAGGTGGTCAAGTTCGCCCTGCGCTCGCGCGCCGCCAACGGCGGCAAGTCGCCGTCCTGGACCTCGTACGAGAAGATCAGGGAAGTCATCGAGCGGCGCATGTTCAGCCAGGTGGAGGAATTGCTGCCGGTGATCAGTTTCGGGTCCAAGAAGGATTCCGACAGCGAGAAGAAGCATTCGGAATTCGTCGAGCGGATGATGAGCCGCGGCTATACCGAACGTCAGGTCAGACGCCTGGTGGAATGGTACATGCGGGTCAAGCAGGCGGGGTGAGGATTGCGCGACGGCCCTCGTCCTTCGAGACGCTGCGCTCCTCAGGATGAGGGCCGATGACAAGGTCTGCGGGTTGGCCTCATCCTGAGGAGCCGCGACAGCGGCGCCTCGAAGGACGAGGCGCCCGGCGACTGAGGGACCGAAGAATGGAGTTCGCGAAGCGAACGACTGGGCCGTTGAGGCCCCGCGAGCGCGTGCGAGCGAAAGCCCAGGGGCGCGGAGGCACCCCGCCCGGCGACTGAGGGACAAGACCATGAACGTCATCGACCGGCGTCTCAATCCCAAGGGCAAAAGCCTCGCCAACCGGCAGAGGTTCCTGCGCCGCGCCCGCGCCCAGATCGTCAAGGCGGTGCGCGAGGCCTCGGGCAACCGCTCCATCCAGGACATCGCCAACGGCGAGAAGATTTCCATTCCCGCCGACGGGCTGCGCGAACCAACCTTCCGCCGCGCCGCCCACGGCGGCATCCGCGACTACGTGGTCCCCGGCAACCGGGATTTCGTCGAGGGCGACCGCATCGACAAGCCCGAGCAGCAAGGCGGCGGCGACGGCGGCTCCGAAGGCAGCCCCGATGGCGAGGGGCAGGACGATTTCGCCTTCGTGCTGTCGCGCGAGGAGTTCCTGGATATCTTCCTCGACGACCTGGAACTGCCCGACCTGGTCAAGAAGAAGATGAAGCAGACCGAGTCCACCACCCCGGTGCGGGCGGGCTATTCGGTCACCGGCTCGCCCGCCAACATCAACATCGTGCGCACCATGCGCAATTCCCTGTCCCGGCGCATCGCGCTGCGCCGACCCAAGCCGGCGGAACTGGCCGAGCTTGAGGCCGAGATCATGCGGCTGGAGGAATCGGGCGAGGACCCGGAACGGCTGTCGGCGCTGCGGGTGGAATTCGACCGGCTGGTGTCGAAAAGCAAGCGGGTGCCCTATATCGATCCGTTCGACGTGCGCTATTCCCGCTTCGAACATGTGCCCAAGCCCATCACCCAGGCGGTGATGTTCTGCCTGATGGACGTGTCCGGCTCGATGACCGAGCACATGAAGGATCTGGCCAAGCGCTTCTTCATGCTGCTGTTCCTGTTCCTGTCGCGCCGCTACCAGCATGTCGACGTGGTATTCATCCGCCACACCCACGAAGCCCAGGAAGTGGACGAGGAGACCTTCTTCTATTCCACCGAGACCGGCGGCACCGTGGTGTCGACCGCCTTCGTCGAGATGCAGCGGGTGATCCATGAGCGCTATCCGGTCGGCGACTGGAACATCTATTGCGCCCAGGCGTCGGACGGCGACAACACCTCGACCGACAATCCGAAGACCGTCGGCCTGCTGGAGGACGTGATCCTGCCGGCCTGCCAGTATTTCGCCTATATCGAGGTCGGGGCCGAGTACAAGGACTGGCTGGGCCGCGAATCCGACCTGTGGCGCACCTACAAGCAGATCCTCAAGCCCGGCGGCCACCTCGCCATGCGCCGCGTCCGGGTGCGCAGCCAGATCTTCCCGGTGTTCCGGGAGCTGTTCTCGAAGGAACGCAACGACAGCACCACCTGGGCGGCGGGAGGAGAGGCGCCATGACCGGAATCCCCCTGTTCACCGGCGCCGATTGGGATTTCGACAAGGTGCGCCGCGTCTACGACGCAGTCGAGGACATCGCGGTGAACGAGATGGGGCTGACCACCTACCCCAACCAGATCGAGGTCATCACCGCCGAGCAGATGCTGGACGCCTATTCCTCCATCGGCATGCCGCTGATGTACAAGCACTGGTCGTTCGGCAAGCATTTCGCCCAGGATGAGACGCTCTACCGCAAGGGCATGCGCGGGCTGGCCTACGAGATCGTCATCAATTCCAGTCCCTGCATCAGCTACATCATGGAGGAGAACTCCATGGCCATGCAGACGCTGGTGATCGCCCACGCCGCCTTCGGCCACAACCACTTCTTCAAGAACAACGGCCTGTTCCGCCAGTGGACCGACGCCAGGGGCATTCTCGACTACATGGAATTCGCCAAGGGCTATGTCGGGCGCTGCGAGGAACGCTACGGCCATCAGGCGGTGGAACGGGTGCTGGACGCCGCCCACGCCCTGATGAGCCACGGCGTCCACAAATATCCGCGCAAGCGCACCCCCGATCTGGCCGACGAGGAACGCCGCGCCGCCGAACGGCTGGCCTATCAGGAACAGATGTACAACGACCTGTGGCGGACGGTCCCCAAGCCGGCGGCGACCAAGCGCGGATCGGAGGAACTGGCCGAACGCAAGCGCCGCCTGGGCCTGCCCGAGGAGAATCTGCTCTACTTCCTGGAAAAGATGGCGCCCAAGCTGGCGCCATGGCAGCGGGAACTGATCCGCATCGTCCGCAAGATTTCCCAGTACTTCTATCCCCAGAAGCAGACCAAGATGATGAACGAGGGCTGCGCCACCTTCACCCATTACACCATCGTCAACCGCCTGCACGAGATGGGGCTGCTGACCGACGGCGCCATGCTGGAAATCCTGCATTCCCACACATCGGTGGTGTTCCAGCCCGATTTCGACGACCGCCGCTATTCCGGCCTCAACCCCTACGCGCTCGGCTTCAACATGATGAGCGACATCCGCCGCATCTGCGAATCCCCCACCGACGAGGACAGGGCGTGGTTCCCCGATTTCGCCGGCAACAGCGATCCCTACGGCACCCTGCGCCAAGCCTGGGAGGACTACCGCGACGAAAGCTTCGTGCTGCAATACCTGTCGCCGGCCCTGATCCGCAAGATGCGGCTGTTCAAGATTCACGACGTCAGCGACGACCCCGACATGGAGGTGACCGCCATCCACAACGAGCGCGGCTACCGCGAGGTCAGGAAGGCCCTGTCGCGCAGCTACGATATCGCCCGGCTGGAACCCGACATCCAGATCGTCGACGTCGATCTGGCCGGAGACCGCCGGCTGATCGTCCATCACATGGTGGAAAGCGGAATGCAGCTGGACGAGGCCGAGGCCATCCGCGTGCTGCGCCACATCGCCAATCTATGGGGGTACGAGGTCCGGCTGATCGAGATCGAGTCGGGAAGCGAGACCGTTCTCAAGACCTACGACGACATCGCGCCGACCACGGTGATGTGAGGGTCACACGAAACTGAAGCCGTCGCCGCCGTCGCGCTTGATCGTGTACATAGCCGCGTCGGCCTGGCGCAGCAATTCAGCGGTCGAGGTGCTGTCGTCGGGAAAGACCGAGACGCCGATGCTGCACGTCACCACGTCGGCCAGACCGGTCTCGACCATCGCCTTGTCGGCCACCGCCTTGCGCATGGTGTCGCATATCCGGGCCAGGCCGGCCTTGTCGCGGATATTCTTCAAGATGGCGATGAATTCGTCGCCGCCGATCCTGGCGACGGTATCGCTGGCCCGCAGGCTGGCGACCATGGCATTGGCCGAGGACTGGATCAGCCGGTCGCCGGCCTCGTGTCCCAGGGTGTCGTTGACGGCCTTCAGCTTGTCGAGATCGATGACCATCACGGCGAACTTCTCGCCGTGGCGCGACGAGAAGCGGTGAACCTCCTCCAGCCGGTCGAACAGCAGATGGCGGTTGGCCAGCCCGGTCAGCGGGTCGTAAAGGGCGCGCTGGCGCAGCCGCAATTCCTTGTACTTGCGGTAGATGGCGTACTGAATGGCCTGATGCAGCTCGTTCTCGCTGTACTTGCCCTTGATGACGTAGTCGTCGGCGCCATGGCGAAGGGCCTCCAGGACGAATTCCCGGTCGTCGAAGGCGCTGACCACGATCACCGGCGTGGTGACATGGCCGAAATCCACCCGCGCCAGGATATCCTTGGCGTCGCCGCCCTTGACCAGATAATCCAGCAGGCAGATTTCGAACTCCCGGCTGTTCAGCATGTCGATGGCGCTCTGACAATCGACGGCGCGTTCCAGGACCAGCTTGTCGCCATATATTAGATTAAGGACATGCTCACAATATGTAAAGTGAACAAGATCATCCTCAACCACCAGAACCCGGAAGGGGGATTTCGAGCAGACCTCTTCCGGATCCTGGCAAGCTGTCGAATTTGTTCGTTCGATCAACATGGCGGCCCCCTCCCCACCCAGATTCCGGGCGAGTTTTAACATAGCAATATTATGGATATTTGGCTATGCGGCCGAGGGAACGCCATGCGCGACTAAAGCACTATCGTGACCTAGCGGGACGTATAGGTTCCCGAAATCTTGCGCCCGGTCATGGACAACCCCTCCACGTCCGAGAAGGTGACGTTGGCGGGAGAGTTCTTCAGCTTGCGGATATCGGCCAGATAGCCGTCGATAAGGTCGGTGGTGTGGCCCAGGGTCTTGCTGACCCGGGACGACAGTTCCTCGGTGACGGAATCCAGCTTGATCAGGCTGCGGAAGGTGGTCTCGCCGGTGGCGGTGCTTTCGCGGAAGCTGACCATCAGGGCGTTGCACTCCCACTCGATGGTGGCGGCAAGCCGCTTGATGCGTTCGACGGCGATGGTCGCCAGCATCTCGCTCATCTGCTTGTAATATCGATCGTGGGGAATACCCTGCCCCCGGGCCCGCATGGGATTGGGAACATTGAACTGGGTGGCGGAGGTGACGCCGGGCCGTGGCGCCGCGCGCCGGTCGGGGCCGATATAGTCGTGGGTGACCACGAAGGGCTTGCGCCGCTCCACCAGCACTCGCAACCGGTTCATGAGCTGGTCGGGGGCAAAGGGAATCAGCAGCAGGTCGTCGGGGCCGGCATCCATGGCGGCGCGGACCTTGGGTTCTTCCCGCGAGGCCAGCAGCATGACCGAGACGATGAAGGGGTCCTTGCCCAGCTTGCCCGAACGCATCTCGCGCAGGATATAGCTGGAATCGTTGGCCTCGATCTCCTGATTGATGATCAGGATGTCGTGATCGCTCTCCTCGCAGGCCTTGTGCGCGGCCAGAAAGGTATTGGCCTCGACGATGGTGCGGATGCCGACATTGTTCAGCGCCAGCCGGATGCCCTGGCGCAGCAGGCCGCTTGGTTCGCAGACCAGGGCCCGGACCTTGGACAGGTCGACATTGGCCTGGGCCGGAGCACTGGGAAATTTTGGGGCGAGTTCAGCCATTCTCTTCCACAAACCATGACTGGGCTCGCCACGTTCCCGAAGGGGAGATCGCCGTATCAAGCCCTCGGGCGGAATTTAGGCCATACACGTTCTAAAAAGCAATACGAAGGTTGGTATCTGCACAGGAAAGATGGGGATTTTCCAAGCCATTCACAGGACGTTCAAGAGTTGTTTACTAAAGGGATGGGCGCTAGTTATCAGGGCGCGATTTCCTGTCTTCGTACAACCCCTCAAGTGTTTCACCGAATTTCTCGCGTATCTTGTGGCGTCGTATCTTGAGAGTGGGCGTCAACATGGAGTTATCGACGCTAAACGCCTCATCCGACAGGACAAACCGGCGGATTCGCTCGACGGGAGACAGTTGGGCGTTGACCCGGTCGACCGCCCGGCCGATTTCGGCCCGGAAGCCGGGATCGCCGATCAGTCCGGCCAGGCCGGCTCCGGCGCGGCCATTGGCCGCCGCCCAGCCCTCGCTCCATTCGGCGTCGGGCACGATCAGCGCCACCAGATGGGGGCGACGGTCGCCATGGACCATGGCCTGGGCGATTTCCGGCTGAAGGGTCAGGAAGCTTTCCACCCGCTGCGGCGCCACGTTGTCGCCACCGGAATTGACGATGATGTCCTTCTTGCGGTCGGTGATGCGGATATGGCCGTCGGGATCGATCACCCCGATATCCCCGGTATGCAGCCAGCCCTCGGCGTCGATGGCCTTGGCGGTGGTCTCGGCGTCGCGCCAGTAGCCCTGCATGACCAGTTCGCCCCGGACCAGAATCTCGCCGTCCCCGGCGATCGTCACCTCGACTCCCTCCAGGGCGGGGCCGACGGTCTCGATGCGGACGCCGCCGGGGCGGTTGCAGCTGATCACCGGCGCGGATTCGGTCTGGCCATAGCCTTGCAGGATGCGCAGGCCAAGCGCGGTGAAGAAGGTCCCCACCTCCGGCGACAGCGGCGCGCCGCCCGACACGAAGGCCTTGAGGCGGCCGCCGAAACGCTCTCTCACCTTGTCGCGTACCAGGCGGTCCAGGACCAGGTCGGCCAGCCAGTCCAGCGGCCCCAGCCGGCCGGTCTCGATCCGCCTGGCGCCGAGATCGAGGGCGGCCATGAACAGCCGGCGGCGCAATCCGCCGGTCTTGGCCAGTCCCTTGAGAATACGGGTGCGCATGCTCTCGTACAGCCGGGGCACCGCCGTCATGATGGTGGGGCGGACCTCGGCCATGTTGGCGGCCAGCATCTCGATGCTTTCGGCATAGCGGATCTGGGCGGCGATCGAGATGGGGAAATGAAGGCCGGCGGTGTGCTCGTAGGCATGGGACAGCGGCAGGAACGACAGGAACACCTCGTCGCCGAGGCCCAATTCCTCCAGCACCTTCATGGCGCCCCGGCAATTGTGCAAGATGGCGCCGTGCGACAGCATGACGCCCTTGGGCACGCCGCCGGTCCCCGAGGTGTAGATCAGGCAGGCGGTGGAGCGGCGGCCCAGGTCGGCGACGACGGTGCGGATGTCGGTCTCCCCCGCGGCCTCGCGTCCCATGGTGACGACGGCGCCCCATGAATGCAGGTCGATGCCGGTGGATTGCGACAAGGGCGGCGGCTCGATGGCGATCACCGCCGGCTGGTTGTCGGCCCGGCTGGCGGCGGCCAGCACCCGCTCGGCCAGTTGCCGGGTCGAGACGACGACCAGCCGGGCGCCGGAATTGTTCAGGATGTGCAGATGATCGGCCACCGTGTTGGTGGTATAGGCGGGAACGGAGATGCCGCCGGCCGCCATGATCGCCAGATCGGCGACGGCCCATTCCGGCCGGTTCTCGGCGACCAGCGCCACCCGGTCGCCGGGCTCCAGTCCCAGCCCCCGCAGCCCGGCGGCCAGGGCAAGGACCTCGTCGGCCGCCTCCCGCCAGGACTGGGCATGCCACTGGCCGGCCCGCTTGGCCCACAGGAACGGTCTGTCGCCCATGCGGGCGGCCTGCTCCAGGAACATGCCCGGCAGGCTGGTGCAGTCGCGAATGTCAAGCATGCCCGAAACTCCCTGGTCCGACAGTCGAGTCATACCTATATTCCCGTCTGGCACAAGGAGTCAGCGCAATGAATCATCAGCCCGCGTCCGATCTCGGACACCTTCCGGAATGGGACCTGTCGGACCTTTATCCCTCGCCGGATTCGCCCGAGCTGGAAGACGACCTGACGGCGGCGGCCGAAGCGGCCATCGCTTTCGGCCGGGCCTATGCCGGCAAGCTGGCCGCCCTGTCCGGGCGGGATTTCGGCCGCGCCATCGCCGAATACGAAAGCATCAGCGAGACCATCTACCGGGCCATGTCCTATGCCCAGCTGCTCTATTCCGCCGATGTCTCCGATCCCGAACGGGGCCGCTTCTACCAGGGCATGCAGGAACGGGTGACCGAGATTTCCACCCACACCCTGTTCTTCACCCTGGAGATCAACCGCCTCGACGACGATCTGCTGACCGGGCTGCTGGCGGCGCCCGAGGCGGCGCGCTATGCCTCGTGGATCAGGGATATCCGCATGTTCCGGCCGCACCAGCTGTCCGACGAGCTGGAAAAGATGCTGCACGAACGCCATGTGGTCGGCGCCGCCGCCTGGAACCGGCTGTTCGACGAGACCATGGCGCGCCTGCGCTTTCCGGTGAACGGCGAGATTCTGACCTCGGCCGAGGCGCTGAACCTGCTGTCCGACATCGATTCTGCCAAGCGCAAGGCGGCCGCCAAGTCTCTGGGGGCGGTGCTGGGCGACAACGCGCCGCTGTTCGCCCTGATCACCAACACCCTGGTCAAGGAAAAGGAGATCGACGACAAGTGGCGCCACTATCTTCGGCCGCAATCCTACCGCAACCTGTCCAATCAGGTGGAGGATCATGTGGTCGACGCCCTGGTGGCGGCGGTTCAGGACTGCTTCGCCCCGCTGTCCCACCGCTATTACGCCCTGAAGGCCCGATGGTTCGGCGTCGACCAGCTTGACTACTGGGACCGCAACGCGCCGCTGCCCGACGACGACGACCGCCGCTACAGCTGGGACCAGGCCAGGGACACCGTGCTGGGGGCCTATGCCGCGTTCTCGCCCGAAATGGCCGAGATCGGGCGGCGCTTCTTCGACAACCGCTGGATCGACGCGCCGGTGCGGCCGGGAAAGTCGCCGGGCGCCTTCGCCCATCCGACGGTGCCGGCGGCCCACCCCTATCTGCTGGTCAACTACCTGGGCAAGACCCGCGACGTCATGACCCTGGCCCACGAACTGGGGCACGGCGTGCACCAGGTCCTGGCCGGCGGCCAGGGCGCCCTGATGGCCGACACGCCGCTGACCCTGGCGGAGACCGCCTCGGTGTTCGGCGAGATGCTGACCTTCCGCGCCATGCTGGAGCGCGAGACCACGCCGGCGCGCCGCAGGATCATGCTGGCCTCCAAGGTTGAGGACATGATCAACACCCTGGTGCGCCAGGTCGCCTTCTACCAGTTCGAATCCCTGGTCCACGAGGGCCGGCGGCAAGGCGAACTGTCGCCCGAGGCGATCGGCGCCCTGTGGATGCAGGTGCAGCGCGACAGCCTGGGGCCGGCGCTGCGCTTCCACGACGAATACCGCCACTTCTGGACCTATATCCCCCACTTCGTCCATTCGCCGTTCTACGTCTACGCCTACGCCTTCGGCGATTGCCTGGTGAACTCGCTCTATTCCGTCCACGCCAAGGGCGGCGTGCCGGATTTCCCCGCCAAGTATCTCGACATGCTGCGGGCCGGGGGCACGCTGCGGCATCGGGAATTGCTGGCCCCGTTCGGCCTCGACGCCGGCAACCCCGATTTCTGGCGCCGCGGCCTGGAGGTGGTGATCGGCTTCATCGACGAACTGGAATCCATGTGACGGTCCGGTCGTCGCATGTCTTCAAGTCGCGGCATATCTAATATGCCCCGGATGTGATATGCTGCCGCCATGGAACGACAGCCTCGTCCTTCGCGCGGGCGCCATCCCGCTCCCCGTCCGGTTCGGGCCGATCCCCCCGAGGATTGCCCGGTCAAGGACCGCTGTCGTCGCGCCCGCGCCGCGCTGTGCCGCGATTGCGGCGCGTCCCGTCCCCCGCGCAAGGCCGGCGGGTCAGACCGGCCCCGTCAGATGTCGTAGTTCAGCACCGTCTCGGACGTCGCGGTCCGGTTGATCATGTCAGCCAGGCTGGTGTTATCGAGAATGGCGGCCAGGGCGTCGCGCACGTCCTGCATCACGGCGCGCAGGGCGCAGGCCTCCTCGTCCTGGCAATCCTCGCAACGTCGGTAGGCGCTGCGCGAGACACAGGGAATCGGGGCAAGCGGACCATCGAGAATCCGGATGATCTCGCCGGCGGTGATCCGCGACGACGGGCGGGCGAGAACATAGCCGCCGCCCTTACCCTTCTTGGACGACAGCAATCCGTGATTCTTGAGCTCCAGCAAGATGGCGTCGAGAAATTTCTTGGGAATCCGCTCGCTATCGGCCACGTCGGCAATCAGCGACGGCCCCCGCCCCTCATGGCGCGACAGATAGATCATGGCCTTCAGGCCGTATTTCGCCTTGCTGGAAAGCATCACCCTACCCATTCAATAGGGTGGTAGAAAACCCGATCTCTCCCGGATGGTCAAGGCCGCCGCCGGAACGAGGGGCGGTCACATCCCCATCAAGGCCCGGACATGCTCGCGGGTGCTGGCGGCCAGGGCGCGGAGGTCGTAGCCGCCCTCCAGCACCGAGACCACCCGGTTGCCGGCAAAATCCCCGGCCACGTCCAGCAATTGCCGGGTCGCCCAGCCGAAATCCGCCGTGGTCAGCCGCAGATGGGCCAGGGGGTCGGCGGCATGGGCGTCGAATCCGGCCGAGATGATCAGGAAATCCGGCTGGAAACTCCGCAGCCTGGGAATCAGGACATCGCCGAAGGCGGCGCGGTAATCGGTGGAATTGGTGCCGGCCGGCAGCGGGATGTTGACCATCACCCCCTTGCCGCCGGTCTCCTCGGGAAAGCCGGTATTGGGGTAGGCGTGTTCCTGATGGGTGGAGGCGTAGAACATGCCGTCCTCATCCCACAGGATATGCTGGGTGCCGTTGCCGTGGTGGACATCGAAATCCACGATCGCCACCCGCTTGAAGCCATGAACGTCGCGGGCGTGCAGCGCCCCCACCGCGGCGTTGTTGAAGAAGCAGAAGCCCATGGCGGTCTCGCGCTCGGCATGATGGCCCGGCGGGCGCACGGCGCAAAAGCAGTTGCGGACCTGCCGGGTGGCCACCGCGTCCACCGCCGCCACCACCGCGCCGGCGGCGCGAAGCGCGGCCTCGCCGGAATGGCGCGACAAGACGGTGTCGGGGTCCAGGTGATGATGCCCGTCGCTGGTGGGGACCGATTCCAGGACGTGATCTATATGACTGAGGGGGTGGGCCCGCATCAGCTGTTCCATGGTGGCGTGCGGCGCCTCGTCGCGCAGCAGCATCATGAACTCCTCGCTCTCCAAGGCGGCCAGAACCGCCTTGATGCGATCGGAACATTCGGGATGATAATCACCCGTGTCGTGCTGAAGGCAGACCGGATGCGTGAACAGCAATGTGGTCATCGAGGCTTCGGACGTCCCGCTCATTTAGAATTTTGTTTATTGTCGTGGAACCCTGGCGCAATTTCCATCCCTGATTTTGCATGAGGCTATTTCGCATGACGGTCAAGACACGGATAGATCAGCTTATGGTTGATCGCGGATTGGTGGAAAGCCGATCCCGCGCCCAGGCCCTGATCATGGCCGGGCTGGTGTTCTCGGGCGAGCGGCGCATCGACAAGCCGGGAACCGCCGTGGCCGGAGATTGCGCCCTGGACCTGAGGGGGCAGGACCATCCCTGGGTGTCGCGGGGAGGGCTGAAACTGGCCAAGGCGCTGGAGGCCTTCGCCATCGACCCCGCCGGGCGGGTCGCCGTCGACGTGGGCGCCTCCACCGGCGGCTTCACCGACGTGCTGCTTTGCCACGGAGCCGCCCGGGTCTATGCCGTCGACGTGGGGCACGGCCAACTGGCCTGGAAACTGCGCAACGACCCCCGCGTGGTGGTTCTGGAACGCACCAACGCCCGCCATCTGACCGCCGAACTGATTCCCGAGGCGGTCGACATGGTGGTCTGCGACGCCAGCTTCATCGGGCTGGAGACGGTGCTGCCCGCCGCCATGGCGCTGGCCCGGCCGGGAGCATGGCTGGTGGCGCTGATCAAGCCGCAATTCGAGGTGGGCAAGGGCCGCGTCGGCAAGGGGGGCGTGGTCCGCGACCCCGACCTGCACGCCGAGGTATGCGGGCGCATCCACGAATGGCTGGCCTCCAGGCCCGGCTGGAACGTGGCCGGCCTGACCGAGAGTCCGATCCTGGGGCCGGAGGGCAACAAGGAATTCCTGATCGTGGGACGGCTTCAGTGAGCATGGACCCGGCGGAACTCGGCTAGTCCACGGTCCCAGTCCTGGAGGCGGTCGGGATGGCGGCGGCTGGCCCCTCGGACCTCTTCCACCAGGATGGCCTCCACCAGGGTGCAGCCCCCCTCGCAGTCCAGGGCGGTTTCGGCCCATTCGGCGACGACGATCAGGGGCAGGTGCTCGTGACAGGCGACGGCGTCCAGTTGCTCTCGCGTCAGTCCACTGAAGGCGATGCAGTCTTCCAGGCTCAACATGGCCGGCCTCCCTTTGCAATGCATGCCCATTCTACCACACCCCCCTCCGTCGCCGCCGTGCCGGTCCGGCGGAGCGGGGTTGCGAAATGGGCGGGCGCGCCCCGATCAAGGACGCGCCCGCGAAGGCAGGCTATTTGGCGGTGATGGCGAGGCGGCGGCAAGGCGCGCTTCGCCGGTCGATGCCGCGCATCGGCCAAGGAGCGGAACGCCGCCGATGCCCACCCCATGGAAATCCGCCGCCGGCTAACCGGCGGCGGGAATCAGCGAACGCCCGGCGCCGCTCACGGCCGGGGCGAATCCGCCCTGGACCACGTCCCTGACCTTCTCGAAGGCCTTGACCTCGATCTGGCGGATACGCTCGCGCGAGACGCCGTAGCGAGCCCCCAGATCCTCCAGGGTCACCGGGTTGTCGCGCAGGCGGCGCTCGACGAAGATTTCGCGTTCGCGCTCGCTCAGTACGTCCAGCGCCCGGGCGATCAGCTTGCGGCCCTTGCCCAGTTCCTCGCGGCGGGCATAGGAAACCTCCTGATTGTCGGCCTGATCGGGCATCAGATCCTGAATCTCGGTGCCGCCCTCGCCGACGGGGGTGTTGAGCGACGCATCGCGCCCCCCCATGCGTCGGTTCATGGAAACAACGTCGCTTTCGGCCACGCCCAGTTCGCGGGCGATGGTGGCGACGTGTTCCGGCGCCAGATCGCCGGACTCCAGCAGCCTCAGGCGCGACTTGATGCGGCGCAGGTTGAAGAACAGCTTCTTCTGGGCGGCCAGGGTGCCGATCTTGACCATGGACCACGAACCGAGGACGAATTCGTTCAGCGAGGCCTTGATCCACCACATGGCATAGGTGGCGAGACGGAATCCCTTGTCCGGATCGAATTTCTTGACCGCCCGCATAAGGCCGATATTGCCCTCGGAGATCAGGTCGGCCACCGGCAGCCCGTAATGGCGATAACCGATGGCGATCTTGGCGACCAGGCGCAGATGGCTGGTGACCAGACGGTGGGCCGCCTCGGTATCCTGGTAATCGATCCAGCGGCGGGCCAGCATGAACTCCTCGTCCATGTCGAGGAGCGGAAACGCCCGGATATCCGTGAGATATTTCGCGAGACCGTCGTCGGACGCGACGACGGGAAGAGATGCTGCCGACATGATCCGTTCTCCCCAGTTTGACGACATCTCCCACCGGCCGGAATGGCGGGCGGGTTGCTGCGGCTATGGAAAACGGCTAGTCGAGGCCCTGAATCGTATCGAACATCGTCATATCCTCCACCGAGCAACATGACCGGAGACCCGCCCGCGGGCAGCGTCCCGATTGGATGGCGGCCGGCCCCATCCGGGCACCGACCATGCTTAATTATGGGACGGCGCCCCCGAAAAATCAAGAAATCGAGCATATTTCAAGGCGATGTTGACGCCCCCGCCCCGGCGGGACTAGCTTCCCGGTTCCATTCGTGAACCGAAAGCATCCGCCATGTCCGATCTTGCCGCCCTCGCCCGCTCCGCCGCCGCCTGGCCGTTCCAGGAGGCCCGCGCCCTGCTGGACGACCGGCTGAAGGGAAAAACCCCGGACAAGGGCTATGTGCTGTTCGAGACCGGCTACGGCCCGTCGGGCCTGCCCCATATCGGCACCTTCGGCGAGGTGGCGCGCACCACCATGGTGCGCCGCGCTTTCTCCATCCTGGCGCCCGAGATTCCCACCCGTCTGTTCGCCTTTTCCGACGACATGGACGGGCTGAGGAAGGTGCCCGACAACATCCCCAACCAGGACATGGTGCGCCAGCATCTGGGCAAGCCGCTGACCCGGATTCCCGATCCCTTCGGCACCCACGAGAGCTTCGGCCACCACAACAACGCCCGGCTGCGCTCGTTCCTGGACACCTTCGGCTTCGAGTACGAGTTCCAGTCGGCCACCGACTGGTACACCTCCGGCCGCTTCGATCAGGCCTTGCTCGGCGTGCTGCGCCACTATGACGAGGTCATCAACGTGGTGCTGCCCACCCTGGGCGACGAGCGCCGCGCCACCTATTCGCCGTTCCTGCCGGTCTGCCCCAGGACCGGCGTGGTCCTCCAGGTGCCGGTGGTGGAGCGCAACGCCGATGCCGGCACCATCGTCTACCGGACCGAGGACGGCAGGCTGGTGGAGACCCCGGTCACCGGCGGCGCCTGCAAGCTGCAATGGAAGGCCGATTGGGGCATGCGCTGGGTGGCGCTGGGCGTCGATTACGAGATGAGCGGCAAGGACCTGATTCCCTCGGTCCAGCTCTCGACCCGCATCGCCGCCATCCTGGGCGGCCGGCCGCCCATGAACCTCACCTACGAACTGTTCCTGGACGATCAGGGCCAGAAGATCTCCAAGTCCAAGGGCAACGGCCTCGCCGTCGAGGACTGGCTGAAATACGCCCCCCAGGAATCGCTGGCCCTGTTCATGTACCAGAAGCCCAAGACGGCCAAGCGGCTTTATTTCGACGCCATTCCCCGGGTGGTTGACGACTACCTGGCCTTCCTCGGCAAGTTCCCCGCCGAGGACGCCGCCAAGCGGCTGGACAACCCCGTCTGGCACATCCACGGCGGCAAGCCGCCGGCCGAGGATGCCCATCTGTCGTTCAACATCTTGATGAATCTGGTCAGCGTCTGCCATTCCGAAGACCCGGCCGTGCTGTGGGGCTTCATCAAGCGCTACGCGCCGGGGGCCGCGCCCGAGACCGCGCCGATCCTGAACGGGCTGGTGGGCTACGCCATCGCCTATTACCGCGATTTCGTGAAGCCCAACAAGAGCTACCGCAAGGCCACTCCCGACGAGGCCGCCGCCTTCGCCGACCTCAAGGCCGGCCTTGAGACGCTGGGCGGCGACGCCTCGGCCGAGGATATCCAGAATCTGGTCTACGAGATCGGCAAGCGCCCGTGCTTCGCCGATCTCAAGGCGTGGTTCAAGGCCTGCTACGAGGTGCTGCTGGGCAACGACCAGGGCCCCCGCATGGGCAGCTTCATCAAGCTGTACGGCATCGGCGAGACCATCGCCTTGCTGGACAAGGCCATCTCCGGCGAGGCGATGTAGTCGCGCCGCCCCGCCGGAGATCGCTCAGAACCCCCAGCTTTCGGTCTGCTCGCGCGCCGTCAGCGAGAAATTGGCCTCCATGTAGCGGATTAGGGCGGCGACGCATTCGTCGATGCTCTTTCCCGTGGTCTCCAGCACCATTTCCGGGGAATCCGGCGCCTCGTAGGGGGCCGAGATGCCGGTGAATTCCGGAATCTGGCCGGCGCGGGCCTTCTTGTAGAGCCCCTTGGGGTCGCGGCGCTCGCACTCGTCCAGATCGGTGTTGACGAACACCTCGTGGAAGGCGTCGGGGCCGATGGTGCGCACCCGGTCGCGGTCGGCGCGATAGGGCGAGATGAAGGCGGTCACCACCAGCATGCCGGCCTTGGCGAACAGGTGCGCCACCTCGCCGACCCGGCGGATGTTCTCGGCGCGGTCGTCGGGGCTGAAGCCTAAGTCCGAGCACAGGCCGTGGCGGACATTGTCGCCGTCCAGCACGGTGACCTGCCAGCCCTTGAGGAACAATTGCCGTTCCACCTCCATGGAGATGGTGGACTTGCCCGAACCCGACAGGCCGGTCAGCCACACCACGCCGCCGCGATGGCCGTTGGCCAGCGCGCGGGTCTCGCCATCCACCTTGTGCTCGACGGCGGTGATGTTGGTGGATTTGTGGGCCTGCTGGACGCCGCCGGCCTCGGCGATGACGCCGCCGCCGACGATGTCGTAGCCCTCGACCACCACGAAGCGGCCCAGGCGCGGATTGTCCAGGAAGGAATCGTGGGCGATGGGCGTCTTGCCACGGAACACCACCTCGGCGACGGCGTTGCGGCCGACTTCGGCGCCCTGGTGGTTGGCGAGGTCCTCGACGTCGATCACCCGCTCGATGGCAATGACCTCGACGGCGTGCTCGGCGGTGGCCAGCTTCAGCTTGTAGCGCGAGCCGACCTTGAGCGGCTGGCGGCCCAGCCAGAACAGCCGCGCCTTCAAGGTGTGGGACTGGGACGGCGCCCGCTCGGCCAGGCTGGCGACCTGACCGCGCTCGACGAAAATCTGCTCGTCGAGCGTGATGCCCACCGACTGGCCGGCGCCGGCCGCCACCGCCGCCACCTGATTGACGCCCCAGGATTCGATGGTGGCGATACGGGCCGACTTGCCGGTGGGGGCGAACACCAGGGTGTCGCCGACCCTGAGCCGGCCGGATTCGATGCGCCCGGCGATGATGCGGCGCTGGTCGAACTTGTAGACGTCCTGCACCGGAAAGCGCAGCGGCAGGTCGGAATCGGGCCGCGCCTGCTCGAACAGATCCAGGGCGCCCAGCACGCTGGGTCCCTGGTACCAAGGCGTTTCGGGCGAGGCGGACGAGATGTTGACGCCCGAGCGCGCCGCCACCGGAATGACGAAGGTGGGCTCGACCCCGATGGAATTGAGATAGGCGACGATCTCGGCCTTGACCTCGTCGAAGCGGGCCTGACCGAAATCGACCAGATCCATCTTGTTGACCGCGACAGCGATCTGGCGCAACCCCAGCAGGTGCAGCAGGTAGCCGTGGCGGCGCGACTGCTCCTGCACGCCCTCGTCGGCGTCGATCACCAGCACGGCGGCCTCGGCCGAGGCGGCGCCGGTGATCATGTTCTTCAGGAATTCCTTGTGGCCGGGCGCGTCGATGATGACATAGGGGCGCGCCTCGGTGCGGAAGCGGATCTGGGCGGTATCGATGGTGATGCCCTGGTCACGCTCGGCCTGGAGCGCGTCCATGACGAAGGCCCATTCGAACGGCATGCCGCGCTTCTCGCAGACGTCCTTCAGGTATTCGACCTTGCCGTCGGGCAGGGCGCCGGTCTCGTTGAGGATGCGGCCGACCAGGGTGGACTTGCCGTGGTCCACATGGCCGACGACGACGATCTTCATGGGGGAGATGTTGGTGGTCATATCTCGTCGTCCTCTCTTACATATATCCGCCGGCGCGCAGACGCTCGAAAGCGTCCTCGGATTCCTTGTCCTGGGCGCGGCCCGAGCGTTCGGAAATCCTGGTGGTCGCCAGTTCCTCGATGATCTCGGCCACGGTGGAGGCGTTGGATTCCACCGAGCCGGTGCAGGGCGCGCAGCCCAGCGAGCGGTAACGCCGCCCGTTCTTGGCGAAGTACAGATCAACCACCGGAATCTCTTCCCGCTCGATGTAGCGCCACACGTCCAGCTCGCTCCACGCCAGCAGCGGATGGATGCGCAGATGGGTGCCGGGGGCGAAATCGGTCTTGAACTGGTCCCAGAATTCGGGGGGCTGGTCCTTGAAGTCCCACTCGGCCGCCTCGGTGCGCGGGCTGAACACCCGTTCCTTGGCCCGGGTGCCTTCCTCGTCGCGACGGATACCGGCGATGACGCCGGTATAGCCGTGCTGGGCCAGCACCTGCTTCAGCCCCTCGGTCTTGAGGGCGGAACAGCATTCGACCCGCCCCTGATGCGGCCCCATGCCACCGTCCAGCGCCGCCCGGTTCTCGCCGACGATCATCGGCAGCTTCCATTCCCGGGCGACCCGGTCGCGGAACTCGATCATCTCGGGGATCTTGTGCCTGGTGTCCACATGGACCACCGGAAAGGGGACATGGCCGAAGAAGGCCTTGCGCGCCAGCCACAGCATCACGTTGGAATCCTTGCCGATCGACCACAGCATGGCGATCTTGTCGAGGCGGTTGAAGGCCTCGCGCAGGATGTAGATGGACTGGGCCTCCAGGGCGTCAAGGTCGTTCATGCTCATGGTGGTGCTGTCTCTCTGAATGCAGGTCATATTCCGGCTCCGTCGCGGCCGAGGGCCAGGGTGTGGATGCCGCACTCGCTCTTGGCCTTGCCGGCCCAGCGGCCGGCGCGGGCCGGCTGGCCGGGGTCGACCGGACGGGTACAGGGCCAGCAGCCGATGGAACGGTAGTTCTGCGCCACCAGCGGATGGCGCGGCAGGTCGCGGGCGATGAAATGGGCCTCGATCTCGGCCGTGCTCCAATTGGCCAGCGGGCTGACCTTGATGACGCCGACCCCGTCCTCGATGGTGGAAAGCTGCTGGCGCTCGAAGCCATGCGCCCGCTTGCGGCCATCCACCAGGGCGTCGAAGGCGCGGGTGACGCGGGCCAGCGGGCGGACCTTGCGCAGTTCGCAGCAACGGTCGATGTCGTCGCGCCACAGTTCCTCGGCCTCGGCCAGATCGGCCTCCGAGGGATGCAGCACGACCACATTGGTGAGACCCAGCCGGGTCTCCAGGGTGCGGCGGTATTCCACCGTCTCGTCGAACAACTCGCCGGTATCGAGGAACAGCACCGGCAGGCCGGGATCGACCTGGGCGACCAGATCCAGCAGCACCGCCGATTCGGCGCCGAACGACGAGGTCACCGCGATCCGGCCCTTCAATTCGCCGCCAACCAGGGCGGCCAGCAAGTCCTTGCCGTCCAGGTGGCCATGGGCGGCCTTCAGGCGCTCGACCCGATTGGTCTCGATCACGCTCATCACGCCACCTCCACCAGGACCGAGGCCAGATCGCCCACCGGCGCCGTCACCTGCGCCGACTTCCGGGCGATCAGCACGCCGACGGTGTCGATGAAATAGGCCACCGCCTCGCGGTAGGATTCGGCGGAACCGGTCACCAGGGCCGAGGTCCGCTCGGCCAGCACCGAGTCGAAGGCGTTGATCGCCTCGGACGGCACCGCGATACCGGAATGCAGACGGGCGAACACCGCTTCCGCCGCCTCGCCGTCCTCGGTGACGATGCCCCTGGCGGCCAGCAGCAAGCGCACGGCGTAGAGGGTGGCCTCCTCGCCCGCCTTCAGCGCCTCGGGCCAGCGGCCCCGGGCGAGATTGCGATCAAGATTGATCAGCCCGTCATCGGCCAGATCGGAATAATAGGTGGTGCTGACCTGCGGCGCGGCGCACTCGCCCTTGGCCTTGGGCGGCCCGACGAAGGTGTCGGCATCGCCCCAATCGACGAAGCGCTCGTCGCCGCCGGTTCCCTCCAGCGGCTTCAGGATGGCGGCAAGGCCGTCCTTGCCGATGCGCTCGGCCCAGGCGCGGATATCCTCGCCGCCGCTCCGCACCGGGCCGATGGCCTGGCGCAGCAGCCTGACCGCCTGATTGGCGAGGCGGGCCGGAATCACCGGACCTTCGAAGCCGACCACGCCGCGCGTGGCGTCGCCGCCCAGGTGAAGCTGGTAATGGGGCGCCGGCTTGCCGTCGATCTTCTTGCCCATGCCGTGCAGGCCGATATCGGCGACATGGTGCAGGCCGCAGGAGTTCTGGCAGCCCGACACATGCACCGAGACGCCGCGCGCCGAGGCATCACCCCGGGCTTCCCGCTCCACCTGGAGGCCGAAGCCCTGGGAATTGGTGATGCCGATGCGGCAGGTGGTGGTGCCGGGGCACGACACCACGTCGGGCACGTCATCGGCATGGGCGGGAACGTCGAAGCCGATGGCCTTGACCGCCGCCGCCACCGTCGCGACCTTGTCCCGGGCGACGCCGAGCAGGGCGATCTTCTGGTCGCGGGTGGTGCGAAGCTGCGACACGCCGGCCGCCGCCGCGATGTCGTGAAGCGCGTCGAGCTGATCGGACGAGGTCAGGCCCAGCGGCACATAGACCACCACGGCGACGCTGCCGTCATGACCGTCCACCAGACCGGCCGGGGTGCGGGCCACCGCCGCCTCGGACGGGCGGCGCCAGGTCAGCGGCTGCCAGGGGCGCTGACGCAGCCCCTTCAGGTGCTCGAACTCCTCCTGGAACAGGGCGGCGAACTTCTCGGCGCCGAACCGCTTGACCACGAATTTGAGGCGGGCCAGCGAGCGGTCGCGGCGGTTGGAATAACGCTGATGCAGGCGGGCCGCCGCCTCGACCACGGTGGGAAGCTCGGCCTCGGCGACGAAGGACAGCACCTCGACCGCCATGATCGGCTGGCCGCCCAGGCCGCCGCCGGCCAGAACCCTGAAACCGGTGCGGCCGCCCCGCTCGGTGGCGATGAAGCCGAGATCGTGAATGGGCGAGCCGCCGCAATCGGTGGCGCAGCCCGAAACGGTGAACTTCATCTTGCGCGGCATGTGCTGGACCAGCGGATGGCGGATCCACGACCGCGACAGCTGTTCGGCCACCTTGCCGGCGTCGACCAGCTCGCGCGGGCAGGCGCCGGCCAGCGAGCAGGCGCTCATGTTGCGCAGCGTGTTGCCGCAAGCCTCCCGCGTGGTGATGCCGTTGGAATAAAGCTCCTCCAGCATGTCGGCGGTCCGCTCCAGCTTCACGGAATAAAGCTGGAAATCCTGCCGGGTGGTGATGTGGGCCGGCCCCTCGGCGAACTCGCGGTTGACGCGGGCCAGGGTCTTCAGCCAGGGCGTCGGCACGATGCCGCCCGGAATCTTGATGCGCACCATCTGGACGCCGGCCTGCTTCTGGCCGTAGACGCCGTAGCGCAGACGGAAGGCGGTGAACGTCTCGTCGTCCCATTCGCCGTCGAGGCGGCGCCGCAGCGCGCCGCGATATTCCTTCAGATCGGACATGCGGGCCAGGGGCTCGATCGCATCCAGATCGAATTGGGCGGCATCCTTCATGGCTCGGCCTCATTTGCTATTTACACAATTAAATGTGTATGATCTAACTAATCTACGAGATAGCGCGTATTTCGCACCCGCGTCAACATAAATTTGTGTAGAATATTCGGTATATACGCTATCTTATGTGTTAAATTAGCCATCGGAGCCGCCCCCATGACCTTCCCTCCCCCCGTTCCCCAGGCCGCCGGCTATGCCGGTGAAATCACTCCAGAGCAGGCGTGGCGACGGCTGTCCGAGGACGCCACCGCCCGGCTGGTCGATGTCCGCACCCAGGCGGAATGGTCGTTCGTCGGCGTGCCGGACCTGTCGTCGCTGAACCGCCAGCCGTTGCTGGTATCGTGGCAGGTCTTTCCCAGCATGGGCCGGAACGACGCCTTCGCCGACCAGATCGCCGAGCTTGGCGTGGACAAGAACGACGTCATCTTGCTGTTGTGCCGGTCCGGCGTGCGGTCCAAGGCGGCGGCGGAACACCTGACGAGCCTGGGTTACCGCTCGTGCTGGAACGTGACCGACGGATTCGAGGGCCCTCACGACGAGGCCAGGCATCGCGGCGTCAAGGCGGGATGGAAAGCCAGCGGCCTGCCGTGGGCGCAAGGGTGACAATATTGCGATCCCGGCCGCCTTTGCCCGTTGACACTCCGGCGGAATGGATCGATATCGACCATTGACGCACACAGCCAGCGCCCACGTCCTCGGGCTTGAGGTTTTCCTTGTCGCTTCGCCGCCCCTTCCTGGCTTCCCTGGTCCTCGGCCTCGCCGTCGCCGGCTGGGACGGCACGGCCGGCGCCCAGCCGGCGACCGAGGCGCAAAAGCGGCTGGACAGCCTGATCGCCGCCACCGCCCTGGCCGAACCGGCGGAAGAATCCCGCGTGCTGCGCGACTTCTATCGCGGCCGGTCGCATCAGCCCGCCTGGACCGGAACCGGCGCCGCCCTGCTGGTGGAATTGCCGGTTCTCGCCGCCGCCGAGGGATTGCCCGCCGCCACCTACCAACTGGCCGCGAGCGGCGCCGGACTTGAACACGACATCCACCTCAGCGCCCTGCTGCTGCGCTTCGGCCGCGATCTCGCCATCGGCGCGGCCGTCCCGGAGCGGGCCTATGGCGGCTTTGGCCGCGATACCCGCGGCGCGTTCGACGGCCTGCGTTTTCTCCGCGCCCTGGCCGAGGGCCGCCCCCTGGCGGAGCAGGCCGCCGCCGTCGCGCCGCGTCTGGTCGGCTATGTCCGCCTGAAGGACGCCCTGGAACAGACCCGCGCCATCGCCGCCGCCGGCGGCTGGCCCACCGTGCCGGATGGCCCCAAGCTGGCCCCGGGCGAAACCGACGACCGCGTTTCCGCCCTGCGCGCCCGGCTGATCGCCTCGGGCGATCTCGACTCCGCGCATGCCGGAGGCCGCGAGTTCGACGCCCCGCTGACCGAGGCCGTCAAGCGGTTCCAGCGTCGCCACGGGCTGGAAGCCGACGGCGCCGTCGGCACCCGCACCCTGGCCCACCTCAATATCGGCGCCGACGCCCGCGCCCGCCAGATCGCCGTCAACCTGGAACGCTGGCGCTGGATGGCCCGCGACCCCGGCCGCAACCACATCGCCGTCAACATTCCCGCCGCCAGCCTGGACGTGGTGGAGGACGGCGCCATCGTCTTGTCCATGCGGGTGGTGGTGGGCGACGTCAAGCACCCCACCCCCAGCATGAGAACCTCCATGGGATCGGTGGTGCTGAATCCGCCGTGGCGGGTGCCGGCCTCCATCGCCAACAAGGAAATCCTGCCCAAGCTGCGCAAGGACCCCAATTATCTCGCCAGCAGCAACCTCAAGATCGCCGACTATCCCGAGGACAGTCCCGAGGCGGCGGGCGACGGCATCGACTGGAACGCCATCGGCAAGAAATTCCCCTATCGCCTGCGCCAGCCGCCGGGGCCGGACAACGCCCTGGGCCAGTTGAAGTTCAACCTGAAGGATTCCGACGACATCTACATGCACGACACCAACAACCGGAAGGCGTTCTCGCGCACCTACCGCGCCCTGTCCCACGGCTGCGTCCGCCTGGAAAAGCCCGTCGAACTGGGGGAACTGCTGCTGGGCGGACGCTGGAGCGGACGGCTGGCCGAGGACATCGCCGCCAACGCCTCCACCCGCACCCTCAAGCTGGCCCGCACCGTCCCGGTCTACATGATGTACCTGACCGCCTGGGCAGACGACGGCGGCGTCGTTCATTTCCGCGACGACATCTATGGTCACGACCGGCGGCTGGCGCCGGCGCTGGAACGCGCCCACGCCGTCAGCCTGCGCGGCGCCGCGCCGCGCCCCGACCGCGCCTCGTAACGCTCCGCCACCGGTCTCCGCCGGCGCGCCTTTTCCAAACGGACAGGATCGCGGGCCGGAAATCATCCATCCCTTCCTAAAGTCCTATACCCTGCGCGTCTTTGGGGCATTCCGGAAGGAATGCTACACTCCAATCCGGAGGAACCCCACCGCGGCGTCCCCATCGCGTGCGCGCGGCACCGGTCAGCCCAGGCCCCGGAGGGAACCACCGCAAGGAGCCAGGACATGGGGGCTGGAAATGACCGCAAGACCATTCTTGTGGTGGACGACACTCCGGAAAATCTGGCCATCGTGGCCGGGGTCCTGAAGGATTCCTACCGGACCAGGGTCGCCACCAGCGGCGCCAGGGCCTTGGCGCTGGCCGGGAGCGACGATCCACCGGACCTGATCCTCCTCGATATCATGATGCCGGAAATGGACGGATACGAGGTGTGCCGGCGTCTCAAGGGCACCCCCGCCACCGCCGCCATTCCGGTGATCTTCCTGACCGCCAAGAGCGAAATCGAGGACGAGGCCAAGGGATTCGACGCCGGCGCGGTGGACTACATCCACAAGCCCTTCAGTCCCCCCATCATCCGGGCCAGGGTGAAGACCCACCTGGACCTGCGCGACGCCGTGATCGCGGCCGAGCGGGCGACCCGCGCCAAATCGGCCTTTCTCGCCATGATGAGCCATGAAATCCGCACCCCGATGAGCGGCGTGCTCGGCATGATCGACCTGATGGGCGATACCCCGCTGACCGACGAGCAGCGGAGGATGCTGAGAGTTTCCCGAGATTCGGCCCAGTCCCTGCTGCGCGTCATCAACGACATCCTCGATTTCTCCAAGATCGAGGCCGGCCGCATGGAGGTCGAATGCATTCCGCTGTCGGTGCGGGCAATCATCGAGGGGGTCGCCGCCACGCTGGGCCATGCGGCCGACGCCAGGAACGTGAGGCTGACCCATGCGGTGGAGCCGGCGGTTCCGGCCTGGGTCGGCGGCGATCCGGTCCGGCTTCGGCAAATTCTGTTCAATCTGGCCGGCAACGCCGTCAAGTTCACCCCGGCCGGCGGAGCCGTCGCCATCCGGGGGTGGTCCGGCGGAGACGGCCGTCTCCGCATCGAGGTGACCGACACCGGAATCGGCATGTCCGCCGATCAGATCGGGCGGCTGTTCAAGCCCTTTTCCCAGGCCGACCTGTCCACCACCCGCCGGTTCGGCGGCACCGGCCTCGGCCTGTCCATCTGCCGCCGGCTGGCCGACCTGATGGGCGGCGAGATCGCGGTCGCCAGCGTGGAGGGACAGGGCTCCGCCTTCACCCTCGACCTGCCGGCGCAAGCGGTGGAACCTCCGGCCGAAACCGAGGATGGGTGTCCGACGCGCTCGCCGGCCTGGGGCCGGACCCTTCCGGCCGATGCCGCCGAGGCGGAAAGGCTGGGGCGTCTGGTGCTGGTCGCCGAGGACAACGAGACCAACCAGGACGTCATCCGCCGCCAGTTGGCCCGCCACGGCGTCATGGCGGAAATCGCCGGCGACGGCCGCAAGGCGCTGGACGCCTGGCGGGCGCGCCGCCATCCCCTGGTTCTGACAGACTGCTACATGCCCGAGATGGACGGGTTCCAGTTGGCCAGGGCCATCCGTGACGACGGCGGACGATGCCCGATCCTGGCGGTGACCGCCAGCATCGGCGCCGAGGATATCGAAGCTTGCCGCGACGCCGGCATCGACGACTGGCTGGCCAAGCCGGTGGAGCCGGAACGGCTGCTCGCCGCCCTGGCCCGGTGGCTGCCGGCCTGGGTGGACGGCGAACCGTCCCGCCCCCCGTCCGCCGCCGCGCCCCATCCGCCATCGCCGGCCCTGTTCGATCCCCACGCCCTGGCCGCCATGGTGGGCGACGATCCGGCCGCCATCGCCGAGGTGCTGCGCGATTTCATCGAGCCGGCCGGGCGGATGGCGGCGGACATCCAAACGGCGCTGGCCGGCGACGATCCGCAAGCCGCCGGCCGGGCGGCCCACAAGCTCAAATCCTCGGCCCGCGCCGTGGGAACCCAACTATTGGCCGATTGCTGCCTCGAACTGGAACAGGCCGGCAAGGCGGGGGACCGGACGCGGCTGGCCGCCCTGGCCGACCGGTTCGAGCCGTTGTTCCGGCGCAGCATGGCGGCCGTCGCGCGCCATATCGGGGAGGTCTGAATGGAAAAAAGCGCCTTCAAGCGGCTGACCGTGATGGTCGTCGATGACGAAATGTTCATCCGCAATCTCATCGCCCGCATGCTGCGCGACCTGGGAATCGGCGAGGTCCAGATGGCCAACGACGGCGGCGACGCCCTCGGCAAGGCCAGGGCGATCGCGGGCCGGCTCGACCTCGTCGTTTGCGACCTGGAGATGCCGGAAATGGACGGCTTCGCCTTCGTGCGGGCGCTGCGGCGCGAGAGCGACCGGGCGCTGTCCTGCCTGCCGGTCCTGATTCTCACCGGCCACGCCGAACAGGAAAACGTGGAGATGGCGGTAAGGCTGGGCATTCACGGCTTCATCGCCAAGCCGGTATCGCTGAATGTCCTGGAAAGCCGGATCGTCAAGGCGCTGAACGCCCCGGCCATCGACCCGTCCCGCTTCGCCGCCACCCCGCCGGGCGGCCGGTTGTCCCGGACCGATTGAGGTTGGGGGGGACTTTCGGACTTTCCCGCCCCGGCGGCGGCGGCTATCCTGATTAAGGGAACGCTTGGCGTTCCGCTCCATCAATACACGGCGGCATAGGGCGGAATTGCATGAGCGATCGGGAGCCGATACCCACGGGAGCGAAATGGCCGCAGGCCGGATCGTCGATTCGCGGCAGCCTCCTGCGGCGCGCCTTCTTCATCGTGGTCATGGCCCTGGGAGTGTTCGCCGGCTCCACCTACCATCTGATCGTTGCTCCGACCATCGACCGGCTGGCCGACACCCAGATGCGGGAAACGGCGGGGGAACTGGAAGCCCGGGTGCGGCGGCTTCTGTCGACGGTCGAGATCACCCTCAGGACCAGCCGGCACTGGGGGATGAACGGCGACCTGGACATGGAGCAGCTTGAGCGCTTCAACGAGTTCTTCTTTCCCGTCATCCGCAATCATCCCGAAATCTCATCGGTGATCTTCGCCCACGAATCCGGACGGGAAATCCTGCTGCTCCTGTCCACCGACGGCAAGTGGATCAATCGGCTCAGCGACCCCGACAGGTGGGGCAAGAAGACCACCTGGATCACCTGGAGCGCCGACCGGGTGATGGAAAAGACCGAGGTGCTGGAGCGCGACTACGACGCCCGCAAGCGCCCATGGTTCACCGGGGCCATGGCCATGCCCACGGACGAGGGCATCCACTGGACCGCGCCCTACATCTTCTTCACCACCAAGGAACCGGGCATCACCGCCGCCAGCCGGTGGAAGGCCGCCGACGGCAGCCGCTACGTCATCGCCCACGACGTGAAGCTGCTGGACCTCTCCCACTTCACCCGCCAGATCAGGGCCGGCTCCAACGGAGTTGGGGTGCTGTTCGACGACCGGGGGCAACTGATCGGAGTGCCGCGGACGCCGCGCTTCGACAGCGACGACGAAATCAAGAAGGCGGTCCTGCACCCCCTGGCGGACCAGGACCTGCCGGTCCTGGCCGAAAGCTGGGGGCACTGGAACTCGCTCGGACGTCCGGAGGACGTCTCGGCCCCGATCTCCATCGACGACGAAATCTGGTTTTCCCGATTCCACCGCATGTTCATCGGCTCGCAGCCGGTCTGGCTGGGAGTGGTGGCCCCGCGCCACGATTTCGTGCCGGTGGGCCGGGATCAGGTCATCCTGCTCACCCTCCTGATCATCGGGTCCCTCGCCATGGCGGCGCTGGTCACCCTGCCCATGGCGCGACGCTTTGCCGCGCCGCTGGAGATGCTGGCCAAGGAAAGCGTCCGCATCGGCCACATGGACCTCGCCCGGCCGGTGGAGATTCGCTCCGACCTGGAAGAGATCGCCGAACTGGCCACCGCCCAGGAGGCCATGCGCGAGGCGCTGCTGTCATCCACCTCCCGCCTTGCCGAGGCCAACGCCACCTTGGAGGCGCGGGTGCTGGAACGGACCGAGGAGCTTGAGCGGTCGAAATGCGCGGCGGAATGGTCCCGCCAACTGATGAGGGACATGGCGGATTCCCTGCCCTGCGCCGCGTTCCGTTTCGAGGTGGGGCCGACGGGCGAGCAGAGCTTCCGATTCATAAGCGCCAAGGCCGAGGAAATCTGGGGCTATACCCCCGAGGAACTGGTGAACGATCCGGATCTGCGCTTCTGGCGCATCCACCCCGACGACCTTGCCGACGCCCGCCGGGGGCTGGACGAAGCGCTTCTACAGGGAACGAGCACCGGCCTGCTCTACCGCGTCATGGATCGCCGGGGCGACGCCCGCTGGATCGAAACCCGCGCCATCGCCTCCGGGCTGCCCGATGGAACCCGCGTCTGGAACGGCTACTGGCTGGACGTGACGGAACGCGAGAAAGCCCTGGCCGCCATGACGGCGGCGGTCGGAGAGCAGACCGCCATCTTCCAGTCGGCCGGCCTTGGCATCGCCGTCCTGCGCGACCGCCTGATGATCCGGCTGAACCCGCGGCTGGCCGAACTGCTGGGCTATCCGCCGGAGGAACTGGAAGGCCGGACCACCAGCATCGTCTTCGCCCATCAGGCCGATTTCGAACGGATGGAACAAGAGGCCTATCCGGTTCTCGCCCGTGGCGAAACCTATCAGGGCGACTGGGAATACCGGCGCAAGAACGGCACCACCTTCTGGGGGCGAACGTCCGGCCGGGCCATCGACCGCGACGATCCCGCCAAGGGGTCGGTGTGGGTCTGCGACGACATCACCGAAAGACGCAACAGCGAACAACGGATTCAGCAGGCCGAGGAACGCCTGCGCGCCCTGACCAATTCGGTTCCGGTGGCGGTGTTCGAGTTCCGCACCGAGGGCGACCTGTTCTGGTTCACCTTCATGGGACGGCAGGTCCGGGGAATTCTGGGAATCGGCACCGCCGAACTGCTCGCCAACGCCGACCGCCTCTATGGGGCGGTGCTGGCCGACGACCGCGACGGGCTCGAAGAGAACATCCTGAAGGCGATCCGGGAGAATGGGCAATTCTCCACCCGCTTCCGCCTCGACGCGGCCGGAGACCCCCGCTGGGTGCAGATGGAGGCGCTGCCCTTCGCCAGCGACAGCCGCGGCGCCACCTGGGCCGGCTTCTTCCAGGACGTGACGGCGGTCAAGGAGGCCGAGACCGCCCTGACGCGGGCCAAGGAAATGGCCGAGGACGCCACCCGCATGAAGTCGGACTTCCTGGCCAACATGAGCCACGAAATCCGCACCCCCATGAACGCCATCATCGGCATGAGCCATCTGGCGCTGAAGACCGACCTCACCCCCCGCCAGCACGACTACATCAAGAAAATCCAGGGGGCCGGCCAGCACCTGCTGGGTATCATCAACGACATCCTGGATTTCTCCAAGATCGAGGCCGGCAAGCTGGCGGTCGAGCATGCCGACTTCGAACTGGACAAGATGCTGGACAACATCGCCAGCCTGCTGACCGACAAGACCAACGCCAAGAATCTGGAACTGGTGTTCGACATTCCATCCGAGGTGCCGCGGACGCTGGTGGGAGATTCGCTCCGCCTGGGGCAGATCCTGATCAATTACGCCAACAACGCGGTCAAGTTCACCGAAAAGGGCGAGATCGACATCATCGTCCGCGTCAAGGAGCGGACGGAGACCGAGGTTCTGCTGTACTTCGCCGTCCGCGACACCGGCATCGGCATCACCGAAGAGCAGATGGGGCGGCTGTTCCAGAGCTTCGAGCAGGCCGACACCTCGACCACCCGCAAATTCGGCGGAACCGGGCTGGGGCTGGCCATCTCCAAGAAGCTGGCGGAACTGATGGGCGGCGAGGTCGGCGTCGACAGCGAATACGGCAAGGGCAGCACCTTCTGGTTCACCGCCCGGCTGGGCATCGGCGCCGAGCGGAAGCACCGGCTGCTGCCGTCGCCCGATCTGCGCGGCTGCCGGGTCCTGGTGGTCGACGACAACGACAACGCCCGCGCCGTGCTTTGCGACCTGCTTGGCGGCATGACCTTCCAGGTCACCGACGTGGCGTCCGGTCAGGCGGCGGTGGACGAGGTCAGGCGCGCCGCGACCGACGACCGGCCCTACGAAATCGTCCTGCTCGACTGGCGCATGCCGGGAATGGACGGCATCGACACCGCCCGCCGCATCAAGTCCCTGGGGCTGACCCCCGCGCCGCACCTGCTCATGGTCACCGCCTATGGCCGCGAGGAGGTGCTCAACCAGATCGCCGAGGCCGGAATCGAGGATGTTCTGATCAAGCCGGTCAGCGCCTCGATCCTGTTCGACACGGTGATGCGGATGTTCGGAACCCAGCCCGGCGAACGCCGGGAGGCCGGCGCGCGGCCGTCTTCCCTGCATGAAAGCCTGGCCGCCCTCCAGGGGGCCAGGATTCTTCTGGTCGAGGACAACGATCTCAACCAGGAGGTCGCCACCGAATTGCTGACCGATGCCGGCTTCCAGGTGGATATCGCCGACGACGGCGCCATCGCCCTCGCCAGGGTTCAGGACGCCCCCTACGACATCGTGCTGATGGACATGCAGATGCCGGTGATGGACGGCGTCACCGCCACCATGGAAATCCGCAAGCTGGGCCGCTTCGACGACCTGCCCATCGTCGCCATGACCGCCAACGCCATGCAGCGCGACCGGGATCGCTGCATCGAGGCCGGCATGAACGACTTCATCGCCAAGCCCATCGATCCGGATCAGTTGTGGAGCACGCTGCTGCGGTGGATCAGGCCGCGGGACAATCCGCAGGCCCGGCCAGCCGCCAGAACCGGCGCGGTCGCGACCGCTGGGGAAACCGGAGCCATCCCCGAGATTCCCGGGCTCGATACCGCCACCGGCCTGCGCCGGGTGCAGGGCAAGACCAACCTTTATCTCTCGACCCTGCGCAAGTTCGCCACCGGACGGAAAGCCGCGCCAGCCGCCATCCGCGAGGCGCTGGATGACGGCGACTGGGGAACGGCGGAACGTCTCGCCCATACCGTCAAGGGACTGGCCGGCATGATCGGAGCCGACGAGATACAGCGCCACGCCGCCGGACTGGAGGCCGCCATCGGCGACAAATCCCCGCGCCAGGAGGTCGACAGACTGGTCGGCGCGCTGGAGACGCCCTTGATGGAGATGATCGCCGCCCTGGAAACAACCCTGCCGGCCGAGGCGGGGGTGGCGGTGACCGCCATGGCGACGGTCGATCCCGAGCACCTGGAGGCGATATGCCGCCGCCTGCTGATCCTGCTTGCCGAGGACGATGCCGAGGTAGACGATGTCATGGAGGCGAACGCCGCCCTCCTGAGCACCGCCTTTCCCCAGGACTACCGCCGCATCCGCGCCGCCATCAAGGATTTCGACTTCGACACCGCCCTGACCATCCTGAATCAGGCCATGGAACGGAACAGACCCGCATGAGGACCGCGTGATGGACAGCCAGGACTTTTCCGATAGGGCCACCATCCTGGTGGTGGACGATACGCCGGACAATCTGGCATTGCTGAGCAGCCTGCTGAAAGACGACTATCGGGTGAAGGTAGCCAGCAATGGCGAGAAAGCCCTTAGAATCTGCGGCTCCGACAGCCCGCCCGACCTCGTCTTACTGGATATCATGATGCCGGGGCTCGACGGCTACGAAGTCTGCCGGCGTCTGAAGGCCGATCCCGGGACCCACCATATTCCGGTGATCTTCCTCACCGCCAAGGTCGAACTCGACGCCGAGAGGAAAGGGCTGGAGATCGGCGCGGTGGACTACATCACCAAGCCCATCAGCCCACCCATCGTCCTGGCGCGGGTCAAGACCCACCTGAAGCTCAAGATGGCCGCCGATTTCCTGCGCGACAAGAATGATTTCCTGGAACAGGAGGTCGCCAAGCGCACCGAGGAGGTCATGGCGATCCAGGACGTCACCATCCTGGCCATGGCCTCGCTCGCCGAGACCCGCGACCTGGAAACCGGCAACCACATCCGCCGCACCCAGTTCTACATCAAGTCCCTGGCGGGCCGGCTCCGCTCCCATCCCCGTTTCGCCGCCCAGCTTGACGACTACACCATCAACATGCTGTTCAAATCGGCCCCGCTGCACGATATCGGCAAGGTCGGAATTCCCGACCGCATCCTGCTGAAGCCGGGGCGGTTCGTCCCCGAGGAATTCGAGGTCATGAAGACCCACACGACCCTGGGACGCGACGCCATCGAACACGCCGAGCATTCGCTGGGGGCCAGGGTCGAGTTCCTCACCATGGCGAAGGAGATCGCCTACTCGCACCAGGAAAAATGGGACGGCAGCGGCTATCCCCAGAACCTCTCGGGCGACGCCATCCCGCTTTCGGCCCGGCTGATGGCGGTGGCCGACGTCTACGACGCCCTGATCAGCCGCCGGGTCTACAAGGAAGGCATGCCGCACGAGGTGGCGGTGTCCATCATCGTCGAGGGGCGGGGAAAGCATTTCGATCCCGACATCGTCGACGCCTTCCTGGAGGTGCAGGAGGAGTTTCGCACCATCGCCCTGGAACATGCCGATTCCGATGCCGACATGATCAGAAAAAAGGCGCTGCTGTCGGCATCCGGAACCGCCGAAGTCGAGAAGGCCCGATCGCCGGAACAGACACCGTCCTGAATTGAGAGTATGCGATGCTATCTCCGGAGCCGATGGAAAGAGCGACGATCCTGGTGGTGGACGACACCCCGGACGAACTGTTGCTGATGAGCGAACTGCTGAAGGAGGATTACAGGGTCAAGGTGGCCAACAGCGGCGACAAGGGCTTGAAGATCGCCACCGCCAACGATCCGCCGGATTTGATCCTGCTCGACGTCATGATGCCGGACATCGACGGTTACGAGGTGTGCCGGCAGCTCAAGGCCAACCCCAAGACCCTGGACATCCCGGTGATCTTCCTGACCGGCCGCAGCCGGATGGCCGAGGAGAAGAGAGGGCTGGACATCGGGGCGGTGGACTATATCTCCAAGCCGTTCAGCCCCTCGATCGTGCTGGCCAGGGTCAAGGCCCAGCTCCGCCTCAAGGCCGCCGCCGACTATCTGCGCGACAAGAACGGCTTCCTGGAACGCGAGGTCGCCAAACGCACCAAGGAAGTGACGGCGATCAAGGATGTGACCATCCTGGCCATGGCCTCGCTGGCCGAAACCCGCGACCTGATGACCGGCAATCACATCCGCCGCACCCAGTTCTACATGAGCGCTCTGGCGACCAGCCTTCAGGCCCACCCCCGCTTTGCCCACAGCCTGGATGAATTCTCCATCACCATGCTGTTCAAATCGGCCCCGCTGCACGATATCGGCAAGGTCGGCATTCCCGACCGCATCCTGCTCAAGCCCGGCCGGCTGACCCCGGAGGAATTCGAGATCATGAAGACCCATGCCGCCCTCGGCCGCAACGCCATCGAGCATGCGGAACGCTGGCTGGGGGCCTCTCTCGAATTCCTGACCATGGCGAAGGAGATCGCCCATTTCCATCACGAGCGATGGGACGGGGACGGCTATCCCGAGGGCCTGTCCGGCGACGACATTCCGGTCTCGGCCCGGCTGATGGCGGTGGCCGACGTCTACGACGCCCTGATCAGCCGCCGGGTCTACAAGGAAAGCATGTCGCACTGGGCCGCGGTCGACATGATCGTCGAGGGCAAGGGCAACCGCTTCGACCCCGACGTGGTCGACGCCTTCCTGGGAATCCAGGAGGAGTTCCGCTCCATCGCCCGGCAATACGCCGATCCGTCCCCGTGACCCCGGCCCCGGTCAGAAGAAGGTCGAGATCACCACGATAGTGGCGGTGGTCATGGCGATGATGATGCCGGTGACGGCGGCGGTCTGACGGCCGATGCGGTCGGCTTCGCTGGCGCGTTCCTCGGTCTCGGTGATGATGTGCTTTATCTCTTCCTCGGCGGCATGGTACTGCGCCTGCGCTCACTGGAACTCGTTTTCATCCCGAACCCGTTCCTCGTTATTTTCCAGCAGGTTGTAGATTTCGACGATCGAGCCCTTGCGCACCAGCCGGGGCAGTTCCTTTTCCAGTTCCTTGCGCTTCTCGCGGCCGTGATAGGACCCGACCACCGGTCCCAGCGCCGCCCCCAGCCAGCCGCACAGGCCGGACAGCGCCTCCGGCCCCAGCCGGTATTGCAGCACTGCGTACAGGTTGAGAACCGCCATCATGGCGGTGCCCTGATTGCCGTCATTGAGCTGGTTCAGGTTGCGGTCGATGTCCGAACGCATGCGGGCGCCGAGAAAGGCGGCGATGTGGCGGTCCATCGGCCCGTGCCGGTTGTCGGAACGCTTGGCGGCGGCGGCGTTCAGCGCCGGCAGCAATTCCTTGACGTCGACCACGTATTCCTCGCCCAGCAGCGAGCTTTGGCAGGGCAGCGCGTCGTTGAGTTCGTACAGGCAGCGTTCCAGCCCGAACCCCATGCCGGTCTGGGTGAGATAGCTGCGCAATTCCTTGAAATTGGTCTCCATCAGCGAGTTGTCGGGCTGGTACTCGCCACGCATGCCGAACCACAGCTTCGGCACCTCGCGCAGGATGATCTCGGTCAGCAGCTTGGTGTCGCCCCGGCTGGCCGCCACCGCCGACAGCGCCGAGCCGAAGCCGTCGGGCATGAAGTTGAAGCCCTTGTAGCGGATGGGTGCCGACGGATCCAACAAGATCAGCACCTTGCACAGCATCAGGTCGGTGGCGCCCTTCTTGTCGCTGCTGTCGTTGAGGGCCATGCGCACCACTTCGGCGACCACGTTGGCCTTGTCCTTGTCCTCGACGGCGCGGCGCAGCCACAGTTCCAGCTTGCCTTCCACCACCGGCGGAATCGCCTGATCCCAGGCCTTGGACATGGCCTGGGACAGTTCGCGGCCGTTGAAGTATTCCTTGCCCTGGAAGGGGAAGCCGCGCGCCGCCCGCTTTTCTCCCCTGGGCTGCAACGGCGACATGCGCCGCCCCGACAGCCACAGGTCCAGATCCTCCAGACCCCAGCGCTGGTCGCTGTCGTCGCACAGCAGGCCGCGCAGCAATTCGATCATCGGCAGCGGCAGCCGTTCCTCGCCGATCAGCAGGTTATAGGTTCCCTGCTGGATCTTGGCCGACAGGATGGCCTCGTCGTTGAGGTTCGCCACCGGATTGCGGCCCAGCAACAGGAAGGCGATGGTGACGCCCAGCGAGTAAAAGTCCTCGGTGAAATTGCCGCTGCCCCGGGCGATGGGGTTGCACATGCCGGATTCTATGGGCTCGAACAGCACCGGCTGATCGAATCCCGGCGGGGCGGTAACGCAATCGCCAAAGGCCAGGCGATCGCCGTTGCCGCTCATGTCGAACATGTTGGTGGGACGGATGGCGCGGTGGGTGACGCCGCGTCCGTCCATCTCGCGGATCGCCGACATCAGCGGCTCGATCACCTTCTTGGTGATCTCGTACTCGTCGATGCGCCGAATCTCGCCCTTGATGCTGGTCATCACCCGGCGGCCGCCGGGACGTTCGTAGACCACCGTCATGCACTGCCGGCCGGCCGGCGGCCAGTTGAGCGGCCCCCATTCCACCAATTGCTGGAGACCGGGCGAGGACACCCCCTTCAGCGCCCGCATCACATTGGTGCGCGGCGGCAGGTCGGGCTTGCAGATCAGGGCGTAGAGGGGACGGCCGGGGTCGCGCTTGTCCTCGGCGGCGAAGGCCTCCGCCGTCGGAGTCGACAGATCGGACAACGGCTGGTTGGAGCGGATCATGTAGCGATCGCGCAGCATGCCGGGCGGCCCGGCGGGCTGGGCGACCTCTACCCTGACCTCCTCATCCACCTCGTCGGTATCAACCTCGGCTTCCGCCATATCCCCCATCCGTTTGCCGGCCTTGAAGCGGCGGCACCCCCCCTACTGTAAAGGCGGGAGTGCCATCCGACAATCAGATCGCGAGGGCGGTTCAGGTCGCGAAGGGGTCGTGGACCAGAATGGTGTCGTCGCGCTCCGGACTGGTGGACAGCATGGCCACCGGCGCCTCGATCAGTTCCTCGATACGGCGGATATACTTGACGGCCGTGGCCGGCAAATCCTTCCACGACCGGGCGCCATAGGTGCTTTCCGACCAGCCGGGCATGGTCTCGTAGATGGGTTCCACCTCGGCCTGACGCGACATGGAGGCGGGGAAATGCTTCAGTTCCTCGCCACGGCAGCGGTAGCCGACGCAGATCTTCAGCTCGTCGATGCCGTCCAGAACATCCAGCTTGGTCAGCGAGATGCCGTTGATGCCGCCCACCTTGATGGCCTGACGCACCATGACGGCATCGAACCAGCCGCAGCGGCGACGCCGGCCGGTGACGGTGCCGAATTCGCGGCCGCGGTCGCCTATCCGTTCGCCGATGGCGTCGAACAGCTCGGTCGGAAACGGCCCCGACCCGACCCGGGTGGTGTAGGCCTTGCAGATGCCGAGCACATAGCCCACCTGCCCCGGCCCGACGCCGGCGCCGGTGCCGGCGTTGCCCGACACGGTGTTGGAAGAGGTGACGTAAGGGTAGGTGCCGTGGTCGACGTCGAGCATGGCGCCCTGGGCGCCCTCGAACAGCACCCTTTTCCGGGTATGGCGGACCTCGTCCAGGCGCTTCCACACCACGTCGGAGAACGGCAATATCCTGGGTGCGATCTCCAGGAGCTGGTTCAGCAATTCCTGACCATCCACCTCGGCGGCGCCAAGGCCGCGCAGCAGGGCGTTGTGATGGCGCAGCAGCGCCTCGATCTTGGCTTCCAGCACGGGCCTGTCGTCCAGGTCGCAGACGCGGATGGCGCGGCGGCCGACCCGGTCCTCGTAGGCGGGACCGATGCCGCGCCCGGTGGTGCCGATCTTGGCGTTGCCGCTGGCCTCTTCCCGCGCCCGGTCGAGGTGGCCGTGCAGCGGCAGGATCAGGCAGGCGTTCTCGGCGATCTTCAGAACGTCGGGAGTGATGTTGATCCCCTGGTCCCTGATCCGCCCGATCTCGTCCAGCAAGGCCCAGGGATCGACCACCACGCCGTTGCCGATGATGGACAGCTTGCCCCGGACCACGCCGGACGGCAGCAGCGACAGCTTGTAGGTGACGCCGTTGATCACCAGGGTGTGGCCGGCATTGTGGCCGCCCTGGAATCGCACCACCACGTCGGCCCGCTCCGACAGCCAGTCGACGATCTTGCCCTTGCCCTCGTCGCCCCACTGGGCGCCGACCACCGCGACATTCGCCATTCTTGTCCCCTAACCCTATTGGACGTCGATGATACCGTCCGGACCGAGCAACTGCCCGCAGCCGAGACGCCTTGCCTCTTCCATTCGGTCACGGCCGGCATCGAGGCCGCCGACGGTGACGAATCCCTTCGCTCGCATGGCCTGGGCCCAGGCCCTGGGGGTGCCGGCGGGAATGAAGACCCTGTTCCTGGCCTTGGGCCGGGGCAATGCCGCCAGCACCGAATCCATGAACAGGGTCGCGCCGGTGGCCGGTTCGACCCCGCCGGCCAGATAGCGGCCGCCACGCCCCAGTTCGGCCCCCATGTTGCGGGCGAACAGGGTGAAGCCGACACCGGTATGATACTCGAAACCGCGATTTTCCACCGGATCGACCGTCAGGGTCAAATCGGGAAGGTCGGCGCGCACCAGTTCCACCACCCGGGCCAGCCGGTCGCGTTCGGCGGCGGCGGCGGGCGGCAGGGTCAGCGCCCTCAGCGCCGCCACGGCGCGCTCGGCCGGACCGGCGGCGCTGATGAGCGCCCGCAGCAGCGGCGCGGCGGCGCCCGCCTCGGCCACCAGGGCGGAATCCTTGTGGTCGAGGGCGGCCCGCAACCGCTCGGCCAGTTCACCCGTCAGGCCAAGCTCGGAAAACAGCACCGGCATCAGGGTCGGCAGCGCCAGATCGACCGAAACCCCCGGCACACCGAGATCGGCCAGGGCGTCGGCGGTCAGCACCAGGACCTCGGCGTCGGCGACGGGAGAATCGCTGCCGATCAGCTCGATGCCGGCCTGACCGAACTGGCGCTCGGGCCGCAACTGGCTGCCCTTCACCCGCAGCACCTGGCCGGCGTAGGACAGGCGCAGCGGCCGCTCCACCTGGGCCAAGCGGACGGTGGCGATGCGGGCCACCTGCGGCGTCATGTCGGCGCGCAGGCCCATCATCCGCTGGCTGACCGGGTCCATGACCCTGAAGGTGTGGTGCGAGGTGGCGGCGCCGGCGCCATCCAGCAGGCTTTCCTCGAACTCGATCAGCGGCGGCTTGACCCTCTCGTAGCCCTGGGCGGAAAAATGGGTCATCAGCAGGCTGACCACGTTGGCCTCGTGATCGGCGTCGGGGGGCAGCATGTCGCGCAGGCCGGCGGGCAGCAGGGCACGATTGGCGATATCGGTCATGAAAGATGTCGCAACCTGAGACGAGGGGGCGGCCGCAGCCACCCCGGTTGAGTCGAGCACCAGCCTACCTATCGCGTTTGCCACGGAACGGCAAACGGAAATGATGCAAATCAGCGCCGCCTCAGAACCGGTTCCGATTCCCCAGATCGTCCAGGCAGGCCATCACCCCCTTGGAGGCCTCGGCCGCCAGGGAGATTTCGGCCAGGGCGCCGTCCAGATCGCCGACCTTGAAGCGGCGCGCAGCCTCGATGCCATGCCGATGCACGTCACGGTGCGGGGCCTCCAGACGGGCGAAGGCGGGATGCTTCAAGATGCTGGGATCGGTCAAGGCGCCACACCACTTGCCCAGCCGGCATTTGGTGTGATCGGCCAGTTCGTCGGGGTTGAGGACCTCGCGCCCGACCACCATGTCGGCGAGCCGCTTGCGCCACAGCATGTGATCGGACTTGGCGACATGCAAGGTGAAGTCCTCGATCTCCAGGCTGGCCATGTCGTTGAGGGTGGCGACCACCGCCTTGGAGGCCTGATCCATCTCGCCGACCACGTCGGTGATGGCGGCGACGTTGTTGGCGGCCAGCGAGGCAATCATGCTCACCCCTTCGGACACGTCGGCGGAGGCGGCGGTCTGCTGGCTGAGAATGCCGGCGATCTCGGCCATCTTGATCGACACGTTCTGGACCTGCCCCACCACCCGGCGCATGCCGTCGCTGGTGGCGGTGATGACCTCCTCGCCCCGCTGCACCGCCTCGGCGCCCTGCTGCATGGTCAAGACGATGTCGCCCATCTCCACCCGCAGCGATTCGATGCGCGCCCGGATGTCGACGGTGGCCTTGGCGGTCTGGTTGGCCAGGGTCTTGACCTCGTTGGCGACCACGGCGAAGCCCTTGCCGGCCTCGCCGGCGCGAGCCGCCTCGATGGTGGCGTTCAGGGCGAGAAGGTTGGTCTGGGACGCGATATCCTCGATCTGATTGACGATGTCGCCGATCTGCACCGAGGCCTGGGCCAGGGAATCGACCTTGCCGGCGGCGGCCTTGACCGCGTCGGCGATGGAATGCATGGCGACGATGGCCTGATCAGCGGCGCCCTGCCCCTCGCTGGCCGTGGATTGGGCCGAACGGGCATCCTCGGCGGCGGCGTCGGAATTGCGCGCGATCTCCCCGACACTGGCCACCAGTTCCTCGGCGGCGGCGGCGATGGCCTGGCTGCGGCGGTCGACCTCGTTGACGTCGCGCATCATGCCGGCGGCCTTGGTCACCGCCTCGTTGATGTTGACCGACAGGTCCACGTCCATCTTGAGGGTCTGGCGCGCCTTGCCTTCGAGTTGCCGCGCCATTTCCTTGATCTTGCGCGACATCGGGCACTCGCCTTCCGGCACGGAGTGGTAGCGCCCGGCCAGGATGAGATCGATGGACGCCTCGATCCGGGCCAGTTGCTCCGGCGCCGTCATCTCCGAACTGCAAGGATCAACCGCGACGACCGCGGGACTCTCTTTCTGCCGCGAACCGAACCAGGACATGCGCACCCCCACAGGCCATGCTTTGTTTATTATGGATGTCTTATACCAAAGTCATTATCGGGTCTCTACCCCATATTTCCACACAGGCACTTTCCGGAGAAATAATACAAAAACCATAATCTGAAAAAAGAAAAGTCCCGCAAGAAGCATCTCCTTGCGGGACCGTTGGCTTTGATTTTGGAAGAAAATCAGAAGCTGAGCGACTTGGCCTGGACCACCTGCGGCAACGCCTTGACCTTCTCGATCAGATCGGCCGTCAGGGGCTGATCCACCTGGGTCAGCAGGATGGCGTCGCCGCCCTGCTCGTTGCGGCCAAGATGGAAGGTGGCGATATTGACGCCGTGCTGGCCCAGCAGGCTGCCCAGGGCGCCGATGAAGCCCGGCTTGTCCTGGTTGGTGACGAACAGCATGTTCGGGCCAAGCTCGGCCTCGATGGCGATGCCCTTGATGTCGACCACGCGGGGCTTGTCGCCGCCGAACAGGGTGCCGGCCACCGACCGCTCGCGCTTGTCGGTCACCACGGTGAGGCGGATCAGGGTGTGATAATCGCCCTCGGTCTCGGACTTGACCTCCGAGACCTTGATGTTGCGGTCCTTGGCGACCACCGGGGCGTTGACCATGTTGACCGTCTCGTTCATGGGCTTCAGCAGCCCTTCGAGGACGATGGCGGTCAGCGGCTTGGTGTTGACCGTCGCCACATGGCCCAGATACTCGATCCGCACTTCCTTGATGCCGGTTTCGGTAAGCTGGCCGGCGAAGCTGCCCAGCTGGTTGGCCAGCTTCATGTAGGGCCGCAGCTTGGGGGCGTCCTCGGCCGAGACCGACGGCATGTTGATGGCGTTGGTGACGGCGCCGGTCAGCAGGTAATCGGCCATCTGCTCGGCCACCTGGAGGGCGACGTTCTCCTGGGCCTCGGAAGTGGACGCGCCGAGATGCGGGGTGCACACCACCTTCTCGTTGCCGAACAGGCCGTTATCCTTGGCCGGCTCGACCTTGAACACGTCCAGGGCGGCGCCGGCGACGTGACCGGATTCGATGGCCGCCTTCAGGTCCTCCTCGACCACCAGGCCGCCACGGGCGCAATTGATGATGCGCACGCCCTTCTTCATCCTGGCCATGGCCTTGGCGTCGATGATGTTGCGGGTGGCGTCGGTCAGCGGCGTGTGCAGCGTGATGAAGTCGGCGCGCGGGAACAGGTCGTCCAGTTCGACCTTTTCCACGTTCAGTTCCTTGGCGCGCTCGTGCGACAGGAAGGGATCATAGGCGATGACCCGCATGCGCAGGCCCTGGGCGCGGTCGGCGACGATGGCGCCGATATTGCCGCAGCCGACGATGCCCAGCACCTTGCCGGTCAGCTCGACGCCCATGAACTTGGACTTCTCCCACTTGCCGGCATGGGTGCTGGCATTGGCCTGGGGAATGTCGCGGGCCAGGGCGAACATCATGGCGATGGCGTGCTCGGCGGTGGTGATGGAATTGCCGAACGGGGTGTTCATCACCACCACGCCGCGGGCGGTGGCGGCGGGAACGTCGACGTTGTCGACGCCGATGCCGGCGCGGCCGACCACCTTGAGATTGCCGGCGGCTTCCAGGATCTCGGCGGTGACCTTGGTGTTGGACCGGATAGCGAGGCCATCGTACTGGCCGATGATGGCCTTCAACTCGTCGGGAGCGAGGCCAACCTTGACGTCGGTCTCGATGCCGCGATCCTTGAAGATCTGGACGGCGGCGGCGCTCAGCTTGTCGCTGATCAGAACCTTGGGCATGTCAGTTCCCTCATATGGTTCGGGCGCCGCCCTGGAGGAAGGCGGCGCCCGCGTTTATGCGTTGGAATAGATCAGGCGACCTTGGCCGCGAACTCGGCCTTGACCTGGGCGAAGGCCCAGTCCAGCCAGGGCAGCAGCGCCTCGATGTCGGCGGTCTCGATGGTGGCGCCCCCCCAGACCCGGAGGCCGGCGGGAGCGTCGCGATAGGCGCCGATGTCGTAGGCGATGCCCTCCTTCTCCAGGATCGAGACGATCTTCTTGGCCGCCGCCGCCTGATCGTCGGCCGACAGCCTGGCGAAGAACGGCGCCTTGACGATCATGCAGATGGAGGTGCAGGACCGGACCTTGGGATCGTCGGCCAGATTGGCGGCCCAGTCGGACTTGTCCAGCCAGGACTGGACGGCCTTCAGGTTGGCCTCGGAGCGGGCGATCAGGGCCTTGAGGCCGCCGATGGATTCGACCCACTTCAGGGCGTCGATCTGGTCTTCCACCGCGATCATCGACGGCGTGTTGATGGTCTCGCCCTTGAAGATGCCCTCGGACAGCTTGCCGCCCGACGTCATGCGGAAAATCTTGGGCAGCGGCCACGACGGCTTGTAGGTCAGCAGACGCTCGACGGCGCGGGGGCTGAGCACCAGCATGCCGTGAGCGCCCTCGCCGCCCAGAACCTTCTGCCAGGACCAGGTGACCACGTCCAGCTTGTCCCACGGCAGATCCATGGCGAACACGGCGCTGGTGGCGTCGCAGATGGTCAGGCCCTTGCGGTCGGACTTGATCCAGTCGCCGTTGGGAATGCGGACGCCCGAGGTGGTGCCGTTCCAGGTGAACACCACGTCGCGGTCGCAATCGACCTCGGACAGCTTGGGCAACTCGCCATAGCCGGCCTTGAAGACGCGGGTGTCCTCGATCTTCAGCTGCTTGGTGATGTCGGTGACCCAGCCCTCGCCGAAGCTTTCCCAGGCCAGCGCGTCGATGCCGCGGGCACCGAGCAGCGACCACATGGCCATCTCGACGGCGCCGGTGTCCGAGGCCGGCACGATGCCGATGCGGTAGTCGTCGGGAATGCCGAGCACGGCGCGGGTGCGGTTGATGACCTCTTCCAGGCGGGCCTTGCCGATCTTGGCGCGGTGGGAGCGGCCCACCGGAGTATCCTTCAGCGCGTCCACCGTCCAACCGGGACGCTTGGCGCAGGGACCAGAGGAGAAATTGGGATTGCTGGGCCGAACAGCCGGCCGCGGAAAATCGGTCATAGGATGTAACCCTCCCTTACAGAAGGGACGCGGCCCGTTGGGGGACCGTGGCCCGGCCGGAGTGTATGGGGGGGGACGCGAGCGCGTCAACGAGGCATTTGCAAAAAAATGCCTCGCCGATGGCGATTTCACCCGATCAGGCGCCGGGCCTGCGGCCGCTGAGCCGCACCACGTTTCCAAGCAATCCGAACCAGAATTGCGATCCCACCGCCGCCGCCACGGCGGTGATCAGCCATCCCACAATCTTCCCCGCCCAGCCCATGGCGCTATCCGGCTTGACGAAGGGAAGCACCTTGCCGACCTCGCCGATACGGCCGAGCGCGGCGTCGACGGCGGCGGCGATGACGCCCATGTCGGCCTCGGAACCGGCCGCCGGAGCGCTGTCCGGGGCGGGGGCGGGGGCGGCGGCCGCGTGCCCCAGGGAATCGCTCAGAACCGACCGCTGGTCGTTTGGCATCTGGGCCAGGGTCCGCACCAGTTGGATCGAATCAATGTTGCACAACGCCGCCACCGCCAGCGAGAACGCCAGCATGACCACATGGGTTCGCCGCTTGTAGGCGCCCGACACCCGCGCCATGCCCTCGTCGAACCACCGTTCGGCGCCGGCGCGGAACGCGGCGGGATCGTTGCCGCTGGCCCGCAGCAAGGCCCCCACCGCCCCCCCTTGGACGGTGGAATCGAACTCCCCCGATTCCTTGACGACGTCGGCAAGGGCCAGGCCGAAGACCTTGGAATCCAGGTAGCTCGGCCCCCGGCGGCCCGACGGCTGCGACGCGATCAGGGGATGCGTCCACACCCGCCTCGCCAGGGACCGCATGCGGGGGTCGCCGAGCATGCGCCCGATACCGTCCCTCAGCGTGTTTCCCCGCCAGTTCAACACGCTTCCCAGCAATTCCACCAGACCCGAGGCGGCGGCGGCCATCACCAGATAGATCGAGACCAGCACGACGGCGATATCAAGGATTGCCTGCCAGGCCATGCCCGCCTCCTCAGTCGATCTTGACGCCGGATATCTTTCGAACCATGCCGCCCAGCACGGGCAGGGTTTCCACCAGGTTCGGCTTGCGGGAATGCAGCGCGTAGCCGATCTGGCCGCCATCGTCGGTGATCGCCGATTTCCAGACCGCATGAACCGCGCCGGGCGACACCCCGGACGCCAGATCAAGCGCCTCGGTCACCTGCGCGCATCCCAGGCTGGTCTGGCGGGCCAGACTGGGAATCGTGCGCAGGTCGGCCGATGACCCGGCCAGCGCCGCCAGCACCTCGCGCTGTTGCGCGCTGAATCCCGGCAAGGGCGTCCCCCGGGGCGATTCGATGGCGGCCAGTCCATCCTCGATCTGATCGCGGCGGATGAGGTCGGCCAGGATGCTTCGCCGTACCAGCGACATCAGCATGCGCCGCCCGCTGACGGGCCAGAGCATGGCGACGCCCAAACGCATCATCCGGCTGTTGGCGATTTCCTGCTTGGACAGAAGCGGCACCAGCCGGTCGGCCCGATCCTCGATCCGCCGCATCAGGGTCTCGAACGCCTCCATCGACATGCGCGGCCAGTCCGGCTCGGAAATCTCGGACTTCAGATCGCCTATCAGAGGAACGATGGGCAATTCATTGTTCTTGTCCGTCTCGTCGGCTCCGGCGGCCGGTGCCTCGCCATTCCCGCCGAACACCTTGTTGTTGACGTGAAGGTTGAAATGATTGCGAAGGAATTGCTGGCAGTTGCGCTGCCCCAGCTTGAAGTCATGCTCGCGGAAACCCTGGTCGAGGAAACCGCCGAATCCACCCAGCAGGCCGCAGGCGATGTCCTTCGAACTGACCGAGGCGCCGTTCCCGCGTTTCGGAGCGATGAGAAACCGGCTGCGAACATCCGGCTTGGCCGCCGCCACCAGTTCGTCATCCTTGAAGCGGGCCTGCTGGATCATGGTGGGCAGCAGCGCCGCGATCACCTTCACCAACTGGTAATCGGCATCGGCGGGATCGCTGACCGGAAAGGAATATCCCTCGGGAAATGGCGCCACCATGATCACCGCCCGGTCCGCATCCCAGGATGAACGGGGATTCCGGGTGGTCTTGCCGTCCATGATGGAGAATCGGGCCAGTTCGAAGGGCTCGTTGTTGATGGTGCCGCCGTCGACCGCCACATAGCTGAACCGCCGGTCCATCGCCTGGAAAGCGTCCGGCCAATGGGGGTCGATCACCGCATGGTGGCTGCCGTCGTCGTTGAGGGCGCCGACCACCGGCCACGGCCGGCTCTTGTACTCCGCCACCCCCGTCTCGATCCGGCGCGCCGCCAGTCCCACCGGAAACGCGCCGGTGGCGACCGCCGCGACGCCCATGGCCTTCCATCCGGGACCGACCTCTCCCGGCTGGTTCAGTTCGGCCAGCGTCAGGTGGGCCGCGGCGGGATCGCCGTTCGACCATATGCTTGCCGCCGTTGAATTGCCGCCCAGCCCCTTGACGCTGAAATGCTTGCGGTCGGCGTGGTTGAGCATGCGGTACTTGCCGGTGCCGAAATCGATGTCGTACTGGATGCCGCGCAGATTGGTCAGGGTGACGTAGACGTGCAGCGGATCGGCCAGGAACCCGTAGGGGGTAACGGCGGGAATCGGGTCGGGCGCCTTCAGCGCCGTGGCCTGAATCCGGTCCAGCAGGCTGGCATTGAGCAGGGAATGCACCTTGCCGTCGCCCAGATCCTCAAACGACAGCAGGTCGGCGGCGGAATTCCGGGACACCATCCGCGCCTCTTCCACCCAGGCGGCATAGAGCCCGGGCAGGACGCAATTGACCCTGCGGTCGCCATTTCCCTTTTGGGTCGGCTGCAAGCCCCGTCCCATGGCGATGGCCCCCAGCACCGCCGTCATGCCGCCGGCCGAGGCGCCGGTCATGGTGGTGATGGCGGTCCGGTGAAAGCCGTTCTTCCGGCTCTCCTCGTCCCAGGCGCTCAGCGCCTGAATCAGGAAGTCGAACACTCCGGCGGTGTAGGCCCCCGCCGAAATCGCCCCAGCCATGGTCAGACCGATCTGAAACTGCCCCATCGCCCCCTCCCCGGACGGCATCAAGACGGGGAAGCATATCCCAATTGGGGAAAAATATTCAATAAATCAATTTCGATTGGTTACAAATTCCATGCATTTAATCGCCAAAAACTGCTCAACATACAGACTGAGCCATCGAAAAAGAGCATAAACTGCCGTGTGGCGCCCAATGGCCGGACTTGCTATCCTCGCCGCCATGACCGCTCCGTTCACCGCTGAATCCGCCCTGTCCACCATACGGGCGCCCCGTTCCCGCGACGGACGTTCCTCTCCCATCAAGGACGCCGCGTTCGACGCCGTCCAGGCGATGGTCGCTCCCGCCCTGGCCGGTGGAGCCGAGGCGGCGCTGGACGCGGTCGGACAGGCCTACGCCGTCGCCGAGGCCATATGGGCCGACATCCGCGCCACCCCCGCATATGCGTTCGGAACCGCCAAGGCCGCCTGCGGCAAGGGGTGCGGCTGGTGCTGCCACCAGCGGGTGGGGGCGGCGGCGGTGGAGGTGCTGCACATCGCCCGGCAATTGCGCCTGCGCCCCGACGCCGACACCCTGATCGCCCGCCTCGATGCCTGGCCGACCGGGCGGGCCTGCGCCTTCCTGGTGGACGGCGCCTGCGCCATCTACGAGCTGCGCCCGTTCAAGTGCCGGGGGCTGTACCAGTTGGACGCCCGCTGGTGCATGACCACCTACGCCAAGCTGGACGTTCCCCTGTTCGGGCCGCCGCCGTCCCACGATTATCAGGCCCCGCCCAAGGACGTCTTCGACGGGGCCGTGTTCGGTCTCGCCCTGCCCTTCCACCGGGCCGGCCGCGACTGCGCCGGCGTGGATTTCATGCCGGCGTTGAAGGCGGTGATCAACCGGCCCGATGCCGCCGCCCGCTGGTGGCGCGGCGAGAAGGTGTTTCCGGCCGAAGCCCATCTCCACGACTGGTTCCCGTCCATCAAGCCGGCCAAGCCGAAGCGGGCCGACCGGCACCGGGGTCTCTAGCCCACCCGCACCGTATGGCCATGGTTGAGCGGCCCATGGCCGCCGCCCAAATCAGGCGCGGTCCGAATCGCCTCGCGCACGTAGTCCCGTCCCCTCGCCACCGCGTCGACCAGCGGCAGCCCCAGCGCCAGACCGCAGGCGATGGCCGAGGCCAGGGTGCAGCCGGTGCCGTGGGTGGACCGGCTGACGATGCGCCGGCCGGCAAAGCGGGTGACCCGGCCGCCGGCTTCGGCCAACAGGTCCACCAGGTCGTCGCCCTCCATGTGACCGCCCTTCAGCAGCACCGCCCGCGGCCCCAGCGCCAGCAGGTCCAGCGCGGCGCGCTCCATGTCGTCGACGGTGGCGATGGCACGGCCCAGCAGAACCTCGGCCTCGGGGATGTTGGGGGTCAGCAGCCGCGCCAGGGGCAACAGCCGCCCCCTCAGCGCCCCGGCGGCGCTGTCGGCCAGCAGGGCGGCCCCTCCCTTGGCCACCATCACGGGATCGAGCACCAGCGGCGCGCCGGGCGCGAATTCGGCCAGAGCGTCGGCCACCGCCTCGACGATGGCGGCGGACGCCAGCATGCCGGTCTTGACGCAATCGGCGCCGATATCGTCCAGCACCACCTCCATCTGGCGGCGGACGAAATCAGGGGCGATCTCGACCACCCCGTGAACACCCAGGGTATTCTGCGCCGTCACCGCCGTGATTGCGGTCGTCGCGAATCCCCCCAGGCAGGTCACCGCCTTGATGTCGGCCTGAATACCGGCGCCGCCGCCGGAATCCGAACCGGCCACGATCAGCACCCGTCCTTGCATGTTCGAGCCTCCCGGTCATTTCATTTCGCCACAGCGAACGACACTCCATCACACCGCCGATGCAAGGCTGCATTTTGGTGACATTTTGTAAGGCGCCACAAAATCCGGTGCCTTTCCATTGTGCGTCGCACCATTTCGTATTAGCATTATCTTGGGTAGGGATAGGGTCCATCACACCGACGAGGTGAAAGATGCAGTACCGTTGGGAAGAAATCGATCAACTCGCTGAAATCCTCGAAGCCGAGGCCGCCGGACAGCCCATCGACGTCGAGCGGGCCCGCTCGCTGGCCGAGAAGCTGACCGAGCTTTGTCCGGACATCGCCCGGACCATGCATCTGGTCATCGACAGGGTCGGCGGAACGGCGGCCAAGGCCGTCGCCGCCTGACGGGTCAGCCCCCGGCGACGCGCCTGATGGTCTCGACGACGTCGTCGACCACGGCGCCGACCAGGGGCTCGCTCTCACCTTCGGCCATCACCCGGATCAGCGGTTCGGTGCCTGATTTGCGGATCAGCAGCCGGCCGCCGCCGGCGAGACGGCGTTCACCCGCGGCGATGGCGGCCACGACGTCGGCATGGGCCAGCACCTCGGCCACCGAGGCGCCCGCCACCCGGACATTCTTCAGAATCTGCGGCAGCGGAGTGAACAGCCGCAGCATCTCGCTGGCTGGCCGGCCCGACTGAACCAGCGCCGCCAGAACCTGCAACGCCGCCACCAGCCCGTCGCCGGTGGTGGAATGATCGGACAGGATGATGTGGCCGGATTGCTCGCCGCCGACGTTGAAGCCCTCGCGCCGCATGTGTTCGAGCACGTAGCGGTCGCCGACATTGGTGCGGACGGTGGTCAGGCCGCGCTGGGCCAGGAAGCGTTCCAGCCCCAGATTGGACATGACGGTGGCGACGACGCCGCCGCCCCGCAACTGGCCCGACCGGTGCCACAGGTCGCCGATCAGCGCCATCAACTGGTCGCCGTCGATCATGTGGCCCAATTCGTCGCACAGCACCACCCGGTCGGCGTCGCCATCCAGCGCGATGCCGAGATGGGCGCCGTGCGCCACCACCTGCTCGCGCATGGTCTGGGTGTGAAGCGAACCGCAATCCTTGTTGATGTTGAAGCCATCGGGAGCGACCGCCACCGGCACCACCTCGGCGCCCAGTTCCCACAGCACGGTGGGGGCGACCTTGTAGGCGGCGCCGTTGGCGCAATCCACCACGATCTTGAGGCCGTCGAGGCGCAGCCCGCGCGGAAAGGTGTTCTTGGCGTATTCGATATAGCGGCCGTTGGCGTCGTCGAGCCGCTTGGCGCGGCCCAGATGGTCGGCGCCGGTGCGATAGGCTTCCAGGCCGTTGTCCATCTTGGCCTCGATGGACATCTCGTCCTCGTCGGACAGCTTGAATCCGTCGGGGCCGAACAGCTTGATGCCGTTGTCCTGATAGGGATTGTGCGACGCCGAGATCATCACGCCGAGATCGGCGCGGAGCGATCGGGTCAGCATGGCCACCGCCGGCGTCGGCAGCGGCCCCAGCAGCATCACGTCCATGCCGACCGAGATGAAGCCGGCGGTCAGGGCCGGTTCCAGCAGATACCCCGACAGCCGGGTATCCTTGCCGATCACCACCATGTGACGGTGGTCGCCGCGGGTGAATTGCCGGCCGGCGGCCATGCCCAGCTTCAGCGCCGTCTCGGCGGTCATGGGCTCGATATTGGCGGTGCCTCGCACCCCGTCGGTGCCGAACAGCTTGCGCGTCATCCCTGCTTCACCCCCTTCTGGCGGAGGGGGACTGGATAGCAAGACCGGGACGGAATGGAAAGGGGAAAGGGGGAAGCCGCGCCTTCCCGTCAGCCGAACCCGGCCTTGACCAGCAACTGGTGGAAGTCGCGCAGGGCCTTCTGCGCCTTCAGGGGATCGGTGAAGCCATCGACGAAGTGGGCGTCGAAATTGGGCTGGCGCAACAGCGCCAGGATGCGCTGGCGAGCCCGGGTCATGGCCCGCCCCTCGGGCAGCACCCCGGCGGCGCAGAACTGCACCAGCCGAACGGCGCGGTCGCGCAGCGGCGAATCATGGTGATCCAGCTTTTCGACGATCTGCTCGTCGATCAGATAGCGTTCCAGAACGCCGTCGATGAAATCGGCCAGCTTCTGCTTGAGTTCCGCCGGAAAGCTGGACGCCATCACCGCCTTGTGGGCATTGGTGGCGCGGATCATGCGGTCCTTGGGCGGCAGGGTGCGCAGGCACAGCTCGCCGATGCCGCGCGCCATGTAGACCAGGTCGAGGCAGGCGACCAGATCGTCGAAATGCTCGGGCATGAACGAGCTTTTGGCCATGTCGCACAGATACATCAGCCCGGTGGCGCGGTCCGGCATGGCGCGGAACACCCCGTCGATGGCGGCCTTGCGCCCGGCGGCACCGCCCTGCTCGACCATGCGGGTATAGCGAGCGGTCAGCGCGTCGGCGGTCTCGGCCCCGCAGGCGAAGCCGGTGGCGACCAGCGTCCGGCCGATCAGGCGCTTGAACTCGTCCAGTTCCTTGCCGGCCTCGTTGCGGTACAGCGGATTGGGCGAGCGTATCTGGCGATGGGCCCGGTCCAGCAGAACGGCGCGGCTGACCGGCAGCTTCCTCTCGGCGAACAGGCGGTTCAGCATCTCGGTGGATTCGCCGGCGTCGCTCTTGACGGCGGGCAGCTTGCCCTCGGCCAGATCGAACATGGCGATGATGGCGGCGCCCAGTCCGGGCTGCCAGCCGAGCACGTCCTGCACCACGTTCGACCCCAGCACGTCGGCGATGACGCCGTCCAGCATCTCGATGGCATGGGGGTCGGTGTCCTCCACCGCCAGGGAACACAGCCGGTCCAGCTTGCCCACCCAGTTGCGCACGTTCACCAGGTCGCGCGACAGCACCACCATGGCCAGATAGTCGACATCCTCCTTCTCGCCCATGGTGCCGATCTTGGCCAGAACCTGGCTGAAGCTGCCTTCCAGCTTGGGCAGCTTCATGCTTTCGACCCGGCGGGCGCGGGCCGATATCTCGTCGATGGACTTGAAGATTTCCTGGCCGCGGCTCTTGGAATCCTGGTCGCCGTCCTTGGTCTGCAACTGGGCGACCCGGTCCACCGCCGACGGGACCAGGGTGTCCTTTTCCTGAAGACGCTTCAACTCCTTGAAGTTGTGCATCAATTCGGTGGGGGTGAGGAACGCCTTGTCCAGGTAATTGCGGAACACCCGGTTGACCACGTTGCGCGAACTGGCCCCCATGAAATCCTCGGGGGTCTCGCACTTTTCGTCGGGAACGGAATCGATGGGAACGATGCGGACGGGGCCGTCATCCTTGATGGTGCGCGACTCGCAGAAAATCTCAGATTCCACCATGGTGCCGTCGCTGCGCAACCAATTGCGCACGATCTTGGCCCCCTCGCACTTCTTGTTGGCCAGGAACTTCTTGGCCAGAGTGCGGGCCTCGTCTTCCTTGTAGGCAATGGTTTCGGTGGCCCAGCGGCCATCCTTCAGGACCTGGACTTCGAAACTTTCACGACTTGCAGCCATTCTGGTGCCGTCCCGTCAGTATAATAGCGCTCCCGCCGCACGCCCCGACACCGTGCGCATTGTCTAGAAATAACCGTGATCGACATAATCTGTCACGGATTTCTTGGCCCCGGCGCCAAATGTCGGATATTGCGCTTGCCGCAGGGAAAGGGGAGAATCCATATCCGGCAAGGGAGGGCGCGTCATGTCGAGCTACAGGGTAAGCTTCATCAAGGCCAGTGGCTGGACCCGCCTGGGGGTGGCGGCCGGAACGGCGGCGGCGCTGTCCGCCCCCATGCTGTGGGCCCTGGGCAGCTTCGGCCTCGCCGAGGAAGCGATTCACCGCGCCATCGTCTATGCCGGCGCCGGCCTGTGGCTGTTCCTGGCGGCCGGCTGGCTGACCGGCTGGGCCATCCAGGGCTTCGTCATCCGCCAGAAGGCGACGGAGGATGAAGCCGACGACCGGCCGCCGCAACGCCCGACGCCGCCGCCGGCGCCGCCCCATTCCCGCCCGGCGCCGCCGCCGCGCCAGGGATCGCACTGATCCCCCATGACCCAACGACACGCCCACGAGGCCGAGGCGCTGGCCGTGCGCTCGGAAACCCTCTACCGCGAGGGCAGGCTGGCCGAGGCGGAGGCCGCCTGCCGCAAGCTGGCCGGCCTGCTGCCCGACCACCCCATGGTCCATTACAATCTGGCCCGCGTGCTGACGGACCGGGGCAGGACCGACGCCGCGGCGGCGGCGTTGCGCAAGGCGCTGGCCCTGGCGCCGGCCCTGGTGGAGGGCTGGCTCAATCTCGGCTCGCTGCTGGGCGAGGCCGGACGGTTGACCGAGGCGGCCGAGGCGTTCGAACGCGGCCTCGCCGTCCGCCCCCAGACCTGGCAATTGCTGACGGGGTTGGCCCATGTCCGCATCCGCCAGGGACGGCGGAACGAGGCGCTGGACCTGCTGCGCCGCTCGCTCGGGCTGGCCCCGGATTCGGCGCCAACCCTGACCAATCTCGGCAACCTGCTGGTGGATTACGGCTCGGCAACCGAGGCCGCCGGCCTGCTCGACCGCGCCCTGGCCCTGGCTCCGGCCATGCCTGAAGCGCTGCTGGGAGCCGGCCACGCCGCCCGCAAGCTGGGAGAGATGGGCAAGGCCATCGGATTTTACGAGCGCGCCGCCGCCGCCCGCCCCCACGACCTCGCCATCCGCGCCCGCCTGACCGAGGCCCGCCTGGGAACCTGCGACTGGCAGGACGTGGAAACCTTGCGCGCCGACCTGATCGAGCCGGCCCTGAAGACGCCGGGGGTGGTGGGGCCGCTGATGGCGCTGTGCCTGCCGCTGGATCTGTCGCCCGGGGAATTGCTCGCCTTCGCCCGCCAGCGCTCCGACATCGTGGCGGCCGAGGTGGCGCCGCTGCGGGCCAAGGTCAAGGCGGCCAGGCCGGGCCGGCGCGACCGCCTGACCATCGGCTATCTGTCGGCCGATTTCCACGATCACCCCACCAGCCATCTGATGCGCGGCATGTTCCCCGCCCACGACCGCTCCCGCTTCAAGGTGGCGTGTCTGGCGCTGGACCCCGACGATGGCGGCGATTACCGCTGTTTCATCCGCGACCACAGCGACGTGTTTCTCGACCTGGCGCCGCTCGACACCCTGGAGGCGGCCCAGGCCATCGCCGGGGCTGGAATCGACATCCTGGTGGACATCAATGTCCACACCCGGGGCAACCGGCTGCAACTGACCGCGCTCCGCCCCGCGCCGGTGACGGTCAACTGGCTGGGGCTGCCCGGCTCCAGCGGCGCCGCCTTCATGGATTGGGCCCTGGTCGACGCGGTGACGGCGCCGCCCGGCCACGAGGCCGATTTCCGCGAGCGCCTCGCCGTCCTGCCCCATTGCTACCAGCCCAACGACCGCGACCAGATCATCGCCGAGGACGGCCCCGACCGGGCGGAATGCGGCCTGCCGCCGGGAGCCTTCGTGTTCTGCTGCTTCAATCAGGCCTTCAAGATCGAACCGGTGGCGTTCGGCCGCTGGATGCGGATTCTGGCGCGGGTGCCGGATTCGGTGCTGTGGCTGCTGGCCGGCTCGCCCGAGACGAGAGCCAATCTGCGGCGCGAAGCGGCGGCCAGGGGCATCGACCCCGACCGGCTGGCGTTCGCCGCCCGCCTGCCCAAGCCCCGCCATCTGGCGCGCCACCGCCATGCCGACCTGTTTCTCGACACCTTGTTCTACAACGCCCACACCACCGCCAGCGACGCCCTGTGGGCCGGCGTGCCGGTGATCACCCATCCCGGCCGCGCCTTCGCCTCGCGGGTGGCGGCCAGCCTGCTGACCCATGTCGGCCTTGGCGACCTGATCTGCCCGGACCTCGATTCCTACGAGGACCTGGCTGTCCGCCTCGCCACCCGTCCCGACGATCTGGCGGCGGTGAAATCGCGCCTGGCCGCCAGCCGGACCACCGCGCCGCTGTTCGATACCGCTGGTTTCGTCCGCGATATCGAAGCCGCGTTCGAGACGATCTGGGAAGAAGCCCGCGCCGGACGCAGGACCCGCCGGCTGGAGGTGCGTCCAAAGCGCACTTGACGGGGAACGGGCCAAGGCGCTACCACCGGCGATGATCCGGCCGAAGGCCTGCCGGACGGAACCGGACCCTGCCCCCCATGCTGCGTTTCCTCGTCGGGCTGTTCTCGTTTCTCCTCCTGCTGGGCGTGATCGCGGCGGGCGGAATCGTGTTCGTGTTCTGGCATTTCGGCCGCGACCTGCCCGACTACCACCAGTTGGCCCATTACGAGCCGCCCATCACCACCCGCGTCTATGGCGGCGACGGCCGTCTGGTCGCCGAGTACGCGGTGGAGAAGCGGGTGTTCGTGCCGCTGCATTCCATGCCGCAGGTGATCAAGGACGCCTTCCTGGCGGCCGAGGACAAGAACTTCTACAGCCATCCCGGCATCGATCCGGTGGGCATCGCCCGCGCCATCGTGGTCAACCTGCGCAACCGCGGCATGGGCGGCGACCGCCGGCCGGTGGGCGCCTCGACCATCACCCAGCAGGTCGCCAAGAACTTCCTGCTGACCAACGAGGTCTCCATCGAGCGCAAGGTCAAGGAGGCCATCCTGGCCTTCCGCATCGAACGGACCTTCTCCAAGGATCACATCCTCGAACTCTACCTGAACGAAATCTATCTGGGGGTCGGCTCGTACGGCGTCGCCGCCGCCGCGCTCAACTATTTCGACAAGGGCCTGGACGAATTGTCCATCCACGAGGCCGCCTATCTGGCGGCGCTGCCCAAGGCACCCAACAACTACAACCCCCACCGCAACTACGCCGCCGCCAAGGAGCGCCGCGACTGGGTGATCGGCCGTATGTACGAGGATGGCCGCATCAGCCAGATCGAATACCAGACCATGACCGCCATGCCACTGGAGGTTCGCACCCGCAAGGAAATGCAGGCCACCCAGGGCGCCGACTACTTCGCCGAGGACATCCGGCGCGAGATTCAGGCCAAGTTCGGCGAAACCGCGCTGTACAAGGGCGGGCTGGTGGTCCGTGCCTCGATGGACGCCCATCTCCAGGCGGTGGGGTCCAAGCTGCTGCGCCAGGGACTGACCAATTACGACCGCCGCCATGGCTGGCGCGGGCCGCTGACCCGGATTCCCGTCACCCCCAACTGGCCGCAGCTCCTGGCCGGGGTGCCGCATCCGCCGGCCGCCCCGGAAACCTGGGAAATCGCCGTGGTCACCGGCCTCAACGACCACGAGGCCACCCTCGGCCTGCTGGGCAACCGCACCGGCAAGCTGCCATTCGCCGAGATGAAATGGGCCCGCCCGGCCCTGGAAAAACAGATGGTCGGGCCGATGCCGCGCCGTCCCTCCGACGTGCTGGGCCAGGGCGATGTGATCCTGGTCGAGGCGGCGGACAAGGCCGAGGACGGCAAGGCCTTTGCCCTGCGCCAGATTCCCAAGGTCGAGGGGGCGCTGGTGGCCATCGATCCCCATACCGGCCGCGTCCTGGCCATGGTGGGGGGCTGGGCCTACGGCAAGAGCCAGTTCAACCGGGCCAGCCAGGCCTTGCGCCAGCCGGGCTCGTCCTTCAAGCCCTTCATCTATCTGGCGGCGCTGGAGAACGGCTATACGCCGTCCTCGCTGGTGCTGGACGCCCCCATCGCCCTGCCCCAGGGGCCGGGCCTGCCGCTGTGGCGGCCCAAGAACTACAATGACGATTTCCTCGGCCCCACCACCCTTCGCGTCGGACTGGAGAAGTCGCGCAACCTGATGACGGTCCGCCTCGCCCAGGCCGTCACCATGGAAAAGGTGGCCGATTACGCCGAGCGCTTCGGCATCTACGACAAGCTGCCGCATCAGTTGGCCATGTCGCTGGGGGCCGGCGAGACCACGCCGCTGAAGCTGACCGCCGCCTACGCCATGCTGGTCAACGGCGGCAAGCGCATCCGCCCGACCCTGATCGACCGCATCCAGGACCGCAACGGCAAGACCATCTTCAGCCACGACCTGCGCTTCTGCGACGGCTGCTCGGCCCAGCGCTACAGCGGCCAGGACATGCCCCACCTTCCCGACATCCGCGAACAGCTGGTCGACCCGGTCTCGGCCTACCAGATGGTCAGCATCATGGAAGGCGTGGTCCAGCGCGGCACCGGCACCTCGGTCCGGGCGGTGGGCAAGCCGCTGGCCGGCAAGACCGGCACCTCCAACGATTCCAACGACGTCTGGTTCGTCGGCTTCTCGCCCGATCTGGCGGTGGGGGTGTTCGTCGGCTTCGACGACCCCGCGACGCTGGGCCCCAAGGAAACCGGCGGCTCCATCGCCGCGCCCATCTTCCGCGACTTCATGGCCGAGGCCCTGAAGGACAAGCCGCCGACGCCGTTCCGGGTTCCGCCGGGGGTGCGGCTGGTCCGGGTCAACGCCTCGACCGGCAAGCCGGCCATGCCCGGCGAGGCCAAGGCCATCTACGAGGCGTTCAAGAGCAACGATCCCATGCCCAGCGACGAGGAAGACGTGCTGGAGGGGTCGGGCAGCGCCGATTCCGGCTTCAGCTTCGCGCCCTATCTCAACGCCGAGGAGGGCGCCGCCGCCCCGGCCGATCCCTCCGCCCCCCGCCCTGCCGGGACCGGCGCCCCGCCGCCCCAGCCGGCCGGCCCGGCGCCGTCGGCGGGGGGATTGTATTAGTAGGGTTGCCTCCCCCAGCCGACTTCCTTAAAAAGGCTCCTCCACGCATTCAAGGGGAATGATCATGCGGGCAGAGATCGAAACGCTCGCCCAGGATATCGGACGTTCCGTCGCCCTGGTGAAGCGCCATCTCGACTGGGACGCGGCGCTGATGCGGCTTGACGAGCTCAACGCCTCGGCCGAGAACCCCGATCTGTGGAACGACGCCGCCGCCGCCCAGAAGATCATGCGCGAGCGCACCGAACTGGAGACCGCCATCTCCGGCATCCGCGCCGCCGAGCGCGACCTGGCCGACCTGCTGGACCTCATCGAGCTGGGCGAGGCCGAAGGCGACCGGGACGTGGTCGACGACGCCGAGGCGCAGATCCGCGCCATCCGCGACCATGCCGCCAAGATGGAGCTGGAGACCCTGCTGTCGGGCGAGGCCGACCACAACGACTGCTACCTGGAAATCAACGCCGGCGCCGGCGGCACCGAGTCCCAGGACTGGGCCGAGATGCTGCTGCGCATGTACACCCGCTGGGCCGAACAGCACGGCTACAAGGTCGACTGGCTGGAGGAGAGCGAGGGCGAGGCCGCCGGCATCAAGTCGGCCACCATCCGCGTCTCGGGCCACAATGCCTATGGCTGGCTGAAGACCGAGAGCGGCGTCCACCGGCTGGTGCGCATCTCGCCCTATGACAGCGCGGCGCGGCGTCACACCAGCTTCTCGTCGGTGTGGGTCTATCCGGTGATCGACGACACCATCGAGATCCAGATCAACGAAAGCGAATGCCGCATCGACACCTACCGCGCCTCCGGCGCCGGCGGCCAGCACATCAACAAGACCGATTCGGCGGTGCGCATCACCCACATTCCCACCGGCATCGTCGCCGCCTGCCAGATGGAACGCTCGCAGCACCAGAACCGGGCCAGGGCCTGGGACATGCTGCGCGCCCGCATGTACGAGGCCGAACTGCAAAAGCGCGAGGCCGCCGCCCAGGCGCTGGAAGACCAGAAGACCGACATTGGCTGGGGCCACCAGATCCGCTCCTACGTGCTGCAACCCTACCAGATGGTCAAGGACCTGCGGACCAACGTGGAAACCTCGGATTCCCAGGGCGTGCTGGACGGCGACCTCGACCAGTTCCTCGCCGCCTCGCTGGCCAGCCGCATCAAGGGCGACGCCGGCGGCAAGGGATGATCCCCACCCAGGACCGGCCATGAAGATCTTCGGAATCGCCGGCTGGAGCGGCAGCGGCAAGACCACCTTGCTGGTCCGCCTGATTCCGGCCCTGACCGGCCGGGGTATCGAGGTCGCCACCATCAAGCACACCCATCACAATCCGGCGGTCGGCGACGATGAAAGCCGGACACTGGCCGCGGCGGGGGCAAGCGAGGTGATGATGGCCTCACCGCGCCGATTTGCCCTCATCAATGAATTCCACGGCGCCGAGGAACCGCCGCTCGACCAACTGACGACACGCTTCGCCGGCATCGACCTGCTGCTGATCGAGGGATTCAAGTGGGCGCCGCATCCCAAGCTGGAAGTCTGGGCGCCCGATCTCGGCAAGCCCATGTTGGCGCCGTCGGAACCGTCGGTGGTGGCCATGGCGTCCGACCTCCCCGTTCCGCACGTCGCCTTGCCGCGCTTCCATCGCGACGATGTCGCCGGCATATCGGATTTCATCGTCGGCTATTGCCGCCTGGGACAGGGATAGGCACGGCCGGCGTCGGCTACCTCGCCTTGCCAAGCTCCGCCCAGACCGGCTCGGCGCCGCCGACGGCCAGTTCCAGGGCCGCCCGGCGGATGCCCAGCGGCTGCTTCGATCCCACATCGACCACGACCCGGTAGCTGCCGGGGGGAAAGCTGCCGACCGCGACGCGGGCCAGCGAAGCACCGGCCGGAGTCTCGCGGCGGAAGGCGGCCCAGGCCGAAACCTCCTTGCGCAGGATTCCGTCGGGGCCGTACACCTTGGCGGCGACGCTGGCCATGGCCTCCTCGGCGCCGTCAGCCCTCCGGAAATGCAGGACCATCAGGGCGTCGCCGGAAGCGGCGGCGCCGCCGGAATAGCCGACATGGACCGGCAGCGATTCGTCTTGCGGGGCGGCCGGAGCGGCGACCGGCGCCGGGGGCGGGCGATTCCGCCACCACTGCATCAGCGCCTGGGGGTCGCCGAACCGCAGCCAGGAAGATATCCCCGCCACCACGACGAACAAGGCCGCCAGCAGCATTTTCCGGAAGGCGCTCACGTCTCCTCCACGACCGGTTCCACACCTCAAACTTGCTCCCGCCCCCGCCGGCTTGCAAGAGCGGATCGCGCCTTGGCCGCAGCCCCAAGATTCAGATTTCCCAATTCCGAATTCGCGCCTATCCTCTGTAATTATTTAATTGCCAAAGTGGGGAATGACGATGAAACGCACGATATTGGCCTTCAGCCTCGCCATCGCGATCGGCCTTTCCGCCGGTGGCGCCCTTGCCGCCGGAGCCATCGCGGTCGATGACGAACAGGGCTCGAAGGCAAGCGAGGTCGGCTACGGCGTCGGCAGCGGCAGCACCAGGGAAGAGGCGGCCAGGGACGCCATGAACGAATGCAGGAAGGCCGGGAATACCGGTTGCAAGGTGGCGGTGCGCTACGACACCTGCGGCGCCTATGCCGCGTCCAAGGACTATTCCGGCACCGGTTGGGGCAGCAGCGAGAGCGAGGCCAAGGCCAACGCCCTGGAAGCCTGCGGCAGCGGTTGCCGGATCGTGGTTTCCGACTGCCAGTAGGACGACGCATAGGGGGGGGAGGACTACTCCCCCTTATGCCTGCCGGCGATCAGGTCCCGGTACCACTTGCCGGAATTCTTCAAGGTCCGCTTCTGGGTCCCGAAATCCACGTGCAGCAGACCGAAGCGGGGGCCGTAGCCCGAGCCCCACTCGAAATTGTCCAGCAGCGACCAGACGAAATAGCCGCGGATATCGGCCCCGGCCGCCGCCGCGTCGCGCATGGCCTTGATGTATTCCCGGAAATAGGCGATGCGGTGGGTGTCCTTGACCTCGCCGGCCCCATCGGGCTCGTCGCTGCCCTTGCCGCCGCCGCAACCGTTCTCGGTGACGAAGATCGGCATCTTGTAGCGTCGGGTCAGTTCCAGCAATTCGTCCCGGAACACCTCGGGAAAGATCGGCCAGCCCACTTCGGGATGGTTGGCCGATTCGGGTGGCGCCCCCCAGCCGTACCCCCAGGTGGTGGCGGGATCGGCCTTGGCGTAGATGGGACCGTAGTGATTGAGGCCGATCCAGTCGGTGGGCCGGCAGATGCGGGCCATGTCGCCGGCCCTGACGTGGGGTTCCATGTCGTTGATGACGATGGCCGGATAATAGCCGAGATGCTGCGGGTCGACGAAGACCAGATTCCAGTGGGCCGACAGCAGTTCCGCCGCCGCCACGTTCTCCTCCAGCCCGCCCTCGGGGCGCACGATCTGGCGATTGTGGATGGCGCCGATGGAGGCGCCCGCCACATGGTCGCGCACCACGTCGACTCCCAGCCCATGGGCCAGATTGACATGGTGGATGGCCTTCATGTGGGCCGAACGGTCGGTCACCCCCGGCGCGGCCCAGTCGATGGCGTAGCCGAACATTGTGAACACCGAGAATTCGTTGAAGGTGGCCCAGTGCTTGACCCGGTCGCCATAGCGCTTGGCCGCCACCACGGCGTAATCGGCGAACCAGCCGGCGCAGTCGCGGTTGGTCCAGCCGCCGAGATCATCCAGCGCCTGGGGCAGATCCCAGTGGTAGAGACAGACCCAGGGCTCGATCCCGGCCTCCAGCAGGCCGTCGATCAGGCGGTCATAAAAGTCGAGGCCGGGCTGGTTGACCGCCCCCCGTCCCCTGGGCTGGAGGCGCGGCCATGCCAGGGAAAAGCGATAGGCGCCGACGCCGATTTCCCTCATCAGCGCCACGTCTTCCGGCCAGCGGTGGTAATGGTCGCAGGCGACGTCGCCGGTGGCGCCGTTCCACACGCCGCCTTGCAGGCGGCAACGGATATCCCAGATGCTGGGGCCGCGCCCGTCCTCCTTGACCGCGCCCTCGACCTGATAGGCCGAGGTCGACACCCCCCAGACGAAATCCGGCCGCAGCCCCAGGGCCTTGGCGACGGTCTCGGGCTTCTTGGCGACCATGGAACCTCCCGCAGGTTATAAGAAGAAAATCTTCCCACCCGCGAAAGGGTTCGTCAAGGAATCGACCGGATCGGCGGCGTCCTGCCCAGCACCGCCGCCAGCGACGCCAGGACGGCGAACTGGACCAGAAGCACCAGCAGGCCGGCGTCGTCGGGATGGATCAGGCCGAGGGCGGAATTGGTCAGGGCCGCCACCGCCAGTCCCCCCATGGCCAGGGCCAGGCGCGGCCGCAGCCAGGCGCCGCGGCGCACCATCATCACCATGACGACGGTGGGAACCGCGGTCATCACCACGATATCGGGCAGGCATTCCGGATGAGGCAGGCCAAGACGGCTGCCCTCGACCAGCCCCAGCCATTCCAGAACGCATTGGCGGCCGAACCCGGCCAGCCAAACCAGCATCGGCGGCAGCGGCAGCAAGGCCCAGCCCGGCGACAGCCCCGGAATCCCCAGGGCCAGCGCGGCGGCGGCGGCGCAGAACGCGGTGACGAGGCCGGCGCCCAGGGTCAAGAGCGCCGACGGCTCGGCCAGATGCCCGGCCAGATCGACACGCGGCCCCATGACCAGGGCGACGCCAAGAAGGGCCGGAACCACCACCGCCAGCCACAGGGCCGCCCGCATCAGGGGCGGACGCAGGCGTCGCACCGGAACCGCGCGTTCGGCCAGACGACGGATCAGATCATCGGTTCCGGTCATGCTTTCCTCCCGCCAGGACCGCGCGCAAGGTCTTCAATCCCCGGTGAACCGCCACCTTCAGCGCCCCGACGCTCATGCCGGTGACGGCGGCGGCCTCCTTCAGCGAATGTTCCTCCAGCTTCATCAGTTCGATGGCGCGGCGCTGCCCGTCCGGCAGGCTGGCGATGGCGCGCCTCAGTTCCTCGGAATCACCCGGACTTTCCGGCGCCGGTTCGGCGGCGGCGTCGGGCAGGCCGTGCTCCAGGCTCCATTCCGAACGCTCGTGGACCGAACGGCGGGCCGCCTTGCGGCCAGCATCCTTGAGACGGAACGAGACGATGGCCATCAGCCAGGGCATGAACGGCCGGGCGGGGTCATAGGTATGGCGGACCGAATGCAGCGATATCAGCACGTCCTGAACCACATCCTCGGCGTCGGCCGACCCGGACCCGCCCCAGCGCCGCCGCACCACCCGGCGCAGCACCGGGGTGATCTCGGTCAGCAGGGCGGCGTAGGCGCGGCTGTCGCCGCCCTGGGCGGCGCGCATCATGGCGCTCCAATCCGAATCTCCGGCTACGGTCATGCCGCGATGGCCTTCCTTCCCCGCCGAAGGCAACCATGGCCCGGAAACCGTGGCGGCGCAATCCATCTCCGGTCCCTTCCGACAAAACGTTCCTGTCGAGGGTTCGCCGCCGACCGCTGGAAGGTTACCGGACGATTTCGATGCTGCCGATCATCTTGGTGTGGCCCAGACCGCAATATTCGCCGCACTGGATGCGCACCCGCCCCGACGGCGGCGTGACCAGGGTGACCACCTTGACCACCCCCGGCACCAGCAGTTCCTCGGCATCGCCGATGGCGGCGGAATGCACCACGTCCTCGGCCAGCAGGTGCAGCCGGTAGGTTTGGCCCGGCCGAAGCTCAAGGGCCGGCGAGAATTCCCAGCGCCGGACCCGCACCACCACATCGCCGGGCGGCGGACGCACCACCGACATGGTGCCGATGGTCTCGCCAGTGGCGTGGGCCGCCAGTTGCGCCTCGAAACGGGCGGTGAAGGCGGCGGAATCGACGGCATAGCTTTCCACGGCCAGGGTGGGTTCCCAACCATGGCCGCCCAGCCATGTCAGCAGCAGCAGCAGGCTGGCCAGAACCAGGGCGATGGGGGCGAAGCCGCGCCGCTCAGTCATGCCCGCCCTCCCCGCGCCGCAGCAGCCGGGCCAGGGCCATCCACACGAAGATGACGCCGCCCAGCACCGCCAGGCCGGTCCCCATGCCGACCACCCCCATGGAAACCTTCTTCCACAAGGTGTCGAGCCCCTGATCCAGGCCGGTGGTCTTGCGCGGCACCCCGGCGGTGCCCGCCAGGAAGAAGCCCAGCGCGTGGATCAGCTGCCCCCAGCCATAGAGGTGGAATTGCAGCCGCCCCGCCCTGCCCTCGCCGAGGCGGCGCCCCAGCAGCGGCAGGATCACCACCAGGATCAGCCCCATCAGGCCCAGTTGGACGCCGCCGATCACGGCGTGGTAATGCGACGGCGTGCGGGTGTCGGCCACCCCCAGGAAGAATCCGGCAAAACCGCCGATGGCGAACACCACCAGCGACAGCGCCAGCGACAGGAAGGCCGGCGAACGCCAGTTCCTCGGCCCGCGCAGCAGACGCAACGCCAGCCCGGCCCCCATCACCAGCGGCGGCAACGGCAGGCCGACCCACAGCAGGCGGGTGAAGATCTGGCGGTGCCCCAGCCCCAGGACATCGCCCCCCAACCAGTAGACCAGCGGCGAGGCGACGGCGAACAGCGCCAGGGCGGCGAAACCGGCATTGGCCAGACCCGCCGGCACCGGACCGGTGCCGAATTCGCGCTCGCTCAGTACCTGCCAGGCGATCATCAGGATCAGGGTATTCAGAATCTGCAACACATGGCCGCCGCCCCAGAACACCCGCTCGTTGAACAAGTCGGGATCGGTCCCGGCCGGGATCAGCGTCCAGGCCAGCAGAAAGCAGGCGAGCGCCGCCAGATAGGTCAGGGCGGCGCAGGCGATGGCGAACGGAACCGGCCGGCGGGGCAGGCGCCACAGCAGCGCCAGCGGCCGCAGGGCGGCGATGGCGACGCCCAGGGCGTGCAGGCCCAATCCCACGTAGAACAGGGGATGCCCGACCACCGGGACGTAATTGTTCAGCGACGGCTCGCCCTGATCGGCGAGGGCGGGAATCAGCAGCAAGATCACCCCGGCCGCCCCCAGCAGCAAGCCGGTCCAGCCGAGGCGGTCGCCGCCGTTCCCAGCCGAGGCCGCCAGCACCGACAGCGCTCCCAGCGAGGCCAGATACCAGACCACCACCGACAGCACCACATGGGTGACCAGGGCGCGGTAGAAGAAGTGCGGCCCCCAGGGCAGCCAGTCCTGCGCCCCGGGGGTTCGCGACAATCCCAGCAGCAGGGCCAGGATGCCGGCGATGGCCAGCGACCCCACCGCCAGCAGCAGCCAGCCGCGCAGTTCCGAGCGGCGGGCCGGAGAGAGGGAGGTGGGGGACCAGGTCGTCAGCATCGTCTCCATGGTCTACTTGAAGGACAGCTTCTTGTCCTCTTCATCGAAATCGACCACGAACACCTGACGGGGCTTGAGGTCAACCACGATCTCGGAATCGTAGTCGAATACGTCGGGGTTGTTGCCGTCGCGCATCCTGGCCCGGATGACGTGGCGGCCGGCGGGAATCTCGCGCGAATCGTAGAAGCGCGAGCGCCCGTCGCCCGACAGGCCGGCCGGCTTGGCGGTATGGCGATAGACGGGCTTGCCGTCGATGTCCATCTCCAGGGTCACGGCGTTGCGCTCGCGGCCGCAGGATTGCTTGGTGCGCATGTTGGGCGCCACCTTGGCCAGTTCCTCGGCGGTGCGCTCCTTGCAGTCGTCCACCCGCTGGCCGGCATGGGTCAACGACAGCTTCAGCAGCGCGGCATCCGGCGGATGATGGATGTAGGACGGCGACGCCGAGAAGTAGGCGATCACGACGGCGAAGGCGGTATAGGCCAGCGCCTGGCCGGCGATGTGCTGCGGCTTGATCTTCATTCCGCCACCCTCCTCTTGGTGGTTTCCGGCCGTTCCGGCTTGGGCAGGTCGGCCAGGGCCGCGCGGAACGCGGCCAGATCGGCGGCCAGCGCCTTGGTCTCGGTGCTTGCCGCCCAGGACAGGCGGACCCGGTCGCGCGGCACCGCGCCGCGCAGCTTGGGCACGCGCTGCCCCGCCAGACGCAGCTCGGTCCATTCCGGCCCGAGACGGTAGAAGCATTCGCCGGGGCGGCACGCGGTGACCAGCACGCCGTCGGCAAGGTCCTTGTTCAAGATATAATCAATCAGCGATGGCGGCAGCATGCCGGTGCAATGCAGCGCCAGGACGCCGACCGACGGCCCCTTCAGATGGTCGAGGACGGAGCCGTGCTCGCAACCCAGCACCATCACCCGCCCCTCGCCCACCAGGCCATGGGTCCGGGCCGATATCCGCTTGACCATCAGATCGAAGGAGAAATCGGGAATGTCGATGCCGGTCTCGTGCTTCTGGCTGGGCAGGAACGGATTGGTCCGGTTGCACGACGCCATGCACATGCCGCAGCTGGTGCACAGGTCGGGCTGGACCACCGCGATCTTCTGATGCCCGGACTCGTCCTGGCGCGGACGCATGACCACGGCGCCGAACGGACAATCGAAGGTGCAGACGCCGCAGCCGTTGCAGTTGGGCGGCGACACCTGGGCCGGCTTGCGCCGCTTGCGGCGGAACGCCATCCACGGCATCAGCGACAGGAAGATGCTGGCGCCCACCGCCACCGCCCAGGCCACGGCCGGTCCCTTGGTATCATAGAGCGGATACAGCCCCATGAAGAACCAGTCCGGGTTCAGCACGCTGGTGGCCTTGTCGAGATCGGCCGGCGGATGGCTCTGCGCGGGATAGATCAGCGACAGCGCCACCAGCATCAAGGTCGCGCCGATGACCAGGGGCCGCGGCGGGTTGGTGTTGGCGCGGTTGATGCGCAGGATATGGACCCACATGGCGAACAGCAGGAACAGCGGCACCGCGATGTGGATGAAGATCAGCAGGGTGAAGAAGCGATCGGTCAGGGCTTCCCGGTTGAGGAAGTTGCGCGCGATGCTTTGGCCGAAGATGCCCAGCCAGTCCAGCCATTCGGCGGTGCCGACCGCCAGGTACTGCGCCAGTTCGTCCCACACCAGCCAATAGCCGGTGACGCCCGAGGCGAACACCATCCAGATCAGCGGCACGCCGGTGAACCAGGCGAACCAGCGGACCCCATGATAGCGGTCGATCAGCCATTCCCGCAGCAGGTGGAGCATCATGGTGAGCACCATGGCGTCCGAGGCGTAGCGGTGCAGGCTGCGGATCATGCCGCCCCAGTACCATTGCTCGGTGGAGATGTACTGGATCGAGTCCCAGGCGCGCGCCGCGCTGGTGTCGTAGGGAATGAACAGGTACAGACCCGACGCCCCCACGATCCAGAAGAAGTACCACGACATGGCGCCCAGGCAGTACATGGGGTTCGATTCGCGTCCGACCAGCGCGTCCCAGCCGCTTTCGACGCGGAACAGGCCGTTCCTCAGCGCGGTTTTGATTGGATTAGACAAGGCGAAATTTCCTTTTCGTTTCCATTTTTTCGCCGCTCACGAACCCGAGGCGGACCGGCTCTCGCGCCACAGCCTGAAGGTCCAGACGATGATGGTCAGGACGGCCAGGAAGCCGAACGCGATCGAAAGAATGATGCCGTAATCAAAGCGATAGGCATCGGATCGGGGGTCGTAGACCGTGCAGAAATAGCGGATGCGGTTGCCGATGGCCTCGACCGAATCCAGCGCCGCCGACACCCGCCCCAAAAGCAGGTCCTTCAGCGGTTCCACCAGCAGCGGAATGTCGAAATTCTCGCCATAGACCTGGCGGTAGATGACGCCATCGGCGTCGACCACCGTGGTCTGGGCGATATGGTCGAACCCCCTGGAGGTGACGAACCAGGTAAAGCCGAGATTGGCGGCCAGCGCCTCCATCGTGGCGGCGTCGCCGGCCAGGAAGGTCCAGCCGTCCAGCCCGATGTCATGCTGCTTCGCGTACATGCGCAGCGCCTCCGGGGTGTCGCGCACCGTGTCGAAGCCGATGGTCACCACATGAAAACCGTCGCGCCCCAGCGACTTGCGCGCCACCTCCACCGCCTTGGCCACCGTCTGGGTGGTCACCGGGCAGGTGTGGTCGCAGGCGGTATAGACCATGCTGATCACCAGTGGCTTGCCCCGGAACGAGGCGATATCCACCGGCTTGCCGTCCTGATCGCGCAAAAGATGCGGCCCGACAGTCCGGCCCACCGACTCGAGCGACGCCTTCAGCGCCGCCTCGGCATTGGCGGAAACGGTCGGCGCCCCGATGGCCGGCGGCATCCCCGACAGGGAAAGCCCCAGCAGGATCAGTGTGATGAAGCGAAACATGACGACTTTCTAACTCGCCTTTCCCGAAGTCAACATGACGGCGGTCAAGCCTCAGGAATTCCGCCCGAATCGAAGCCCCAAAAGAAACGGGCGGGACCCGAGGGTCCCGCCCGCCTTTACCCTTGTCCGACCGGACGCCTAGCTCATGAGCCAGGTGCTGGCCAGATACTTCCAGTTCACGAAGTAGTACAGCACGAACATGGTCAGGAACAGCAGCGCCAGGGTGAAGGTACCCGGAACGCTGGCATGCTCCTCGCTGCCGTAGGACGCCACCGGCGACGGAGCCGGAGCCGGAGCGGTCGCCTTGATCGGATTTCCGAAGAACACCGAGCAGACGATGATCAGCACGAACAGCGCGCCGCCAACCACCGCCACGACGGCGGAGATGCCGACCACGCCCATCATCAGATAGGCGGCGGGGGCATGGCTGAAGGCATGCGGAGCGTCGGAGAAGGCCATGTCCCAGTGACGGCGGGACACGCCCAGGGTGCCGGCGCCCATCATGAACAGCGAGAACACGCCCATGCCGAGGCCGAACAGGTACGGCTGCAACTTGGCGAGACCCGGGAACATGATTTCACGCTGCCACAGGGCGGGCACCAGGAAGTAGGTGATCGCCATGAACGCCAGCGTGGTGCCGACCGCCACCGTGCCATGGAAGTGGCCGGGGACGTAGATGGTGTTGTGGATCATGATGTTGATCTGTTCCACGCCCATGGTGACACCGGAGATGCCGCCCAGGAAGCCGAACATGATCAGGGAGAGGAACATGCCGGAGAACACCGGATTGCCCCACGGAGCCTTGCGCAGCCACTCGAACAGGCCCTTGTTGAAGCCCTTCTTGCGCTGGGCCGCCTCGATGCAGCCCGGAACCGTCAGACCGTGGATCATCGAGCCCAGCACGGCGAGATACATGCCGTACGAGGTGTTGAAGATCTTGTAGGACGACGACAGGCCGGGTTCCACCAGCAGATGGTGGGCCGAGGCGATCTGGAGGAAGAAGACGTAGGTCAGGTAAGCCATGCGGCTGACCTTCTCGGACAGCGGCTTGGCGCCGAACAGGATCGCGGCGATGGCGTACCACACAGCGATGTGGGCGGCCACGTTGATCTGCTGCGACGAGTGGCCCATGCCCCACCACACGACCTTGTACATCAGGGGGTCGATATGGCCGATCAGGCCAATGGACCACAGGAAGGTCGGGATCAGGATGATGGCGCCGGAGGCGATGGTGTAGACCGCGATGATGCAGGCCACCAGGGCACCGAAGGTGACCAGCGGAATCGACCCTTCATAGGTCTTCTCGGCCTTGGCGACCACCAGGGTGCCGAGGAAGATGAAGCAGGCGATCAGCGCGCCCACGGCGAACAGGATCAGACCCACGTAGAACAGCGGATCGGCCTGCATCGGCACGTAGGAGGTCATCATCACGCTGGAATTGCCCTCAAGGACCTTCCAGTTGGTGATGACGGCGCCCAGGACCATCAGGGCGAACGCGACCCAGCCCATCTTGGGGGCCGCCAGCCGGCTGCCCAGAAGAATGGCCGAGGCAAAGTACATCAGGGCGACTTCGAAGAAGATGCACCAGACGATCAGGATGTCGATACCGTGCGCAGTCAGCGCCAGGTAGAACAGGTCGGCCGGCAGCAGATGCACGGACGGCCAGCGGGTCAGGGCGACGAGCAGACCGAACAGACCACCGACGGCCAGCACCACGATGGCGACGACCGCGTTGGCCTTGATCAGCTTTTCAGCTTCGTCGTGAATTTTCAGACCTGTGAGGCCACAGGTTCGAAATACGGGCTTGGCAACCATTTGCGCTCCCCCTCGATTACTTGGCTGCCACGACTCGGATCTTTCCGAGCATGGTGTGGTGGCCGATACCGCAGTATTCGTTGCAGATGATGCCGAAATCACCCGACGTGGTCGGAGTGATGGTCACCACCTCGTCGATACCGGGATGGACCTGCAAATTGATGTTGGCCGGCTGCACGGAGAAACCATGCTGCCAATCCAGCGAGGAGAGGTGCAGGCGATAGCTCTTGCCCTGCTCCAGTTCCAGAACCGGATACCATTCCCACAGGCGGGCCAGCAGGTAGACGTCGGAACCGGCCGGCGGACGCACCACCGGGGTCTGAACCTTGCCTTCCTCACCCACCTTGTACTTCTCGACCATCTCATCGACCTTGGCCTGGAAGGCCTCGGGGTGGATGCGATAGGCCTCGTTGGACATGTTCTGGGTGCCCTTGAGGTGCCACAGCGGCATCATGGCGAACATGATGAGCGCCCACACCAGGGCGATGCCGACCCACAGCAACTCGACCTTGTCGACTGGTTCATTGTACCAGCCGGCTTTCGGAGGAGTGATAGACATTGCGCGCTCCTCCCTTACTTAGCGATAGGCAGCTGGGCGACTTCCATGATCCCCCACATGGTGTAGGACACCGTCGGAACCACGACCCCGATAAAAAGCAGGAGGAACGGATTGTCCAGGATGCGCTGCATCACAGGAACATCGGCTTCCTCGTTGTCGACTTGATTGGACATCGATCGAACTCCCTTGGCATTTCCGAAAAACTCCGGACGACCGGACGATGAGCCTCGCATTACGGAAAGTTCATCTCCTTGACTTTGGTAAAGTGACACGGTTCCGGACGGTGAATCCGGAAAAAAATCGGCATGGACATGCCGAAATTAAAATCCCTGAAGAATCAGGTCTGTCGACGCAAGCCGTGCATGGCCCACAGACAGAGGGTCAGCAGCAGCATCGCCCCCATCTGGTGGGCCGAGGCCAGCGATACGGGGACAACCATGAGAAGAGTGGCAATGCCGAGTCCCACCTGCGCCACCGCCATGGCCGCCACGGCGTGGACCGAGGCCGGCACGGCGCTTCCCAGCCGCCGGCGGGCGCCGAACCAGCCGACGACCGCGACCACGACGGTCAGTTCGGCCAGGGTGCGGTGAATGAACTGGACCGTCATATGGTCCTCGAACGCCTCGTGCAGGCCGGTGGCGAACAGCCCCTTGGGAATCAGGCTGCCGTCCATCAGCGGCCAGGTGTTGTAGATCAGGCCGGCCCTGAGGCCGGCGACCAGACCACCGTAAAGAAGCGTCGCCACCACCAGCGCAGTCAGGACCCCAAGCCAGCGGACGGTGGCGGCGGCATCGTCGCCAAGCCGGCGGGGCGGCGGCCGATGCGCGGCCAGGATGTCGAGCGCCATCCAGAACATCCAGGCATGGATCAGGAAGGCGAGGCCGAGATGGGCGGTCAGGCGGTAGTGGCTGACCGCCGGATTGTCGACCAGGCCGCTTTTCACCATGAACCAGCCCATGCCGCCCTGGGCCGCCCCCAGCAGGAACAGCCCGACCATGCGGGGAATCATCTCCTTGCCGATGCGGCCGGAATAGGCCAGCCACAGGAACGGCAGCAGAAAAACCAGGCCGATCAGCCGCCCCCAGACCCGATGGATGTATTCAAGCCAGAAGATGCCCTTGAAGTCGGACAGGCTCATCCCGGCGTTGACCTTGATGTATTCCGGAGTCTGGCGGTACTTGTCGAAGAACAGCTGCCAGTCGGCCTCGGTCAGGGGGGGGATGATGCCTCGGATGGGCTCCCACTCCACCATGGACAGGCCGGAATGGGTCAGGCGGGTGAGTCCGCCCAGCAGCACCATCACCGCCACCATGAAGCAGCAGGCCAGCAGCCAGACGGCGACATGGCGGTGGGCGGCGGGGCGGTGGGCGGCGGGGCCTGATCCGGCCAGGCCGGTGGTTTCGAGGGAATCGGTCGCGCTGCTCATCCCGAGAATCCTCACTGCTCCGGCAGGGTTCCGTTCAACAGCCCGGTCACCACATCCAGCGAGGCTTTCTGGCTCCAGTCGGCCTCGCCGGTCATGCGGGCGATCTCGACACCCTTTTCGTTGACGATCAGGGTGGTGGGCATGCCGTTCACCCGGTGCGCCTTGGCCACCGAGCCGTCGGCGTCCACCACCAGCCTGAGATGGGACAATCCCTTCTCGGCCAGGACCTTGACCGGCGGGCCGGCGCCTTCCTTGTCCTCGGACACCATCAGGACGTCAATGCCGGCGGCGTCGGCCATGGCCTTGAACTGCCCCAGGGTGGGCAGCTCGCGCAGGCAGGGAATGCACCAGGTCGCCCAGAAATTGATGATGGTCGGCCGGGTGACGCGGGCATTGAACGGCAGACTGGCGCCGTCGGCATCCACCGAGGCGATATCGGACAGCGGCCGCGGCACCTTGGCCACCGAAACCTGTTCGATCAGCAGGGGCGACACCGCCTGCGGCTTGCGCATCTGAAGGCTGGTGCCGAACACCAGGGCCAGGATGATGGATATCGCCACCAGGATGAGAACACGATCGGACATGAACTTCGAACACCATCTGCCTTGGAACCGGCGGTCCCATTCCGGTCGGGAGTAGACCACGGCGACGGTGGGACGCAACTTGTTTTTGGTCAAGTGGCCGTCCGTTCTCCCCCCCCGGAACGCCTGAGGTGGGCCGAGGGGGTCAGGCCGTCAGGCGGGCCATCATCCGCAGGCGGTCGAGATCGCAGATCACCAGTCCCATGGTCTTGCGCCGGACGATGCCGTCGCGGGCAAGCTCGCCGATGGCCTGGGCCACCTGCTCGCGGCTGGTGCCGGCCCAGGCGGCGATCTCGCGATGATTGGGCATGTCGGGAATGTGCCAGCACTCGGGCCGGGCCACATCGGGTTCGGCGAGGCGCACCAGTTCGCACCAGATGCGCTGGGCCTCGGTCTGCGAGGTCAGTTGGGTCACCCGGCTGTCCAGGTTGCGGACGATGCGGGTCAGCCGCGACAGCACCTTCATGGCGATTTCCGGATAACGGCGCATCAGGTCCAGGAAGGACGCCCCGTCCAGCGAGGCCAGCACCGACTCGCGCGTGGCGATCACCCGCGCCGAACGCCTCATTCCGTCGATGGCGGCCAGCTCGCCGAAGTAATTGCCGGCCAGCACGTCGGCCAGGGCCACCTCGCGGTCGTCGCCGGTGGCGTTCAGGATGCGGACGGCGCCGTCGATGACGAAATAAACGTCGAGGGTATCGCTTTCCTTGTCGAACACCTGATCGCCCGAAGCGAAGCGGTGCCAGGCGCAACGCCCCTCGATCTCGGCCAGGGCGGCGGCCGGCAGGTCGGCGAACAGGGAAACGCGGGACAGCGCTCCGTCGATGGCATCCATCTTCTTCCTCGTCGTCTGCGCCACGTTCACGCCGAAGTATCGGTGAGCGGGCGGAGCAATTCAACCTTTCCTCCAGTGTGGCAGACCATTGGATGGGGGGAAGTGAGACGGTTCACAGACCGATCCGGCCGAAGGCGCGACACTGCCCGTCATCTTTCAGGTTCCAAGGACGCAAGACCATGACCGCCCCATCATCATCCCAGGCCGCCCTCGCCGTCCCCGCCGTCCCCGCCGGGCGGGAGGGGGCGACCGACATCGCCGAGATCATCGGCCGCGCCCTGCTGATCACCTTGATGTCGCTGGTGGCGGCGGGAAGCTTCACCCGCATGCGGACCCTGCTGGCCCAGCCCGATCCGCTGACCACCCTGGATTTCCTGGGAGAGCTGGGAGCCTTCGTCTTCGCCGCCATGGTCTGCCTGCTGGCGGTGTTGCGGCTGAAGCCGGTGCGCCGCGCCAGCGGCTGGGCTCCGCTGGTCAGCGCCCTGTCGGGAGCCTTCATCCTCACCATCGTCAACCACCTGCCCATGGCCAGCCTGTCGCCGGCCACCCAGGCGGTCGCGGTGCTGCTGCTGGCGGTCGGCAACGTGGCGACGGTGGTCTGCCTCGCCCATCTCGGCCGGTCGTTCTCGGTGCTGCCGCAGGCCCGCCGGCTGGTGCGCAGCGGTCCCTACGGCGTGATCCGCCACCCGCTCTACGTCGCGGAAGCCATCGCCACGGTGGGCATGGTCATGCTGCATCTCGGCTGGGCGGCGGTGATCCTGGGGCTGGTCCAGACCGCGTTGCAGCTTGCCCGCATCCATTACGAGGAGAAGGTGCTGGCGGAAGCCTTCCCGGAATACCGCGACTACGCCCGCGAGGTGCCGCGCTTCCTTCCCAGGCTGCGCTGACCCTCAACCATCGGAAACCGGAAGATCAGGCGGCGGCGACGGACAGGATGTCCCTGTCGCGTTCCATCAGGCGGACGAGATCCAGCAGCACCACCATCCGCCCCTCCACCGTGACGATCCCGCCCACATAGCCCGGACCGCCGCCGTTCTCCAGATCGGGTGGCGGCTGGATGTCGGTGACGGGCACCGTCAGGATATCCACCACCGCGTCGGCCAGCAGTCCCACCGTCATGTCGCCGATGGCGACCACGATGATGACGTGGGTGGGGGTGACCTCGGTCCGGCCATTATGAAACCGGACCCGGAGATCGATGATGGGAACGATGGCGCCGCGCAGGTCGATGACGCCGCGCATGTGAAGAGGCGCCTCGGGCAGCGGCGTGGTGGGGGTCCAGCCCTTGATCTCGCGAATAGCGATGATGTCGACGCCGTATTCCTCGTCGCCGACGGTGAACGAAATGAACTGCTTCGTCGATATCTCGGCCATGTTTCGTCCGACCCCTGGGAGCGACGGAGCTCCACTCTATGCCCCCTCCCCTCCCCTGACAAGGACGAGTGGGCAACCTCCTGCGCCTTCGCGGCTAGCCTTCCATCACCAGGTCATCGCGGTGAATCAGTTCGTCGCGGCCGCGAAAGCCCAGCACGGCCTCGATCTCGCCCGACTTGCGCCCCAGGATGGCGCGGGAATCGGCGGCGGAATACGCCACCAGCCCGCGCCCCAGCACCCGGCCGTCGCGGGTCTTGACCAGGACGCAATCGCCCCGGCCGAACTCGCCGCTGACCTCGACCACGCCGGCCGGCAGCAAGGAGCGCCCCGCCGCCAGCGCCCGGGCGGCGCCGTCGTCCAGCACCAGGATTCCCGCCGGCTTCATGGAGCCGAAGATCCATTGCTTGCGCGCCGTGCGCGGCTCGGAACCGGGGATGAACCAGGTGCAGCGGCCGCCATCCTCGATGGCCTTCAGCGGATGCAGGGTCTCGCCCTTGGTGATCGCCATGCGGCAGCCGGCCGACAGGCAGATGCGGGCGGCGGTCAGCTTGGTCACCATGCCGCCCGAACCGTAGGCCGAGCCGGGGTCGCCGGCCATGGCCTCGATCTCCGGGGTCAGCTCGCGCACCTCGGGAATGAAGCGGGCGTCGGCGTGCTTGCGCGGGTCGGCGGTATAAAGCCCGTCGATGTCGGAGAACAGCACCAGGGCGTCGGCCGAGACCATCTGGGCGACGCGGGCGGCGAGGCGGTCATTGTCACCCACCCGGATCTCGGCGGTGGCGACGGTGTCGTTCTCGTTGATCACCGGCACGGCGCCGAGGCGCAGCAAGGTCTCCAGGGTATTGCGGGCATTGAGATAGCGGCGGCGGTCCTCGGAATCGTCCAGGGTCAGCAGCACCTGCGCCACGGTCAGCGAATGCTGGGCCAGCGCCTCCTGATAGGCGTGCGCCAGCCTGATCTGGCCGCAGGCGGCGGCGGCCTGCTTCTCCTCCAGCCGCAGCGGCGGCGTCAGCCCCAGCTGGCGGCGGCCCACCGCCACCGCCCCCGACGACACCACCAGCACCTCCTGGCCCCGCGCCCGGCAGGCGGCGAGATCGGCGCACAGCGAATCAAGCCAGGTCCTGCGGACATGGCCGGAGGTCTCGTCCACCAGCAGACTCGATCCGATCTTGACGATCAGCCGGCGGGCCTGGGCGAGGATGGTCATTCCTCCCCCCCGTCGTCCTCGTCATCCGGATCGTTCCAGATCCACTCGCCGTTCGGCCCCATGCGGCCATCGTCGCCGTCGTCGTCGTCCTCGGAGGATGATCTGAAGTGGGGCGTCGAGCGCTTGCCGGCGCCGAAGACCGAGGACGCCGCCAGCACCGCCGGCTCGGCCTCGCGGGCTTCCTTGATATGGGCGAACAGCCGCGCCAGCACCGGCTTCATGCCGATGGCCGAGACGCCGGACATGGGCAGCGCCTCGGCGCCGCAGGCCTCGGACAGCGCCGCCAGCTTGGCCTCGATATCCTCGGAGGCCAGCGAGTCGCACTTGTTCAGCGCCACCACCTCGGGCTTGGCGTCCAGGCCGCCGCCATAGGCCGCCAGTTCGTGGCGGACCACCCGATAGGCCTCGGCCACGTCGTCCTCGGTGCCGTCCACCAGATGCAGCAGCACCCGGCAGCGTTCGATATGGCCGAGAAAGCGGTCGCCGATGCCGGCGCCCTCGTGGGCGCCCTCGATCAGGCCGGGAATATCGGCGGCGATGAACTCCTCGTCGCCCAGGGTCACCACCCCCAGATTGGGGTGCAGCGTGGTGAAGGGATAGGCGGCGATCTTGGGCCGGGCCTTGGTGCAGGCGGCGAGGAAGGTGGATTTTCCGGCATTGGGCAGCCCGACCAGACCGGCATCGGCGATCAACTTCAATCGCAGCCAGATCCAGCGCTCCTGGCCAGGCCAGCCCTCGTCAAAGCGGCGCGGCGCCTGATTGGTGGAACTCTTGTAATGCAGGTTGCCGAAACCGCCGTCGCCCCCCCGCAGCAAGACGAGGCGCTGGCCGGCGGCGGTCAGGTCGGCCAGCACCGTCTCCCTGTCCTCGTCCAGAACCTGGGTGCCGACAGGAACCTTCAGGATGACGTCGTCGCCCTTGCCGCCGGTCTTGTTGCGGCCCTGGCCATGATGGCCGATCCTGGCCTTGAAGTGCTGCTGATAGCGGTAGTCGATCAGGGTGTTGAGATTGGCGACGCATTCCAAGATGACGTCGCCGCCCCGTCCGCCGTCGCCGCCGTCCGGACCGCCGAATTCGATGTGCTTCTCGCGCCGGAACGAGCAGCACCCGGCCCCGCCGTCACCACTTTTGACGAAGATCTTGGCCTGATCGAGAAACTTCATAGAGGTAAACCCATCCAAAAACCAAAAAGGGGAACGGTTTCCCGTTCCCCCTCGGCAAAAGCATTCAACCGGGAACGGCGCTACTCGGCGGCCTCCGGCAGCGGCTCCACCACCACGAAGGTGCGACCCTCGGCCTTGTGCTTGAAGGCGACCTTGCCGGCGGCCTTGGCGAACAGGGTGTGGTCGGTGCCCATGCCCACATTGGCGCCGGGATAGAACTTGGTGCCGCGCTGGCGCACGATGATGTTGCCCGGAATGACGACCTCGCCGCCGAACTTCTTGACGCCAAGCCGCTGACCTGCCGAGTCGCGGCCGTTGCGGGATGAACCGCCAGCCTTTTTATGAGCCATAGTCTACTCTCCTCGTATCCGCGTCTGGCTGCGATCAGCCGGCGGAGATGTCGGTGATGCGCAGGATCGTCAGGTCCTGGCGGTGGCCGTTCTTGCGGCGCGAATTCTGGCGGCGGCGCTTCTTGAAGACGATGATCTTCTCGCCGCGGGCCTGGGCGACCACGGTCGCCTTGACCTGGGCGCCGGCCACCACGGGAGCGCCGACCTTGTCGCCGACCATCAGCACCTGATCGAGCACGATCTCGGAACCGGCCTCGCCGGCCAGCTTCTCGACGCGAATCACGTCGTCCTGGGCCACCTTGTACTGCTTACCGCCGGTCTGGATGACTGCGAACATGACGATTCTACCTGAGCAAAAGAATTAGTGACGCGCAAGGAAGGCCCCCCGCGCGAGAGGGCCGAACTATACCCAGCCAAGGCCGAGAGTCAACGCCTTTGTGCGCCCGGCGAGGCGATCCCGGTCGCCTAGCGGTTCAATATCTTGGGGACGGCGTTGAGGCGCAGGCGGAAGGCGTCGGGCATGCCGGACCCCAGCAGCGGACGCAGATACATGCGGAAGGCGTCGGTGACGTCGGTGCCCGAATCGGCGATGAGATGGTCTTCCATCACCCGGGTCTTGCCGGCGACCATCTCCAGCGGCAGCAGCTTGTAGTCAACCGAGTAGAATCCGGTGCGCTGAATGGAGACCGAGCCGTCGACGGCGCCCCACATGCCGAACTGGACCGCCTTCTCGCCGACCTCGCGGGCCTCGCGCTGGTCCACGTCGGAGACGCATCCGATGAACGAACGCTGGATATAGCCGAAGGTGTCGCCCCTGACCCGCTTGATGCCCAGCTTGGACTTGATCTCCTCGCACAGCAGGTCGGCCAGGGCGCCGGTGCCCGACAACTGGATATTGCCGTGGGCGTCCTTTTCCACATCCTTGGCCAACGCGGTGATGATGGGAGCGCCGTTCTCGTCGTGAATTCCCTCGGACACCGCGATCACGCAGCGGCCATGACGCTCGTAGCAGTCCTTGACGTCGCCGAGGAAGCGGTCGAGCGAGAACACCCGCTCGGGAATGTAGATCAGGTGGGGACCGTCGTCGGGAAACTTCTTGCCCAGCGCCGAGGCGGCGGTGAGAAAGCCGGCATGGCGGCCCATCACCACCGCCAGATAGACGCCCTTCAGGGCGGCGTTGTCCAGGTTGGCGCCCATGAAGGCCTGGGCGACGAACCGCGCCGCCGAGGGAAAGCCCGGCGTGTGGTCGTTCAGCACCAGATCGTTGTCGATGGTCTTGGGGATATGGATGCAACGCAGCGGATAGCCGGCCTTGTGCGCTTCCTCCGAGACGATGCGCACGGTGTCGGAGGAATCGTTGCCGCCGATGTAGAAGAAATAGGCGATGCCATGGGCCTGGAGGACCTTGAACACCTCCTGGCAGTATTTCAGGTCGGGCTTGTCCCGGGTCGAGCCCAGCGCCGAGGACGGAGTCTGTGCCACCGCCTCCAGATTGTGGCTGGTTTCCTGGGTCAGGTCGAGGAACTCCTCGTTGATGATGCCGCGCACGCCGTGATGGGCGCCGTAGACCAGGTCAACGTTGCGGAACTTGCGCGATTCCAGCACGGCTCCGACCATGGACTGATTGATCACCGCCGTCGGGCCGCCGCCCTGGGCGACCAGAACCTTGCCATGCAGCATCGCGCATCCTCCCTGAACCGTTTTGTTGTTGGGGCCAGGATACGCCGGTCATGGGCGCACTGCCAGAGGCGGCGGGGGTTTTAGGACTCCTGAGTAGGCCCCATATGGGAAGATGCCCCGCCGAATGGGGAGTTGAGGAGGAGGTCGGCTTGCCCCACCCGCCGTTGCGCCTGTTCGACAGCCCCTGCCGGTCGGTGTGCCGCATCGACGACCGGTTCGGCTGGTGCGTCGGCTGCAAGCGGACCCGTGCCGAGATCAAGGCATGGTCCACCATGGACGGGCGGGAGAGGAAGGACATTCTCGACCGCCTTCCGGCCCGCGTCCAGGAAGAGATCGAGCGGAGCCAGTGACGGCCAAGCGGCCTCCCCGCCCCGCCTCAGCCCCGGATCTTCTCCGGGTGCTCGATTCCCAGCCGCCGGGCCTCGGCGTCGAACGCCTCGCGGTAGATGGGAAAGGCGCGGGTCTTGGTGACGGTCTCGCCGGTGCGGGCGTGGACGTATTGGGTCCGCTCCAGCAGCGGATGCGCCGCCTTGTCCGGACAGGCATCGCCCTCGGCGATCAGGGCCTTGATCTGGGCGGTAAGCCCGGCGACATGGCAGGCGTCGATATCGGCCTCGGCATGCAGGTCCTCGACCTCCTGGCGCAGCGATTCGATCTCGCGGCGCAGTTCATCGTTCTCGGCCTGAAGGATATCCACGTCGTTCATGGTGTCAAACTCCCGACAAGGCCGGCACTCGGCGGAGATGGCGCGGCGTCACGGCATCGCCCCGGCGGTGCGGCGGTTCCAGCGCTTCAGGTCGGCCTCCAGGGTCGGCCCGGCCGGCTTGCCCAGCCGGCGGCGGTAGACGGCGACGCTTTCGATCACCCGCTGGACGTAGTTGCGCGTTTCGTTGAACGGAATCATCTCGACCCAGTCGACCACGTCGACGGCGGGTTCGCGTGGGTCGCCGTATTCCCTGATCCAGCGGCGCGCCCGCCCCGGCCCGGCATTGTAGGACGCCAGCGCCAGCACGTACGAGCCCTCGAAATTGCCCAGCATCTCGCCAAGATAGGCCGATCCCAGTTGGATGTTGAAATCGGGATCGTCCAGCCTGCCGGGGTGGAATTTCAGCTTCAACGTCTTGGCGACCTTGGCGGCGGTGGCCGGCATCAGCTGCATCAGGCCACGGGCGCCGGCGGTGGATTGAACAGCCGGCATGAAGCCGCTTTCCTGGCGGATCAGGGCCAGGACCAGGGCTTTTTCCGGCGTTCCGTCCTCGGCGCCGACGCGAGGCACCGGCCAGCCGGCCTCGATCAGGGTGACGCCCTCGCGCTCGGAGCGCCTGGCCACCGTCAGGGCAAGGTCGTCGCGGCCGGCCTTGGTGGCCAGACGCGCCACCAGGGTCCGTTCGCCCGGAGTGTGGACGATGTCGTTGAGCCGGATGAAGAAGGCCCGCAGCGACTCGCTCTCGCCGGCGCCGAGCAGCAGCCGCGCCGCCTGGACCACGTCGCGGTTCCCGAACCGGGCCGCGTCCTCGGCGGTCGGACGGGGATCTTCCGGCAGCGGCCAATGGTGATCGCCCAGCTTGGACGCCGCCAGCTGGCCGTAATAGGCGGTGGGGTAGCGCGCCGCCCGGGTGAACCACTCCCGCGCCTTGGGATCGCCGCCGGCCTCGAAGGCGCGGCCGGCCCAATAGGCGGCGCGGGCGCGGGACAGCGGGTGGCTGGCCCATTCGTGCAGGCGGGTGAAGTGGGTTATGGCCGTCTCGCGGTCGTCGAGGAAGCGCAGGGCGATCCAGCCGGCCAGGAACTCGGCGTCCACATATTGGGTGCCGCCCTCCAGGCCATGGTCGGCGGCGGCCTGATAGGCCCGCGACACATGCCCCTTCTGAAGGGCGCGCCGCGCCAGGATGGCGCGTTCCTGCCACCACAGGTCGGGACGGATCTTGTTGCGGGCCGGGTGCAGCAGCAGGTCTATGGCCTCTTCGTCCAGGTCCTTCTGGCGCCGCCAGCGCACCCGCTCGTAGATCAGGCCGGGGTCATCGCGCAGGCCCGGGGGAACCGCCCCCAGCAGCGGTTCGGGATTGGCCTTGCCCGATTGCAGCGCCAGCCGCGCCTGGGCCAGCGAGCGGTGACCCGCGTCGACCTTGAGCAGCATGCGCTGGACCGAGGCCTCCTGACGGTCCCACAGCAGGCGGTCGAGCCGCCCCCAATGATCCTCGTAGCGGAGATGATCGCCGAACAGTGACAGGAACTGCCGTTCCTGCAAGACGCCGAAACTCTGATTGACCCAGGTGTCGCGCACCGCCTTGACCGCCTGCTCGGTCCGGCCGGCGGCGAACAGCGACCGCGCATGGGCCATGCCGCCATCGGCGGTGGTGGGCGGATGATGCTCGAACCAGGCCAGGACCTCGGCGTTGGGGGTGGCGGCGGTGATGGATTCCTCGGCCCGCCGGGTCATGTTGGACATCATCGGCCAATCCGGATTGGCCTTGATGAATCCGGTCAACTGGGAGAAATCGGCGCTGGAGCGTCCCGAGACATAGGCCATCCAGGTCACCAGCCGCGGCAAGGTCGGGTTCTTCGACTGCCGCGCCAACCGCAGCGCCTCGTCGAAGCGGTCCTTCTTGGCGGCCGCCAGGGCCTGACGGGCGACGGCGAGATCGCCGGGCACGGACTCGGCCTTGGCCGGCGCTGGCTGGAACAAGGCGAGTCCGACGGCGAGCAGGACGGCAAGAACGGGAACTCTCACGGGATGGGCACCTGGCAGGTCAATACGGGCAGCTTGAACGAACGTCCCCACCATAGCGTCGGCCACGGCAAACGAGAACCTCTAATCGCCCCCCCGGAACCATGCGGACGACACCGTGGCGGGATCGCGGAACGGCGGTCACTTGCCGCCACCCTCCCCGTCCGCCGCCAGTCGCGGCCCGCACTGATCGGCGGCGACCAGGCAGGGTTCGATGACATTGATCACCGTCGAGGCGGTGAAGCTGTCGGTCTCGATCCGGACCGGCAGCAGGGTTTGCGGGTCCAGGTGGACGGTGTAGTCGGCCCCCTCCCACAGCTTGCGGAACCGTTCCTTGAAGCCGGCGACCGGATGCAGGACCATTCTCAGCCGGATGGTCTGGTATTCCCGGCCACGGATGTTGACCCGGCCGCGGCCTTCCACGGTCACATCGAAATCATAGTTGCGCCGACCGTCGAAGGTGGTGGTGCGAAAGCGCGACGCCCCCCCGTTCAGGGCTTCCGCGGCCTTTTTCCCCAGGAGGGCGACGTTGGTCAGCGGGTCCAGGCCCCCCCGCCGCAATTCGGGTGGAACCTCGGGCATGGGGTCCCCATCGTCGGAGGACGGCGCGAAGACGGCCAATACCTGATCCTCGACGATCACCGCCTCGTCGCCCGGACGATAGGCCACGCGCAACACCTGTTCGCGGCTGCGGTTGCGGAAATGGGTGCGGTAGTACTCCGAGGTCAGGCCGGTTCCGTCATCCCGGCGCCCGCCACCCTCGGCGCTGAAACGAAGGCGCAGCAGGCTGTCGAACAGGCCCAGCGTGCGGATGGACATGCCGGTGACGGTGCGCGGACCGCCGTCGTCGCGGGTGATCGCCAGTTCGCCGGCATGGAAGCCGCCCCACATGATCTCGTAGCGGTACCCCACCGGCTCGGCCCTGGCCGGAAGCGCGATCATCACGGCTAGCATCAGGCCGGTCAGCGGACTTTTCATGGGTCGTCCCTCGCCTCCACGCTCCCGAGATTATCACCGGAAGGGCCGCCACCTCAAATCCTGATCGGAACGCATGATTTGAGTCAAACCTGCTTGGCAAAAGAGCGGGGTAAGGGCATTGTTACCCGTAAAATAGAGGCGGAAAAGCCCACCACCTACAGGGAGCGTCAGGGGTCTGCCCGTCCCGCCGCACACGATGCATGGTCAAGCCCGCCCCATGGCGGGCCTGAACCAGGGAGGCCGCGCCGTCGTGACTGTCCGGGTCGAGATGCAACGCCAATGAAGCACAGGAGAAACCATGCCTTCGATCATTGGAATTCCTAAGGAAATCTACCCCAACGAAAAGCGGGTCGCGTCGGTTCCCGATGTGGTCGAGAAGCTGATCAAGCTGGGATTCGGAGTGATTGTCGAAAGCGGTGCCGGCGCCTTGGCGAACTTCGACGACGAATCCTACGCCGCCGCCGGAGCGAAAATCGCCGCCAACGCGGCCGAGCTGTGGGACGGCGCCGACATCGTCTTCAAGGTCCGCGCCCCCGGCATGGACGAAGTGGCGCTGATAAAAGAAGGCACCACCCTGATCGGCTTCATCTGGCCGGCGCAGAACCCCGAGCTGATGCAGGCGCTGGCAGCCCGCAAGATCACCGTGCTGGCCATGGACTGCGTGCCGCGGCAGCTCTCGCGCGCCCAGAAGATGGACGCCCTGTCCTCCATGGCCAATATCGCCGGCTACCGCGCCGTGGTCGAGGCCGCCAATCAGTTCGGCCGCTTCTTCACCGGCCAGATCACCGCCGCCGGCAAGGTTCCGCCGGCCAAGGTCTTCGTCGCCGGCGCCGGCGTCGCCGGCCTGGCGGCGCTGGGCACCGCCGTCAGCCTGGGCGCCATCGTGCGCGCCAACGACACCCGTTCCGAAGTGGCCGATCAGGTCAAGTCCATGGGCGCCGAGTTCGTCGCCGTGGACTACCAGGAAGAGGGGTCGGGCGGCGGCGGCTACGCCAAGGTGATGAGCGAGGGCTTCCAGGCCGCCCAGCGCGAGATGTACGCCCAGCAGGCGCGCGAGGTGGACATCATCATCACCACCGCCCTGATCCCCGGCAAGCCCGCTCCCCGGCTGATCACCGCCGAGATGGTCCAGAGCATGAAGGCCGGCAGCGTCATCGTCGACATGGCCGCCGAACAAGGCGGCAATTGCGAGCTGACCGTGCCGGGCGAGGTGGTGGTGCGCCATGGCGTGACCATCATCGGCTATGCCGACCTGCCGAGCCGCCTGTCCAAGCAGGCCTCGACGCTTTACGCCACCAATCTGCTGCGCCTGACCGAGGAACTGTGCAAGACCAAGGACGGCGTCATCGACGTCAACATGAGTGACGACGCCATCCGCGGCCTGACCGTGATCAAGGAGGGCGAGATCACCTGGCCGCCGCCGCCTCTCGTGCTGCCGGCGCCGCCGCCGGCCAAGCCGGCCGCCGCCCCGGTCGCGGCGAAGAAATCCTCCGGCCATGGCCACGGTTCCGGCGAGCCGATGTCGCTCAAGACCCTGGCCATCGTCTTCGGACTGGGCGCCCTGGCGTTCTGGTTCGTGGGAATGTACGCCCCGGCCGCCTTCCTCGGACATTTCACCGTGTTCGTGCTGGCCTGCTTCGTCGGCTACATGGTTGTGTGGAACGTCACCCCCGCCCTGCATACCCCGCTGATGAGCGTCACCAACGCCATCTCCAGCATCATCGCCATCGGCGCCCTGGTCCAGATCTCGCCGCCCTTGGCCGAGGGCGTCTCGCGCCCCAACATCTGGATCGGATTCCTGGCGGTGATCGGCATCATCCTCACCTCCATCAACATGTTCGGCGGATTCGCCGTCACCCGCCGCATGCTGGCGATGTTCCGCAAGTAAGGAGGCACCATGTCCGCAAGTCTCGTCACCGTATGCTATATCGGTGCCACCATCTTGTTCATCCTCAGCCTGGGCGGCCTGTCCAACCCCGAGACCTCGCGCCGGGGCAACTATTTCGGCATGGTCGGCATGGCGCTCGCCGTCGTCGCCACCGTGTTCGGACCACAAGTCACCTGGGGCGGGGTTCCCTGGATCATCATCGCCATGACCATCGGCGGCAGCGTCGGTCTCTACGCCGCCCGCAAGGTGCAGATGACCCAGATGCCCGAACTGGTGGCGCTGATGCACTCGCTGGTCGGCCTGGCCGCCTGCCTGGTCGGCTTCGCCAGCTATGCCGACACCTCGATCACCTATACCGGCGTGGAAAAGACCATCCACGAGGTCGAGATCTATATCGGCATCCTGATCGGCGCCATCACCTTCTCCGGCTCGCTGATCGCCTTCGGCAAGCTGTCCGCCAAGATCGACGGCAAGCCGCTGCTGCTGCCGGCGCGGCACTGGATGAACCTGGCGGGCCTGCTCGTCGTGATCTGGGTCGGCAACATCTTCGTCAACGTCGAATCCGGCGGCGCCGGCGCCTTCGCCCTGATCGTCATGACCATCATCGCGCTGGCGTTCGGCGTCCACATGGTGATGGCCATCGGCGGCGCCGACATGCCGGTGGTGGTCTCCATGCTGAACAGCTATTCCGGCTGGGCGGCCGCCGCCACCGGCTTCATGCTGTCCAACGACCTCCTGATCGTCACCGGCGCGCTGGTGGGGTCAAGCGGCGCCATCCTCTCCTACATCATGTGCCGGGCGATGAACCGCAACTTCATCAGCGTCATCGCCGGCGGCTTCGGTACCGGCGGCGGCACGGTGGCGGCGGCGGCCGACGGCCAGCCGGCCGGCGAGGTCACCCCGATCAGCGCCCAGGAAACCGCCGACCTTCTGAAGGAAGCCAAGAACGTCGTCATCGTGCCGGGCTACGGCATGGCGGTGGCGCAGGCCCAGCACACCGTCTACGAGATCACCAAGCACCTGCGGGAAAAGGGCGTCAACATCCGCTTCGGCATCCATCCGGTGGCGGGGCGCATGCCCGGCCACATGAACGTGCTGCTGGCCGAGGCCAAGGTGCCCTACGACATCGTGATGGAAATGGACGAGGTCAACGACGATTTCCCCGAAACCGACGTCTCGATGGTGATCGGCGCCAACGACATCGTCAATCCGGCGGCGCAGGAGGACCCCAACAGCCCCATCGCCGGCATGCCGGTGCTGGAGGTGTGGAAGGCCAAGACCTCCATCGTCATGAAGCGGTCGATGGCGTCGGGTTACGCCGGCGTCGACAATCCGCTGTTCTACAAGGACAACAACCGCATGCTGTTCGGCGACGCCAAGAAGATGCTGGACGAGGTGCTGACCGCGCTGAAGAGCTGACCGCCGTCATCGGCGCCACGACGCAAGGACGGCGGGTCTCGCGAGAGGCCCGCCGTTTCGCTGTGGGGCGGCGCCGGGGCGATACGAAAAATCCCCTTGACGCAAATCGGGAACGAGCCTAGAACAAAACAGGTTGGTTTAAGGTTTGTTCTTGAATGTTTTCGTCAGGGGAGGGGGCGGCATGTTGACCCGCAAGCAATACGAACTGTTGATGTTCATCGATCAGCGGCTTCGCGCCACCGGCATCTCCCCCTCGTTCGACGAAATGAAGGACGCGCTGGACCTGAAGTCCAAGTCGGGCATTCACCGCCTGATCACCGGGCTGGAGGAACGGGGCTTCATCCGCCGCCTCGCCCACCGCGCCCGGGCGCTGGAGGTGGTGCGCCTGCCCGAGAACGTCGCCGATCAGCCGCTGCCGCCTCCGGCCATGTCCTTTGCCCCCACGGTGATCAAGGGCGGCTTTCCTCAGACGCTGGTCGGAGCGCCGGTAGCCGGCCCCTCCGACGCCGTAACCCTGCCGCTCTACGGCAAGATCGCCGCCGGCACCCCCATCGAGGCCCTGCGCGATCACAGCAACAGCATCGACATTCCCGCCTCCATGCTGGGCAGCGGCAATCACTACGCCCTGACCGTCGAGGGCGATTCCATGATCGACGCCGGCATCCACGACGGCGACACCGTCGTGATCCGCAACTGCGACAGCGCCGAGGCCGGCACCATCGTCGTCGCCCTGGTCGACAACGAGGAAGTCACCTTGAAGCGGCTGCGCCGCAAGGGCGCCTCCATCGCCCTGGAACCCGCCAACAAGAAGTACGAGACCCGGATATTTCCGCCGGATCGGGTCAAGGTCCAGGGCCGCCTGGTCGGCCTGCTCCGGAGTTACTGACATGGCCTCCGCCCGTCCGCTACGGTTTGGCTTCACCGTCGACGGCCAGCCCGCTGGCCGCGACCGCGCCGCCATGAACGTCACCTATCACGGCCGCTTCGACCGCAAGGCCGCCGAGGCCGACGCCCGGCGCCGGTTCGAGGAATGGCGGCAAACCGGTAATCCGGTCACCCGCCGCTGGACCGCCGATCAGGTGGTGGCGGAGTGATCCCCGCCCCCCGGGGGAACGTCAGTCCCGGGAAGACAGACGGATGATGGTGCTGACCGGAACCAGCACCAGCCCCTTGGCCTCCAATCCTCCCCGCCACCCCGCCAGCGCGTCGATGGTGCCGTCGTGGGGGTGGCCGATGGCGACGGCGAAACCGTGCTTGCGGGCATGGGCTTCGGTCTTGGCCAGTTGGGCCCGGACATGGGCCGGACTTGAATCATTGTCCAGGAAGATATGGCGGGCGGTGAAGGGAACTCCGTACTGCTTCGCCGTCTCGGCGCCGACGCTGCGTTCCGAGGTCACCGAATCGACGAACACCAGGCCACGCCGGCGCAATTCCGCCATCACCACCCGCATGCCGGCGACGTTCGAGGTGAAACGGCTGCCCATATGGTTGTTGATGCCGATATAGCCGCCGAACCGCGACAGCCCCCAATCGAGGCGCTGGCGGATTTCCTCGGGGGAATGCCCCACCTCCAGAACCTCGGGTCCCGGATCGTAGGTGGCGCTTTGCGGCTGCATGGGAACATGGACCATCAGTTCGTGCCCCCGGGCGCGGGCATCGGCTGTCTGACGCGCCAAGTCCTCTGCATAGGTCATATAGGATAAGGTCAGCGGCCCTTTCAGCATGGCGACGCGCTCGCTGCGCTTACGGTCGACGCCAAGGTCGTCGATGATGATGGCGATCATCGGCCGTCCCGCCACCTTCGGGGGCGGCAAGGCGTGTCGCAGCCACATCCCCGCTGCGGCGGAAGACGGTTTCGGCGGTGGACGGGCATCATCCCTTGGCGGCGGCAGGACGGCCACGTCGGACGCATGCCCCAGTTCCAGGGCTTCCGACGACCCCGGATCGGGACGCGGCGGCGGCGGCTGAATCAGCGGCCCCGCCTCCGCGGAATCGTCCCCGGTTGGTCCGCCTTGCGGCGGCAGGGCGGGAACCACCGGCGCCGGGGCCTGTTCCGTGGCGATGGCCGGAGCGGATTTCGACGCCCTGTCGCTGAGCCGGCCGATGCCAAGCCCGACGGCAAGGCCAAGCAGCAGCACCGCGGCCATTACCCCCACCAGAAACGAGGGACGTTCCCACAGGGGCTTCCTGTGCCCCATCAGCATTCGTCTGACGTCCCTGCGCCCCACGGGCTCATCCTCTCATCCGATCTCCCGGCGGGTTATAGCCCCGGCGCATGTCGGGTGCAAAGACTCACGGCATCGGGCCAGGGCCTTGCCTCGGTATCGGCTTGCTTCAGGTCTCGACCCGGTTGCGCCCCAGGGACTTGGCCCGGTAAAGGGCGGCGTCGACGCGGGAAACCAGGTTGCGGACGCTTTCGCCCGGAAACGCCTCGGCCACTCCGAACGAGGCCGTGGCCTGGACATCGCCGGGATAATCGGCCCCCTGGATCAGGCCGCGCAGCTTCTCGGCCAGGGCAAGGCCGCCCTCCAGATTGGTCTCGGGGCTGAGGATCAGGAACTCCTCCCCGCCCCAGCGGCCGATGGTGTCGACGGTGCGAAAGCCCTTGCGCATGGTGTCGGCCACCACCTGCAACACCTTGTCGCCGATCTGGTGGCCGTGGGCGTCGTTGATCTGCTTGAAGCGGTCGACGTCGAGCAGAATCACCGACAGGGGGACGTTGTAGCGGGCGGCGCGGCCCAGTTCGTAATCGAGGGACTGGTCCAGCCGCCGGCGGTTGTAGAGTCCGGTCAGGGCATCGGTCACCGACAGCAGCTCCAACTCCTCGCTTTTCAGCGCGAGCAGGGCATAGGCCTCCGACAGCTCGTTCTGGGCCTCCTTCATCCGGCAGATATCCACCGCGATGGAATGTTTCACCGGCCGGCCGTCCAGCCAGGTCAGAACGGTTTCGTGCAACTGGTACCAGCATTCGTCGCGATCGTTGAAATGCTCGAACACCACGGCGCCGGAATCCTTCGTCCCGCGCAAGTCATGGATCTTGCAGAAGATGCAGGGGGAGGACTGGCGATAGATCGCCCAGTGGCAGGCCTCGCCCGGCCGGGCGCCGGTCTTGTCGTGCATCGCCCGGTTGACGCTGACGATTTCCAGCGAATTCATGTCGGTGACGTAAATGGGGAACGGAATGGCGTCGAGGAGGCCGTCCCGGAATGCCGTTTCCGCCGAGGAAGGTTGTCTGGAGCCCTTTGGCATGCCGGTGTACCGCCTTCCCCTCAATTGAAGATGCGCGCTATCATGTCGCGCAGTTTCTCAGGCTTGATGGGCTTCAACACGTATCCCTTGGCGCCGGCCTTGACCGCCTTCATCACCATGCCTTCCTGCCCGTGCGAGGTCACCATGATGATCTTGGCGCCGGGGAACTCCCGGATGATGCTGGAGGTGGCCTGAATGCCGTCCATGTCCGGCATGGTGATGTCCATGGTGACCAGATCGGGGGGACTCGCGCGGTAGGCCTCCAGCGCCAGGGCGCCGGTTCCGGCCGTCTGCACCACCAGATGGCCCATATCCTTCAGCATGGCGGTCAGCGTTCTGACGGTAAGCAGGGAATCATCGACGATCAGGACCTTCAGCGGATGCATGTTCCCCCCTCTTCCGACAGGACGTTCAGCCGATGATCGAACAGCTCCGATGGACCTATGAAATAGATATCGAGTATGCCGACGCTTGTTGAGATTTGAATTGTAGCGAACGTCGCCTTTCTTGGGCGGTGGATGCACCGCCCTTCCTCCAGCACCACCGGCGGAGACAGGCTGACGTCGTTGCCCTGCTCGGCAAGGTCGGCGGTGGCGTGGCCGAGGATGAAATTGACCGTCTCGGCCGCGGTCTCGCGCAGGAACAGCTCGCGCTCGTGCGGCTCGATCCCCAGCTTGGCGGTCGAGACGTGGAACAGGCGTTCAAGCAGGCTCTGGTCGAAGCAGAAGGCGATCAGCAGGTTCACCGGACCGCCGGTGCCGACAATGATGGTGATCCTCTTCAGGTCCAGGATGTCGATGTTGCCGATCATCGTCTCGTTCCTGACGAAGGTAGCTCCGATCTCGTCCTCCAGGTACGCCCGCGCCCGCTTCAGGACGGCGTCCATGGTCTTGGGGAAGTCTTTTTTCCGGATATTCACGCCCCCCTCCTTTCCGCCGGCCGGGCCGGAACGCGAAAGAGAAACGACGTACCCCGTCCGGGACGGGTGTCGAGGCGGACGCTGCCGCCCAGTTGGAGGATGGCCGCCTTCACCGCCGGCATGCCGACGCCGCGGCCGGACAGGTCGGTGGCCTCGGCCCGGCTGGAGACGCCCTCGGCGAAGACGAGGTCCGCCAGCCCCCAGGCCGAGACGTCCTGGCCGGTGACGGCCGAGGCCCGCCGCCTCAGCCCCTCGACGTCGATGCCGCCGCCGTCGTCGGTGATCTCGATGGTGATGTCGCCGTTGTCGCGGCCGATGGCGCAGGCGATGACGCCGAACTCCGACTTGCCGGCGGCCAGCCGGGTATCGGGAACCTCGATTCCGTGGTCGACCGCGTTGCGGAACACATGGCCGAGCGAGCGCAGGAACGGCCCCATCGTCTCGGGGTCGACGCGGATATCGCCACCGGAGACCTCCAGCGGCACCACCGTCTTCTCCAGCCGGCGCGCCACCTGCTGGATCAGCTTATCGTACTCGGCCAGCCCCTGCTTGAGGGAGACGGTGCGGATGGCGGCGATTTCCTCCAGCACCTTCGGTGCCTCCGCCTTGTCGAGCAGGCCGCGGGCGAACAGCTCGAAGCGGCGGGCCTGATCGGGCGGAATGGCGACGAAGCCACGCCGGGCCATGAAGTCCTCGCCCAGGGACGAGGTCACCGTCTCCAGATCGGAATCGAGCAGGGCGTTCCAGTCGTGGCCGAAGGCCAGGGCGGCCGCCTCGACGGCGCCGGTCTGCTCGGGCAGGGTCTGAAGCGACGATTCCACCACATGCAGCGCCTGGGTGACGTGGTGAAAGCCGAACTGGTTGAAGGTGCCCTTGAAGGTGTGGATGGCGCGGTAGAGCGGCGCCTTGCCGCCGCCGTTGCTCCAGGGCGCTGCCCCCTTGCGGGCGAAGTCGCGGAAATCCGCCACCGCGTCGAAGAAGTCGTTGCCGCAGGTCACCGCCGCCACGATCATCTCCAGGCGCGCCCGCTCGCGCTCCACCTGGGCGGCCAGGGCCTTCTCCTCGGTGACGTCGGTCACCACCGCCATGACCGCCCGTTCCAGCATGCGGAACTCGGTCTTCAGCGCCTTGTCGCCGACCACGATCTCCTCGGGCAGCAGCGACAGGTAGAGGTGGCGGCGCAACGGATCATCGTCGTCGAAAGCGGCCTGGACGCAGGCGCGCAGGGTCTCGCGGTCGCCGACGGCGTCCCGGCACAAAAGCTCGTCCACCGGCCGGCCGGCCGGCGAGCCGCCGAAGAAGGTCAGGCAGGCCTGACTGAATTCGGGCTCGACCACCAGATCGGGGCCGAAGGACAGGAAGCCCTGGCCGGAATTGTCGAGCAGGGCCGAGACCTGGCTGCTCTTGACCCGGACGGTCTGAAGCGATTCGGCCAGCTCGCGGGTCCGGTCGCGGACGCGGGCCTCCATATCGGCGTAGAGCCGGGCGTTCTCGATCGAGATGGCGGCCTGGGCCGACAGGTGACGCAGCAGTTCCAGCCTTTCCTCGGTGAAGGCGCCGACGGTCAGGTTGTTTTCCAGATAGAGCATGCCGACCAGCTTGCCCTGATGGACGATCGGCTCGCACAGCACCGACAGCGGCCGAACCCGAACGAAGTAGGGATCGGAGGAAAAGATCGAGCCCTGTCGGGCGTCGTGGATCACCTGCGATTTGCCGGTGCGGACGGCGAACTGGATCATGGAGCGCGGCAGGGGCAGTTCGCCTTCCTCCCCGATGGGGATGGACCGCACCGCGATCTCGGTGGATTCGCGGGCGGCGCCCTGGGCCTCGATGGACAGCTCGTCGCCCTTCTTCAGCACCAGCAGGGCCTTTTGCGCCCCGGAATGCTCGATCACGATCCGCAGCAGGGTCGTGATCATGTCGCCGATGACGATCTCGCGCGAGATCGCCTGCGACGCCTGGGTCAGGGCCAGGGCGTCGAAAGCCTTGTGGCTCTGCCTGCCGCTGCCGCCGCTCTTGTCCCGGGCGGTGCTCTGGTGGTGGTCCGCGCCCAGCGCCACCGTCAGCAACAGTTCGGGGAACTCGGCGGTCAGGCGCGCCGTCTTGGCCTGCGCCCCCCAGCGCTCGTAAAGCTGTATCGCGTGGCGCAGGTAGAATCCGGCCAGGCGTTCCTGCCCGCGCTCGACATAGCAGCGGGCGGTCAGTTCGTGGGCCAGCGCCTCCTCGTGCAGGAAACCGCCGGCGCGGGCCTGGTCGATGGCCTCGTCGTAGAGGCGGATCGACTGGTCCGACTTGCCCGCCACCCGCAGCCGCTCGGCCTCGACCAGCAGCCAGTGGTGGCGATAGTTCATGGGGGCGTTGTCGGCCCAGACCTTCAGCTTCTCCTGGTTCTCCGCCACCAGCCTGGCCACCTTGCGCCGGCCCAGCGTCCCGGCGTTGGCCAGCAGGGCCAGGGATTCGTAGGCATGGAACAAGGTGAAGGCATGCATGCCGACTCCGCCCTTGCAATAGGCGCGCGCCCGCTCGGCATAGGCGGCGGCGGCGGCGCGCTCGCCCATGACGCAGGCGATCAGCAGCTTGGCCTGATAGAGCAGGAAAAGGGTGCTGACGTCGTTGACCTTGAGGTGCTGGGGCACCGACACCGCCTCGTCATAGGCCGGGCCGGCCAGGACGTGAGGCTCGGGACAGGGCCGCGCCAGATTGATCGCCGCCTGCCACCAGATGTCGTGCCAGTAGAGCGACGAGCCGACCTGGAAGCGTTGCAGGTCGCGATGCGCCCGCTCCATCTCGCCGAGCAGGGAGTCCAGGCCGCGGCCGAGATGGAACAGCGCCTGCATGTGGTTGTTGCGGGCGTAGGAGGCGTATTCGAAGTCGCCGATCTCCAGCGACAGGGCGAAGGCCTGTTCGAACAGCGGGATCGATTCCGCCAGATGACGCCGGTACTTCCGGACGATCCAGGCCTCGAAGAACAGGGGCTGTTGCAGGTTGAGGCCGTGACGCCGGGCCAGATCGATGGCGAAGGTGCCAAAGGCGCATCCCTCCTCGATATTGCCGAGGATGGCGCAGTCGATGATGCCCCACCACGAGAAGCCATAGCCGGCATTGGGCGAATGGCCGTGCAGCACGGTCTGCTGCACCATCTGGAACACCACCAGCGCCAGCAGTTCCTGCGACGTCCAGTAGGCCGGCGGCAGCGCCAGCCCCAGAAGGTCCATGGCGGCCAGCCGGTCCGGGTCGGTCATGGCGGGCAGGTTCAGCAATTCGTCCATGCTCTTGCCCGACAGCATGCCGATGGTCCGGGTCAGCTGCTCCATCACCTCGGCGCCGGTCGGCGCGTCGGGCAGCGGCACCCCCACCAGATCCAGGGCGTGCAGCGACACCGCCACCGCCTCGGACAGGCGGTTCTGGGCGACATAGGCCATGATGCGGATCTTGTGGGCGCCGACCCGGTCCAGCGGCGCGGCGCGGTGGGCGAGATAGGTGTCCACCCATCCTTCCATCGCCGGGTAGTCCTTGGTCAGAAAGGCGACCTCGGCGGCCAGCAGGTAAAGCTCGGCCGTATCGGCCGGCAGGGAGGTCCAGCAATCGCCGGGCAGCAGCTCCATGGCGGTTTGCAGGTAGTGAAGCGCCGTGGGATAGGCGGTGGCGCTCTTGGCGCGGCGGCCGGCCCGCAAGTTGATCATCGCCAGCCGGGTGCGCTGGTCGGGGGCGGCGATGTGGTTGCGGCCGGCGTTGAACTGGTTGGCGATGTCGAAGATGCGGAGTTCCTGCTCCTCCTCCGAAAACTCCGACAGCCACTTGTTGGCGATGTCGAAGTGAATCCGTTCCGCCGCGCTGGGTTCCAGCATGCCCTGGGCCGCCTGGCGCACCCGGTCATGGACGAACTGGTAGGTGACGTTGGCGGTGTTGCCCTTTTGCCGGGCGATGCGGTAGTTGAGCCCGACCGGCACCAGGATGCCTTCCTGCAACGCCACTTCCAGCTCGGCCGCCGCCAGGTGCGCCGGCTTCTCCAGGATGGCGGCCAGGGTCGACAGCTCGAAGCGGTCGCCGATGCAAGATGCGTGGATCAGGGTCCGCTGCACCTTTTCCGGCAGCCGCCCGATCTTCACCGTCATCAGGTCGACGACGTTGCCCGAGATGTCGCGCGATTCGATGTCGGCCTGCCGCCACACCCAGCGCCAGTCCTCCTGGCTGAAGCGGATCACCGAGGTCTCGTACAAATCGGTCAGCAGTTGCACCGTGAAGAAGGCATTGCCCCGGGTCTTGCCATGGATCACGCGGGCGACGTCCTCGATTCCGGGCGCGTCGTTCAAGGTGTCGCGCACCAGGTCGCGCACGTCGGCGGTTCCAAGCGGCGGCAGCTCGATGGTGGTCATCCGGCCTTCCGCCTTGCCGATGTCGTCGAGCGCGAGGCTGAGCGGGTGAGCGGTGTGGATCTCGTTGTCGCGATAGGCGCCGATCAGCAGCAGATGGCGGATCTCCTTGTCCGCCATCACCGATCTGAGCAGCGACAGCGAGCCGGAATCCGCCCATTGCCAGTCGTCGATGAACACCACCAGGGGGAAGTCCTTGACGCACAGCGCCTTCAGGAAATTGGCGAAGGCGTAGTTCAGGCGGTTCAGCGCCTGTTCGCCGGCGAGCGGCGGCACCTCGGGCTGCGGTCCGACGATCAGTTCGATGGACGGGATCACCTCGGCCACCACCTTGCCGATGCTCCCCAGCGCCCCGGCGATGCGGTCGCGCCAGCGGGCGAGCGAGGCCTCGTCCTCCTTCAGCAAAAGACTGCACAGCTCCTCGAACGCCATCTTCCAGGCATGGAAGGGCACGTCGCGCTGGTACTGGTCGAACTTGCCCGAGATGAAGCTGCCGCGCCGCTCGGTCAGGGGCTTGTGCACCTCATGCACCAGGGCGCTCTTGCCGGTGCCGGAGAAGCCGCTGACCAGTAGCAGCTCGGCCGGCCCCATGGCGGCGCGTTCGAAGGCGGCGATGATGGCGGCGGTTTCCATCTGGCGGCCGTACAGCTTCTGCGGAATTTGCAGCCGGGTGGAAGCGTCCTTTTCCCCCAGGTCGAAGGGCGCGATGCCGCCGGTCCGCCGGAGCGAATCCAAGCAGCGGCGAAGGTCGTGTTCCAGCCCCCAGGCGCTCTGGTAGCGGTCGTCGGCCATCTTGGCCATCAGGCGCATGATGATGTCCGACAGCGGACGGGGGAGATCGGGCGCGATCTCGTGCGGCGCGGGCGGCATCAGGGCGATATGGGCATGCACCAGCTCGATCCCCGCCCGCGCCAGAAAGGGCAGCGAACCGGTGAACATCTGGTAGAGCGTGACGCCGAGGGAATAAAGGTCGGAACGGTAGTCCAGCTTGCGGTTGACCCGGCCGGTCTGTTCCGGCGAGGCGTAGGCCAGGTTGGCTTCCAGCTGGTTGACGTTCTGGAAGTCGAGGCGTTCCTGGCTCAACTGCGACGAGATGCCGAAATCGATGATCCTGAGCGCCCCGCTCTCGCGGTTCCAGATGATGTTGGCGGGAGTGCAGTCCTTGTGGATGACGCGGTGCTGGTGGATCTGGCCGAGGACATGGGCGACGCGCGCCGCCAAGTCCAACCCTTCCTCCAGCCCAACCGGGCCGGATTGCAGCGTCCTCGCCAGGGACTGGCCGCCGATATCCTCCTCGACGATCATCACGGTGTCCTGCACCGCTTCCAGGGCGCGCACCTTGATCACATCCTCGATGTCGGCCAGCGACCGGGTAACCTCGAATTCGTGCTGGTACTGGGCGTAGACGTCGGAATGGACCGTCTCGCCGCTCAGGATCTTCAAGATCACCGGCTGCTGGTCGGCGAGGCTGAGCGCCCGGCAGACGCGGGTGTGGCCGGAGCCGTAGATCTCTTCCAGCAGCTGGTAGTTCGATAATGCGTGCACGGGCGATCCTGCTGAACGGATTGGACGAGGTCCGGCGAGGGCGGGGCCGCCGCCGGACGCTCCGGAAAATCAGGCCTGCTCGATCACGGCGGCGATCTCGTCGGCCGCCGCCAGGTTTTCCGCCTCGGCGCGGAGCGAGGGGAAGAACGACAGGCACAGTTCGTCCTTGGCCGACATGTTGATCACCAGGATCGGCCGGTTGACCAGCACCGCCCCCAACACATCCTTGGGCTCGATGTTGACGCCGCTCTGGTGACGGACCGACTGGCAGCCGTGGAGGTACTCGGCCTGATTGAGATAGCGGTAGTTGTTCCAGTTGGTCACCACGAACGACAGGGGGTCGTTGGCGGTTCCCACCTGGGCGGCGTCAACCGCCTCTTCCACCAGATTGAAGATGGTGGCGTCGAGCTTGCTGTCCTTGAAGTGGCGGATGCGGTCGTGAATCGCCTTCGCCATCTCTTCGATCGGCAGGTGACCGTCGACGCTGGTCGGCACGAAGGCGATGTAGTTGCCGCTGTACTGCTCCCGCAGTTCCGGCTTCAGCAGGTCGGACAGCATCTTGAAGCTGATGACGTGCTGGTCCGGCGCGCCCCGGGTCTTCAGGTTCAGGTTGTAGAAGCCCTTGGACAGGGCGGCGCAGGCCACCGCGTTCTGGGTCAGTTCGGGGTATTTGGCGCGGCACCGGTCGACCAACTTCCCGAGCTTGAAGAAGCGCATGACCGGAGCGAAACGCCGCTTCTTGTATTCCTCGAGGCAGGCCGGAACCATGTCGAGCGGGATGGCGTATTCGCCGACGTCGGCGACGGGATAGGCGGCCAGCCCCTCCATATGGGCGTCGCGGTCATAGCCGTCGGCGGTGAGGATCTCGACCATCTCGGCGGCCGGCAGGGTCCTGATCCGGCGGGCGGCGTCCAGCACCTCGGCCTGACGGGCCTCATCGCCCCGGCACAGCGCGTTGTAGTGGTCGATGATCAGGTTGAACACCGTCTCGGCGCTTCGCGCGTCCACATAGGTGTGCTCGCTGGTCTGGGCGACGATGAAGTCGTGCGGCCGGCCGCGGTCGCGGATCACCGTCAGCACCATGGGACAATGGTTGCCGCCGTCGAGCAGGGACAGGCTGTGGCGGCACAGTTCCTTGAACTCGTGGTCGAGGTCGTCGGCGTCGATCACCCGAAGCCGCGTGTCGTGACCGCCGGCATGAATCCAGTCGAAGTCGTTCTGGGCCCGGAACCGCATCTTGTGCTGGAATTTCTCGATGTTCCCGCTTACGGCGGCGAAGCTCTTCTCCAGATTGCCGACATGCAGATCCCCACGAAACCGGTAGCCGCTCGTGAACAGGATGTTCGCCCGACTCATCAGGCTTTCCAGATTGATCGTGCCAACGGGGGATTTGGTCATGAAGCCTCTCTCTGCCGTGTTCCTGATCGTATTATTATCTATTCCGGCCGGCTTCGGCGGCCGGCGCGTCCCGCCTATTTGGAGATTAATTAAGCACACTTGGGTAGTCGCGGAAAGAGGTTGCGCTCACAGGTCCAGGCCTTTCGGTTGGGGCCGCCCACCCCTCGCGCACCGACCATGGCGAAAGCGATATGCGAGGGCGTTGCTCCTGTCGGATTGCTGACGACATGGATGTGATGTACAATAATAATCGAACAAGACAAATCATCCCTCAATGATTGCGGATTGGCACCCAACTATCTTCCGATGTGGCGGCGTCTAGTTAATTGCTAATCACGATCAGAGGCGGGAGAGGAGCCGAAGAATGGGGAGGGGGAAACCATGAAGATCGCGTCCGTCCTGGGCAGGGTCCGCCGCGTCCTGGTGTGTGCCTGCCTGTGCCTCGCCGCCCTGACGCCCCTGACGGCCCTGACGGCCTGCGCCGATCAGGTGGTCGTCACCCTGAGCGATCCCAACCTGATCCACTACTACCCCAACGCCCAGGACCCGGCGATGCCGGCCTATTACAAGGCCAAGACCGGATTTCCCCAGACGTTGGGGCAATCCATCCTGCAATTCACCCAGGCCTCGCTCCAGCGCGACGGGCTGAAGGCCGACGTTTCGGTGACAACGAACGGAACCACCGCCGCCACCATCACCATGACCAGTTCCGATCCGGCGGTGGTGAAGGCGCTGGCCGGCTACGGTCCGATGCTGACCGGCTTCATCGGCAATGCCGGGCTGGGGTGGAGCGGGGCGCTCGGCTGCCAGGACAAGTCCGGCTGCTGGGACCCGGCCTCGGCCACCAGCGCCTCGCCCTGGGCGTTCTATCTGCCGCTCGGCCTGCCCCTGGTCAACCAGAAGGCGGTGATGCTGCTCAATTATCCGCCGAGCGACGCCCTGTGCAGCGCCGATTACCTCAGCAACTTCACCATGGCGCGCTGGTCGACCGTGTTGCAGCGGGTCGGGATTTCCGACCCGGTGCGGTACGAAACCATCGTCGACGTGCACCCCATCGCCGCGCCCGGCTCGGGGCAAAGCAACTACATCGCCGCCACCACCGGCTTCTTCTCGCCCGGCTACGATCAGCCGATGGTCAACCTGCTGCTCGATCCGCCGAGGTCGGACGCCCAGGTTACCCAGCCGCTCCAGGTGGCGGGCTCGGATGCCCTGGCGAGCTGGGCCGCCATCACCGGCATGGGCACGGTCAAGCCCGGCACGGTCGGCACCTACGCGCCGCCCGGCGGCACCGCCATTCCCTGGGTCGCCACCAACCATCCCGACGTGACCACCTACCAGTCCTGTCCCGGCGACACTCCCAAGTCGGAAGGCAAGGCCGACGCCGCTCCCGTCGCCTACACCGACGACAACCTCGTCGCCGACGAACTGATGGACCTGCGCGCCGCCTGCGCCCTGCGCCTGATCGCCGCCAGCCCCGGCCAGGTCAAGCCGCAGGACGCGCTGGACCAGTGCGCCAGGATCTGGTGCACCGACGACAACGGCGTCTGCCAGCGCAAGGCGGTCTGCATCCAGACGCGCCTGGACTACAGCTACACCTCGTCCGGCAATTGCAAGTGCGAGGCGGCGGCGGCGGCATTCTGCGCCACCCACGACAACAACGCCTGCCCGTCCACCACCGGCGTCACCTCGTGCGAGGCCTATAACGCCCAGTACTGCGGCAACCCGCCGCAATCCTATTCCACATGCAAGAGCCTCACTCCCCCCGGCTGATCACGACGCATGATCGTTGCGGCAAACGGAACCTTGCCGTTTTTTTGAGGTCGCTTCCCGCCTGACTGCCGCACACAGAGGCTGCTTTGAAAAAGGCTTGGGCGGCCATTGAAAAGGAGACGAAACGGTATCTCAGCAATCTGACGTGGTAATGTTCATCCTGGTGCCGCAGGTGGATACGCGCACGCCGTCGGATTTGATGGACACCATCGAAACCAAGGGGCACGAGATCGCCGACGCCCTGGCGGAATTGCGACGGCTGGCGGCAGGTCCATAGGTGCCGATCTCTCTTTTGGTGTCTTTGTCGGGTACCAAAGAATGGTATATATTGGCATCAGCCAAGGAGGTGCCACATGGCGCGCAACACGTCGGTTTCGCTCGGCGACCATTTCGCCGATTTCATCGATGCTCAGGTTCAGACCGGCCGCTTCGGTTCGGCCAGCGATGTGGTGCGGGCGGGGCTGCGGCTGCTGGAGGAGCACGAAGCCAAGGTGAAGGCCTTGCAGGACGCGCTCATCGTCGGGGAGGAATCCGGCGCGCCGGTGCCGTTCGATAACGAGGCATTCCTGAAGGGCATGCGGGCCAGGCATGCCGGGTAGCGGCGTTCACGATGGCATCGGTGTCGTAGCCCTTGTCACCAAGCACAGCCTCGGTGGGAATACCTTCAATCAGGGGCAGTGCTTGAGTGCAGTCGGCCTCGTTTCCACCGGTCAAGATGAAGCGAACCGGGTTGCCCAAGGCGTCAGTCAAGGTATGCACCTTGGTCGTCAGCCCGCCCCGGGAACGGCCAATGGCTTCCGCCTGCGCATCCCCCCTTTTGCTCCGGCACTGTGCTGATGAGCGCGGATGATCGTCGAGTCCATCAAGACGTATTCGAAGTCGGGATCACCGGAAAGTGCCTGGAAGACCCGCTCCCAGACGCCGTTCTTGGCCCAACGATTGTAGCGTGCGAACACGCTGTTCCAGTTGCCGAACACCTCTGGCAACTCGCGCCAATGCGATCCACTTCTCGCGATCCACAAGACCGCATCGACAAACAGCCGATTATCTTTACGATAGCCGCCAGCCAGTTCGATCTCGATCCGATCATCGCGCGCGACGGGATGTGGCTCCGGTTGCGGCTCCACCGTCAGCACCACCGGCACCAAGCCCGGCGCCATCGTGTCGAGCCCAGGCGGACCAAAGAGCTTCCGCCAGCCGAAGAGTTGATTGGCATTGACCTCATAGCGGCGCGCCACCGCCGCGACCAAGGCCCCAGGCTCGAACGTCGCCGCGACGATCTCCCGTTTCAGCGGTTCAGGCCATGACCGGTTCCGGCGCCGAACAACCGAACTTCTGTCCATAAACGAATTTGTGGACACATCCGCCACCACCAACGCCAATCAGGCTGGCAGAATCTCAGACCAAGGGCCGCTCGAACAGGCGGCCGTCACCGGGGGGATACTCAGATCACGCGGGCGCGCGGTAGGTGGCCTTCCCCGGACGGGTACGCATGACCTTGCCCCTTCGTGCAGGGGCTTGCGCTGGGCTGCTTACCCTGTGCTTACCCGGGCTTGGCGGCGGCGGGGTGAGTTGGACACGAAAAACCCCTTGAAACGGTTAAGTTTCAAGGGGTTATGATCTGGTTGCGGGGGCACGCAACCACCGCCAGTTAATTTTTGGTCGCTTGCCCGAAATTATCCTGCCACCGCTGGCGCTATGAGAGAGCGAAGGAGATGATTTCCCATTCGTTCGCCTGCGGTCCAATCAACTCAAAGCAGCCCTGCCACGCGGATCTTGATTTTGATGGGAACCGTACCCACATCGATAGCAGGTTCCATCACAGCCATGCCTACATAAGGAGGCCCCATGTCAGACGTTGAAATCGTTAGAATATTGATAACGTATAAACTTCAGACACCAATTGTTCAAAAGGCATTGCGTGAGTTAAACGTCATTAAAATGAGGCGCGCGACAGGCAACATCTTGAGGCGCCTTCAGAAAACACTTGAAACCGCATAACGCATCAGCACAGCAACAACCACTCAGGCACTTTTCCGCGACTTAAACAATTTAAACGCGTTATTTTTGCGTGCATTGTACATTCGTACGCTATAGAATGCTTGGTGCCGCATGGTCGCGGTACAACGCGGGGCCGTACGCCAATGCACACGCATAATTCCGGAAAGATAAAATTCGCCGCGGTTTCAAATTTCCTGAGATTACGGATGGCGCTTGGAACATGGCTAGCCATTCTCGCGCTGAGTGGTCCGGCGTTCGGAGAATCGACATATTTCAAGCCGCAAAACGGTATTGTAACCACACATATTGTGATCGACATGTATGGTAATGTTGACTTAGCTCGATCGTTAGCAATATTTGACACTAGTTCAGAGTGTTGGAATAACGCGAAGAAATCTCTTGATGGTGTCAGGGCA
>NZ_CACVCH010000080.1 GCF_902729425.1 Magnetospirillum sp. SS-4 | reverse complement strand
CTCAAACAGCTTCTCGAAGGCCGCCGTCTCTGCTTGCTCGGGCGTTTCGGCCTCAACCTGGACGACGGTGCTTTCGGTAACGTCGCGGGTGATGATGACGCTGTAGCGGGGCATGGGCGGCTCCTATTCGGCGATTCTGTAGGTGCGGCCCCGACCAGAGAGCTTTTCGCTGGTGATCGTCAGGCCCAGCTTCTTCTTCAAGGCCCCGGCAATGGCACCGCGAATCGTATGATTCGCCCAGCCAAATTCTGCAGCAATCTCGTCAATGCTGGCCCCTTCAGGCCGCTTCAGCATGGTGATCAGGGCTTCCTGCTTCGTCCCCTGGCGGGTCTTGCGCGGCGTGTTCGCGCCGTCGGCCTCCGTGGGCGCGGTTTCCGGCTGGTCGGCCATGTCCGTCGCCGGTTCTTCTTCCGGGCCTGAGTCCGCGCCCGTATCGGCAACCATGCCCAACGCGGCGTAGGCGGCGGGCGTGACGCGGAGCGTCAGCGGGGTTCCGTCCTCGTCCTTGCGCCAGACCGGGGTGCCTGGTTCGGCGAGGATTTCTTCGGCCAGTTCCTTCTTGATCAGACTGTTCAGCACCATGTTGACGGCACCGCCCTTCAAGGCGGCGGTGACAGGCAGCAGGAAACCACCTTCGCGGGCGCAGGCAGTGGACAGAATGACGGCTTGGATATCGGACAACAACATGGTGGTTCCCTCCGGGATGCGGCGCGGAACTGTCCCGCGCCTGTACCACCTGAAGCCCCGCCAGCGTGACGCCGGTCGGAGCCTGCCTCCCGCGGAGGCGGGGGCGGTGTGGAGCCTGATCGGCTACTCGGCGTGTTCGCCCTCGTGGAAAGCACTGTCGGTGATGCGCTTCAGCATCTCGACGTAATGTCCGAGGGTGCCGACATGGCCCCAGGTGATCTCGTCCGGTGACCAGTTGAAGTGGTCGGCGCTTAATTCCTGAAGCCGGGCCAGCATGGCATCGAGTTCAGCCTTCCTGGCAATAAAGGTGCCGATAGCCCTGGCGTTGTCGATGTGCTTCGTCATGGCTCCCTCCATCGCTGAACGTCATCAAGGAAGGCCCCGAGGCCTGCCCGATCGGGCGCGTCCCCGCCGCCCAGGTCGAGAACGCGGTGATCGACCAGTTGCGCTCGCTGCTGCGCACCCCGGAGATGGTGGCCCGCACCTGGAAAAGCGTTCGCACCGAGGGCGAAGCCATGACGGAACGGGAAGTCGCCACCACCCTGGGCCAGCTTGATCCTCTCTGGGACGAACTGTTCCCCGCCGAGCAGGCCCGCATCGTCCAGTTGCTGGTCGAGCGCGTCGATATCTCCACCGACGGCGTCCACATCGCGCTCCGCACCGAGGGGCTGGTCCAGCTTGCCGGAGAACTGAAACCGGCCAAGGGACGGAGGGCCGCCGCATGACCACCGTCTTCGTGCCCATGACCTTCCGCCGCATCGGCGGGCGCAAGCGGATCGTCCTGCCAGACGGCAGCCTGTACAATCCCGAGTCGCGGGTTCCAGTCGACAGCCCCATCGTCCGTTCACTCGCTCGCGCCTTCCGCTGGCGCCGCCTGCTGGAATCGGGGCGTCACGCCTCCATCAACGAACTGGCCAAGGCCGAACGCGTCGACCGTGCCTTCGCCAGCCGCGTTCTCCGCCTGACCCTGCTGGCCCCCGACATCGTCGAGGCGATTCTCGCCGGGCGGCAGCCCGAGAAGCTCACCGTGCGGGCGCTGCTGGAGCCGTTTCCAGCGGAGTGGGCGGAGCAGCGGCGGATGTTGAGCCTCGGCGAATGACCGCTTTGCGCCCATGGCGGACGTTGAGATCAGCTTCGCAGCTCCCTAAAAGCAGACATCGTCAGCGACCATGCTGGATGTCGTGTTTGCACCAGGAGCGGATGTTCGCGCCTCTGCACAGAACGGACATTCGAGAGCGGAGCGGCAAATCTCGGCGTAAAAGATAAGCGCAGGTACCCAGCCGTCTGCCGAAGCGCCTCATGAACCTCAAAGCGTCACAATCTGCGTGGCGTAGCCGCCCGCGTTGAGTATCCACTTCAACGCGGCGGCGCGACTTTTCGGTGCAGCAATCGCCAGCAGCCGCTCGGCGCGGGATGCGGCGACGTAGATCTTCCGAGCGTCTTCGACAGCCTTGGTGGCGCTCTCCGCGCCAGTCACGGTCGACCGGAAGAGGCGGAGCTTCTCCGGCTCATCCTTGAGGGTGGAGTGTTCGGCGATCACCGGGAGCAGCAGGGCTTCGGCGATGCCCTCCACGAGGAGGACACGACCGCCGAACAGCAAGGCCGCCTTCGTCACGTCGAGGTAACGGTCGATCTTCCGTCGTTCAAAGTCGTTCAAGTCGATTTGGGCGAGCGGGATACAGCGGGTTGATCGGCGAAGCGCGGCCGCGGCGGTGGTCGTCACCAACCCTTCGACGGGGTCGGTCGGATCGCCAGTGCCCTCGGCGATCCCGGTCTTGATGGCGGCCGCATCGGCGGCCGATGACCCCGCCTCGTCGGTGCTGTCGGATTTTGCCGGGAGTTCAGGAACGACCGATTTGAATACCACCAACTGCTTGCTGCTGACCCAGGCGGACAAGTTCGGCGAATGGCTGGCGACGATAACCTGCACTTGGCCTGCTGGCCCATTCTCCGGCTTGTCGGCGTCAGACTGAACAGCCTGGTCCTTCAGGAAAGCCAGGACCGCAGCCTGAAGCTGCGGGTGCAGGTGTGCTTCGGGCTCCTCCACCAGAAACAAGGTCAGGTCAGAATTGCGCACCTTCTCCAGTTCGACGGCGATAGTTGCCATGAACAAGAGATTGGCATAGCCGTGGCCGGAGTATCGCAAGTCCTCCGGGTTGATGCCGTGGTCGGCAAGCTTGAATCTGAGGTCGCGCGCGATATCGACCAGAGCTTCCTGCGAAGCAAAGCCAAGGGCTGCCGCCTGGGGTCGCACACCGGCCGTCAGGGCCGTGAGGCCTTTGCCAACGGCCTGATCCACCTTGGAGAGCACCGCATGATCGGTCTGCCGGGCTAGGTCACGGGCGAGGTCCGACGCCGAGACATCCCCTAGAAAGTGATTGAGGAGGGCCATGATCCTGGTGGGGTTCCCGGAGGCCAGCGCACGTTTGGCGTCGCGGAGAGGCGGCAAATAGACATGCCGGACCATGTCGCGGCAACCGGGCTCGGGTAGGTTGCCCGGTTTGCCCGCCCAAAGGTTCGGTCGATCGCCGAGGCCGCCGTTGTAGCGGAGGCCGAACCGGGCTTCGGACAGCGTCGCGTCCGTGCTCGCTGAGATCAACCGCCCCTGCTGGCCTACACTCAGGTCGCTGAAGACAGCTTCCAGCTCAAAGCCCGCAGACTGGCTTTGAAAGCGAACATCGGTTGGCTCGCAGTAGATCTCTCGCCGTCCCCCGAGCGGCTGGGTCAGAAGCCGGATGCCGTCAATGGCGTTGCTCTTGCCGCCGTTGTTCTCGCCGACAAACACCGTGAGGTCTTTTTGAAGTTCAACCTCGCCCGAGTCGAACGAGCGAAAATTCCGCAACGCAATTGTCTTCAGATACATGGTATCTCCTACCCCAAGGGCGTTATATGCCCCGGACGGCGACTTTGCAACCTATAAGAGATATGGCCGCTGATACGACCTGCAAGGCGCTTTTCTGGCTCCGTCGGAATGTCTGCTGAGACACCGTCTGCCCGGCCTGAAAGCCGACGTCGCCAACGTCCGCAGTGGGTCAGATTTTGTCGGAGCCTGCGCCCGACGCAATGTCCGCTTTTCGGCATTCCTGCTCTGAAACCAGACAGTCCCGTCACGGCCTAAAGCGGAAGAGGCTGTTGATACGGGGAACGGATTCCGTCGCCGGACTCCATCGGTCCTCCTCGAAAAAGGCCAAACCACACGGCGCGGCGATTTCCGGAGTATCATTGAATTCCAAGAGGTTGCTGACCTGTTGATACAGAAGGGCGTGTCAACAGGTCTGGAGAGAACGGCGCCACGGAGAGAGAAGTCGGCCGATATCCGGCAGGCTCGTGTCAGCACATAGACATACGAAACCCGCGCGGAACCATGGGATATCCAGGGCCGCGTCTTAGCGGTAGAGCCAGTTTGTCTGGTGAGATTGGCGTAGGAAAGGCGACCCACGCCCAACCCTCTCTACCGAAAATCGGATGATCCCGAATGTTGCTGCGGGCCATCTGAGATGACCGTGATGTCATGGCTGTACAAGCCGCAGTAGCGCATAAACTACCGCCACGAATGCCGCAAACACAGTCCACACCAGCAGTCGCTGTCGCCGCTGGCGACGCTGGTGTATGCGAGACGGGCGGGCTTGTAGGTAGACTATGGCTTGCCCCCCTGACACCGAGATTCATTGATGGACAGGATTTGCCGCTCTGGGATGTAGGTATGATGACGCATGGTGTTTCTGCCGTTAGGGTTCCAGGAGTGCCTGTGCCAGAAAATATGACAGCAAAGAGTCAACTGTTTTGGCCAGAGCCGCGCGACGCTCTTCCGCCGTGGCAATGGGCTTTCCATCTACTTCCAAAAAGAACTCACCATTCGCCACGAGGCCGGAAGCCAGCTCAATGACGTCCTCGCGGCTGTGTGTTCCATCCAGCCAGGACAGAATTCGTGCGCTGATTGGAGGAAGCTGCAGGGTTTCATGACGTCCGTTAACCACGATGTTCCCTTGTCCAAGCTGAATGCGGACCAAGGGAAGGGTTTTCGGGGATGTCTTTAACCAGACAGCGTAGAGCGGGGGTTCTGGGGTCAGTCGAATCAAGCCAGCGAAGGTCATCCGCATTAAAATGGCATCCAGAGCAGCCTCGATGACGACGGTTGACATGCTGCTCGCTTTGACTATTGCGCCGACCAGTTCGGCAAAGCTCAGAGGTGTCGAGATCTCCAGCATAACCTTGAGGGCAGCGATGGTGGCCGGCTCATCCGTGACAAAAGCCCGTCCTGTCCCGCTCTGACTGAAAATTTGCTTGCCATCATCAATGGCAACCTGATCGATAGCCGGCTGAATGTAAAACTGGCGAGTCAGGTTTCCATCGATGGTGCGTGACAAAGTCCGACCAGCGTGGCACAGGATGGTGGAGCGAAAACGACGGTTTGCGGCGAAATCCAGGTACTGCTCAAGTTGGATTGGGTCGGTCACTCCCTTTAGGGTTTCAACGACGGTGGGCGGAGCATTATCCAGGAACATGGCCGTCAAGTCGGCGTCCCCCACGTATCCCAAGCCGAACTGCCCCGCCATTTCGATGAATTGATGGAAGAAGAATGGTTTGTTGTCGCTTTCCAGATGATCGTGAAAGACGTACCAATCCGGATTGCTTTCCAGCACCATCAATTCATGTTCGACAGCCAGGCTGTAGGCGTTGCTGGTCGAAGCATGGGCTTCTTTGATAAAGCGCAGCAAGGCTCTGGCCTGGGCCACCTTTTCTTCCGGCGTCGGCAAGTTCCTGCAGTGGAACAACATCATTTCCCGTAGGGTCTGAACATGTCCCCAGCCAGGAAGGACATTATAGCTGACCACGGCCAGGCCATCGGCGCTTAGACGATCACGGACTTCTCGCAGAATTGCCGTACGCACATGATCGGGAACCCAAGAAAACACACCATGGCAAATGATATAATCAAATTTCCCGAGGTCATTAGGGAGTGCTTCAATGCTGCCCTCGCGCAAGGTGATATTGCTGAGGCCAAGCTCCGTTATTGTCTTTTGCCCGGCCATGATCTGGCTCTTGGCTATGTCGATGCCCACGAATTGGCTGTTGGGATATTGCAACGCCATCGGGATGATGTTGCCGCCTGACGCGCAGCCAATCTCAAGAACACGGGCCGTCTTGTAGCTGGGAACGGTTAGACCAAACAACCGACCGACAGTGTGCAGATGAGAAATGTGAGTCCGGGGGTAGGCGAAGCTACCATACGGAACGATATCGTAGAAATTGCTGCTCATCATAATTCCACAAGCTATTTGAGTGCCGAGAGACCCGCTGCGAGGCCCTTGATGGAGACGCCCACCACCAGGGTTTCCTGACTTCCTGCCGGTTGTATCCCGAAGTTAAGCGTCTTACCCGCACTCAAAGCCTTGATGTGTTCCGGTTTCAGCTGAGCAGTGGCAACGCAACCTTGTTGCGTACATTGTTGGATGAGCATGGAACCCTGAGGCATGTCGCCGACCTTGAAGGCGGCCCCGGCAGGCAGCCAAATTCCCAGAGGTAATAACGTGACGATAGTCGGCTCGTTATTTTGTCCAAGATAGCCAATAGATGCCTTGATCAAACGTCCTTTGGAATCCTTGACGTTCAAGGTCTGAGAAATAAAACATTTTTGCTTGTCGCCGGCCTTTTCACATTCGACGACCCAATCATCGAATGCCGCCCCCGGTTTGAGAGGCTGGGCGGCACTTGCACCATTCGTCGTGAAAATTGCAGCCAATAAAGCCGTGCAGGTCATTATATTTCGCATGGATCGCTCCGCTAAGGTTTAGGGCTCCCGCCACGACAATGCGGTGATATCGTCGCCAGCCTGGGCCAAACGTCACTCCAACCAGCGTTGTGGCTGGCCTTGGGGACCGTCTGAGAGCCGATGCAACGATCATCTCCAGCGCTACGGCGGTAGGATTGAAATATTGACGGCCCGACCACATTGTCCTGCTCGCCAACAAAATGCAACTGAGGTGTGTTTGTCAGCTGGCTTGCAACATCAGCGGGATTGAGGGATTGCGGCATTGGACTGACTTCGTGCAGACGGTTGAGAAGGACGTGGTCCAGATTGCCTGCAACGCTGCGCAGCGTCAGAACATCCGTCCTGTGCGCCGCCGCCAAAGTTGCGACCGCCGCGCCACCGGAAAAGCCGACGAGGTGGAATCCTCCCCCCCCCATCGATGACAAGAACTGAAAAGCCTGGTTGTATGCGGAGATTACTTCGGGAGCGAAGCGATGGGATGTCCAATATTTTCTGGACCGGCACAGCGGCTTCTCAAGGTCCAGGTATTGGCACGGTCTTGCCAGATAGACCACATTCGGTGCTGAATCGAGTGCAGCAAGGCGCAAGCCGATTGGGTCAGTGGGGGTTGGGTCCGGCGACGTGGTGTTCCGGGATATCCATGCCAAGCCGTCGCCTTCGATATAGACCACGATAGGTTCTCTGGGGCGTGAGATCCGCGCGTACCCCTTGAGGGTGAATGGCGGCGCGGGCACGGTCAGAGGCGACAAACCTCCATCTCGTGCGATGGAATCTGCTTGATGCTGACGGTCCAGCATGTGGACGCAAGACATCAGGGCCGGCAAAACCATGACGAAAAACGCAAACAGGCAACGTCTCCGGGGGCGTCGGATCATTATGACTGCTCCTCCATCACATCCACGCCGAACCACCGCCCTTTGGTCTTTTCATAATTTACAGAGGGATCATAAGGTTGGACGGGCAAGCCAAGCCCATCGACCGTCATCCCCCCAACGGCGACCAGAAGTCGATATGCAGCCGCACGTTCCTGGAATAGAGATGAACAGGCTGCCGTCTGGGCATAGAACAGCTCAAGCTGGGCGTTCAAGACATCAAGCTTGGTCCGTTGGCCTTGGGCCTCTTCAAGACGACTACCTTTCAAAGCAATCTCGGCCGATTTGATCTGAGCGGTTTTGGCGACCTTCTCCGCGCGGAAACGGAGCAAATCGTTCCATGCCGTAATGGTCTGCTCGTCGACGTCACGTCGAGATTGGGCCGCCTGTAGCGACGCATCGCCGGCCAAATGCTTTTGAGCTCGCAAGCGGGCTTCTGTGCTGCCGGAACTGTAGAGCGGCACCCTCAGCTTAAGGAGCAATGCGGAGGCAACCTGCTCGGATCCCGCAGAAGAATAACCCAGTTGACGATCATACTCCGCATCCAGGCTGACGTGCGGCATGAGTTCGGATTCTACGACATCAATGCCGTATTGAACGGACGCAGCCTTTTGCCGCGCCGATGTAATCAGGGGATTTGAAGTCCTGGCCAGCTTAATAGCTTCCTCTAAGGAGGCAGGCAGAGAACTTGGCGCGGGCACGGGTTCCAATGCCCCAGGCGGGTAGCCGACCACATTGGTGAAGTTTGCCTTGGCGGCTCCCACAGCACCTACAGCCTGCGCCCGAGCCGCTTCGGCCGATGAAAGGCGAGCTTGAACCTGGGCTATATCCGTTTGTGAAGTTTCGTGAACTGTGTTTCGGCGTTGCGCATCCTCCAACTCGGCTTGTAAGGCCGCAACATTCCGATCATTGAGACGCAAGACGCCCTCTGTCCGCATCACATCCAGATACGCACCCACAGCTTGCATCAAAACGTCCTGTTCCATCTTTTGCAACAGAGCTCGTCCAGCCATGATATTGGCATCGGCTTCCTTGATGGCGGCACCGGTTCGGCCTCCATCGTAAAGGGGTTGCGAGATCACGACGCCATATTGGGCAGTGTTTCGCATTTGATCGTATTCTCGCGAACTCGTGTCGGTAAATACGCCGCGCCCCACCTTTCCCGTTCCAGTGACTGTTGGGCGTTCTCCTGATTTTGCTTGCACCGCTCTCTCGTCTAGCGCACGCAACGTTGCGCGTTGGGCCTTCAGGGTCGGGCTCTCGCTGTAGGCGGCGGCAAGGACATGAGACAGCGTATCTCTCGTTCCGGAAGGAAAGGCAAAACACTCTTGGGCGCCGAAATCCGGGTTAGGTAAAGTTTTCACCTGCCCTCGGTTGATCTCAGGAAAGGCGGTGATTGAGCTTGGCGTATCTGCTGGAGGAAGAACGTCCTCTTCTGCTTCATCCCATGCCTGGCCCCAACTTCCGATTTCCGGCCAGGGCGTTCCGAAAATCGTCCCGGCCATGGTCCCTGACGGGATCATGCACAAGCACACGGCTGATAATCCCAATCCACAAAGGGCGGTTCTGACCGTTGAAAGGGTGAAACTCAGGCTTTCCCCCCATATGCGTCCTTGCATTTCCATCAATAGATCCCGCCTCTCCCAAGGAACCTATCGCGTGAATCCACGGTTCAAGGAATCGGTGAAGGGCTGAAAGAGCAAGGAAAAAGCCGAAGTCGGTTTGTTGACGATATACAGTTCTGCGGGCATCCCCGGAAAGAGTCCCAGTTCAGCGATCTTCTCCCGTTCATCTGTCGGAATGCTGACGCGAACCAGAAAGTATGACAACCCGGTTTTGGGGTCGGTCATGCGGTCTGCCGAAACTACTTCTACGCGTCCTTTCAAACGCGGCGTAACGGATTGCCGGTATGACGTCAGAGCAACCTCGACCGGCAAACCGACTTGAACATCATTGATGTCTTCGGGCTTGACCTTACCCTCGACTACCAAAGAATCCGTATTCGGCACAATATCCATCAATGCTTGGCCGGGGGCGACGACCCCGCCGACGGTGTGAATCTGCAAGTTAACCACCACACCAGAACGTGGTGCAGCAATGATCAAATTGTCGACGATATGTCTTGCCGCTCTAATTTTCTCTGTGATCTCGAAAATTTTGCCCTGTACCTCGTTTAACTCGCCAGCCGCTTCAGATCTTTGCTGATTCGCTAAATCTCTGATATTGAGTTCGGTCTCGGCGATAGTCAGCTTGGTCTTGGCGATTTCCTCGGTCAGGCGTCCTTCCAGACCAGCCATTTCGTCGGCTTGCCGCCGCAGTTGCAGCAGGCGCGGCTTGCGTTCGAACCCCTGGTCGAACAGGGCTTGGACTCCGCTCAATTCCTCCGCCAAGTGCCCACGTTGCTTGGTCGTGGCGTTAAGTTGCGCCTGCAATCCGATAATCACCTTATTAAATTGGGCAATCCGGCTGCGCAGGATCGAAACCTGTCCTTCCATTGACTTGCGCCGCTGGTCAAAGGCCGAGGTTTCATCTGATATCAGACGTTTGACTCGCGAATCGTGACTTTGTGCGGTTAATTCCGATGACCACTGAATGGATGCACGATTGTCGCGCTCCGCCTGCAATCGGGAAATGCGGGCAAGATAGCCCCAATATTCGACTGAAAGAGCATCCAGATTGGCTTCGGCCACGGTGCCATCCAATACCACCAAAGCCTGTCCTTCCGATACGCGCTCTCCTTCAGCGACAAGAATTTCTTGAATTGTGCCGCCATTGAGATGTTGGACGGTCTTACGGTTGCTGTTGACCACGACAACACCGGGCGCCATGGTCGCACCAGCTAAAGGCGCCAAAGCAGACCACCCCGTCAGAAACAGCGCATATCCCACCAGCACAAGAACACCGATCCGAAAATATCGTCTGGCCTGATCACCAGAGGGTTCCGGCTCTATACGCATTAGATGCAGCAATGACTGCCATATCCGCGAAACAGCGGCAATGAGGGGGAGGCCACTCATGGCGCATGAACCACGCTGACCGGACGCGCCCCCGCAGCCCTTTGATTCAGCAAGGCCAGAACTTCATTCTTGCTGCCGTAATGGTCCACTTGGCCTTCACGCAGGACCAGCATCTTGTCCACCGCATCCAGAATGCTGGCTCGGTGCGACACCATGACCACCGAGGCGCCATCTTGCTTCAGCCGTTGCAGCAGAAGACGTAATGCGACCTCGCCGTCGGAATCGAGATTGGAATTGGGCTCATCAAGGACCACGAGACTGGGATTGCCGAAAACGGCCCGCACAAGCCCAATCCTTTGGCGCTGTCCCGCCGACAGGAAGACCCCGCCATCGCCGATTTCTGTATCGTAGCCCTTGGGCAAACCCAGAATTAACTCGTGCGCACCCGCCAATTTGGCGGCGGAAACAATGGCTTCCGGATCCGCGTTGGAAAATCGTGCGATGTTCTCTTGAACTGTTCCCGCAAACAATTCGATATCCTGGGGTAGATAGCCGATATGGGGGCCAAGGTTTTCCTTGTTCCAAAGCGCCATGTCCGATCCATCCAGGCGAACAACCCCGCCATCGGGACGCCATACCCCCACCAGCAACCGCATCAAGCTCGACTTCCCGGCAGCACTGGGGCCGACAACGGCGACAACCTCTCCCGCCTCGACGCCAAACGACACGTTGCGCAAGATGACATTGGCCCCGCGGTTCATGGTGAAGCTGACCCGGTCAACCGTCAGGCGTCCCTGGGGACGAGGCAAGGGCATGGACTGGGCCGGCGTCGGATAGGTCCGGTATTCGGTGACAAGACGACGAAATGCCGCCTGAACATCGACCACCTGCTTCCATACCCCAACCAGATGCTCAACCGGAGCCAAGGCGCGCCCCAGAAGGAGGCTGGAGGCAAAAACTGCGCCGGCAGATGCCGATTGGTGGATGACCAGATATGCGGCAAGGCCAAGAATTAATGACTGCATCAATATGCGCAAAAACTTCGTCAAGGCGGCGAATGACGAGGCCGAGCGACTGGCATCGGCCTGTTCCAGCAATGCTTTGTCGCGGCTGGTGGCCCACTTGCGCATCACCGCAGGAACCATTCCCATGGCGGTCATCGCCTCGGCATTACGCAAACTGGCCTCGGTAAAGGCGTAATTCTTCAACATCGATTCGTTCGCCGCCTTTAACGGTGGGCGAGTGACGAGGTTATTGAGGTTGGCCACAAGCAACAGCAAGCCCGCACAAACCGCTGCCATGGTTCCCAAGGCTGGGTGAAGTATAAATAGGAATAGGATGTATATCGGTACCCATGGGGCATCGAAGGCGGCTTGGACACCCGCACCGGTCAGGAATTGGCGAATGGAATCCAAATCTCGCAAGGTTTGGCCCGATGCCTTGCGCCCCGGCACGCACCCCGCCTTGACTTGGGCGTCAAATGTTCTCGCACCTAAAGACACATCAATCCTGCGTCCGACCCAGACCAGCAACATCGATCGCACGTAATCCAAAAGGGCGATCACCGCCAAGGTGACGATCAGGATGACCGTCAGCAGCACCAACGTATCGACGTTGGCGCTGCTAAGAACACGATTATAAATCTGCATCATATAGATCGGCGAGATCAGATACAGAACATTAACGAAGATGCTGAAAAAGCCGACCGCAAGAATCGGTCGGCGACAGGCACGGGCTGTGTCGGTGATTTCTGGGCAACTCTCCCAGATGGCGGCAATCCAGGATTGTTTGTGTGTCATCAAGAATTCAATCTGCTGTCAAGGAAATCGGCGGAACGATTCGCATCGTTCCGCCGAAAACCGCATTCATCATGCGAAGTTAAAATCATCCGCGGTAAGGTTCGTCGCAGTAACGCCGATCAGCTTGATGGTGGTTTGCGAGTTGTCGAACTGGATGTAAGTGTCAGAGTTGACCTGTGTCAGGCTGACATGGCTCCACTCGCTGCCAGCAACATGGATGGTATCTACCGTTGTGCTGTCAGTTCCGGCATTGAAGCCGCTGATCACGTCGTTCCCTTCGTTGGTGGCGTTGGTGTAATTGAACGTGGTCTGACCCTCGCGAATGATAAGGTCATTGCCGACACCACCAGTCACCTGGTTGCCGCTGCCGTTGTTCCCAGAGCCGGTATAGATGGTGTCGTTACCAGCTCCACCGTCGATGGTGTTATCGCCGGTGCCGCCATAAATCAGGTCCCGACCGTTGCCGCCGGTCAACTGATCATCACCGGCCAAGCCCTTGAGGGTGTTGCCCGAGTTGCCGGCAATCAAATGGTCGTCCAGATTGCTGCCGGTCAGAATTCCGGTGGTGGTCGTGGACTTCAGCAGCGAACCGTCGGAGAACTGGATGAAGGTGCCATCCAGCACACCGGCATAATTGTCCAGGACCAGAACACTGTCATCGGTTCCGTTGTAGTCGATGGTGCCATCCTGATTAAGGTCGAACGCGATACGGGTATCGCCGCTGTTGACATCAACAACCGAGTCGGCCGCGGAAACCCCGCTCAAGGTGACGATTCTTGCGGTTGAATAATCGCCTCCCGTCGCGGCGTAACTGTCATCCACCGAACCGGACGCTTGATACACCCCGACCTGACCGAGGTCGATGGTGATCGGGCTGTCGTCGATGCCGACCTGAACCGAGATCACACCCAGATCAGCCCGATAATTGTCGCTGACTTCGACCAGGATCTGGTCGTCATCCGCAGCCGGGGCTGCGTAGGTGACGTTGCCGGCCCCGCCGAAGAAGGCGTTCAGGTGAGCAATGGTTCCGGTGAAGGTTACAAGGCCGGTTCCAGTGCCGGCATAGGTAACGCTTCCACTGTCTGCATCGTTGGTGTCGTAAGCGAACGTCCCACCCGAGGCAGACGTGATGGTCACCGAAACCGCTTGGTCTGTGTAGTCGTCATTAATCGTCAGCAGCGCCCCGACGTCAGTCAAAGCCTCAGTCTGGGTATCGTCGCTGATGGTCAAGATCGGCGCGTCATTGGCGTTGATGGCCACCCCGGCGGCAACCTCGATCTGGCTTGCCGATACGTCGCTGACCGAGGTGATCCCCGTCAGCTTGATAAGAGTGCCGTCTTGTGTTCCACCTGCATCATTGACGTACAGATAACCATCGGTGGCATCGGTGAAGAACACCACGTTATTCGCCAACAGGGCATTGTTGGTGATGTCGGTGATGGTCTGCGCGACGCTGGTGTTGTAGGTGAACGCCCGCTGGTCGTAGACCAGTTGATCATTATTGGTACCCGACAACAGGATTTTGTCTGAAGCCGACCAATCCGTCGAACCGTTACCGATTACGTCGAGATTTCCACCGGAATTGTCGGATTCGCCTGCCGCGAAAACAAACACATCAGCTCCGTCACCACCGACCAGGATGTCGGCCCCATCGCCGCCGACGATGGTGTCGTCGCCAGCACCGCCGTCGATGGTGTCGTTGCCAATGGTTCCGGTGATGGTCTGGTCACCAATTGAGCCCGTTACATTAATATGGCCGCCGCCGGTGGCGCTGATAGTTACATTATTGGCCAAAGCAGCAGAGAGTGTTGCCTCTCCAGCATCGTCGAAGCTAGCAGCGATTGTGCCGCCAGCACTAAGCTTTGCCAAGTCAGTCGCAAAAGAGCCAGAAGCACCCTCACTAAAGG
>NZ_CACVCH010000079.1 GCF_902729425.1 Magnetospirillum sp. SS-4 | reverse complement strand
GTTTGGTCCCGGACTGAGCGGTAGAGGCGATCAATGGCCAGCAGCTTGGCGGCCAGCGCGAAATCGCTGAGGTCAGCACCATGCAGGGGGCTTCCCACACCGTGGCCCAATACCGGGGGGCGCCACCGTCGTCGGTGAGCACCCAGCCATTCAGGTGGGGCGGAAGTCGGAGGGATCTAATCCGTTCGAGCGTCATTGCCCGACACATTACGAGACAGGCGGACTTACCGCAGTTGCATCTCAGAAGGGTGGGATATGGACGCTCACGCAACAGGAATGAAACTAGTCTTTGGTCGCATAATGTATATTATGGCGACGAATATATTGAGTGTTTTCAGGCTACGGCGCCCTGATCAGAAGGACGTCCGACGGCAGATATTGCAGAATCTCGTGGGCGGTGCTTCCCATCAGCACCCGTTCAAGACCGACCCGGCCCTGGGTTCCCATCACGATGAGATCGGGCCGGTCTTGATGCGCCGCCTTGATGATTTCCCGCGTCACCGGACCGTGACGGATGCCGGTGGTCATACGGGCCGCTGGTGGCGAAGCGGTCGCCAGCAGAGCGGCGAACTCGGTTTCGAAGCCCTGGGCCGATCCGCTTTCAGAACCGCCTGGAACGTCGAAGACATGCAGCAGATGGACGTTTCCATCCGGAGCCAGGGACAAGGCTTCCTCGACGCTCCGCTTCGACATGTCCAGGAAATCCACCGGCACCAGGGCATTGCGGTACGGACCAAACGGCTTGTTGCGGACCACCAGCAACGGAACCGGGCTGGCGACGCTGATCCGTTCGACGGTATTGACGAAGAAATTTCCGCCAAGTCCGTCGCCCCGGTGAGCGCCCGCTATCATCAGGTCGGCGTTCCAGTTCTGGGCGTGACGCGCCGCGACGTCATCCACCGCCCCCGACTCGACGATGATCGCTGCCTCGACTCCTGCGACCGCCTGAAGGTGGCGGCGGATATCGGCCTCGATGACGTCGGAGGGCGACTGGTCGTGAGGATGGGCCGGCGATCCCGACATGGGCTCGATCACGTACAGCACCGATAGCGCGGCGTTGAACCGCAAGGCCAGATGAACCGCGCGCTCCATGGCCCGGTCGGTGTGGGCGGCAAGGTCGGTGGTCAGCATTATCCGCCGGATTCGGGTCACGACGCCCTGCCCTCCCTTCCGTTCTTCCGGCCCGGCTGAGCCGTGCGGAAGCCATTCACAACCAGCTTGGCGGCATCGTCATGGATACCCAGACTGCGCAGGGCGTAACCCATCATGGTCAGGGCCAGTTCATGCTCGCCCATTACCGCCATTCCGATCCCCTGGCGTTCCAGATAATCCCGCTCGCGATCGCTGTGGGTACGGGCGACCATGTCGATGCCGGGATTGGCGTGGCGGGCAAGATCGATGATCCGGCGGGTCTGGAAGCCGTCCGGAACGGCGCAGACCAGCAGTCGCGCCTGCCTGATCCGGGCTATTTCCATCACCCCGGGAACGCTGGCCTCGCCATAGACGGCGACGAGGCCGCGCTTGCGAAGTGTATGAACAAGCTTGCGATTTTGCTCGATCACCACGTAAGGCAGGCCTTCCTTGTCGAAGGCCTTGGCCACTGTTTGGCCCACCCGGCCAAAACCGACGATCACGGCGTGGCCGTGCAGGCCGCTGTCGCCGCCGCCGGCGGGAAGCTCGGCCAGGGGGTCGGCGCCGGTACGCTCCAGGATGGCGATCAGCCGGGGGTGGGTGCGCATCCAGCGTTCCAACGGCTCCAGCGTCCGGAACACCAGGGGATTGAGGGCGATGGATAGCAGGGCGCCGGCCAGGATATAGGTCTGCCCTTCCGGCGGCAGCACCCCCAGGGCCGTGCCCAGGCCCACCAGGATGAAGGAGAATTCGCCGATCTGCGCCAGGCTGGCCGAGACCACCAGGGCGGTTGAAACCGGGTAGCGGAACAGCAGCACGATGACGAAGGCCGCCAGGGATTTGCCGATGGTGATCACCAGCAGGACCGCCAGCACCGCCAGGGGTTCCCGCAGCAGGATGGCGGGATCGAACAGCATGCCGACCGACACGAAGAACAGGACGGCGAAGGCCTCCTTCAGCGGCAGGGAATCGGCGGCGGCCTGATGGCTCAGGTCGGATTCGCTCATGATCACGCCGGCGAAGAACGCGCCGAGGGCGAACGAGACCCCGAACAAGGTGGCCGACAGATAGGCAATGCCCAAGGCCAGGGCCAGCACGGCCAGGGTGAACATCTCTCTCGATCCCTGCCGGGCGATCTGATCCAGAATCCATGGAACCACGCGCCGGCCGACCACCAGGACGATGGCGATGAACAGCCCGACCTTGGCCAAGGTGATGCCGACGGCGGGCAGATAATCCCACAGCCCCCCGCCGCTCACCTCGCCGGTGGTGGTGATCAGGGCGGGAAGCAGGACCAGGGCCACCACCATGGCCAGATCCTCGACGATCAGCCAGCCGACGGCGATGCGTCCGTTCAGGGTGTCGATGGCCTTGCGCTCTTCCAGCGCCCGCAGCAGCACCACCGTGCTGGCCACCGAAAGGGCGAGGCCGAACACCAGGCCGGCGGGCAGGCTCCACCCCCAGGCCACGGCCATGACCGAACCGATGGCGGTGGCGACCGTGATCTGGGCGATGGCGCCGGGCAGAGCGATCCAGCGGACCGCCCACAGGTCGCGGACCGAAAAATGAAGCCCGACCCCGAACATCAGCAGGATCACTCCGATTTCCGCCAGTTCCTGCGCCAGCTTGGCGTTGGCGACATAGCCCGGGGTAAACGGTCCGACGGCGATGCCGGCCAGCAGATAGCCCACCAGAGGCGGCAGCCGCAGACGCGACGCGATCCAGCCGCCGCCGAAGGCGAACAGCAGGCTCATGGCGATGGTGGCGATGAGGGGCGCCTCGTGATGCATGAACTCTCTTCGTCGGAAAAGGCCCTGGATACCCTTGCCGGATAATTATGGTCGGATTGCGGCGGGATGGCGAGTCCGCGCGGCCGGTCAGATTTCGATGACCAGTCCGTCATGGGCCGGGCTGACCCAGGGTGGCAATGTCGAGCGCAGGGTCTCGTAATCCAGCCGGCTTCCCATATGGGTCAGCACGGCGCGGCGCGGTCTGACCCGCTCGATCCATTCGAGCGCCTTGTCCACATGGGCGTGGGTGGCGTGGGGATAGTCGACCAGGCAGCCGATGATCCACAGATCCAGGCCGTCGAGAGCGGCGAAGGAATCCTCGGGAATGTCGACCACGTCGGTACTGTAGGCCACCGGGCCGAAGCGCAGGCCGAGGGTGCGGGAATAGCCGTGATCCTGGTCGAACGGAATCACCTCGATGCCGCCGACCGAGAACGGGCCGGTGATCTCGTGAGGTTCCAGCAGCGGGCGATAGATGAATTCGCCCAACTGGCTCAGTGGCTCGAAAGCGTAGGGAAAGCGCGCCTGGGCGGTGGCAAGCACCGAGGCGGATCCCCATACCGGCAGCCATTGGCGTGTCACCCGGTTGATCTCGCGCAGGTCGTCGATACCGTGCAGGTGGTCGGCATGGTCATGGGTGTAGATGACGGCGTCGACCATGCGGGTGTCGGCGTCCAGCAATTGGTCGCGCAAATCCGGCGAGGTGTCGACCAGGATGCGGGTGTCGCCGCTTTCCACCAGGATCGAGGCCCGGCGGCGGCGGTTGCGGGGATTGGAAGGGTCGCAGGCTCCCCAGCCCATGGAGATCCCGGGAACGCCGGCAGCGCCGCCGCAGCCCAGGATCGTCACCTTCACGGCCGCACCTTGCCGAACAGCCGCAGGAAATTGGCGGTGGTCGCCCGTTCCAGTTCGGCGAACGGCACCCCCTTGACCTCGGCCAGACGGGCGGCGGTGTGCGCTGCGTAGGCGGGCTCGTTGCGCTTGCCCCGGAATGGAACCGGCGCCAGATAGGGGGCGTCTGTCTCCACCAGCAGGCGGTCCAGCGGAACTCCCCTCAAGGTATCGCGCAGCGCCTCGGCGGTCTTGAAGGTCATGATGCCCGAGGCGGAGATGTACAGGCCCAATTCGACAGCTTTTTCAGAGAACTGTCCGTCTGAGCTGAAGCAGTGGACGAGGCCAGTGAAGGCCCCCTTCCCCATCTCATCTTCAAGAATGGCGGCGGTATCTCCGTCGGCGTCGCGGGTATGGACGATCACCGGCAGGCCGGTGCGCCGCGCCGCCTCGATGTGCATCTTGAACGAATCGCGCTGCCGGTCGCGGGGGCTCTTGTCGTAGAAGTAATCCAGCCCGGTCTCGCCCAGCCCGACCACCTTGGGGTGATCCGCCAGCCGCACCAGGGTCTCGACGTCGGCAAAGGGTTCCACCCCGGCCTCGTGCGGATGAACGCCCACCGTGCACCAGACATTGTCGAAACGCTCTGCCACCCGGATAACCTGATCATGGCGCGAGATATGGGTGCCGATGGTGAGCAGAATCCCGATTCCGGCCTGCCCCGCCCGCCCGACGACGCCGTCGAGATCGTCGGTGAAGTCGGGAAAATCCAGATGGCAATGACTGTCTACAAGCATGGTTCAGCCTGCGGCCTCCTCGACGAACCGGGGAAACACGCCCTGGGGCGCCGGCAACTCGACACCCGAGGTTAGACTCTGGCCGGCTCCAAGACTTGCAAAATCCCGCCGGTCGGCAGAGACTCCCAGCTGATCGAGAATTTTATCCGCTGAAGTCGGCATAAAAGGACTAAGGAGAAGGGCCAGATTTCTGATGCTTTCTGCTAAAACATAGAGAACCGTTTCCATACGAATTTGGTCTGTCTTTCTAAGTTTCCACGGAGCCTGACGGTCGATATAGACATTAGCGCTACGGATAATGATCCAGATAGCTTCCAGGGCATCGTGAAATGCCTGTCTGTCGATTGCTGGACGCACGGAATTGATAAGGTCCCTGGAGTTATCAAGTAACGTCCAGTCATCTTCTGTCATTTCTGCATAATCAACGTGAGGAGGCACCCTCCCATCACAATTTTTTGCGATCATAGAGAGTGTGCGCTGAACTAGATTTCCCAAGTCATTGGCCAATTCACTATTTATGCGTTGGATCATGGCGCGGTGGCTGAAATCGCCGTCATTGCCGAACGGCACTTCCCGCAGCAGGAAATAGCGCACCTGATCCAGGCCGTAGGTCTCGATCAGGGTCAGAGGATCGATGACGTTGCCCACCGACTTGGAGATCTTCTGGCCTTCGTTGGTCCACCAGCCATGGGCGAAGACGCGCCTGGGCGGGGCCAGATCGGCTGCCATCAGGAAGGCCGGCCAGTAGACGGCGTGAAAGCGGACGATATCCTTGCCGACCATGTGCAAGGCATTGGGCCAGTAGCGGGCGAAATCGCCGGAGGTGTCGGGATAGCCCAGGGCGGTGATGTAGTTGGTGAGTGCGTCCAGCCAGACATACATGATGTGGGCGCCGTCGCCGGGCACCGGAATGCCCCATTTGAAGCTGGTGCGCGATACCGACAGGTCCTGAAGGCCGCCCTTGACGAAGCTCATCACCTCGTTGCGCCGCGATGCCGGCGCGACGCAATCGGGATTGTCCTCGTACCACTTCAGCAGACGGTCCTGCCACGCCGACAGGCGGAAGAAATAGCTGGGCTCCTTGACCCAGTCCACCGGGGCACCGGTTGGAGCCAGCCTGGAATCGCCCGGCCCCTTGATCAGTTCGTCCTCGGCGTAGAACGCCTCGTCGCGCACCGAATACCAGCCCTCGTAGGCGCCCAGGTAGATGTCGCCCTTTTCCACCAGCCGGGTCCACAGCGCCTGGCAGGCAGCCAGATGACGCGGTTCGGTGGTGCGGATGAAATCGTCGTTGGAACAGCCGAGAACACCAGCCAGATCCCGGAAATTGGCCGAATTCAGGTCGGCCAGCGCCAGCGGCGTCATTCCGGCGGCCTCGGCCGATTTTTCCACCTTCTGGCCGTGTTCGTCGGTGCCGGTCAGGAATCTGACGTCGAAGCCGTCCAGCCGCTTGAAGCGGGCCAGGACGTCACAGGCCAGCGTGGTGTAGGCGTGGCCGATATGCGGCTTGTCGTTGACGTAATAGATGGGGGTGGTGACGTAGAAGGTCGCGGCCGCGCTCATGTCGGTGTTCTCCGTTATTGCTCTTGCCGCCGGTCAGCGGGAGCCGGACCGGGCCAGCCGCTCCACCGCGAGGAAAGCGCCGAGCACCGCTTGCTTGCGGTCGAGGTGAACCGCCTCGGTACGGGCGAACAGGGTGTTGATCTTTTCCCACACCTCCAGCCAATGTTCAAGGCTGGCCAGGGCCAGCAGCCGGTTCATCAGCGCCGCCTCGCCCGGCATGGCCTCGACCATCCCCCTGCCCTGGCGTCCACCCGCCCGGACCAGCCGGGCCAGCCACCATGTCAGCAGATCGGTGACGGTCCGGAAGGCGGCGTCGTTCTCCGGCCGTGATACCCGGTCGCCGAACGCATGCAACGCCGGGATGTCCAGGTTGGGCAGCCCGTCGAGCAGGCCGAACACGTCGCGATAGAGGTCAAGGCCGCCCTCGTCGGCCAGCGCCAGCGCCTTGCCGATGCTGCCCTCGCCCAGGCGGGCCAGGGCGACGGTCTCGGACTGGGGCAATTCGGGCCGGTGGCGGGCCAGAAGGTCGGCCACCACGTCCTCGGCCAGGGGATTGAGCATCAGGCGGCGGCAGCGCGACCGAATGGTGGGCAGTAGCCGACCTGGGGAATGTGAAACAAGCAGCATCAATGCATTACGTGGCGGTTCCTCAAGTATCTTGAGAACGGCATTGGCTGCGTTGCGGTTCATCTCGTCGGCGGAATCGATGATGACGACGCGCCAGCCACCCTCGGCCGGAGTCAGCGCCATGAAGGCGCCGATGCCGCGAACGTCGTCCACCACGATCTCGGTTCTCTGCTTGGCCTTCTTGTCGTCGGCCCAGCCGCGCTCCACCGTCTCCAGGTCGGCATGTCCCTGGGAGGCGACCCGGCGGAATACCGGGTGATCGGGGCGGATGTCGAGGGATTCCGGGGGACCGCCGAACAGACCGCCGCCCTCCCCTCCTCCCGCCAGGATAAAGCGGGCGAAGCGATAGGCCAGGGTGGCCTTGCCGATGCCCTTGGGGCCGCAGATCAGCCACGCATGGGCCAGCCGGCCGGAGTTCCAGCCTTCCAGCAGGGTCTTTTCCGCCGCCCCATGGCCGAGCAGGTCAGGAGTTTCGCGGGGATGGGGAGTCTCGCTCATGGCAGCGGTAGCCGCGCCCGCACCGTCGCCATGACGTCGGCGTGAACCCGCTCGGGGCTGGCGGCGGCATCGATGACAGCGCAGCGCATGGGATTGCTGGCGGCGATCCCCAGGAACCCCTGGCGCAGCCGCTGGTGAAAGCCGAGCCCCATGCGCTCGTAGCGGTCTTCGGGACCGCCACGGGTTCCGGCCCGCTCCAGCCCCTTTTCCACCGGCAGGTCCAGAACCAGGGTAAGGTCGGGGGCGAAATGGCCGACGGCGACCCGGTACAGGGCGGCGATCACCTCGGGGTCGAGTCCGTGGCCGAATCCCTGATAGGCCAGGGTCGAATCGGCGAACCGGTCCGAGATCACCCAGGCGCCGCGCTCCAGCCCCGGCCATACGGTGCGGACCAGATGGTCGCGCCGCGCCGCGAAGTGCAGCAGCGCCTCGGCCACCCCGTCCCAGCGATCGACCTCGCCCGAGACCAGCAGGGCGCGGATGGCCTCGGCCCCCGCCGAGCCGCCGGGTTCGCGGGTGGTGACCACCATCAGTCCCTCTTCCCGCAGCGCTTCGGCCAGCAGGCGCGATTGGGTGGACTTGCCGGTGCCCTCGCCGCCCTCGAAAGTGATGAAGCGTCCCCTGACCGGCGCCATGCCCATGAAGCTACCTTTTCGGCTGACCCCAGATGATGCGGCTCAGCGCCGTGGAGATGCGGGCGACGAAGCCAAGCTTCTGGACATCGCCGGTGGCCACCAGCGCCATTTCCATCGGCGCCATGCCGGGAGCGGTCACCACCACCTTGCCGATCTCGTCGCCGGCCTTGATGGGAGCCGGGATGGGGCCGGTATGGACGGTGGTGACCTTCATCTCGGCACGGGCCTTGCGGGTCATGGTCACTTCCAGGTTGCCCCTGGCGGCCAGTTGCACGGTTTCGGCCTCGCCCAGCCAGACCTCGGCATCGGGAACCACGATGTCGCCGGCCTTGAACAGCGGGTAGGTCTCCCACTCGCGGAAGGCCCATTCCGCCAGCCGACGGGCCTCCTCGGCCCGCTCCTTCATGCTGGACAGGCCGTTCAGCACCATGATGATGCGACGGTTGCCCCGCTTCAGCGAGGCGGCAAGCCCATAGCCGGCCGCCGCGGTATGGCCGGTCTTCAGGCCGTCGGCGCCGGGAGTGCTGTACAGCAGCGGATTGCGGTTGCCCTGCTTGATGCCGTTGAAGACGAAGTCGGTCTGGCTGAACAGCGGATAATATTCGGGAAAATCGGCGATCAGGCGCCGCGACAGCACCGACAGGTCGCGGGCGGTCATCATGTGATCGGGCTCGGGCCAGCCACTGGCGTTCTTGAAGATGCTGCGGGTCAGGCCCAACTCGCGAGAGCGGCGGGTGGCCTCCTCGCCGAAGGCCTCCTCGCTGCCGGAATAGGCCTCGGCCAGCACCGAACAGGCGTCATTGCCCGATTGGATCACCACCCCCTTCAGCAGGTCCTCGACGGTGGCGGTGGAATTCACCGGCAGGAACATCAGCGAGCCGCCCGACTTGACGTGCTTTCTCCACACCGTCTCGCTGACCGGCAGGCGGTCGTTGGGTTTCCAGGCGCCGGTCTTGAGCTTGTCGAAGACCATGTAGACGGTCATCAGCTTGCTCATGGACGACGGCACCATCAGTTCGTCGGCATTCTTCTCCATCAGGACGGCGCCGCTGGCGAAATCGACGATGATGGCCTGCCTCGCGGCGGTTTCGATGGACTGGGCAACGGCCGGCGGCGGCGAAAGCAGCGCGCCGACGAGCTGGGCCGCCACGGCGAGGCGGAGGAAAAGCGGGAACATCGTCACTGTTTTCGACCCGATCTGTTTCATGTTCAGTCTCAGTCCACGACCACCCGGGCATCCTGCTGCCCCGAGGCCACCACGGCTTCCAGCAGCCGGTCGGCGTCCTCGACGCTGGCCAGCGGGCCGAGGCGGACGCGAAATACCGGCTTGCCCTGGATATAGGCTTCCTGAATCCGGGCCTTGCCCACCGGGGTCAGCCGTTCCGCCAGCCGGCTGGCGTTGTCGTGGCGGGAGAATGCGCCGGCCTGGATATAGATGTTGGTGGGGCGAACCGGCACCGACTTCACTTCCTGGGTGGCCAGTTCCCGGTCGACCGCCTCGGGCGTCATGCCCCGTTTCGACCCGGCGGGAGCGGATGAAGCCAATTCGGGCACGGAGGTCCTGGCATTGGCGCCGGGAGGGGGCGGCAGCGATTCCGCCTCCACTCCGCCGCGCGGAGCGGCCTGGGCCAGCTTGGGCTCGTCGCCGCTGGAATCGGGCTTGACCTTGCCGGCCAGGGCCATGCTTTCCTCGGCCAGGACCTGGACGCGGACCCTGGCGGTTCCCTTGCCCTCCATGCCCAGCAACTGGGCCGAACGGCGCGACAGGTCGATGATGCGGCCGTTGACGAAGGGGCCCCGGTCGTTGATGCGCACGATGATGGAGCGGCCGTTCTCCAGATTGGTGACGCGGGCGATGCTGGGCATCTGAAGGGTCTTGTGGGCGGCGGTGATGGTGTTCTGGTCGAACACCTCGCCGTTGGCGGTCAGCTTGGCGTGGAAACCGGGGCCGTACCACGAGGCGATGCCGGTCTCGTCGTAGCTGAAATCCTCCTGCGGATAGTACCATTGTCCCGCCACCTGATAGGGCTTGCCCACCTTGTAATTGGGCGAGGCCGAGGTGGTGGGCGGCGGCGGGCCGCCGCCGATGGCCGATTTGGCGCCGAAGGCGAGCAGGTTGACCTCGGCACAGCCTCCCAGAAGCATGCAGGATAGCAGCAGAACCAAGCGCTTTCCCATCATCTGGTTGCCTCCACCAGCCCAGGGCCAAAGATGTGGTAGTCTACTGACCACCGATGCGGTCCGCAAGGTGGCCGACGCTCAGGGCGAAGAAGGTGGAGCGGTTCCACTTCATGATGGTGCGGAAATTGTCGTAGACCAGAAAGGCCGCCGTCCCCTTGCCCGGTTCGGCCAGCACCACCGAGGCCTGAAGGTCGCGGACCGGCAGCGGCTTGCCGTCACCGCTCCTGACGCCCAGATCGTTCCACTCCTTCAGGGTCTTGCGGGTTTCCAGGCCGAACAGGCCGGCATCGAAATCCTTGGGAAGCCGCACCGCCCGCCCCCAGGTTTGGTCGCCGCGCCACCCCTCCCCGGCCAGATAATTGGCGGCGGAGGCCAGGGCGTCGGCCCGGTTGGTCCAGACGTTGCGCTTGCCGTCGCCGTCCCAGTCGACCGCGAAGTTGAGGAAGGTGGACGGCATGAACTGGCATTGGCCCATGGCGCCCGCCCACGAGCCGATCATGGCGGCAGGCTGGATATGCCCCTGGTCGAGAATGGTCAGGGCGTTCATCAGCTCGGTGCGGAAATACTTGGAACGGCGGCCGTCATAAGCCAGGGTCGCCAGCGACGACACCACCGGCATCCCGCCGGTATTCTTGCCGAAATTGGTCTCGATCCCCCACAGCGCCACCACGAAGCGAGGCTGGACGCCGTAGCGCTTCTCGATCTCGGCCAACAGGGCGCGGTTCTCGGCCAGCTTGCGCCGCCCCTCCTCCACCCGGGTGTCGGAGACGATGCGGTCGCGGTACTCGGCGAAGCGCAAGGTGAATTCAGGCTGCTTGCGATCCAGCTCGATCACTCGGTCGATATGCTTGACGTCGGCCAGGGCGGCGTCGAGGGTTTCCGGCCGGATTCCCTTGCGCAGCGCCTCGGCCCGGACCGTGGCGAGAAAGTCGCCGAATCCGCTTTCGGCCCGGGGGGCGGCGGCCAGTTGCACCGGTTCCTCGGCCGAGGCGGCGCAGCCGCCAAGCGCCAGACTCGCCAGTGCCAGACTCGCCAGTGTCAGACCGGCCATCGCGCAAGATTTCGTCGTCCACGCCATGTGTCGCGCCCCAAATCTGGTATCCCAAGGGGCAGTTGTGCCACATTCTCCGGTATCGCCGCAACGTTCACGGCGCGGGGAATACGGATTCCGTCCAGCCGAGCAGGCGATAGCCGACCAATCCCAGCATCTCGTGGGCGACGGTGCGCAGCCCCCCCAGTCCGGCGGCGACGCTGAAGCGCAGGTCGGACAGCCCACCTTCGCCCCGCCCGGTGGTGGCGTAATCCACCGGATAGGCGACCACTGGCCAGCCGGCGGCGCGGAAACACCCTACCGCACGGGGCATGTGAAAGGCCGACGTGACCAGAAGCCAGGTCTCTCCCGGATTCGGCGCCATGATCTCCTTGGACAGCACAGCGTTCTCGTGGGTGTTCCGGGATTGGTCCTCGAAGACGATCCGGTCCGGATCGAATCCGATTTCCATATAAAAATCCTTTACGTACGTCGCTTCCTTAATTTCTTGTGACAGCAACGCCCCCGAACCGCCGGTAAAAATCAGCCGGGCTTCGGGATAGCGTCGGGCTAGGGGAATGAGGGCGGTCAGCCGGCTGGCGGCGCTGTTGAGGGCCACGCGGCCACGGGCGGCGCTGATCACCGGGTTGATGCCGCCACCCAGCACGATGATGCCGTCAACCCGCTCCGGCATGGACGCCGGCGGCGGAAAGCGGTTCTCCAGCGCGGTCATCATCACACTCTCGACGGGAAACACCGCCAGCGCCAGGACGACGGCCAGCGTCGCCCCCATCAACCGCCTTCCGGCCCGGGCGAACCGCCGCGACCGCAGCAGCATCCAGCACAGTCCCATCACCAGAACGAGGATGGTGACCGGCTCGGTCAGGGCGCCGACCAGTTTGGAGATCACGAACATCAGTCGGGAAACTGCTCGGCATGGTCGGCCAGCCGCTCCAGGGCGCCGGCCAGCAGGCGATGGTCGTTGGCCTCCAGCACCGCCGCCATCACCGCCCCCGCCTCGATCCCCATCAATCCCAGCAGGATGAAGGCCGACAGGATGCCGGTCTCGGCCATGGCGTCGGCGACGGGACGGAACAGACGATGGCGCCCGCCCCGGAATTCCTGTTCCATCACCTCGGTGAACGCCTCCTCAACCGGTCGCTTGCGGCGGATGTGAAACGCCAGGGCTCGCAGCAGGCGGGCCTTGTCCCCGCTCCCCAGACTATCCTTCCTGGCCATCGCTCAAGTCTCCGCGTTCGAATATCCGGGCGATGTCGCCGGCCGTCAGCAGCCGCCACCGCCCCGGAGCGAGATCACCGAGGCCGAGCCCACCCACCGCCCGGCGGTGCAGGCCTTCCACATGATTGCCGACGGCGGCGAACATGCGCTTGATCTGATGATAGCGCCCCTCGACGATGGTCAGGCGCGCCTGGCGCTCGCCGGTGGCGACCATCGTCGCCGGGGCCAGCGGCGTGGTCTCGGACCGCAGCATCAGGGCGCCGCTGGCGAAGATGGCGGCCTCGCCGCCGTCCAGTGGCCGGGCCAGGGTGACGTCGTAGGTCTTGGGCACATGACTGCGCGGCGCGGTGACGCGGTGAAGCAGGGCGCCGTCGTCGGTCATCAGAAGCAGGCCGGTGCTGTCGCGGTCCAGCCGCCCCACCGGGGCCAGCGCCGGATTGCGGCGGCCGAAGCGTTCCGGCAGCAATTCATAGACGACGCGGCCGGGATCGCTTGTAGAACACGTATAGTTCACGGGCTTGTTCAGCATCAGAACCATGCCAGGGGCCGGGTCCAACGCCTCGCCATCCAGGCGGACGCCGACATGCCCAACCCGCGAGTCCATGGACAGCGGCACGCCGTCGGAATCGGTCAGGCGGCCGTCGCGGATCATGGCGCGGACCTCCTTCTGGCTGCCATAGCCCAGATTGGCGATCAGTCGGACCAGCCTCATGGCACCCTGTCGTAGCGATTGCTGGAAAGATAGACCTTGAATCCGTCCGCCGCCCGGATCAACTCCACCTCGCGGAACCGGCGGCGCAGTTCGGCCTCGTAGGGCAGATTCTGATTGGCCACCAGCAGGAACTTGCCCCGGCGGCGGATCGAACGCCAGGCGCTGGCGATGAAGGCCTGGCCGATGGCGGGGTCGGCCTTGCGGCCGTCGTGGAACGGCGGATTGCTGACGATCCAGTCGTAGGGCGCCACCTCGGGCAGGCCGGCGGCGACGTCCAGCCAGTGAAAGTCCGCCAGCCGGGCGCGGTCCGGGACCAGGGCGGCGATATTGGTCCGTGCGTCCTCCAGGGCGGTCGCCTCGGCTTCATAGAGGTCGATTCCGGTGATCGCGGGAAAGCGGCGCAGCATCTCCGCCGACAGATAGCCCCACCCCGCCCCCAGGTCGGCGACGCGGCCGGCGAGCCCGTCGGGCAGGCAGGCGGCCAGCAAGGCCGATCCGGTGTCGACGTGATCGGGACTGAAACAGCCGGCACGGGCGACGAAGCCGCTGCCCCCCACCGGAAGCGGCCCGCCCGCCGCCGCCCATTCCGCCAGGAATCCGGGAAGCTCTCCCCCTGAACGCCGCAGCCAGAAGGTCCGGGCCTGATGCTTGGACAGATGCCCCTCCAGCCCCAGCAGCCGGTCGGCGTCGCGCTCCATGCTGGCGGAGCCGATGGCGTTGGCGCCGCAGCACACCAGCAGGCCGCCCGGTTCCAGCAGCGACAGGGCGCGGGCGATGTTGGCGCGGTTCTCCGCCTTGTGCTTGGTCAGCAGGCACAGGCCGGCGGGGAATAGTCCGTCCAGGCGCCTGACCGTCTCGAAACCGGCCTTGGCCAGACGGTCCGCCGCCGGCTTGAAGCCCTGCTCGCAGACCAGCCGCGACCGCCATTCCGCGTCCAGTGCCTCGTCGGCCTCGGCCCGCATGAGGAAACAGCGTTCGGGTAGGGGCAATAGCCCCCGGTCGAACGGAAGCAGCAAGGCGCGGATGGTGTCTGACTGGCTCATGGGCCAGCATGTAGCACGCCCGGCCCATGGCGTCGACAGGAGGCCGTGGACACGGCCTCGCCAGCTGAGCTACAAAATCCCCACCTCTCGATAAGCCGGATGGGTGGCAGAGTGGTCTATTGCACCGGTCTTGAAAACTTGTCACCCTGACGGCATGAGGGTATGAAAAACGCAGCAAAAACAGCGTTATACCGCGTTCTTGCTGCGTTCTAGTTAGGCGCGTTCTAGCGGATTGCTAGCGCAAAGCGAAATGGTGGGTTGGCCGAGCGGTTTAAGGCAGTCGTCTTGAAAACGACCGAGGGCTAGAAACCCTCCGTGAGTTCGAATCTCACACCCACCGCCACTTACTCGATAAAGGGGAACGGGGGGACGGACTTGAGAAAAATATCGCCAAACGATATCCGAGATGATTTTCGGCAGCAGTTGTCCGATCTGACCACGTTCCACAACACCGGCTTTGCAGCCTTCACTAGCGAGGCAGACCAGTCAACCTTGACAGAGCACAGCTTGCTGGCTGCGGCGGTGACTTGGGAGGGCTTTGTCAGTGATATGTTCATCGCGTACATCAACCGCGATGCAACCCGATTCAAGCAGCATCTGAAAGATTCTTTCGAAACCCATCTAAACGCATCTTCCACTCCAAAGCGGGTGTTCGATGCGTTCGGGACTCTCACGTTTCCGCTGCATCTGAAAAAAGCGGACGTATTGGCCCTTGCGAATAGCATGGGAAATAACATCACATTTCCCAATTTCGACCAGCTTGAGCAAAAGGCGGGTACATGGCTTGTCGCCGCTCATGCCGCGAAATTTTCCGGACTTACCGCGCAACAAAAAGCAGTTGTCAATTCAGTTATCGCTCTTCGCAATAACATTGCACACAGGAGCAAGCGTTCTCTTGATGCAATGAACGACGTTTTGGCGCTTGGCGTACTTCATCCGACTGGTATTCGGCGTCTCAATAACCGCTTTCACAATGTTGGTGCGTGGCTAAAATCAATTCCCGTAGGATGCAGGGAAACGCGATTTGTCATCATCATCAACATCCTCGATGGAATTGGTGCCGCCTTCTAGTCAGCAATGGATACCCACAGACAGGAAACAACGTTTACAAGTGTAACAACGACATTTTACCGTGATCGAATGGACATGTCACTGCAATTCAACCAACACACAGGGAAAATCACCTATAGAGGCAAAGAAGTAGGTGAGTACATCTTCAAGGATGGCCGCTCCAAGGTCCGAATCAATATCGAATACGAAGGCGGCAACGATTGGGTCGTTCCTTTAAGCTGGTTTTCCCACGGGCTTTCCCTGCTTACGGAGAACCAACCAGCCCCGTCATCGCTGACTGTTGAAACCTCCGAGGATTGCATCGCCGAAGAGTTCGAGGTCATTCGCTTCCTGACAGAGAAGCAGGTAAAGCGCGGTGGCTATAAATGGGACTTCCACAAGTCCGATGCCGACGACTGGCCTTCGCCACTGCACGGGCACGACTACGAGAAACAACTGAAACTCGACGCCATCACGGGCAAGGTTTACGACGTGGGAACGCGGGAGTGGTGCAAGACCCTGAAAAAGGACGATTTGCAGGTCATTCAAGCGACGCTCCGGGCATCGAAAGATTTTAAGGAAGTCGTCGTCAACCTAATTGACAAGACGTGATCGCAGGCTGAGCCCCCCCTGCTGCGGAGGTTGGATTTACGAGGAACTTCTCCGCTATGCTTCGGCGCGGTGGGCTATGCCGCGCACCCA
>NZ_CACVCH010000078.1 GCF_902729425.1 Magnetospirillum sp. SS-4 | reverse complement strand
GCTGTATAAGGCGTGGCTTCGGTCACGCCGGGCCCGATGGCCGGTCCCCGTGACTGGGGACCGGTGACGGCTGCAGGAGTGTAGCTCAACTGGTAGAGCACCGGTCTCCAAAACCGGGGGTTGGGGGTTCGAGCCCCTCCACTCCTGCCAAGTCGTTCCATCACCTTCCCGATGGCGCGCAATTACGACAGTAGAGAAATGGCAAAGACGTCTCCGGCCCTTTTCGTCAAGCAGGTCCGCCAGGAAGTCGCCAAGGTGACTTGGCCGTCGCGGCGTGAAACCACCGTCTCCACCGGCATGGTGTTCGTGATGGTGCTGATCACCGCTATCTTCTTCCTGGTCGTCGATCAGATCTTCGCCTGGAGCGTCAAGCTCGTGTTCGGTCTGGGAGGCTGATGAGCATGGCCACCGCCCGCTGGTACGTGATTCACGTCTATTCCGGCTTCGAGAAGAAGGTCGCCCTGTCGGTCCGCGAGCAGGCCGAGCAGAAAGGCATGGCCGATCTGTTCGAGCAGGTCCTGGTTCCGACCGAGGAAGTGGTCGAGGTTCGCCGCGGCGCCAAGGTGAACGCCGAGCGCAAGTTCTTTCCCGGCTACGTCCTGGTCAAGATGGTTCTGACCGACGACACCTGGCATCTGGTCAAGAACACGCCGAAGGTCACCGGGTTCCTGGGCGGCAAGGGCCGTCCGGTTCCGATCACCGAATCCGAGGCCGAACGGATCATCAAGCAGGTTCAGGACGGGGTCGAGCGTCCCAAGCCCTCCATCACCTTCGAGGTGGGCGAGCAGGTCCGGGTCAGCGACGGTCCCTTCACCTCGTTCAACGGCCTTGTCGAGGAAGTCGACGAGGAGAAGGCCCGCCTCAAGGTGGCGGTTTCGATCTTCGGGCGCTCCACGCCGGTCGAGCTGGAGTACTCTCAGGTCGAGAAGGTCTGAGATTTTTCACCGCAAGCCGCTTCGCCGGACCGGCGGAGCGGCCTGTGGCCGTATTGGTTTTCCGGTTCCGGATGTCCGGTGCCGGTTTGGTCGGCGGAAGGCTCGCCAAGGCCGTACCGCCAACTCTGGATGACAGTCAGAGGATAGTCAGATGGCAAAGAAGATCGTGGGCTACGTCAAGCTCCAAGTCCCGGCCGGCAAGGCCAATCCCTCGCCGCCGATCGGTCCCGCGCTGGGTCAGCGCGGCCTGAACATCATGGAATTCTGCAAGTCCTTCAACGCCCAGACTCAGGGGCTGGAGCCGGGCATGCCGATTCCGGTGGTGATCACCGCCTATTCGGATCGCACCTTCACCTTCGTCACCAAGACCCCTCCGGTCACCTACTTCCTGAAGAAGGCCGCCGGCATCACCAAGGGAACCACCACCCCCGGCAAGGGGACGGTGGGCGAGGTGACCATGGCGCAGATCCGCGAGATCGCCGAGAAGAAGATGGTCGACCTCAACGCCAATGACGTCGAGGCGGCTGCGAGCATGATCGTCGGTTCTGCCCGTTCCATGGGCCTCAAGGTGGTGGAGTAGTCAGATGGCCGAAGGAAAGCGCCTGAAGTCGGCCTATGCCGGCATTGACCGCAACAAATTCTACAGCCTCGCCGACGCGGTGAAGGTGATCAAGGCCGGCGCCGTCGCCAAGTTCGACGAGACCGTCGAGATCGCCCTGAACCTGGGCGTCGACCCCCGTCACGCCGACCAGATGGTCCGCGGCGTGGTCGAACTGCCCCACGGCACCGGCAAGACCGTCCGCGTCGCCGTGTTCGCCAAGGGCGACAAGGCCGAGGAAGCCAGGAAGGCCGGAGCCGACATCATCGGCGCCGACGATCTGTTCGAGATCGTCAACGGCGGCACCATGGATTTCGACCGCTGCATCGCCACGCCCGACATGATGGGTCTGGTTGGCCGCCTCGGCAAGGTTCTCGGCCCGCGCGGCCTGATGCCGAACCCGAAGCTGGGAACCGTCACCGCCAACGTCACCGAGGCGATTCGCGCCGCCAAGGCCGGTCAGGTGCAGTTCCGCGTCGAGAAGGCCGGCATCGTCCATGCCGGCATCGGCAAAGCGAGCTTCGCCGAGGACAAGCTGGCCGAGAACGTCAAGGCGTTCGTCGACGCCATCAACAAGGCCAAGCCCCAGGGCGCCAAGGGCACCTATCTCAAGAAGGTGTCGCTGAGCTCGACCATGGGGCCGGGCGTGAAGCTCGAAATCGCTTCGATCGGGGCGTAACGCTCCGGTCGCGCGACAATTCCCCTTCCCCTCGCTGAGGGGGAGGGGGCCAGGGTCTCTCCGGTGTCGGAGGGACCCGCACCTGTCCGAGACCGCAGGTGCCGAGGGACGGCTTGCCGCCCCAAGGCTTGATGGGAGTTCCCGCCTGCCGAGACAGAGGTAAAGGGACGTTTTCCGTCTCCTCTCCCCTGGGAGGGCGACGGTTGCGGCTTGAAGCTTCTGGGACAGGCCACCGGCCCCGACGGGCGGCGTGCCGCCGGTTGGAGCCATGGGCAATGGACCGATGTTTTCCGTCTTGGGGATCATCCCGATGGCGGGGGCTTCGGCTCTATGTTTGGAGACGAAAGTGGACCGGACACAGAAAGCAGATTGGGTCGGGTCGCTGCATGGAACGCTCGGAGACGTCGGTCTCGTCATCGTCACCCACTACAAGGGACTGACGGTTGCCGAGATGACCGCTCTGCGCGTCAAGATGCGCGCGGCCGGAGCCAGCTTCAAGGTGACCAAGAACCGTCTCACCAAGCTTGCCCTTGCTGGTACCGAGTTCGAGAACCTCGCTGACCTGTTCGTCGGCCCGACCGCCATCGCCGTTTCGCGCGATCCGGTTGCCGCCGCCAAGGTCGCCGCCGAGTTTTCCAAGGCCAATGAAAAGCTGGTGATCCTGGGTGGATCGCTGGGCAACAAGCGCCTGGATGTCGACGGTGTGAAGGCGCTCGCCACCCTGCCGTCGCTCGACGAGCTGCGTGGCCGCCTGATCGGCATGATCTCGACCCCGGCCACCCGCATCGCCGGTGTGCTCCAGGCTCCCGCCGGCCAGTTGGCCCGGGTCCTGCGCGCCAAGGCGGACAAGGACGCTGCGTGAGATTTTTCCTGACAGAACCCAAGCTTCAAGCTTTGAACTAGGAGTTATTTAAAATGGCTGATCTTGCCAAGTTGGTTGACGATCTCTCGGCCCTGACCGTTCTGGAGGCCGCCGAGCTGTCCAAGATGCTGGAAGAGAAGTGGGGCGTTTCCGCCGCCGCTCCGGTCGCCGTGGCCGCCGTGGCCGCCGCTGCCGCTCCGGCCGCCGAGGAAAAGACCGAGTTCGACGTGATCCTCGCCGAGGCCGGCGAGAAGAAGATCAACGTCATCAAGGAAGTCCGCGCCATCACCGGCCTGGGTCTGAAGGAAGCCAAGGACCTCGTCGAGGCCGCTCCGAAGCCCGTCAAGGAAGGCGCGAGCAAGGAAGAAGCCGAGAAGATCAAGAAAGTTCTGGAAGAGGCCGGCGCCAAGGTCCAGATCAAGTAAGATCGCCTTTCGGCGGATTATCCAGGGGCCGGGATGCGGGTTTCGCCTCCCGGCCCTCTGGTGCTTGTGTTTGAGACCCCACCGCCCCGGCGGTGGGTTTCGGGTCCCGCAAGGGAAAACCGCCCGTGCCCGGGACAATGGTCCGGGGGGCGCGCGGTCCGGGGAGGTCCCCCGGAATGGTCTGGTTGAGTTGGGCCGAAACCGACGATGAAGACGAGGAGCGGCAATGGCTAAATCCTATACGGGTCGGAAGCGTGTGCGCAAAAGCTTCGGGCGTATTCCCACGGTTGCGCCGATGCCGAATCTGATCGAGGTGCAGAAAAGCTCCTACGATCATTTCTTGCAGATGGGCATCCTTCCCGAGCAACGCGCCAATGTCGGCTTGCAGGAAGTCTTCAAGTCCGTCTTTCCGATCAAGGATTTCTCCGAGCGGGGAACCCTGGAATTCGTGCGCTACGATTTCGAGCAGCCGAAATACGACGTCGAGGAATGCCAGCAGCGCGGCATGACCTACGCCGCGCCGCTGAAGGTGACGCTCCGCCTGGTGGTGTGGGACATCGACGAGGATACCGGCGCGCGGTCCATCCGCGACATCAAGGAGCAAGACGTCTACATGGGCGACATGCCGCTCATGACGTCCAACGGCACCTTCGTGATCAACGGCACCGAGCGCGTCATCGTCTCGCAGATGCACCGCAGCCCCGGCGTGTTCTTCGACCACGACAAGGGCAAGACCCATTCGTCGGGCAAGTATCTGTTCGCCGCCCGCGTCATTCCCTATCGCGGCTCGTGGTTGGACTTCGAATTCGACGCCAAGGACCTGGTCTATGTGCGCATCGACCGCCGCCGCAAGCTGCCGGTCACCACGCTGCTCTACGCGCTGGACGGCGCGCCGACCGCCCAGTTGCGCAAGACCCGCGCCGCCGAGGGCCGCGGCCTGGAGCAGTCCGAGATCCGCGGCATGACCTCGGAAGAGATCCTGTCCTATTTCTATGGCAAGGTGATCTATACCCGTGGTCCCAAGGGCTGGAAGACCGCCTTCGACGCCGAGCGCCTCAAGGGCGTCAAGCTGGTCAGCGACCTGATCGACGCCAAGACCGGCGAGAAGGTGGCCGACGCCGGCACCAAGATGACGCCGCGCCTCAGCAAGAAGCTGAAGGAAGCCGGCCTCGCCGAGGTTCTGGTCGCGCCCGAGGACATGATCGGCCAGTACGTGGCCGAGGACATCATCAACGAGCTGACCGGCGAGATCTTCACCGAGGCCGGCGACGAGCTGACCAACCATCTGGTCGCCGAGCTGGAGAAGGCCGGCATCACCGAATTGCCGGTGCTGGCCATCGACCACATCAATGTCGGCCCCTACATGCGCAACACCCTGGCGGTCGACAAGAACTCGTCGCGCGAGGAAGCGCTGATCGACATCTACCGCGTCATGCGCCCGGGCGAGCCGCCGACCCTGGAAACCGCCGAGGCGCTGTTCCAGGGCCTGTTCTTCGATTCCGAGCGCTACGACCTGTCGGCGGTCGGCCGCGTCAAGATGAATTCCCGCCTCAACACTCCCGAGGTGGCCGACACCGTGCGCGTGCTGCGCAAGGAAGACATCCTGGGCGTCATCAAGGTGCTGGTGGAGCTGAAGGACGGCAAGGGCGAGATCGACGACATCGACCATCTCGGCAACCGCCGCGTCCGCTCGGTGGGCGAACTGATGGAGAATCAGTATCGCGTCGGCCTGCTGCGCATGGAGCGCGCCATCCGCGAGCGCATGTCCTCGGTCGACATCGATTCGGTGATGCCGCACGATCTGATCAACGCCAAGCCGGCGGCGGCGGCGGTGCGTGAATTCTTCGGCAGCTCGCAGCTGTCGCAGTTCATGGACCAGACCAACCCGCTGTCGGAAATCACCCACAAGCGGCGCCTGTCGGCCCTCGGGCCGGGCGGTCTGACCCGCGAGCGCGCCGGCTTCGAGGTGCGCGACGTGCATCCGACCCATTACGGCCGCATCTGCCCGATCGAGACGCCGGAAGGCCCGAACATCGGCCTGATCAACTCGCTGGCCACCTATGCCCGCGTCAATCAGTACGGCTTCATCGAGGCGCCCTACCGCAAGGTTCATGACGGCGTGGTCAGCTCCGACGTGGTCTACCTGTCGGCCATGGAAGAGGGGCGCTACACCGTGGCGCAGGCCAATTCCGGCCTGGACGAGCAGGGACGCTTCACCGAGGATCTGGTGTCGTGCCGCCGGGCCGGCGACTTCGTGCTGGTGCCGCCGGGCGAGATCGACATGATCGACGTGTCGCCGAAACAGCTGGTTTCGGTCGCCGCCGCCCTGATTCCGTTCCTGGAGAACGACGACGCCAACCGCGCCCTGATGGGCTCGAACATGCAGCGTCAGGCGGTTCCGCTGATCCGCGCCGAGGCGCCCTTGGTGGGGACCGGCATGGAACAGGCGGTGGCCCGCGATTCCGGCGCCGCCATCACCGCCAAGCGGACCGGCATCGTCGATCAGGTCGACGCCACCCGCGTCGTCATCCGCGCCACCGAGGAAACCTCGGCGGCGGCGTCGGGCGTCGACATCTACAATCTGCTGAAGTTCCAGCGTTCCAACCAGAACACCTGCATTACCCAGCGTCCGCTGGTCAAGGTGGGCGATCTGATCCAGAAGGGCGACATCATCGCCGACGGCCCCTCGACCCAGCTGGGCGAACTGGCGCTCGGCCGCAACGTCCTGGTCGCGTTCATGCCATGGAACGGCTACAACTTCGAGGATTCGATCCTGATCTCGGAACGCATCGTCAGGGACGACGTGTTCACCTCGATCCATATCGAGGAATTCGAGGTCATGGCCCGCGACACCAAGCTGGGCCAGGAGGAAATCACCCGCGACATTCCCAACGTGGGTGAAGAGGCCCTGAAGAACCTGGACGAGGCCGGAATCGTCTATATCGGTGCCGAGGTTAAGCCGGGCGACATCCTGGTGGGCAAGGTGACGCCGAAGGGCGAATCGCCCATGACCCCGGAAGAGAAGCTGCTGCGCGCCATCTTCGGTGAAAAGGCCTCGGACGTGCGCGACACCTCCTTGCGCCTGCCGCCGGGCGTGTCGGGCACCATCGTCGAGGTTCGCGTCTTCTCGCGCCGTGGCGTCGAGAAGGATGAACGCGCCCTGGCCATCGAGCGTTCGGAAATCGAACGTCTGGCCAAGGACCGCGACGACGAGCGTGGCATCCTGGAGCGGTCGTTCTTCGCCCGCCTCAAGCAGTTGCTGGTCGGCAAGAAGGTGGTTTCCGGTCCTAAGGGCGTCAAGGCCGGCCAGGTCCTTTCGGACGAGATGATGGCCGAGTTGCACCCAACCGCGTGGCGCAACATCGCCGTCGACGACGATGCCGCCATGGCCGATGCCGAGCAGCTGAAGCGGGCGTTCGACGCCCAGGTCGACAAGTTGCAGGAGCGCTTCGAGAACAAGGTCGAGAAGCTTCAGCGCGGCGACGAACTGCCCCCCGGCGTGATGAAGATGGTCAAGGTGTTCGTGGCGGTGAAGCGCAAGCTGCAACCGGGCGACAAGATGGCCGGACGCCACGGCAACAAGGGCGTCATCTCCCGCATCATGCCGCTGGAGGACATGCCCTATCTGGAAGACGGCCAGCAGGTGGACATCGTCCTCAACCCGCTGGGCGTGCCGAGCCGCATGAATGTCGGCCAGATCCTGGAGACCCATCTGGGCTGGGCCTGCGCCGGCCTGGGCCAGCAGATCGGCTCCATGCTCGACCAGTACAAGCGCAGCACCGCCACCATGGACGACCTTCGCGCCAAGTTGAAGGATGTCTATGGCGACGCCATCTACGATGACGAGATCGCGCCGCTGGGCGACGAGGAGATCACCGAACTGGCGACCAACCTCACCCCCGGCGTTCCCATCGCCACTCCGGTGTTCGACGGGGCGCGGGAAAGCGACATCGTCGAGATGCTGGGCAAGGCCAACCGGTCCTCGTCGGGTCAGGTCACCCTGGTCGACGGCCGCACCGGCGAGCCGTTCGACCGCAAGGTGACGGTGGGCTACATCTACATGCTGAAGCTGCACCACCTGGTCGACGACAAGATCCACGCGCGTTCCATCGGCCCCTATTCGCTGGTCACCCAGCAGCCGCTGGGCGGCAAGGCCCAGTTCGGCGGCCAGCGCTTCGGCGAAATGGAAGTGTGGGCGCTGGAAGCCTACGGCGCCGCCTACACGCTCCAGGAGATGCTGACGGTCAAGTCGGACGACGTTTCCGGCCGCACCAAGGTCTACGAGGCCATCGTGCGCGGCGACGACACCTTCGAGGCCGGAATCCCCGAGTCGTTCAACGTCCTGGTCAAGGAACTGCGGTCCCTCGGTCTGAACGTCGAGCTGACCCAGCGCGATTTCTAAAGATACGAACCCGGGGCGGAGGGAACGTTTCCCTCCGCCGCACCCGAAAGGTCACACGGGAGTATGTCTATGAACGAACTTATGAAGATCTTCGGTCAGGCCAGCGGCACGCAGGCCTTCGACCAGATCCGCATCTCCATCGCTTCGCCCGAGCGCATCCGCTCGTGGTCCTACGGCGAGATCAAGAAGCCCGAGACCATCAACTACCGGACCTTCAAGCCGGAGCGCGACGGCCTGTTCTGCGCCCGCATCTTCGGTCCGATCAAGGATTACGAATGCTTGTGCGGCAAGTACAAGCGCATGAAATATCGCGGCATCATCTGCGAGAAGTGCGGCGTCGAGGTGACGCTGGCCAAGGTCCGGCGCGAGCGCATGGGCCATATCGAGCTGGCCAGCCCGGTCGCCCATATCTGGTTCCTGAAGTCGCTGCCGTCCCGCATCGGCCTTTTGTGCGACATGACGCTGAAGGACCTGGAGCGGATTCTCTATTTCGAGAATTACGTGGTGGTCGAACCCGGCCTGACCCCGCTGAAGCTGCGCGAGCTGCTGACGGAAGAGCAGTACATGCGCGCCGTCGACGAATACGGCGAGGACAGCTTCACCGCCAAGATCGGCGCCGAAGCAATCCGCGACATGCTGACCGTGATCGACCTTGAGTCCGAGAAGGCCCAGTTGAAGGTCGATCTCAAGGAAACCACTTCGGAAGCCAAGCGCAAGAAGCTGGTCAAGCGCCTGAAGCTGGTGGAAGCCTTCATGGAATCCGGCTCGCGCCCGGAATGGATGATCCTGGAAGTGATCCCGGTGATTCCGCCGGAACTGCGCCCGCTGGTTCCGCTGGACGGCGGCCGTTTCGCCACCTCCGACCTCAACGATCTCTACCGCCGCGTCATCAACCGCAACAACCGCCTGAAGCGGCTGATCGAGCTGCGCGCCCCCGAGATCATCGTGCGCAACGAGAAGCGCATGCTGCAAGAGGCGGTCGACGCCCTGTTCGACAACGGCCGTCGCGGCCGCGCCATCACCGGCGCCAACAAGCGTCCGCTGAAGTCGCTGTCCGACATGTTGAAGGGCAAGCAGGGCCGTTTCCGCCAGAACCTGCTGGGCAAGCGCGTCGATTATTCCGGCCGTTCGGTGATCGTGGTCGGCCCCGAGCTGAAGCTGCACCAGTGCGGCCTGCCCAAGAAGATGGCGCTGGAGCTGTTCAAGCCCTTCGTCTATTCCAAGCTCGAACTCTACGGCATGGCCACCACCATCAAGGCCGCCAAGCGCATGGTGGAAAAGGAGCGTCCCGAGGTGTGGGACATCCTGGAAGAGGTCATCCGCGAGCATCCGGTGATGCTGAACCGCGCCCCGACGCTGCATCGCCTCGGCATCCAGGCGTTCGAGCCGGTGCTGATCGAGGGCAAGGCGATCCAGCTGCATCCGCTGGTCTGCACTGCCTTCAACGCCGACTTCGACGGCGACCAGATGGCGGTCCATGTGCCGCTGTCGCTGGAAGCCCAGCTTGAAGCCCGCGTGCTGATGATGTCGACCAACAACATCCTCTCGCCCGCCAACGGCAAGCCGATCATCGTGCCGTCGCAAGACATCGTGCTCGGCATCTACTACATCACCATGGAACGGGACGAACTGCCCGGCCAGAAGCTGAAGATCCGCTCCCTGGACGAATTGAAGGGCGCCATCGCCAATAATTCGGTGCTGTTCTACTGCCCGACCGATCCCAACGCCAAGATCGACGCCAAGGACGTCGACGGCCTGCTCGACCGCATCGCCCGCCGCGAGGTGACGGTTCACCGCCGCGTCAACGTCGCCAGCCGCGACGCGCTGGAGGCCGGGCTGAAGCGCGGCGAACTGCGTCTGTTCAACGTGGACAAGCCTGGCACCCCGTTCGCCGCCGCTTCGGTGGACGAGGCCGAGAAGGCCATCAAGGCCGGCAAGGCCATCGTCTACAAGCTGCCGGTCTTCGCCACCATTTCCGAGATCGAGGAAGCGCTGGCCGAGAAGACCATCACGCTTCACTGCAAGATCCGGGCGCGGTTCCACACCGTGGACAGCGAGGGCGAGCCGCTGACCCACATCGTCGAGACCACCCCCGGCCGCATGCTGCTGTCGGTGATCCTGCCGCGCAACAAGAACGTGCCGTTCTCGCTGATCAACCGCCTTCTGACCAAGAAGGAGATCCAGAACGTCATCGACGTGGTCTATCGCCATTGCGGCCAGAAAGAGACGGTGATCTTTGCCGACCGCATCATGGGCATGGGCTATTCCAACGCCTTCAAGGCCGGCATCTCGTTCGGCAAGGACGATCTGGTCATTCCGCCCGAGAAGACCAAGCTGGTCGGCGATACCGAAGAGAAGGCCAAGGAATACGAGCAGCAGTATCAGGACGGCCTGATCACCCAGGGCGAGAAGTACAACAAGGTGGTCGACGCCTGGTCCAAGTGCACCGACGACGTCGCTGACGCCATGATGAAGCAGATTTCCAGCCAGCATCCCGGCAAGCCGATCAATTCCATCTACATGATGGCCCATTCCGGCGCCCGCGGTTCCGCCGCCCAGATGAAGCAGCTGGCCGGCATGCGCGGCCTGATGGCCAAGCCGTCGGGCGAGATCATCGAGACGCCGATCATCTCGAACTTCAAGGAAGGCCTCACCGTGCTGGAGTACTTCAACTCCACCCACGGCGCCCGCAAGGGTCTGGCCGACACCGCGCTGAAGACCGCCAACTCGGGCTATCTGACCCGCCGTCTGGTCGACGTGGCCCAGGACGCCATCATCCACGAGGAGGATTGCGGCACCACCAACGGCTTGACCGTGTCACCGGTGATCGAGGGTGGCGAGGTCATCGCCTCGCTGGCCGAACGCATCCTCGGCCGCTCGGCGGCGCGCGACATCGTCAATCCGGCGACTGGCGAGGTCATCGTCGCCGCCGGCCAGATGATCCAGGAAACCGAGGTCGAGCGGATCGACGCCGCCGGCATCGAGACCGTGGTGATCCGCTCGGTTCTTACCTGCGACTCGGAAGAGGGCGTGTGCGGCACCTGCTATGGCCGCGATCTGGCGCGGGGCACCCGCGTCAACGTCGGCGAGGCGGTCGGCGTCATCGCCGCCCAGTCCATCGGCGAGCCCGGCACCCAGCTGACCATGCGGACCTTCCACATTGGCGGCGCCGCCCAGCGCGGCGCCGAGCAGTCCAGCATCGAGGCGTCGCTCGATTCCACCGTCCAGGTCATCAACCGCAACATGGTGGTGAACTCGTCGGGTCACAGCATCGTCATGAGCCGTAATTGCGAAGTGGCGCTGCTGGACCACAACATGCGCGAGCGTGCCCGCCACCGCGTTCCCTACGGCGCCAAGCTGCTGGTGGACGAGGGGCAGAAGATCACGCGCGGCACCAAGATGGCCGAGTGGGACCCCTACACCCTGCCCATCATCACCGAGCGGGCCGGCATCGCGCATTACGTCGACCTGACCGAGGGTCTGTCCATGCGCGAGGTGGTCGACGAGGCCACCGGCATCGCCAGCAAGGTGGTCATCGACTGGAAGCAGCAGCCCAGGGGCGCCGAGCTGCGTCCCCGCGTCACGCTGCGCGACGAGAAGGGCGAGGAAGTGGTTCTGGCCAACGGCCTGGAGGCCCGCTACTTCATGAGCGTGGACGCCATCCTGTCGGTCGAGAACGGTACCAAGGTCAATGCTGGCGACGTTCTGGCCCGCATTCCGCGCGAATCGTCCAAGACCCGCGACATCACCGGCGGTCTGCCGCGTGTGGCGGAACTGTTCGAGGCGAGGAAGCCCAAGGATCACGCCATCATCTCCGACATCGACGGCCGGGTCGAATTCGGCAAGGACTACAAGTCCAAGCGCCGGATCATGGTGGTGTCCGAGGATGGTGACGCGGTCGAGTACCTGATCCCCAAGGGCAAGCACATCAGCGTGCAGGAAGGCGATTACGTCCGCCGCGGCGACCCGCTGATGGACGGCAACCCGGTGCCGCACGACATCTTGAAGGTGTTGGGCGTCGAGGCGCTGGCCCAGTACCTGATCAACGAGATTCAGGAGGTCTATCGTCTCCAGGGCGTGAAGATCAACGACAAGCACATCGAGGTGATCGTTCGCCAGATGCTGCAAAAGGTCGAGATCACCGACCCCGGCGACACCACGCTGCTGGTGGGCGAGCAGGTCGACCGCGTCGAGTTCGACATCGAGAACTCGAAGGCGATCCGCGAGCAGGGCCGTCCGGCCTCGGGCACGCCGGTGCTTCAGGGCATCACCAAGGCGTCGCTCCAGACCCACTCGTTCATCTCGGCGGCTTCGTTCCAGGAGACCACCCGCGTGCTCACCGAGGCTTCGGTCTCGGGCAAGGTGGACACCCTCCAGGGTCTGAAGGAGAACGTTATCGTCGGACGCCTGATCCCTGCCGGCACCGGCTCGGTGATGAACCGCCTGCGCGCCATTGCCGCCAAGCGCGACAAGGACATGCAGGACCTGGAGGACGCGGGGGTTGCCGCCATTCCCGGCGACACCGCTCCCGAGGCTCCGCCCGCCGCCGAGTAATCCCGGCCGGGGCTGTAATGACGGACCCCCGTCTCCGTGAGGAGGCGGGGGTTTTTCATGCGCGGCGGCCCGTCGCTTCCGCCACGGCCAAAAAAAACCGCCCAAATGAATGGGCGGTCTGGAAGTTGCCTAGAGAGGGAGGCTGACCCCCGGGAGAGGTCAACATCTATAATGATAATGACACGCAATATCGCAATGCACAAGCGGAATCGTGACCCTGTCCGGCATCATTCCTCGACGGAAGCCGGGTTGGGCTCGCAGCCGGTCCGCAGATGCCCGGCGGCGGTGGCCACCGCCACCGGATGACCGAACAGGTAACCCTGGGCGAAGTCGCAGCCGTGGAGCCGCAGGAAATCGGCCTGCGCCTCGGTCTCCACGCCCTCGGCCACGACGTCCAGCGACAGCGCCTTGGCCATGCGGATGATGGCGAGACAGATCGCGGCGGCCCCGTGATCGTCGGGCAGATCGACCACGAACGAGCGGTCGATCTTGAGGACATTGAGCGGAAAACTCTTCAGGTAGCTGAGGCTGGAATAACCGGTGCCGAAATCATCGATGCTGAGCTTGATGCCCAATCCCCTCAGCCGGACCAGGATGGCGCGCACGTCCTCGACGTCGCCCATCAGCATGCTCTCGGTCAGTTCCAGTTCCAGCAGTTCGGCGGGGATGGCGTATTCGCTCAGCAGGGCCTCGATATCGCCCACCAGTCCGGGGTCGCGCAATTGCACCGCCGACAGGTTGACCGCCACCGGCACCGTCTGCCGTCCCTCCGCCTGCCATGTCCGCAAGGTGCGAAGCGTCTGGCGCAGCACGCTGCGGCCGATGGCGCCGATCAGGCCGGCCTCCTCGGCCACGGGAATGAAGCGGGCGGGGGAGATCATGCCGAATTCGGCGCTGTTCCAGCGGGCCAGCGCCTCGAAGCCGATCACCAATCCGCTGGCGAAGGCGAATTTCGGCTGAAGGTGGATGACGATCTCGTCGGCCTTGATCGCCCGGCGCAATTTTTCTTCCAGGTGGCGCCGTTCGGTCAATTGCTGATCCATGGCGGCGGTGAAGACCTGATAGTTCAGGCGCCCCTTCTCCTTGGCCTTGTACATGGCGATGTCGGCCTTGCGGATCAGGGTCTCGGCATCCTGGCCGTCGTCGGGGGCCAGGGTGATGCCGATGGAGCATCCCACCTCGACGGCGTGGCTTTCGATGGCGAAGGGCTCCGACATGATGGACAGGACCTGCCTGGCCAGGTCGACCGCCTCGCCCTTGGCGACGATGCCGGGGGCCACGAGGATGAATTCGTCGCCGCCGTGGCGGCAGACGGTGTTGTGCGCGCCCTCGATGGCGCGGAGCCGGTCGGCGACCATGCGCAGCAGCCGGTCGCCGAAGCTGTGTCCCAGGGAGTCGTTGACGAGCTTGAAATTGTCGAGATCGATGAACAGCAGGCAGACGCGGCTGCCGGCGGTCATGCCGGCCAGGGCGGCATCCAGCGTCTGGTGCAGCGCCGGCCGGTTCGCCAGTCCGGTCAGGGCGTCGTGCCGGGCCAGGAACCGGATATTGGATTCGGCCTCCTTGCGCGCCGTGATGTCGCGGATGATGCCGGAAAAGAACCGCCGGCCCTGGAAGACGAAGGTGGCCAGCGACACCTCCACCGGGAACAGGCTGCCATCCTTGCGCTGGGCCGGCTGTTCGCGCGGGTCCGAACGAACGCCCTTGCTGCCCGATTCCTTGATGGCGGTCAGGATGGATTCGTGCAGGCCCGTCATGTGATCGGGCATCAGCAGGTCCAGGCTTTGCCCGACGGCCTCTGGGTGGGAATAGCCGAACATCCGGGTGGCGCCCTGGTTCCATGACACGATGACGCCGTTCTCGTCGATGACCACCATGGCGTCGCCGGTGCTCTCGGCGACCAGGCGGAATTTCTCCTCGGATTCCCGCAGATCGGTCAGCAACATCTCGACGCGGTCGGTCATGGAGTTGAACGATGCCGCCAGGGCGCCGATTTCATCGTGGCTGATGACCGGCGCCCGCCGGCCGAGATCGCCGGCCTCGACCGCCCGCACCGTCTCGCCCAGCCGGTTCAGGGGGGCCAGGATCATCCGCCGGGACTGCGCCACCATCAGCGCCGCCCCCAGTCCGGCGAACAGCAGGACCATGCCGACGATGGCGACGGCTCCCAGCGGCATGCGCAGCGCCGATTCCAGCGATTGCTCGACCACCACCACGAAACGGCGGCCGCCGATCACCACCGCCTCGCTGGTCAGGAAGGCCGGCTGTCCCGACAGGCCGCGCACGAAGCCGTCCGGCGGAACCGGCGCCAGCCGTGAATTGGCCAGAACCACCGATGGATTGCGGTGGGCGATCACCTGGCCGCGATTGTCCAGGACATAGGCGGACAGGTGGGACAAACCCGATTGCGGCGCCGTCATCTCCCATACCCGCCGGAAGCGGACCTGGGCCACCAGCAGCCCCTCGACCTCGCCGGTGGCGGGGGTCATGGACGGCACCGCCAGGCCGATCACCGGTTCGTTGGTGGCCTCGTCATACCGGACAAGGCCCAGGGCGGTCGTGCGCGACAGCAGGGCGGCCGAGACCTCGGGCAGGTGGCCGAGACCGTTGAGCGCGCTTCCGGTCCGGGCGTGATAGCGGCTGGCCCGGGCCAGGACCTTGCCGCCGGCGTCGAGAATGTCGACCTCGACGAACATCGGCTCGAACGACAGCAGCCCATTGATCAGGGTCTGGCGCGCCTCGGGAGTCAGGCGGTCCAGACCGTGCTGGCGCACCGGGATTTCCAGTTCCTGCGCCAGCATTCCCAGGTAATTGCGGAAGTCCGAGACGATGCCGCGGCCGATCTGGTGCTGGACCGACAGGGATTGCCGCTCCTGAAGCCGGAAGGCGGCGAAGGTCAGGGCGGTGCCGGCCAGGATCAGCGGCAGGATGGCGAGGGCCGCGAACGAGGTCGATAGCTTGCGGCGGAGGCTAGCGGGCATAGCCGCCCCCTCCGGTTCTGATGACGTCCGCCTGCCGGAGGATGTCTTCCGGAATGGACAGATTCAGGCGCAGGGCGGTGTCCAGGTTGACGGACAGGCGGAACTCGGCGGTTTCCACCGGCAGATCGCCGGCGGGGGTGCCCGCCAGAATCTGGGCGGCGATGCGCGCCCCCTGGCGGCCCAGTGCCCTCAGCTCGAAGCCATAGGTCATCAGCGCCCCCTTCGCGACGCTGTTGCGCTCCACCGCGCTGATGGGAATGCCGCGCTCCATGGCGGTCAGGAGGATGCGGGAGAGGTTGGAGGCGACCAGGGCGTCGGTGGGAATGAAGATGGCGTCGATGTCGGCGGGCAGGGTCTTCAGCGTGTCGTCCAGGTCCTGGGCGCTGCGCACATGCAGCAGGTCGAGCCGGATGCCAAGGTCGTTGGCGACCGGCTTGACGCGGTCCACCGACAGGCGCGGGCTGAGGTCGTCGGGATTGAACGGAACCGCCACCGCCCGAATTCCCGGCACCAGCGTTTTCAGCCATTGCAGGCGCAGCGGTTCCTGGACCCCGAAGGTGACGCCGGTGGCGTTGCGGCCCGGCCGCCCCAGGCTGTCGGCCAGTCCCGATCCGACCGGATCGGAGGCGGGCGCGAACACCAGCGGGATGCCGGCCGTTTTCGCCACTTCCATGCCGGCCTTGGCGGACGGGGTCGACAGGGCCAGCAGCAGATCGGGCTTCATCTCCGCCAGCCGCCGGGCCTCGGCCTCCAGCGCCTGGCCGGTCAGCGGTCCGCGATAGTGGTAAACGACCTTCTGTCCCTCGGGATATCCGTATTCGGCGAGACCGGCCTTGAAGCCCTCCAGCGATTGCTCGGCGATGATGCCGTGGTTGAGGACGCCGATGACCAGGACCTTGTCGCGCAGCAATCCCCCCCACTGGAGCAGGACGGCAACGGCCAGGACCGCAGCCATCCCCAATGCGAGAGCCAGCCAGCGCAGCCGCATCGTCTCGTACTCCGGTTGTCGCCGATGCGGCCGGGGACGGCGATGTCGGCCGTCGCGGACATGGGCATTGATCGTAGGAGGTAAATAAGTGTTTCCCGCACAGCTTATCAAGGATTGGCTTCGGA
>NZ_CACVCH010000077.1 GCF_902729425.1 Magnetospirillum sp. SS-4 | reverse complement strand
CTAATAAGGTAGGTATGATCCGTCCGGCTTTGCCATCAACTTCCTTTGAAAAAAACTCGCGCTCGATTATCTGCTGATGTTCGGCCGGAACACGGTTGAGAGAGTAAAGCCGATCTTCGTATCCAGTGTACTTTGGAGGAATTCGACGACTAACCACCAGTCCATTTCGGCGGCGAAAATACAGCACCTTGCCGTCTGCATCACACCAAGCGTTTAAATAGAACTGTGGGACAAAGTGGTGTTTTACAGGATCGCTCATCTTGGTCTCCCCTACATCACCGAAGATGATGCCACCCGCCGCCAACGGCCGCCATGGAATCTGTTGACATGGCGTTGACATGACTTTCGAGCCATCATGGCCAAAGAATCAAAAAGCCCGTAACTTATTGAAGTTACGGGCTAATTTGGTTGCGGGGGCAGGATTTGAACCTGCGACCTTCAGGTTATGAGAACGCGCGAAAAGTTGCGTGCTACTGCGAAAATTGGAGGGTTCCCAAGCACCTGATCGCAAACGACTTTCTACCCCTGACCTTCAGGGTGGGCTTCGCACGAATTCGCGTTCCCCTGCTCCGTTTTGCCCTGTTTCGAGCGTAACCTGAAGGTTTCTGAACGCTCGACCTTCAATGCGTAAACCTGAAGGTCCGCCCCTGTCCCTGACCATCCCCTTCGCAAGTGACCTTGCTGGCGACCGGGGGAATGGGCTAGGGTAGGTTATGGCACAGAAACTGGTCATTGAGTTCGAACTCCCCGCTTCGGTGGACATTCCGCCCGACCTTGTCGCGGACAAAGGGGCGTTGCGCGACGCCGTCGCCGTTGTTCTGTACAAGCAGAACCGACTTACCATGCTCCAGGCCCGCTCGATCATGGGGCTGTCCCGCCGGGAGTTCGAGGAACAAATCGGTTCCTTCGGGGTCGCCATGATGGATGTCGAGGACCTGCCGCATGAACTCGATGCCGCGACGTGGCTTTTCGATAGGGCATGATGCGCGATGTGGTGAGCGATACCGGGCCGCTCATTTCGTTCGAGCGCATCCCCGGTGGCTTCGCCATCATGCGCAGAATCATGCGAATCGTGATCATCCCACCACAGGTCTTGGAAGAACTGCAGTCCGGGCTTCCTCTCGGTGACGGCTATCTCGCGCACCACAGCATCGGCGATTTCATCCGGGTCGAACCGGCCCCGCCACCTCCGCCCGAGGTGCTCACCCTCGATACCGGCGAGCGATACGCCATCTCCCTTGCCGTCGCCCGCAACCTGCCCCTCCTTGTCGAGGACAGGAAAGCGCGTCTGATTGCCGATCGATTGGGCTTGAAAAGTACCGGCGCCTTGGGAATGATTCTGGCGGCACGAGAGACCGGTCGTCTCTCCACAGTGGAGGCGAAGGCCAGCATCGAGGCGTTGCACCAGTCGGGGCGCATCAGCGGTCACTTGCAGGACATGGCATTGGCGCGCGTCACCGGCCACTGATCCGCCATCCCTCCGTTGTTGTGCGGCAATCCGTCTGGCGATACCCTCGCCACAGCCTGAACCGTCGAGGGTCTTTCCGTGACCATCCCGCCATCCGCCCTCCCGTCGCTGAAGCCGCAGGACTGCGCCATCCTGCATCTCAAGGCCCTGATCGGGGCCGCGACGGGCAAGACGGTGTTCATGGACTGCCTCAACCGGCTGCGCCTGAGCTCTCCGGCCTGGAGCAACAAGACGCTGACGCCGGTGCTGGAAGCCTTGCGGGCCAAGCGCCTGCTGACCGACGAATTCGTCTGTGCACCGGAGCTTCTCCACCCGCTGGCAGTGGAGGCGCTGGCCTCCGCCGACGGCAGGGCGATGATCGACGCCATCCACGCCATCCTGCCGCATGACGGCGTCCGCGCCTGGGACCGGAGGGTGGTGGAGGCCTCGACCCTGCGCTGGCAACGCCTTGCCGTCCTGCTCAATGACGAAGAGACATACCGGCAGGCGTCGGACTTCCACAAGAAGCGCGCCTACTCCGCCGCTCCCTCGCCCTTCGAGCCATATTTTACCGGCGTCGCGGTGGGGGCGGACTGGCTGGCGGCCCGCAGCCCGACATTCCAGGCCGCCATCCTCCAGGCCAAGGCCGACCGATGGTTCGCCACCGGAATCGCCGTGCCGGACTATGCCGAGTTGATGGATCTGTGCCGCCGCGATGCCGCCCTGCGCGACGCCGGCTTTCCGATGGTGGCCGATTTCGATCTGCTGACCGGACGCCTGTCCCGTCTGGCCGAGACCATCGCCGCCGCTCCCGCCGATATTCAACCCGACATGCCGGTCGCCTTCGCCGCGGCGCGGGCACTGCTGACGGGCGACGCCGCGGAATCGGTTTCGCTGTTCGCCGAGGCGCTGAAACTGCACCGCAAGGCCACCCGCAAGCGCAAGGGCGGCCTGCCCGGCTATATCGGCCTTTTGCACCTCTGCGCCCTGCTGGCCGCCGACGATGCCGCCCTGCATTCCGAGATCGAGGCGGCGTCGGAAGCCAAGGAGGCGCATCTCGGCCTATTCGCCATCCGCGCCCTGCTGGAACTGGCCCGCAACAAGCAGATTGCGGCGGGCGAGATCGTTCGGTCGGCTCTGGCGATGTTGGGAATGACGCCCCATCCGCCGCCGGTCAGCACCGGCCTGCTGGCGGTGGCCGCTGTACTGATCGATCCCGGTCTCGCCCGCCCCCTTGTCGCCAATACCTTGATTCCACTGTTCCGCCGGATCGAAGCGTCGATGCCGCTGGCGGCGGGCATGCTGGCCGAGGCGCTGGAGTGCGTCGCCCCCGACCCGGCGCCCTATCGCGCCTGGCTCGCCCGGCCAGAGCGGGAGATTGCCTTCCGCTTCACCACCCTGATCGCTGCCAAGGCCCCCTGGGAACGGGCGCTGGAGAGCATCGAGGCCATGCTCAACCCCGCGAAGCAGGTCCAGCCGGAACCGGCGGCCAGGACCAAACGGCTGGTCTGGCAGGTGGATCCGGCATCCGGCGACATCCAGCCGTTGGAGCAGGCGCTTCAGGCGCGCGGCTGGAGCGCCGGTCGCGCGGTGTCCCTGAAGCGCCTGTATAAGGGCGACCCCAAGCTCGACTACCTGGACGAGTTCGACCGCCGCGCCGCCCGCAGCATTCACTTTTCGATCGATGGCTGGCACGGCTATGGCCAGGAGTCTTTCGAGTGCCTGGCGGAACGCACCCTGCCCGCCCTGATCGGTCATCCCCGGGTCTTCGACGCGCACCGGCCGAGCCAGGCGGTGGACCTGGTGGAGGGGCGCCCGGAACTGGTGCTGTCCTCGGACCCGGCCGGTTTCCGCCTGGCGTTGTCCCACGCCGCCAACCGCCCCGGCGCCTTCATCGAGATCGAGGCTCCCGGTCGCTGGCGGGTGGTGGTGGTGGATGACAAGGCGGTCGAGGCCGCCGCCATCCTGTCGGACAAAGGGATCACGGTGCCCAAATCCGCCCGCGACCGACTGGCTGCCCTGGCCCGCACCCAGACATCTTCCCTGCCGCTGCGCATCGACACCGCTGATATCGAGGATGATGCGGCAACGGACGGCGACCCAGCGCCGGTAGTGCGGCTGCTGCCGCGGGGCGATGGGCTGAAGGTATCACTGGCGGTACTGCCGGCGGGGGCCCAAGGCCCCCACTTTCTACCCGGCATCGGCGGACGGCTGATCATGATCGGGGGACAGCGGGTGCGCCGCGATCTCGATGCGGAAAAACGTCTGGCCCGCGCCCTGGCGGAAGCCTGCCCCAGCCTGGGCGGAGACGGTCCGGAATGGATACTCGACGATCTGCTGTCCAGCCTGGATTTTCTGGCCGAACTCCAGGCTCTGTCCGCTCCGCCCGCCATGGAGTGGCCGGAAGGCCGGAAGATCGCCCTGCGCGGCGAAGCCTCGGCCAAGCGTTTCAAGGCCAGCGTCAAGGGGGCGGAGAACTGGTTCACCCTGGGCGGTTCGGTGGCGATCGACGAGGATCTGGTGCTTGACCTCAAGGACTTGGTGTCGCGCCTGGACCGGATGGAAGGCCGCTTCGTGCCGCTGGACAACGGCGGCTTCATCGCGCTGGACCGCCATTTCCGCCAGCAATTGGAGCGCCTGCGCCGTCTGGGCGACAGGCTGAAGATTCCGGCGGTGGCCGGATTGGCGGTGCGCGACCTGCTGGAGGAAGCGGCATCGCTCAAATCCGACGTCCGGTGGAAGGACTTCACCCGCCGCCTCGATGAGGCCGAGGGTTGGCTGCCCGGACTTCCCGCCGGGTTCGAAGCCGAACTGCGCGAATACCAGTCCGAGGGCTTCACCTGGATGAGCCGCCTCGCCCGCTGGGGTGCTGGCGCCCTGCTGGCCGACGACATGGGGCTGGGCAAGACGGTCCAGGCCATCGCCGTGATGATGGCGAAAGCGGCCGAGGGTCCGACATTGGTGGTGGCCCCCACCTCGGTTTGCGGCAACTGGGAAGCGGAACTGGCGCGTTTCGCTCCGGGTCTGCGCACCCTGCGCCTCGCCGAGTCCGGTGATCGCGACGAAGCCCTGAAATCCCTCGGCCCCGGCGACGTGCTGATCGCCTCCTACGGCCTGCTGGCGCGGGAAGAGGAAAAACTGGCCACCATCGCCTGGGCGGTGGCGGTGCTCGACGAGGCCCAGGCGATCAAGAATGCCGACACCCAGCGCGCCAAGGCCAGCCAGTGCCTGAAGGCCGCCTTCCGGCTGGCGCTGACCGGCACCCCGGTGGAAAATGATCTGGACGAGCTGTGGAGCATCTTTCGCTTCGTCAATCCCGGACTGCTGGGCAGCCGCCAAGCCTTTGCCACGCGCTTCGCCACCCCCATCGAGCGTGACAACGACCCGAATGCCAAGGCGGCGCTGAAAGCCCTTGTCCACCCCTTCCTGTTGCGCCGGACCAAGGCGCTGGTGCTGGCCGAACTTCCCGCCCGCACCGAACAGACGCTGCTGATCGAGCGGAGCGAGGAGGAACGCGCCTTCTACGAGGCGCTGCGCCGCCGCGCCCTGGAACGGCTGGAAGAGGCGGGCTTTGAGCGCACCCGCATCCACATTCTGGCCGAGATCACCAAACTGCGCCAGGCCTGCTGCCACCCTGATCTGGCAGCACCGGAGGCCGGCGTGCCGGCGGCCAAGCTGGACGCCGTCCTGGAACTCGTGGCGGAATTGCGCGAGGGCCGCCACCGCGCCCTGGTGTTCAGCCAGTTCGTTCGCCATCTGGACAAGGTCCGCGCCGCCCTCGACGCGGCCGGAATCTCCTACCAGTATCTGGATGGCTCGACGCCCGTTCGCGAGCGCGAGAAACGAGTGGCTGCGTTCCAGGCCGGTCAGGGCGACCTGTTCCTGATCAGCCTGAAGGCTGGCGGCTTCGGCCTCAACCTCACCGCCGCCGATTACGTCATCCACCTGGACCCGTGGTGGAATCCGGCGGTCGAGGATCAGGCCTCCGACCGCGCCCACCGCATCGGCCAGCAGCGCCCGGTCACCATCTACCGCCTGATCGTCAAGGACAGCATCGAGGAAGGCATCGTCGCCCTGCACCGGCAGAAGCGTGATATCGCCGACGCTCTACTCGAAGGTTCGGACGCTTCTGGACGGTTGTCGGAAGAGGATCTGCTCCGCCTGATCCGGGGCGAGGCATGACCCACCCCCACGGAGTTTCGCATTCGTTCGCGCCGCCCTGCTACCTGGGTGCTACCATTCTGAATTTCGGGGGAGCGGAGTGAGAATCAAAAAGCCCGCAACCTGTTGAGATTGCGGGCTTAATTTGGTTGCGGGGGCCTGAAGCCACCGAAGATTGATACCCCAGAGAAGACGAGCACCCGCGGCATCACGCTAGAAAGGAAAGCTCATGGCCATATGGGCACCCACAGACGGCACGCTAGTTATTCTCAAACCCTCACGCATCATTCTGATCGATGGTCAGAGCCACGCTTTCGGCCGCCTGGATCAGTTGGGATGGACACAGTTCAGGCTTTCCTCGCAGGCCCTTGAGGTTACCGACCAAGAGGGTTCCACTCATGTCCGGACCCGGTCGCGCACATACATATGCAAGGGCCGAGAGACTGCAATGCCTCTTGGCGCCAGAGCCCAAATGCAAGAGTTTCTGACTGCGTGGCAAATCCCTCAAGACGAGTGGCCAGCCATCCTGAGCCAACTGAGCCCGGAGGATTGACCCTGGGTAACCCATCGGGCAGCGCGTCCAATTGGGCTTCATCCTCCTCCGCCAATCGGCGACGGCTTTCCCTCGTCGATGGCACGTTGATGCTTGCGAAGCAATTCGGCGACGGCATTCAGCTCATCGAGGTCGGCCTTCAACTCGACGGGGTCCGGGACATGGTCCGACGAGCCGGGGGCATTGTCATGGCTGAAGGTCGACGTCTTGGTCATACCTGCCTCAATGCGGCTCAACACCGTCGGGTGTGCAGTCAGATACTTGAGCTTCAGGCTCGACACGCCCTTCTGGAACCGTTGGACGACGCCGGCGAACAGAAGCTCCTCGATCAGGCGTTCCCAGGTATCGCGCATCCGACCGTAAATCCCCTTGGCCTCGATCACATAGGACGCGGGACTGTCCGCGTAGGTCTGGGCGGCGTGCTGGATCATGGCGTTGAGGTCGGTGACGCGGTCGCGAACCCTCTGCGAGTTCCAGTTGCTGCGGACCCGGTCCACATGCCCGGCCGTCCTGGTGTCGGAGCGGGAGAACAGCTGATGGAAGTCCAGCGGCGCCCCGGCATCCTCAACTGCGGTGCACAGCTTGTCGTAGAACACGAGGTCGTGGGTGAAGACGATGACCTGACGGCTGCGCGCCTCCTCGACCAGACGGTCGGCGATGACCTTGGCCCACCAATGGTCCAGGGACGACACCGGGTCGTCGAACACCAGGCAACCGGAACCGCCGCCGATGCTCTGCTCGGCCAGGAAGGCCGCCAGTGACAGAGCCCGGCGCTCGCCCTCGCTCAGAACCTCGGACAGATTGCAGCCGACCTTACGGCCGTCGAGGTCGATGGCAAACCGGGCGCCATTTCGCCCCTTCGCAGGGGCGACCGTCACCTTCAGCCGGTCCAGCTTCAGGGCGGCGATCTCCCGTTTGTAGGCATCCTTCAGGGCGTCGGTGAGGTAGCGGTCCTTCATGGTGTTGAAGAATTCGGTGATCTTTGCCGGGTTGGCGACCTTGGCGCACGCCTTCAACGCCTCCAGCGTCGCGAGGTCGCGGACACGCTGTTCCAGGGTGGCCTGCCCGTGGATGGAATGCAGCCGTCCAGCAGATGGGCATTGAGGTCCTTGGCGCTTTGGGCCTTCTGCTTGGCGTCGAAATGCGCGGCGGCGGTCTTCTGCAATTCCTCTTCGGACAGCACGGTCTCGGCGGCAGCAAGGGCCGGGGCCGCCGCCTCGAGCATAGGCGCCAGCAGCGTCTTGCTCCTGAGCTTCTCCTGGGGCGCGAGCACCGTCCGCCGCAAATCGGTCAGCCGCGCCTTCTGGTCCGGGGTCAGCGCCACCGCGTCGGCAATCTGCTTCGCCGTGGTCTTGCCGGACAGGCTGGCGACGAATTCCACCGCCTTGGTGCCTTCGGTCACCTTGGGGCTGGTCTGATCAAGTCGCAGGGCAAGTTCCTTGCCCTGGCCAGAGAAGCCGCCCCGCGCCTCGTCGCAGAACTCGATCAGCCCCTGGATGATGTCGATGTTGAACGGCAGCAACTCGATGGCGTTGCCAGAATCCACATAAGCCTGGGTCGCGTCAGAATCGAAGACCGTAAGACCGGGGATGCGGCGCTCTGGGGAAGCAGCGGACCAGTGGAATTCTTCCTTGGCACCGTTCACCTCGACGTCGAGGGTCGCTGCGCTGGCACATCCGTCTTGATATGGGGCTTTGCCCGGACGTGACGGTTGCCGTCCGGATGGACCAAGAAAACCGCGAGGCACAGGACTATTACATTCTGCCCAGCCTCGACATGAAGGCGCCGAAATTCCGGCTCGGCCAGCACAACGGCATGGCGCTCGACGGCTTTTCAGCCTTCGTCAGGCCGTACCCCAGAACGCGGTTCCGCAAAGCGAGCCGCTGCCGGGGCAGAGTCCCAACAATGCCGGCGGCCACTGGTATAAAGTGGGCGATTGGGGGCAGTTGGACCGCTTCCTGCTGCTGGGCTCAGAGGGCGGCACCTACTATGTGGGCGAGCGGGCGCTCAATCCGGCAGCGAAGGCGGTGGTGCTGGCGGCAACCGCCAATGCCGGTTCGGTGGTGCCCGACGATGACCCGCTGTCGCTCGGCTGCGCCGGCTTCGACGCCGCCGTGCCGCAGGTGGTAGCCGGATTTCTAAAGGGGTGATCGATGACCCGGTCATTTCGACGCACACCGATTTTCGGCAATACGACTGCCGAAAGTGAAAGCACGGACAAGCGGATCGCCAACCGCCGTTGGCGGTCCGCCGTCCGGTGTGCCCTGACTGCCGGTGAGGATGACATCCCGCACCGGCGGGAAAAGACCAATCCCTGGGACATGGCCAAGGATGGCAAACGCTGGATGGGGTGCGTGGCGCGGAATCGACCGGCGATGATGCGGAAATGATGCCCCATGCAGGGGCCTGAAACGACAATAGCGGCCGACCGGGATTGCTACCGGTCGGCCGTGTCGATGCGAAATCCGATTGCGCTATTTGCCGATGGGCAGCGCCTGCGCGAGCAGGGTGCGGGTCTGCTCGGAATCCGCCGATCCGCCGAACTCGAAGTCGAAGGCGGTGGCGAACTTGCCCGCCAGCAGGGTCACCACCGAGATGATGCAGCCGCCGACGGCGGTGTTGCCGTCGACGTGGCCGAACACCATGAAGGCGATGCCGCCGACGATGCCCATGCCGGCGGTCACCAGCAGCACGTTGGCGCGGGTGTTGCTGCGTCCGGCCTTGATGAACTCGGCGTCGCGGGCACGGGCATTCTGACGGTCGGCCAGGGTGGCGGTGAGCGTGGTGAGCGCGCCGGCCATCTGCTGCATCCGCTCCTCGTGGGCGAATGCCTGGGCCTGGGAGCGAAGCTGGAATACCAGATTGGGATCGGCCAGTGCCTCGCGGGCCTGGGCGGGGTCGCTGGTGCCGGTGATAGCGCGGACGGTGTCGGCCAGTTTGCTCACCGCCTTTTCGGCATCGTCGCCGAACAGACTGGCAATGTCGGGCGCCACGTCCAGCGCCACCTTGGCCAGCCCCACCATAGGATTGGCAGCGATGGCCGCGGCATCCCCGAGGAGGTCGAGCAGCTTCATGGTCAGACCCTCCCCAGGCCCATGTCCACACCGGCCAGGATCACCTCGCGGGCATAGGGCTGCTGGCCGTTTTCATGGCGGATGATGGCTTCCACCAGACCGGTCATGGTTTCCGGCTGGGTGACGTCGATGGTCTGGTCGGGCGTAACGCCGAGACGGGAGGGGAAACCAACTGGACCTCTTCGACGAGGCCCTGAAGGCGTCCCTGCGCCTCGACGAGCCTGGGGGCGGCGGTACCGCGCCTGGACCGGACGAGGAGCGGCAAGCCTCCACGGCGTCACTCCGGGACCGAGCCTTGACGCGACACCTGATGGAAGACATCGCCAGTTCGGCCAATCTGGACCGGGCCTGGAAACGTGTGAAGGCGAACAAGGGATCGGCGGGGGTGGATCGGCAAACGATCCAGGCCTTCCTGCCCTGGTTCGCCGGGAACAGGGACATGGTGGTGACCGACCTGCTGACCGGCAGGTTCCGGCCCAGCCCGGTACGCGGGGTGCAAATCCCCAAGCCGGGGGGCGGGGTGCGGCAATTGGGCATCCCGACGGTGCTGGATCGGTTGGTCCAGCAGGCCATCCTTCAGGTTCTGGAGCCGCTGATCGATCCGACAATGTCGGCATCGAGCTTCGGCTTCCGTCCGGGGAAGAACGCGCATCAAGCGATCTCCCAGGGCCAGCGCCATGTGGTCGAGGGCTATGGGATCGTCGTCGATATCGACCTGGAAAAGTTCTTCGACCGGGGCAATCACGACATCCTGATGGCCAGACTGGCACGGCGGATCGGCGATAAGCGGCTGCTGCGGATCATTCGGCGTTTCCTGCAAGCAGGCATCTCGAGCAGCAGGCGGCCGAAATGGCGGGCCTGCACCATGCGGACGAATTCCCAGCAATTGAACGAGTCCGGCCCGCTGCCGCCGGAAACGGCAATTCGTTCATTGACGGCCTCGCCGCCGTGGACGGACTACGGCAGGCCGATGAGGGCGATGGCCCAATGGAGGGAAGCCCCCTGAGATGAGTTGCTGTTCATGGCGAAATTCCGATATTCTTACCGGTAAGGAATTTGGAATGGAGGTTCTTGATGGAACTCGCCCGCATCACCGCGAAGGGGCAGATGACGATCCCCAAGAAGGTCCGCGAAGCAGCTCATCTGACGGCGGGTGACGTGGTCACCTTCGTCGTCGAGGATGACCGGGTGTCGATCCGCAAGGTCGTTCCCGGTGGCGATGAATACCTGCGAGCCGTCCAGGGAACACTGGGAGAATGGAACAGCCCCGAGGACGAGGAGGCTTGGCGTGGACTTTGAACCGTTCGACGTCGTCGTGGTGCCGTTCCCGTTCACCGACAAGGTGGGTGCGAAACGGCGCCCGGCCCTGGTGGTGTCGTCGGCAGCCTTCAACGGGAACCATGACCAGGTGATCCTGGCCATGATCACCTCCGCCCGCCAGAGCGACTGGACCAGCGACGTCCCATTGGAAGAATGGACGGCGGCAGGTCTGACCGTGCCCTGCCGTGTCCGGTTCAAACTGTTCACCTTGGATCGCGACATGGTCCTGAAGAAGGTGGGAACACTGACTTCGCATGACCGGGCCAGTGTGCAACGCGCCCTGTCGCAAAGCCTTGCCGTCGCCTAACGCGCCAGTCCGGGAAAGCGCTGGGCGGTATAGGTGATGGAGGGGAAGGATTTGTTCCCCGCATCCAGCATGCGGGCGCGCCCCGTGACCCTCATCGTGTCGGCTTCGACATCGGTCAGGGTCATGGTGATGGGAGGATCCATATGGGGGCCGTCGAGATCGGTGGAGAGATAGGGCCGCCAAGTGATCTCGATCACCTGCTGGCTGACGGCGGCGCCCTCAAGGGCATCGGTGATGTCGCTGCCGACATTGTCGAGGGTGACGGTGATTTCCGGCACCGGAGCGGTATCCACCGGCGGCGGCGAGAACTCGAAAGCCAGCGCGGCGAAGGTTACCTGCTTGCCGCCGTCGCGGGGCGCACCGGCCTCCAGCCGGGCGGTGAGGTCGGCGTGGTCGCGCACCACCCGGATCGGCTCGTCGAAGGTTGGATGCCAGATTTCCAGCGTATCCAGGATAACCGTGCCGCTGGGGGCGGAGGCGAACGCCTCCTTCAGCGCCTGCGACAATGCCGGATCAGGCATCGCGCCGGTCTCCATAGGGGCACAGGGTGCGGGCTTTCAGCAGCAGGCGGATCTGGTGGACGATCTCGGACAGGCCTTCGACCGCCGAGCGCAGCGCCTCGGTCTACCGGGCCTGCTCCTCCACCACATGAGCGAAAGCTTCGACCGGAACACCGGAGGAATCCGGTGGCTCCCGCCGCCGCGACCATGCCCAGGCGATGATGGCGATGATGATCACCGTGGCGACGATGGCGGCGACCTGGACCACCGCCGGTCGCATGGGCGACGAACGCCACATCGTCGGGCTGGTCGGGAAACTGCTCAATGCCGCCGACGAGCTATCCTCGTCCACCGCCATCGCCTCCGACACCTTCAAGGCCATCATCACCGGCGAGCCGGTGCAGGGCCGCGATGTATACAAGTCGCGCATCGAATTTCGCCCGATCGCCCAGCATCTGTTCGCGACCAACACCCTGCCGGTGTTCCAGGGCGGCATGGATCGCGGTGTCCAGCGCCGCCTTCAGGTGGTCTCATTCAACCGCGTCATTCCGACCGAGGAGCGCATTGAGGCCATCGGTCGGCGCATCGGCGAGGAAGAGCCCGACCTGCTGCTGGCCTGGGCGGTGGCGGGAGCGGCACGCCTGATCCGCAACAAGGGCTTCACCCTGCCGCAATCCAGCCGCACCGCCATGAACGATTGGCTGTTCGGCGCCGATCCCGTCCTGGCCTGGCTGTCCGAGCAGGTGGAAGTCCGTCCGCTGTACAACCCCGAGGCCCGCGTCGCCACCCGCCACGCTTTCGAGCGCTTCCGCGAATGGGCCATCGCCGAGGGCTTCTCCGACCGCACCCTGCCCTCCATCAACGGCTTCGTCCAGCGCATCACCGCCAACACCACCGGCGTCGAGTACCGCCGCACCGGCCAGGGGCGTTTCTTCTTCGGCATGGTTCTCACCGGCCACACCGGCTGGTGACGCACCAATGTCGCATGAATGACGCTTCCATGAACCGTAAGCCCTTGAAAGTGTTGCAATGACGCACTTACCCCAACAGAACTTTCCTATGTGCGCACACGCGCACGCATACGCGATGGTTAGGGCCTTGGTGCGTCATTGCAACACTTTCAAAGGGTTAGCCGTCACAGGTGCGTCATTCATGCGACACCAGTGCGACACACGGCCTCGACCAGAGCGCGTCTCACAATCTCTACAAATCGTTCCCAATGAACTGATCCGCCGCCCAGGCTATACTGTCTTTGAGGTCGAACCAAGGAACGTCCTCCACCAGCCCGGAAGGCGCGGTTCCTCCTGGGTCTTTCCCTATGCGGGGAGCCTCAGCGCACGACCTTGCCAGCCTGGGGCCGCACAATGACTAAACTCAACGAGAGCAAGACCGAGTTCGCCGCCCGCGTCGGCCTGACCAAGGGGCGCATCTCGCAATTGGTCGCCGACGGCCTGCCGGTGCAACCCGACGGCACCATCATCATCGCCGAGGGGCTGGCCTGGATGGAAAGCAACCTCGATCCTGCCAGGCGCAACAAGGGCGGCACGCCCGCCCCCGCCGCCAGCGGCACCCTGTCGCTGTCCGAGGCCCGGCGCATGTACATGGTGGTACAGGTGCAACGCGCCCGCCTCGCCTACGACAAGGAACGCGGCCAGGTGATCGACGCCAAGGAAGCGGCGTCGGCGGTGTTCTCCCGCGCTAAGGCCGAACGCGATGCCCACATGGCCTGGGTCAGCCGCACCGCGCCGCTGCTGGCAGCCGAGACCGGCACCGATCCCCAGGCGACCTTTGCGGCGCTCGACCGCTTCATGCGCGAGCATCTGGAGCACCTGTCCGACACCCCGGTGTGGAGCCTGCGCGATGCCGGGTGAAACCGCCCAGGTGGTGGTGGACCTGGCATGGCGTCGGGGCATCCGGCCTGAGCCGCCCATCCCGGTGTCGGAATGGGCCGACCGCAACCGGGTGCTGCCGCCGACCTCGGCCGAGCCGGGCCGTTGGCGCACCAACCGCACGCCCTATCTCAAGGACGTGATGGATGCGCTCTCCACCGCCAGCCCGTTCGAGCGGGTGGTGCTGATGAAGGGCGCCCAGACCGGCGGCACCGAGGCCGGTCTCAACTGGCTGGGCTACATCATCCACAATGCCCCCGGCATCACCATGCTGGTGCAGCCCTCGCTGGACATGGTGCGCCGGAACACCACGGTGCGCATCGATCCGCTGATCGAGACCACCCCGGCCCTGCGTGAGCTGGTCTCGCCCGCCCGCTCGCGCGACGCCGGCAACAGCCTGTTCCGCAAATCCTTCCCCGGCGGGCAATTGGTGATGACCGGCGCCAATTCCGCCGCCGGCCTGCGCTCGACCCCGGTGCGCTATCTGTTCCTCGACGAGGTGGACGGCTATCCCGGCGATGCCGATGGCGAGGGCGATCCGGTCGATCTCGCCATCCAGCGCACCGCCACCTTCCGGGGTCGGCGCAGAATCTACATGGTGTCGACGCCGACGCTGAAAGGCCATTCCCGCATCGAGGCCGCCTTCCTCGATTCCGACCAGCGCTATTTTCATGTCCCCTGCCTGCATTGCGGCGACATGGCCCCCATCACCTGGGCACGCATCCGCTGGCCCGAGGGCCGCCGCGCCGAAGCCTATTTGTTTTGTGAAGCCTGCGGCGGCATCCACCACGAACACGACAAGCCCGCCTTGCTGGCGGCGGGCGAGTGGCGCCCCACCGCCCCCGGCGATGGCCGCACCGCCGGTTTCCACCTGTCGGCGCTCTATTCCCCGTGGGAGACCTGGGCCGAGATCGCCACCGAGCATGGCCGCGTCAAATCCGACCCGCCCCGGCTCCAGGTGTGGGTCAACACCAAGCTGGGCGAATCCTGGGAGGACCAGGCCGGCGATACCGTGCCCGCCGATCCGCTGATGGCAAGGCGCGAGGATTGGGGCGACCGCCTGCCAGAGGCGACGGCGGCACTGACGGCGGGCGTGGACGTCCAGGGCGACCGGCTGGAGGTGCAGGTGATCGCCTGGGGCGCCGACGAGGAAGCCTGGGTGGTGGATTATCGCGTGCTGTGGGGCGATCCGTCCGGCCCGCGCGTCTGGGCCGATCTCGATTCCTATCTGGCCACCACCTTCGCCCACCCCAAATCCGTAGCAGACCTGCCCATCCGCGCCGCCTGCATTGACACCGGCGGCCACCACACCAAGGCCGCCTACGAGTTCTGTCGCACCCGGCTGGCCCGGCGCATCTGGGCGATCAAGGGCCGTGGTAGCGCTGGCATCCCGGTCTGGCCCCGCCGCCCCACCCGCGTGCGCGGCAAGGTGCCGCTGTTCATCGTCGGCGTCGATGCGGTGAAGGACGCCCTCTATGCCCGCCTGCGCCTGAGCGAACCCGGCCCCGGCGCCGTGCATTTCCCCCGCCGAATGGATGCCGACTATTTCCGCCAGCTCACCGCCGAGCGGGTCGTCACCCGCTACGACCGGGGCCGCCCCATCCGCTCATGGCAGCCCAAGCGCGACGGCGAACGCAACGAGGCGCTGGACACCTTCGTCTACGCCACCGCCGCCCTGCACGGGCTGGTGGCCATGGGGCTGCGGTTGAACGACGTAGCGGGGGCGATGGCGATGTTGCCGACGCGGGGGGCGCCGGTCATGCCGGACACGGCTCCCGCCGCCCGACCGGCGCTGGCGCCGATCCGGTCGCGGTGGATGGGGTAACCCTTGAATCCTCGCACCAGGGATACTATTGTTTCCTTACATCCTTACTGGCGGATTTTGCCATGCTCGCCAAGCTGACCTCGAAAAACCAACTCACCCTGCCCAAGGCGGTGGTCGCCGCCGTCCAGGGGACGGAATATTTCGACGTGGCCGAAGAGAACGGCCGCATCGTGCTGACCCCGGTGCGCATCAATCGCGCCGATGCCGTCCGGGCCAAGCTGGACGAATTAAACCTGTCCGAGGCCGACATCGCCGACGCCGTTGCCTGGGCGCGCCGCCCCGGATGACGCCGCCTCGCCTTGTGCTCGACACCAATGTGCTGTTGTCGGCGCTGCTATTCCGCAGTGCGGCTATGACGTGGCTGCGGACAGCCTGGCAGTCCGAGAGCATCCTGCCGCTGGCCAGCCGGGACACTGTATCCGAATTGCTGCGGGTCCTCGGCTATCCCAGATTTGGCCTGACCGCACCCGACCGCGACGATCTGCTGGCAGATTACCTGCCGTGGTGCGAAACGGTCACCATTCCCTATCCGCCGCCGGTAACGCCCGATTGCCGCGACCCGCTCGACCAGCCTTTCCTGGTGCTGGCCCTGGCGGGCCGCGCCGATGCGCTGGTCACCGGTGACCGCGACCTGTTGACACTGGCGGATTCGTTCACGGTTCCCATCCTCACCCCCGCTGAGATGAAGTCCCGGCTGCCGAAATGATGGCGAGCGCAACGAGGCGCTGGCCCCCTTCGTCTATGCCGCCACCCGCCCGGCGCTGGGGCCGATCCGGTCGCGGTGGATGGGGTAGTATACGGGATCATCATTGGCAGATTGCGCCAAACACCTCGGTTCAATTTGACAAATAGTTCCAGTTGGAATCCCCACCGCGCCCGTCAGTGGAAATTTGACCTAAAAACCTCAAGCGAGCTGCTATAGAATGCCAGAACGTTTGAGGTTTAGCCCGAGAAAGGCCAAGGCATCAGTTTTATGTACCCCCAGCACCGCTCAGCGGCATCCAGGGAGAATGCGCTTGCAAGCTACGTCCCCCCGCCGGGTCACCCTCTACCTGGATATCGACGGCGTCTTTCTCCGTGGTGTCGGCCCATCGGTATGGAATGGCAGTTGGGAGGTCGCTCCGCATACAGTTGATTTCCTGGAATGGGCGTTGAGCCAGCACTGCCCGGTCTGGTTGACAGCGCGGGACAGGCCTGGCACCGGCGAAGGGGTCACTGAGGCTTTCGCCAGCGCACTTGGCGGCAGTCCGATTCTGTCTGAGCTTGTCGCACGCATCCCGTTCCGGCAGTGGGAGAGCGCAAAAACAAACGCTATGGATTTTCGGGAAGACTTCCTGTGGTTGGATGACTGCCCACGGCCTGCGGACCTACTTAGGCTTGAACGCGAGGGGTGCGTGGACCGCTGGATCGAGGTTAACACCGAAACCCAGCCCGATGCTCTGTTGTACGTGATTGACCTCATCACCGTCCGAATTGGGGTATGAAAGATCGCCGCCTGCTGATGGATACCACCACCTTCGCGGAAAAGATGCCGACAAAATTTTGTGATGTGTCCGTCTGAGTGTTTATAGCTTCGCTATCTATCGCAGCAAGGTTGTGCTCCGGGAGGAGATGCCTGAAGGTATTGCCCCAAGAACCAGCGAAATAAGTCGGTCTGCCGATGAGTTCTGGTGTTTAGGGGTGGCGGTTCCGTCCGCTGAACCAGTGCCTATTGTTGGATAATGATGTGAGGGGGGATAATGCGCACGACCACATTTTTGCGCGCACTGGCTGTGGCTATCGTCCTCTGTTGCGGTATGAGGCAGGCTCTTGCCGGCCCGTTCGAGGATGCCCAAGCCGCCTATGATCAGAAAGATTATTCCCGTGCCTTTGGGTTATTTAAACCGCTAGCCGATCAAGGGCATGCCAACGCCCAATACAACCTCGGCGTCATGTGCGCCAATGGTCAGGGCGTTCCCCAGGATCATGCCGAAGCGGTCCGTTGGTACCACAAGGCCGCCGATCAGGGGCTAGCCGAAGCCCAGTTCAGCCTCGGATTGAGGTATGCCACCGGTCAGGGCGCGAAGAAAGATTACCATGAAGCGGTGAAGTTATACCGCATGGCCGCTGAACAGGGGCATGCTGACGCCCAATTTCATCTCGGTATCCGATACGATTGGGGCGAGGGGGTGACTGAAGATCCCGCTGAGAAGGTAAGATGGTGCCGAAAAGCCGCCGAGCAGGGACATGCTCTCGCCCAGAACTGCCTTGGAAACAGCTACACCAGTGGCCGCGGTGTTACCCGGGATTACGCAGAAGCTGTCAGGTGGTATAGTAAGGCGGCCAATCGGGGAAATGCTTTCGGCCAGTACAACCTTGGCCTTATGTATGCGGAGGGCAAAGGCGTTACCCAGGATGTGGTTCTTGCCCACATGTGGTTTAGTCTTGCAGCAGATCAAGGCCCCGATGTGAACAGTATTGAGCAAGCGCTGGCGCAGGAAAGGAGAGATATTTCCTCCAATAATCTGACCAAAACCCAGTTGGCCGAGGCGCAAAGTCTGGCGAGAGAGTGGAAGACAAAAACCCA
>NZ_CACVCH010000076.1 GCF_902729425.1 Magnetospirillum sp. SS-4 | reverse complement strand
TGGGATTGGCATGAGGACAGGTTCAGAACTGATATATATAATAATGAGTACTATTTGGGTGACCGTCCCTTTCTGGAAGAACGCCCAAAAAAGCTTGCCGCATGGTTGACGGGGGTCCTATCTCCATGCGTATTGCTCGACTATGGCGGTGGAAATGGCCAGCTGGCGCGCCTGCTAAACTCACGGGGGTTCGAAGCCGCTTGCTATGATCCATTTTATGGTAGAGGGGATCTTCCACAAATACATGGCGAAGTCGTGACCGCATTTGAAGTGGTTGAACACGTTCCGGACCAGCATTTACTATTCAGAGAGATGGCGTCCCTATGCCGCAAAGACGGAGTGATTATTTTTTCTACGCTACTCAAGGCAAGGCACCTTAAAGATGACTGGTGGTACGCATCGCCTCGGAATGGGCATATTTCGTTTCACACGAGAAAAAGCATAAGCTTACTATTATCACGCCTATCTCTGCATCATAAATCCTTATCAAGGGAGATTCATTTGGCGGCATTTACCAAAGAAGCTCTTATGAGGTTTGAAAATATTAAAACCATAAACATCAGTGCCGATCCGTTGTTTCATTTTGCCAACAGGTGGAGTGAATTAAAGCGCGGCATATATTGATGCTTTATTGCGAGACTTTATGCAACTACTGAGCGCAGCTTATTGAAGAATAATAGGGCGCCTTCTCTGTGCTTGTGATATTGGCCATCGGCAAGGCTCTATATTTCAGGATCTCTATTTATATATTTATTGGCTTTTACGTCCGACCAAGCCTTTTGATTATTTGGACCGGACAGATTTGGCAATATGCCGGAGAACAATTATGGCGATCGGAGATGCATCTAATGAGCCAGATTTGTCCAGAAATATGGACAAAATCTTGGAGAGCATCAAGTTCGAGCAGGATCATACCCGCAAGGTAAAGGCCTTTATCCGCGTCGGAATTTCATTCTTGGCTTTTCTCCTGGGGTGGTGGGGGTATCTCAGGGGTCACAAGGGCATGCTTGGCCCCGCAGATGTCATTCAATACGCCTATCAGGCTTTCCAACTGTTGACCTTTAACATGCCGCCCGACGCATTACGGGCCAATATTCCCTGGCAATTGCAGGTGGCCCGCTTCGCGCTACCCAGCTTGGCGCTCTATACCACCGTAAGCACCTATCTCGATTTTGCCCGTCGTCCGCTCCGCACCTTCTGGTCCGTTCGGCGTAGGGACCATGTCATTGTGGTGGGCGGGGGCGAAAAGGCGCTGGAGGTAACCAGGAGATGTGTTGCCCAAGGCCATTCCATGGTGGTGATCGTTCCTGAAAGCACCCCCGCTACAGAGCAACTAAACGACCTGGGTGTTGCCGTGGCCGTGGGGGCCATCGGGAGCAAGACGACCTTCATGCGGAGCGGCATCACCCACGCGAGAGCCGTTCTGATCCTGACGGGAGTGGATGCCACCAATCTCCAGGCCTTGCTGGTTGCCCGCGAGGCCGCCGCAGGGCGGACGGCGGACCAACCCTTGTTGCTGGCTTGCGAAGTCCAAGACAGCGAACTGACGGCGGTCCTTTCCGCCTCCTTTGCTGAACAGCGCGGCGGACCAATCGAAAGCCACATCATCGATTTCACCGACAACGTGGCCCGCCAACTGGTGCCCCGCCTAGCCCCGGTGCTGGGGTCGTCACCCGATCCGCATCTTATGGTGGTCGGCGGCGGTGATCTTGCCCTGCACATCGTGCGCAAGATCATCTTAAACGGCCCTGAGGGCATGCGTATCACCGTCGTCACCCGCGATCCGGACGCCACGGCAAAAGTCTTTTATGCACCTAATCCGGGGTTGAAGAATTTTCAGGGACTCAAGTTCACAGAAGGCGAGGCTGGTGCCGGTTTTGCAATGGGTGCCGCTGTGGCATCCATGCTGGATGGGGAGCGATTGGACGCCGCCTTAATCTGTGCTGGTGACGAGGCCGCTATCGCTGCAGCGCTGTCGCTGTGCCGTGGGTGTTCGGCACGAAAACATCCCGCCACTCCTATCTTCGTTCGTCAGCGGGCGGGCCAATTCCTGCTCGAAGCAGCCCGCCTGACCATACAGGATCCAAATCAGTCCGTGCTTCTGTTCGGGTTCGGCAGCGCCGATGAGGAGTGCTCACCTGATCTCTTGTTACGAGGCACGTTAGATCGTCTGGCGCGCAGCATCCACGAAGCCTATCTGGCCAAGTCGCCATCGGAAGCCGCCGCAGTATCCTGGGAGTGCCTGCCCGAGACATTTCGAGAATCCTGCCGCCGCCAAGCCGACCATGTCTACGTCAAATTGGCTTGGCTTGGCTACGAAGCTATCCCCGGCTCTGACCCGATGGATCTGGGGATAACCGGCGATACTCTGGAACGGCTGGCGGTAATCGAGCATTGGCGGTGGTGTGTCGACCGATGGCTCGACGGTTGGAGCTTGGGGGAAACCAAAAGCGAATCAGCGCGCACAACCCCCTATCTGGTTCCTTACGCCATGCTGGCAGAGGACATCAAGGCGCTAGACCGCGATACCGTGCTATATTTGCCCAATCTTCTTGCCCGAGCCGGCATGACCGTACGCCGGATCAAGGCTCGGGGTGATTGAAGCAAACTCGTTTTGCGAACCAATTCCAGAGCCTGTCCGTCTATCCCTGAACTTCGGCACCAAAGAGGGGGGAACTGAAATGGCATCGACACCGGAATGGGCGGATATGGACTTCCTCGCCCAGGCTCCGACCAGGGAAACGGCGCGCGACCTCTGCCTGCTGATCAACGATTTGTGCGCCCTGGACAAGATCCGGCAGGTCGTCGTCCTGGAAGACACGCTGGATCACCCCGAGCGCAGCCTGCTGTTCTACGCCTATCGCCAAGTGCGGGATCGTCCCTGGCTGGCGGAACCGGTGCGCGACATGTTCCGCTATGTCACCTATGGCTATGGCCTGAGCGAATTGTCTCAGGTTGATCGGTTGCTCGAGTCCCGCATCGCGACCATGGCCGAGGAAGACCGCCGCGAAATCCGCGACATTCTCGCCCACTGGGCCGATGACGAGACGCGGGAAGACCTGCGCCAGCGGCTGAATGACGTCGCCGCCGACAAGGTGTTGGTGCTGCGGGCCTTGCGCAACGGCTTGACGGGCCACCTCGGAGGTGCCGCCCCCCAGATTTCGGCCGACAATGCCCGCTTCTCCCTGCCGAAGCACTTGCGGCTGGACTACGACGAGCTTCTCGACCTCATCGCCAACTCGGTGCGCATCCGCGTGGGAGGCGCGGACGAACTGATCCTCCCCATCGATCCCATCGATCCCGCCCGTTACGATTATGACCGACGCATGGCTCGCCGCCTCAGGGAGGAGAAGGAGGAGGTTGAAGAGACGGTTGAGCCGGTTCCCGACCTGGAGGGCAGGTTGAACGCCATCGCCCAGGGTTGGGCCAATGACGATCCCGACTGGTGCCAGTGGGTTGACCGATTGGCGGGATATCTCCAGGTCATCCGCGAACGCTCACTGAAGGAATTGCTGCGGCTTGTCGACAAGGAACATTGGGCCATCAGCCTGCTGGGGTTGCCGACGCCGGTGGTCAGCCGAATCTTCGGCTTAATGAGCAACGGTGCCCAGGCGTCACTCCTCCGGGATATGGAGAATCATTGCGATTTCGACGGCATTTGCCTGACCCATGGCCATGTGTCCAGGACGCGAGAAAGCGTCCTTCAGGTCATCGAGCAGAAGGGGCTGGCCGATGGCGGCGCGGCACGGCTGAAGACGATCATGCATGCGCCTCTGGGCTACGAGGCGTTCGATGCCTTGGCGACGTTGGACGACGGCGAGTTGAATGCGCTGTGGCGCCAGACCAGCAAGGATACGGTCGGGACCGCGTTACTGGGAACTTCTATCGAGGTTGCCGTACGCCTCCTCGACCGCCTGAGCGAGGACGCCCGCCAGATGATGCTGGACGATATGGAAAGCCTATCCGCCGAGAAGACAACGGCTGATATCCAACAGGCTCAAAGGGATGTGCTCATGTCATGGGATGATGACGCGACAATGGATGAGACGCTGGCGGGAATCCGGGCAATTTTGGCAGAATCGGCATCATGAGTGGAATTGCTTCGATCCGCTCATTGATCCGCGAAGCACCGACGCGGAAAGCCGCCCTGGCCTTGCTGCTGTGCCTCTACGACCTTTGGTCCTTGGCCAAGGCCAGAGGGCCGCTGGCTTTGGAAGACCACGTCGTTTATCCAGAGCGGAGCGTCATCCTCCACCAGCACCGGTCATTGGCCCGACTGCCCTGGCTGATGGAGCCGCTGATCGATCTGGTGCGCCACTTCACCCTGGGGACCGATGGCAGTTCCGCATACGGCCAAATGATCGACGGCATCATAGCCGCTGAAGAGCGGTGGATGCGCACCGTCCACGGTTTGGTGATGCTGCTTGCCACAGCAATCACCGCCTTATGGGTGATTGCTGTGGCCATCTTAAGGCCGCCCCTGATCATGGAAGGAAGCCTTGCCTGGCCCATGGTCACGCCCTGGATCGTCCCCATGGGACTGACCATGCTGGCGCTTCATTGCGTCAATGCTTGGATCGGATTGGTTGCGAGCGAGCGGCTCGGCATGTTTGAGGCCCTGCGCCGGGGAATATGCTTTCACGCCGATGGCGCTTTTGCCCCCCAGGTGAGCGCGGATGCCGCCCGCTTGGCGTTGCCACAACGGCTGCGGCCGAGCCATGACCAGTTGGAAGCCATGATCAGGGCTGAGTCCGTACGGCACCTCTATCCCGGCGCCCCCTTGCTGTTGCCTGCGGGCAAAGCCGGCGGAAAAGACAGCGCCACGGCCATCCAGGACATGTTGGACCGGTTAATGCCGTCCGATCTTGACAGTTTCGAGCGAGATCAGAGGTTGGATGAACTGCTGACCGATCTTTCCGACCATGCGCCCCCGGAGTTTTCTGCTGTATCTGTGGACTTCAACCGCCTGCAGCTCCTTGGAACAGATGGCATCCGAGTATTGCTGCACTCCGTTGACAAGGACATATGGTCCCTGGCGTTGCGCGGAGCCAGCTCACATACGGCTCGGTCCATCCTTGACTGTATCAGCCATCGCGCTGGGCAATTGTTGATGCGGGACATGGAGGCGCTGAACGGCGCTACGGTAGCGGAAATTCTTGAGGCCCAGCGCACGATCATCGAAATGCTCAGAAACTTGCGTGCGACAGGGGCGTTTCCGGATCAGGCGACCTTGGACAGGGAGTTCTTCGCGCAGATATCATCTCTGGACGCCCCCCTATCCTGATGCAAATCATCGCAATGGCTTTCATGGCGGGAGCATTCGAGTGACGATATTTACATCCGCAATCCAGTCAGTTCGTGCGCTGCGCCGCGAGGCGCCGACGCGACAAGCCGCCCTGGCCTTGCTGCTGTGCCTGAACGACCTGTGGGCATTTGCCAGAGACAAGGGCGATCTGGCGTTGGAGGCCCAGGTGGAGGCGCCGCTCTCCGATTCCCTGTTCCTCCGTCACAAGGCCGTGTGCGATCTGCCCTGGCTGCTGACGCCACTGGTGGATTTCGCTCGGCGGCTGACCTTGGGCTCCAACAACGCCAAACAGGCCCGGCGCCTGTTGCTGGCCTATCGGGAGACTGAGCGGCGTGCCCAGGAGCAGGTAGTGCGGCAGGCGTCGTTGGTCTGGCCGCTCGGGCTTTGCCTGTGGCTCGCCGGTCTGGCGGTACTGGGTGAGACGGGCATCACGACGCTGGCCTGGTGGGGGGGCTCGCTGGCCGCCGCTGGCGTGGCGGCGGGAATCTGGCTGGTCCGCCTTCGCGCCATCGGTGATCAACGCCTCGGCGTTCTCGACGCCATGATCGAGGGCTGCCTGTCCTATCTGAACGGTTACGTTCCTCGGGTCTGCGCCGAGAATGCCCGCACCGTCCTGCCGCCGGCCCTGAGGCCGAGCTTCTTCGACCTGGACGAGGCCCTTTGCGCGAACAACACGTCCATCCCCATCGCTGGCTTCGTCGCCGCCCAGGGCAACATGCTGGAGTTGACCGAGCCCAAGGTCGATTCCGAGGAGCCGGCCATCGGAACCAAGGAAGAAGAAGACCTGCTGGCACTGTGGAAGCGGATGAGCGGAGAGGAAAAAACATGACGACGGACTGCCCCTGGTCCCAAGACGCCTTCCTGACCACCCTGGCCTTCGCCGCCGAACGGCATGGCGACCAGAAGACGCCGGCCGGTTTCCCCTATATTACCCATCTGGCGTCGGTGGCCCAGGAGGTGATGGCCGCCCTGGCCGCGAAACCCGGGCGCAATGGCACCCTGGCGGTGACGGCGGCCCTGCTCCATGACGTGATCGAGGATACCGCCACCAGCCCCGAGATGGTGGCAGAGCGGTTCAGACCCGATGTTCTGGCGGCCGTCATGGCCTTGACCAAGAATGCCGACCTTCCCAAGGAACGTCGGATGCCCGACAGCCTGGAGCGTATCCGAGCCCAGCCGCCAGAAGTCTGGATGGTCAAGCTGGCCGATCGCATCGTCAATCTCGGCCCGCCGCCCGCCCACTGGACACGGGACAAGATGGCCGCCTACCGGGCCGAGGCGGAGACCATCCTGACCGCCCTCGGCGACGCCAGCCCCTTTCTAGCCCGCCGGCTGGCACCACGCATTGCCGAATACGGGATCCATTTGGATGGCACCGGGTTGGCCCATCTACCGCCCACGGCTGGGTGACACGACGAAACCTGTGTGATAATCGGTGGGCATGTCCAGCCCAGATGCCCTCTACCATCGTCTGTTTGCTCATCCGCTGATGGCGGAACAGCTTGTGCGTGACTTCGTGCCCGAGGCCATGGCGGTCGGGTTGGACTTTGCCGGCATGGAACGGGTCAACGCCAAGTTCCATGACCGTGATGGCAAGCGGCGCGAAGGCGACGTGATCTGGCGAATTCCGACGGCTGATGGAGAGGATGTTGTCCTGCACATCCTGTGCGAGTTTCAGTCATCGGTCGATTGGTGGATGTCAGTGCGCACCCAGGTCTACGAAGGGTTGCTGTGGCAGCATCTGATCGCCGAGAGGAAGCTGAAATCCGGAGACCGCCTGCCGCCGGTGCTGACCTTGGTCCTCTACAACGGCGAACAGCGGTGGCACGCACCGACCGATACCGTCCCGCTGATAGCCTTGCCTACCGAATCCCCGCTGTGGCCTTGGCAACCACGCGCCCGCTACCATCTTCTCGACATGGGCGCGGTGCCGGAAGAGGATCTGGCGACCCGCGACAGCTTGGCTGCATTGCTGTTCCGGCTTGAACACCCCCACGAGCCGGAAGAATTGGCAGGACTGATCGATGACGTGGTAGGATGGTTCCGTCGCCATCCGGGCTACAATGAACTCAGACGCCTGTTCACCGAATTGGTGCGGCAGGCGATTGAAGGCTACGAGGCTTCGGTGATCGTGCCCGGCGACATGATGGAGATGCGGTCGATGTTGGCGAATCTGGGTGAGACCTGGAAAAAGCGGTGGAAGGCGGAAGGTGTCGCCGAGGGGCGCGTCGAGGGCGAAGCCAAGGCTCTCATTCGCCTCGTTGAAAAGCGGTTCGGCCCACTACCAGCTGATCTGCAGGCTCGCGTTCTGGCCGCCGATGCAGTCTCGGTCGAGACGTGGCTTGATCGCCTGATGGAAGCGCCGAGCCTGGACGTGCTGTTTAGCAGCACCAACTGACCAAGTAACCCAAGCTTCTCGCGGGCGCCTGGACGCCCCCCATAAGCGCTTGATATTCCTGCGTAGAGGGTTGGCTGGCGGTTCCCTTCCCTACGCCATTCTCACCAGACAAACTGGCTCTACCGCTAAGACGCGGCCTTGGATATCCCGAGGTTCCGCGCGCTTTTGCGCGGGGTGGGTGCTGACACGAGCTTGCCGGATATAGGCCGACTTCTCTCACCGAGACAGGAGCCCACCATGATCAACGAGACCATCAGCCCATTGCGCCAACGCATGATCGAAGAGATGACGATCCGTCACTTTTCGACGGCAACCCAGAAAAACTATATCCGAGCCGTCAAGGAGTTCGCCGATTTCTTCGGCCATTCGCCCGCCAAGGCCAGTGCCGAGGATAACCCTTAACAGATTTGGACATTCGTGCTGCCTAGCGGCCGATGAGTTTGACACTGCTTGGCATTCTCAATATTGTTCGGCAGGGAACAACCCCCTGAGCAGGTGCTTGGCATGAACGGAACGGCCCCCCTTGATACCGCTGTGGGTCCTCGGAATCCGCCTTTTTTCAAGATGGAGCGGAAATTCGGATTCGGTTCCGGGTGGGTCATATCGACGCTTTTAATCGCGGTTCTGGTTGGTGCTCCGGTGGCATTTATACTCGGCCATGTTTTCGTGTCGTCGGGTGATATATGGGGGCATCTCGCCCAAACGGTGCTGCCATTGTATATCGTTAACTCCATATTCCTCATGATCGGAGTAGGCGCTTGCGTGATGGTCGGCGGCGTCGGCACGGCATGGCTTGTCACCATGTGCCGATTTCCGGGACGGAACACCCTTGAATGGGCGCTATTATTGCCCATGGCCATGCCGGCCTATGTCGTGGCCTACACCTATACCGGCCTTCTCGATTTTTCAGGTCCCGTTCAAACGCTTCTTCGGGATGTTTTCGGCTGGAGTTCATCACGCGACTATTGGTTCCCGGAGATTCGTTCGCTGGGCGGCGCCATTGCTGTTATGTCCCTGGTCCTCTATCCCTATGTTTATCTTCTGGCGCGTTCGGCTTTTATGGAACAATCGGTCTGCGTGCTTGAAGCCAGCAGGACGCTGGGCCGAGGCCCTTGGAGCGGATTCTTCAAGGTAGCGCTTCCCTTAGCGCGGCCATCCATTGCCGCCGGAACGGCGCTGGCACTTATGGAAACATTGAACGATTTCGGTACGGTCCACTATTTCGCCGTCGATACCTTTACAACAGGGATCTACCGAACGTGGCTTGGCCTGGGAGAGCCGGCAGTTGCGTCCCAACTAGGGGCTGTCCTGCTTCTTTTTGTCCTAGCTCTGGTGATCATCGAACGTATTTCGCGTGGTGTTGCGAGGTTTCATCATACGACGTCCCGTTATAGACACCTGCCCGGCTACCAACTGAGCGGATGGCGCTGCCTAACCGCCCAGTTGTTCAGCTTCAGCGGGTTGTTCTTCGGCTTTGTGCTACCTGCGATGATTCTAGCTTGGTGGTCGCTTCGGTATAGCGTCCTCAACTTCGATTTTCTCCCCATTGTGCGGAACAGCTTCCTCTTGGCGCTGGTTGCTGCTCTTGCGGCTGTATCAGTCGGGGTCGTCATGGCTTATGCGCAGAGGCTGAGCCCTTCACCGATAACCCGCTCGGCAGTTCGCCTCGCCAGCCTTGGCTATGCGATACCCGGTTCAGTCATTGCCGTCGGCACGATGGCTCCCTTGGCAATGATCGACAACATAGTCGCGACTTTTGTCTCCGAGCACTTCGGCGTCAATGTTGGGCTGTTGCTGACAGGCAGCATTGCCGCCCTGGTTTACGCATATCTTGTGCGTTTCCTGGCTGTGTCATTCAATGGCATTGAGGCGAGTTTGGGCAAGGTCACCCACTCCATGGAGGCAGCCTCCAGGACCTTAGGACAGGGAGCCTTCGGGACGTTGCGTCGCGTTCACATTCCGCTGATCAGAGGATCGCTTCTGACGGCGGGCCTTCTCGTTTTTGTCGATGTTATGAAGGAACTTCCTGCAACGCTCATCATGAGGCCGTTCAATTTCGATACGCTTGCAGTTCGCACATTCTCTCTTGCTTCAGATGAGCGTCTGATGGAGGCTGCCGCGCCGGCATTGGTGATCGTGCTGGTGGGACTATTGCCCGTAATTTTGCTCAGCTATGCGGTTGCCAAGTCCCGCCCGGGAGGAAAGTCATGAATAAAATATCCACCAAACCAGTCCCCGCCCTGTGTGGCCCTGGTCCACATTGCTCATTCAATCCCCACGGCGGCTGCGCAGCCGACCCTGATCGCATGTCGCCGTGCCCTCCGGGGTCAGCGTGCCTGATTATGGATAGTGTTTCATGCGCATATGGCGAGAACCGTGTGGTAGACGACGTATTCTTCGCTGTACGGCCGGGTGAGTTGTTGTGCCTTCTAGGGCCGTCCGGATGTGGCAAGACCACAACGTTACGCATGGCAGCAGGCCTGGAGAAGCCGGTAGAAGGGCGGATTCTGCTCAATGGCCAGTTGGTAGGTGGCCAAGGCGTCCATGTTCCGCCTGAAAATCGAAATGTTGGGTTCCTCTTCCAAGACTACGCCCTGTTTCCTCATCTCAACATCCTGGACAATGTCGCCTTCGGCATTCTCAACAAGCCCAAGGCCGAGCGTCGTGACCGCGCCATTGAGATGCTGAGACAGGTCGGCATGGATAAGTTCGCCGATGGCTGGCCACATCAGTTATCTGGCGGTCAAATGCAGCGCGTAGCTTTGGCGCGGGCTTTGGCGCCACAGCCCATGTTGATGCTGCTCGATGAGCCATTCTCTGGGCTGGACAAGCGCTTGCGGGATCAGATTCGAGACGAGACACTGCATGTGCTGAAATCCTCTGGCGTTTGCGTGCTGATGGTCACGCACGATCCCGAGGAGGCAATGTTCATGGCCGATCGCATAGCGATAATGCGGGGAGGCCGCATCATTCAGATCGGCGAACCCGAGGAGTTGTACAGACGTCCGGCATCCTCCTTCGTCGCATCGTTCTTTGGCGAGGTGAACCGCCTCTCCGTGAGAGTTATGGACGGGGAAGCACTGTCACCGTTCGGTTCGTTTCCCGCCCCAGGCTTCAAGGATGACGAGGTGGTCGATCTGGTGATCCGTCCCGAGGCGGTGTCACTTGAACTTGACGACGACGGCATTGCGACCGTTCTGGTGTCGCACATGCTGGGGAGATCCAATCTCATCCATATGCGCATCGACTCTGACCACGCCCCCCCCCTCCATCTTCACGCGCGAACGACGGGGAGCCTTCCACACATCGAGGGAGCCCGCATCTCGGTCACCATTGATCGATCACAGGTCCATGTTTATGCGCGGGAGGATCAGGTAGACCCCGACCCCGTACCAGAGGACGTTCCCGCACCACCTGCAAATGTGGGAAACTTCTGCTGACCCGCATTCTTGCTTCATGCCAACAAACGAGTGAGGACTTGTACATTGACACCCACGAGCAAACACATCTTGTCTCTCATCCGGATCAGCGCCGCCGTGCTGTTCAGCATCTCTGCTTGCGCCGTTTCTGCGGCCGAGGTCAATGTCTATACTGCGCGCAAGGATCATCTAATCAAGCCGATCCTCGATAAATTCACGCAGCAGACGGGCATCAAGGTTAATCTGCTATCAGCGGGTGAGGACCAGTTGATCGAAAGACTGAAAAGCGAGGGCAACAATAGCTCCGCCGATATCTTCCAGACTACCGACGTGGCTCGTCTCAACCGTGCACGGGTCGAGGGGCTGCTGCAGCCAATATCGTCGCCGGTTCTTGAGAAGAACGTCCCCACAAAGTACCGAGACCCCCAGGGCTATTGGTTCGGCCAGTCGGCTCGTGCGCGAGTGATCTTTTTCAGTAAGGACCGCGTCAAGCCCTCCGATCTTTCCACCTTCGATGACTTGGCCTCCCCGAAATGGAAGGGGCGCGTTTGCGTGCGCAGTTCGGCTTCTGCCTATAACCAATCCCTGCTGGCAGGAATGATTGCGGTCGATGGGTTGGAAGCTTCAGAAAAGTGGGCCAAGGGTGTAGTCGACAACATGGCCAGGAAGCCGCAAGGCGGCGACCGCGATCAGATTGCCGCCGTCGCATCGGGACAATGCGACATCGCCATTGCCAATACCTATTACTTCGCTGGAATGCTGACATCCGACAAGGCCGAGGAGCGCGACGCAGCGAACAAGGTCGCGCTGTTTTGGCCAGGGCAGCAGGGGCGTGGCACGCATATGAATATCTCGGGAGCGGGTGTCACCAAGTCCGCCAAGAACAAGGCAGAGGCGATCAAGCTGATGGAGTTCCTCTCAGGAGCCGAAGCGCAGCAGTTTTACGCCGAGGCCAACAACGAGTTCCCCGTTCTTCCTGGGGCCAAGCGCTCGCAGCTTGTATCGTCCTGGGGAGATTTCAAGGAGGAGACGATCAACGTCGCCATGTTGGGAGAGAACAACGTCCAATCTATTCGTATTTTTGATCGGGTTGGCTGGAGATAATCTTCCGACGAAACTCATGACAAGCCCAGATCCAGACAGAAGGTTCTCCATTGAGAGCCTTCTGTCTGGTAGGGCATCATGGTCCACTCATATTTGGCAATTTTGCCAGATAGCGGCAGGCCGCAACTAACACACCTGAAATGGTATGATCGCAGGAGATCCGGCGTGAGCGACCAGATCCAATCTCTCTACTACAGCATGCACATTTTTGTCTGCACAAACCGCCGACCCGACGACAATCCGAAGGGATCATGCGCAGCCCACGGCTCTGAAACCCTGCGCGAGCATCTTAAGGATGCCCAGAAGCGGCTGGGTCTCAAGGATGTGCGGGTCAATTCAGCCGGATGCTTGGATCGCTGCGGCCACGGCCCGGTGTTGGTGATCTATCCTGAGGGCATTTGGTACAGCTTCCGCAGTACTGCCGATATCGACGAAATATTGGAAACTCATATCCTCAGTGGCAGACGGGTCGAGCGATTGATGGTGGATAAGCCTTTCTTACCTAAGATTGGTACAGAAGTTAGTGGTTAGCCTCCGCCTCATGGGGCCTCCAAAGCGTTTCTTGAGCACACGCGGCAAACATATAGTGATCCCTTGTCGGATGGCTCCTGTGGGTCAAATTCGGTCAATCGCCCCCACCCAACAAACGGATGATCAGAGCCGCCTCTTCATCAGGACGGAAGGAAGAAGCCAGACTGTACAGAGACGCGCCAAGCACTGATTGAGAAAAATAGGGAACAATGCCAATCGACCACCTTTCATCCCGATTCCTGCCAATCTTTCCCAAACTCTCTGAATAGCCACGGAATCCGCCGTCTCCGATAATCGGGGGCATGTGGAAATCCCTTCTCCGCGCCGTTGGCCTCGACCGCCGCCGCTCGTTTGACGCGGCGGGCGGTGGTCGCCGTTGGGATGGCGCCCGCACGGTGGACGGCCTCAACGGCTCGATCCAGGCCGGTGCTACCACGGCGGCCCGGCGTGCCGGCTGGTACGCCCGCAACAATCCCTGGGTGTCGGCGGCGGTGCAGTCGCTGGCGGCCAATGCGGTGGGGGCCGGCATCAAGCCACGTTCCCGCCACCCCGACGCCAAGGTCCGCGACACCCTGCATGCGCTGTGGGATCGCTGGACGGATCGGGCCGATGCCGCCGGGCTGACCGATTTCTACGGCCTCCAGGCCCTGGCCTTCCGTGCCATGGTCGAAAGCGGCGAGAGCTTCGCCCGCTTGCGCATCGCCGAGGATGTTTCTCCGCTGCCCCTGACCATCGACCTGCTCGACCGCGAGCAGGTACCGATGGACCTGCACCGCGACATCGGGGCCGGTGCCCGCATCCGGGCCGGAATCGAGTTCGACGGCTCGGGCCTGGTATTCGAAGCCATCCTCACGCACGGTGACGCAGTGCTCGACGCCCTTCCATTCCCGCACCAGCCTTGTGCCGGCGATGGGGCGGTCCAGTTCCTTCTTGCGGCGGCCCTTGGTGGTGTCGAAATCCTCCGCCATGTTTTCGAGGCGGGCGATGGTGGTGACCGCCAGCCCGCCATAGGCCAGTTCCTGGAGGCGGTAGGCCAGGCGGCTTTCCAGGAAGGTGCGGTTGTAGGGCGGCGCCTCAGCCTCGAATAGGTCGCGCCACAGCGACTTCAGGTCGGGGATCGGCGCGGTCTTCAGGGCGGCCAAACGGGCCAGCAGTGGTTCGGTCATGGGGTTTTCCTCCGTCGGTTGACGGGGACATGACCGCTCTGGCGGGCCGTGAAGTCGACGGAACTCTCTCTGGCGTCAGCAGATAAACGCCTCGACTTCCGCGCCTTCAGCCGGATCAGGCCGACGGCCAGGATGTCGGCGAGTTCGTCGAGGCGCTCAGGCGGGGTCATGCGGTCGGGATGAAGAGCGTTGTGCATCGGAATGTCATCGGCCTGTCTCGGGTGGCGCGAGGCTATGGACGCACCCTATCCGCCGATACGTCCAAACCGGTGATCCCACTGGAATGAGCAAGGGGGTGAACCGTTCCACCCAAGAACCCAGGAGCGGACTTTCTCCGCTTGATAGATGCCGCCGATAGAGTGATGGATGGTCCCACGAACGCCGGAGGGAACCATGATGAAGCACATCGACAGCGCCAAGGCTTTCGACGCCTATATTGCCAGGAAGGCCGAATTTGACGCCATGCTCGCCCGGCTTCGGGAATTGAGCGCCGACCACTTCAACTGGTCACCGGACGAGATCACTTGGGGCCATGTCGGCACCCTCGGACATTACGCCGAGATGCTGGAGCGCATCACCGACAGTGCTTTCCACGAGGGCGAACACGCCGAGTATCCGCACCGCCCCGTCCGGCGTCACGCTGGCGGGGCTTGGGGTGGTACAGGCGCGGGACGGTCCCGCGCCGCATTCCGGAGGGAACCACCATGTCGCTGTCCGATACCCAAGCCGTCATTCTGTCCACTGCCTGCGCCCGCGAAGGTGGTTTTCTGCTGCCCGTCACCGCCGCCTTGAAGGGCGGTGCCGTCAACATGGTGCTGAACAGCCTGATCAAGAAGGAACTGGCCGAGGAAATCCCCGCCGAACCCGGCAATCCGGTCTGGCGCGAGGACGAGGACGGGACCCCGCTGACGCTCCGCGCCACTCCCGCCGCCTACGCGGCGTTGGGCATGGTCGGCGACACGGGCGCCAACGAGGGCGCGGAAGAGGAACCGGCGACGGACATGGCCGACCAGCCGGAAATCCCGCCCTCGGAAGCCCTGGGCGCGAACACGCCGCGCAAGACCCGCCAGGGGACGAAGCAGGAAGCCCTGATCGCCATGCTGAAGCGGCCCGAGGGTGCCAGCATCGCCGAGATCATGGAGGTGACGGGGTGGCTTGGGCACAGCATCCGGGGCTTTATCGCAGGCACGGTGAAGAAGAAGCTGGGCCTCGCCGCCACCAGCGAGAAGGTCGAGAGTCGGGGCCGCACCTACAGAATCGCCGAATAGGAGCCGCACCCATGCCCCGCTACAGCGTCATCATCACCCGCGATGTTACCGAAAGCACCGTCGTTCAGGTCGAGGCCGAAACGCCCGAGCAAGCCGAGACGGCGGCCTTCAATAAACTGCACGAGAGTACCGAAACCGAGTGGGAACTCGACGAGGGCTCCTGGAACAAGGGCGATTCCTACGTCACCGGTGTTGACGAAATCCCCTGATGGCGCCCGATTTCGGTCAGCACCATCAGGGCTTGGTCAAGGGCAAGATGGTCACTTGCCCTTGACGCGCGTTCAACCTGGATTTTGGCCACAGCGAGAGCGGCCTGACCATAGTGATCCATCAGGTCATTCGCGGCACGGGCCACATGCTCGGGATTGACGGCCATGACTTACAGCGACTTCTTCAAAGCCGCCGCCGTGCTGAACTTGATCGAGGTCGAGGCGGCAATGTCGATGACCTCGCCAGTCTTTGGGTTGCGGCCCTGGCGCGCCGGGCGCTAGGCCTTGGCGAAGGTACCGAAGCCGATCAGGCGGAAGCTGCCATCGGTCTTCACACCATCGACGATGGTGGACAGCATGGCCTCGACGGCTGCATCGGCCTGGGCGACGGTGCAGCCGGTGGCCTCACGGACGGACTTCGACAGGGCGGGCTTGGACATGGTTGACGAAACCTTTCTTAGACGCGATTCCAAACAGTAGATTCGGTTGGTGCCAAATCCAAGCCTTCACCGCCAGAATGTAGCCGATCACCACGTTGGTGGCGGCCTCGGTCGACGACATGCGGCGGCTTTGGCGCATCAGACTAATCCATTGAAAATGATTGATTAATCAACTTGATAAGCCTGCGCTGGAGAGCGTTAGTGGGTCCACCAGAAACGGAGGAACGCCACGATGCAAACCCGCGACGAAGCCTTGGCGAAGATCGCCACCACCATCCTGGACGTGGAAACTCTGGCGACTCGCAACAGCGACCGCCTCGATTTCCACGAGTTGTCGGTCTGGCAGATCAAGAAGGCGCTGGAGGCGGCCTACGCCGCCGGACAGGAGGCGAAGTGAACATGGCCTTGACCGTCCGTCCCACCGCCGCCCTGAAGGCCCATCCGCTTTGGTCGCAGACCGACTTCGAATATTTCCGGGGCAAGGGCTATTCCAACCAGCAGATCCTTGAATTCTGGGAGCGCGACCTGCGCCTCGGCTGCCAACCGCTTAACTGGAAGCCCACCGACGCCAAGTACCAGAATTCCCTGCGCCGGATCACCCGGTAATGACGACGGCGATCAGCGAGGCGCTGCTGCCCGCGAACGGCTCGGACACTCCATTGATCTCGTCACCGCCCGAGCCAGCGGCGGCGGTGGTGGCCGTCACCTTCGTCATGTCGACCCTCCCGCCAGGACATCGGGAATGTCCCGCGCCCCGTGCAGGATGCGGACAATCCGGGGCGGGCAGCGCCGGGCGTTATAGACGATGACGTAAGGAAAGCCGGTCAGGGCAAGGAAGCGATACGGCGCCTCGGTAAGATCGGCGCGAAGCGTTCCGATCTCCGGATGGCTGCCAATGGTGACGGCGGCCGCCGCCACGGCATCCCGCAACGCCTGTGCCGCCGCGGGGTTATCCCTGGCAATCCAGCGCACGGCGTCCAGCACATCGTCGCGTGCCGCCGGCGACAGGGTGGCAGCGGTCATTGCCGTCCGCGTTTGATCAAGGCGTGTTCGATGATGCCGTCGGCCTCAGCCAGGACATCGGCCAGGGCGATGTCGCCGTCACGGTCGGCTTCGGCTTCGGCGTTGCGCAGCATGGCGAGGAGACCGTTCCGCCGCTCTTCGGCTTCCTGCAAGAGGCGCAGGCCGGAGCGGACCACCTCGCTGACATTGTTGTAGCGACCGTTCTCCACGCAGGCTCGGGTGAATTTCTCGAGTTCCGGGGTCAGGCTGACGTTGGTCGCCATGGCAAGGCCTTAATGTCAAACATTGACATAATGTAGGCTGCGGCAGCGCCGGAAGCAAGGCCTGCCGCACCTCCTCGGGTCGGTGTCTGGATGTGTCGACCAAGGGCTGGTGCCTACCCGAATGGGTCGTTACCACAAAACCACCCTTTGGGGCTGGAAACTACCCAAAAGCAGCCCAAATGGGTGGTTTTGCGGTAACTGCCCGAATGGGTAGTTACCACCCGGCCTGTACCACCTCGTCCCGAAGAAAGGTTGCAGGGCCAACGGCCACCATGTAGTGTTTGTCACTACATCCTCTGCCATGGAGAGCTCGATGCGCACCATTCCCGCCGCCGATGCCAATCGCGAATTCTCGAAACTTCTTCGTGACGTGAGCGAAGGCGAGACCATCGTGGTTACGTCACGCGGCAAGCCGGTGGCGCGGATATCGCCCGTGGGCGAGGCCGACCTGCCGGGACGGGACAGCGCACGGGCTGCGCTGTTGATGCGCCTGCGCGAACAGCCTGCCATCGGGGCCGCCTGGACCCGTGACGAGTTGTACGAGGGCTGATCCCATGCTGGCGCTCGACACCAACGTCCTGGCCTATGCCGAGGGCGTCAACGATGCCCGCCGTCAGGCTCGCGCCTTGGAGATCATCGCGGCCCTGCCGTCGGGCATGGTGCTGGTTCCGGTGCAGGTTCTTGGAGAACTGCATCGCGTGCTGACGGTCAAGGCCAGCCGCGCGCCCGAGGCTGCGCGGGATGCCATCTTGTCGTGGATGGATGCCCTGATCTGTCGGGATACATCGTCGTCCGCCCTGCTGTCGGCGCTGGATCTGGTGGCCGATCACCGGCTGTCGTTCTGGGATGCGCTGATTCTGGCCGTCGCCGCCGAGGCCGGATGCCGTCTGCTGTTGACCGAGGATTTGCACGAGGGGTTCACCTGGCATGGGGTGACCGTGGTCAACCCCTTCGCGGAAACCATCCATCCCTTGCTGGCCGGCATGATGAGTGCCGCGGGCCATATCCACTAACCCGATTCGACGCGGCGATGACCATGGTAAAGAAGGCGGTTCCTCTGATCGAGCATGCACTGCGTTTGCGGCAGGTGGCGACAAAACAGGCATTGGAGGCCATGGCCTTTGCTCCCAGGGCCAAGGTGGAGGAGACGGTTCGGGGTTGGTTCGGCAAGGGCTTTGATCCCGCCGGTCCTTCAGTGCTGGCACGGGCCTTGGCCCTGGCGGCCGATCTGGCGATAACGTTGCCCTCGGCCAGCGGCAGCACAGCCATCGACCGCATGCTGCGCCAGCGCCGCCCGCAACCGGGCGAGGAAGATGCTTATGACTCCCTGCGCCGGACCCGCTTCCGCCTGCTGCGGATCACCGGCGAGGCATCGGACGGAAGCCTGCTGCTCGACGACATGGCCGATGGCGGCACATTGCGGCTCTACGACGACATCATCCCTGTTCTGCCGGGGCTGATGCTGGCGATGCGACTGTGCCCCATCCCCGGGACCGACGGCTTCATCGCCGTCAGCGCGGTCACGCCGCTGGACGATTCCACGCTGGCGGTGGCGCAGCCGTTCATCCGCTCCGGGGGCAAGGGCCTGTCCAATCCCCATCGCTGTGCCGAGGCGATCTATCGCCACGTCCTGCGCCATGGCGGGCTGGAAGTCCCCGGCATCACCGACATTTCCGAACGCCTCGATGCGGCCGGGGATTTTCCCTATGGCCCCGAGGACAGCGACCTCGACGCCCTGGCTTTCTCCTGGGCGGAGGGCGAACCGACCGCCGACGAACTCGCCCTGGCCCGTCGGATGACCGATGCCGAAAGCATCATCGAAGCGGTGTCGACCGGCGCCTTTGCCCGCCATTGCGGACGGGGTGATTTGGCGACCGGTTATGGCAAGGTCGCCTCTGTGATGATGGAGACCGTGCAGCGCCGCACCCGTTCCGGCTGGGGCGGGCGTGTCGTTTCGCTCGATGCCGTCGCCGCCGAAATCGACCGTGCCGTGGCGGCGGGCGAATGCCCCCCGGTGGTGCGGGAATGGTTCGACGACTTGCGCCGCCAGGTGCGGGTATCGCCTGCCGGATCGCATCATGATGCCGATCTCGACCGCCTGATCCAGCGCATTCAGGCGCTCAGGGCCAAGACCGTGGATCAGGGCTGCACCGAAGAGGAAGCCCTGGCCGCCGCCGAGAAGGTGGGGGAATTGCTCGATCGCTACGGCCTGTCGCTCAGTGAACTGGACCTGCGCCGCCAGGCTTGCGAGGGCGTCGGCATCGAGACCGACCGCCGCCGCACCGGCCCCATAGACGAATGCGTCCCTGCGGTGGCTGCATATTTCGACTGCCGGACCTGGATCGAAAAGACCGCAACCGGCTTCGTCCGCCATGTCTTCTTCGGCCTGCCCGCCGATGTGGAAGCCGCCCACTATCTCTATGACCTGATCGAGATCGCCTTCGCCACCGAAACCCGGCATTTCAAGACCGGGGCGGTCTATGCCGACCTTGAGTCCGGCGAACGGCGCAGCGGCACCAACTCGTTCCAGATCGGCCTGGCCCACGGCATCGCCTGCAAGCTGCAAAGTATGCGCGAGGAACGCGAGGCGGCAATGATCCGCTCATCGGGCCGCGATCTGGTGCCGATCAAGGCATCGGTGGTCGATGACGAACTGGACAGTCTGGGCATCAACTTCACTGTCAAGGGCAGCCGCGCGCGCCGTACCGTGCTGTCGGATGCCTATGAGGCGGGAAGCGAAGCCGCGCAACGCTTCGACATCCACCCTGGTCTGCACCATCGCCGAGGCCGACGACCGGAACGGTGACGAGAATGGCGTTCCCCGGCAACTATCCACGGCGCATTCTTCACGACGCTCATCGGCGATCCGGTGCTGGCCAAGGTGTCGCCGTCGAGGCGATGCTGTCCACCATCATCGACGGGTGCGAAAGCCGATGGCAGCTTCCGTCTGGTGGGCTTTGGTTCCTTCGCCAAGTCGAAACGCGCCCCCAAGATCGGCGAAGCCATCGAAATCGCAGCCACGATCCTCAGCATCTATCGGAAGCGGCGTCGTTCTTCTCCGCCGCCACGACTGTCGCGTCATGGAACGGGCGGAGGAAAATGCCCGCAGCAGCGCCTCGCTGATCGGCAGCGTCAATGTCGGGTGATCCGGCGCAGGGAATGCTGGTACTTGGCGTCGGTGGGCTTCCAGTTCAGCGGTTGGCAGCCGAGTCGCAGGTCGCGATCCCAGAATTCAAGGATCTGCTGGTTGGAATAGCCCTTGCCCCGGAAATATTCGAAGTCGGTCTGCGACCAGAGCGGATGGGCCTTCAGGGCGGCGGTGGGGCGGACGTTCAGGCGGGGCGGCATGGTCATTTCGCCTCCCGCCCGGCGGCGTAGGCGGCTTCCAGGGCGGCCTTGATCTGCCAGACCGAGAACTCGTTAAAGTCGAGGCGGTCGCTGTTGCGGGTCGCCAGGGTTTCCACGTTCAGGATGGTGGTGGCGATCTTCGCCAGGGCTTCGTCGCGGGTTTGCATCGTGGTGTTCCTCCGTTTTTGATGGACCCACTAACGCTCTCCAGCGCAGGCTTATCAAGTCGATTAATAAAGCATTTTCAATAGATTATATTGATGCGCCAAAGCCGCCGCATGCCGTTGACCGAGGCCACCGACAACCTCGTGATCGGCTACATTCTGTCGGTGAAGGCTAGGATTTGGTGCCAACCGAATCTACTGTTCGGAATCGCGTCCAAGAAAGGTTTCGTCAACCATGTCCAAGTCCGCCCTGTCGAAGTCCGTCCGTGAGGCCACCGGCTGCACCGTCGCCCAGGCCGATGCCGCCGTCGAGGCCATGCTGTCCACCATCGTCGATGGTGTGAAGACCGACGGCAGCTTCCGCCTGATCGGCTTTGGTACCTTCGCCAAGGCCGAGCGCCCGGCGCGCCAGGGCCGCAATCCGAAGACCGGCAAGGCCATCGACATTGCCGCCTCAACCTCGATCAAGTTCAGTACGGCGGCGGCTTTAAAGAAGTCGCTGTAAGTCATGGCCGTCAATCCCAAGCATGTGGCCCATGCCGCGAATGACCTGATGGATCACTATGGTCAGGCCGCTCTCGCTGTGGCCAAAACCCATGTGGAACGCGCATCAAGGGCAAGTGACCATCTTGCCCTTGACCAAGCCCTGATGGTGCGGACCGAAATCGAGCGCCATCAGGAGTTTTCGTCCACACCGG
>NZ_CACVCH010000075.1 GCF_902729425.1 Magnetospirillum sp. SS-4 | reverse complement strand
TGATATTCAGAGGAAGCCCGTCCGGGCCAATGGAGAGTGCATTTGTGCGCCATATCGCCATGGCATGGGAGGGATGTCTTTTCGTCGGTTGCCCCTCAGTCCATGGCTGGCAAGAGTTGTCCGGCGAGACGGGGCGGGATCAACAGGAATATTTGTTGATACAATTTATATTTTGCCATGAAGAGAAAGCCGCATTAAATTGAAAGGCATTCGCATTCTTATGCGTGTGCCAAGGAGCGGAATATGGATATGGACAGTGTTACCCTTGCCGACCTTCGCCCCGAGCAGCAGGGTGAGATCGTCAAGATCGAAACCGAGGACGGCGTTTTCAAGCGCCGTATGCAGTCTCTTGGCGTAGTGGCCGGCACTCCCGTTACGCTGGATCGTTCGGCCCCGTTAGGTGATCCGCGCATCTACAGCCTGATGGGCTACAGCCTGGGCCTGCGCAATGCCGAGGCCCGGCAGATCCGCATCCGCGTGAAATAATCACCCCACCGACCTCGATCCAAGGGTAGCCGCACATGAAATCCCCCGTCACCGTGGCACTGGTGGGTAACCCCAATGCCGGTTCCACCAGCTTGTTCAATGCCCTGACGGGCGCCCAATCCGCCATTGCCAACTATCAGCGGGTTACAACTTCTTTGAGCGTGCGCGAGATTACCCATGGCGGGGTCAGCCTGCGCATCGTCGATGTGCCTGGCATTTTCTCGACCTCGTCGCAATCGCCGGAGGAGAAGGTCGGCTGCGACTATATCCACGGCGAGGAACCCGACATCATCGTCAATGTGCTGGATGCCGGCCATCTGGACCGCAGCCTGTTCCTAACCACCCAGCTGATCGAGACCGGGCTGCCCCGCATCACCGTGCTGAACATGATGGATGAGGTCCGCCGGGCCGGTATTCGCATCGACACCGCCCTATTGGCCTCGGCCCTTGGATCGCCGGTGGTGGAGACCTGCGCCCTGAAGAAGGAGGGCATCGACGCCCTGCTGGACGCGGTGGCGGCCATGGCCTCGGCAACCCCCGCTACACCTATGCGGCTGCACTATGACAGCCATCTTGAGGCGGCCATCGAGCGCGTCCAGCAGCATCTGTCCAAGCTGCACCCCCAGGAGCTGAGCCCGGTGCGCTCGCGCTGGCTGGCCATCAAGATGCTGGAAGGCGATGACGAGGTTCTGCGCCACGAAAGCAACCACGTCGGACTGGTCGAGGAGATCAAGGGCGAGCAGACCGCCCTGGCCCACGAGCATGACGAGGACACCGCCGGCCTGCTGGCCTCGGCGAGGTTCGCCTTTACCAACGGCCTGCTGCGCGAAGCCCGCCAGCAGGAAGTGGACCCCACCGCCGGGTTCAAGCTGACCCGCATCCTCGACGATTTCTTCCTCAACCGCACACTGGGTCTTCCCTTGCTGCTGGGTATCCTGTGGGTCATGTTCGAGACCACCTTCAGTCTGGGTGCTATTCCCACCGACTGGATCAAAGCGGGGGTGCAACTGGCCACCGATCTGGTGGACAAGACCCTGCCCGAGGGCATGTTCCACGATCTGGTGGTCAACGGCGTCATGGCCGGCGTCGGCGGAACCATCGTGTTCCTGCCCAATATCGTCATCCTGTTCTTCTTCATGGCCATCCTCAGCGGCACCGGCTATCTGGCCCGCGCCAGCTTCCTGATGGATCGGGTGATGCATCATTTCGGCCTGCACGGCACCACCCTGATCCCCATGGTGGCTGGGTTCGGCTGCAATGTCCCCGCCGTCATGGCCACCCGCGTCATCACCAACAAGCGGGCACGGCTGATCGCCATGCTGATCGCGCCGTTCATGAACTGCTCGGCTCGCTTGCCGGTCTTCATCCTGTTCGCCGGCGCTTTCTTCGCAGACATCGCCGGGACCGTGGTCTTCGCCATGTATATGCTGTCCCTCGCCGCTGCCATGTTGTCGGCGGTGCTGCTCAATCGCATCATTCCCGGCAGCGGAGGAGATGCCTTCGTGATGGAGCTGCCGCCCTATCGTCTGCCGACCCTGCATTCGGTTCTGCACCATATGTGGGACAGCGCCCAGGGCTTTGTTGCCAAGGTCACCGGCGTCATCCTGGTGGGCTCCATCGTGATCTGGTTCCTCCAGGAGTTCCCCCGCGATATCACCTATTCCCAGGATTTCGAGACGGTCATCGCCGAACAGACCGCGCTTCCCGACAGCCCGGAAAAGGAAACGGCGCTGAAGACGCTGAAAAGCGCTCAGGCACAAGAGAAACTGGAAAAGAGCTATCTGGGGCGTTCGGCCATCGCGGTAACGCCGCTGTTTCAGCCGCTGGGCTTTTCCTGGCGGGATTCGGCGGCCATCATGACCGGCTTTGTCGCCAAGGAAGTGGTGGTGGCGACCTATGCCGTCATCTATGCCCAGGAGAAGGGGTCGGACCAGCTGACCGAGACCTTGAGGGGCGCCATGCCGCCCGCCACGGCCATTGCCTTCATGATCTTCACCTTGCTCTACGCCCCCTGCCTGTCGACCATCGCCATCATCGGCAAGGAGGCGCAGAGCTGGCGTTGGGCAGGATTCTCGGTGGCCTATTCCCTGACTTTTGCTTGGTTGCTGGCCCTGGCCGCCAGCCGGATCGGCGGGACATTCCTGTAGGCCTTGTTCTGGTGGCGGAGTTCCTCCGCCACCTCTTGATGAAAGAAGTGTTGCGCCATGGCTTTGGGATCACTCTGGGATATAGGCGCCATTACCGTCGTGGGAGCGGGGGCGGCCTTCGTGGTCATACGTCATCTGTGGCGGATGTGGTGGCGGCCGTCCGACGGGGCGTCGTGTGGCGGTGGATGCAGTTGCGGCGCCAAGCGAAACGGCGACCGCACCGATTGTGGCTGACCCCGCTACGGAGAGCCGCGATGAAGGTGTCCAGCGCCTCGTTGCGTTCGCCGTCGCGTTTGACCTTGTCGGATGGATCGACGGTGGGCATCAACGCAGGCGATGGAGAGGTCGATCGATGAACGGCATCCAAGTCACGAACGAGGAACTGTCGCAGACGGTCGAAGCCGGGCGCCGGCGCATGGCGACAGAGTTCCGTGCCGGCTCGGTGCGCTATGATCCCGCGCGGGACGCCATCGAGCTGACCATGGTGGACGGCTGGAGTCTGGTGTTCCTCCGCTCGGCGATGGCCGAACTGGCCGAGATTCCGTCCCAAGACATGGGCAAGCTGGAGATCTCGCCCGTGGGCACCCATGCCGGACTTCCCTGGCTGCTGTTCCTGCGTCGGACGCTGGTGACGAAAATTCACTTCTGGCCCTTCGACGGCTGGGCGGTGCCGCTGGGACGTTCCGTGGTGGCTGAAGTCTATCCTAATGGAAACACGACTTTCCCCAAGGGGACCGCGATCCCCACCAGCATGACGCCTATTGCTTCTCCGCCTGGATGAGCCGAGCAGATCAGGAGGGTCGGCCGGCGGAGCAGTTTTCGCCAACCCTTGCCCCGGCCGTGCGGACCCAGGCCAGGCTGGAGGGCTGGATTTTCGGGGTCTCTACCTGACGTCACGGCATTTTTCCCATCCATCACAGCGAATCCGCGACCGATCACGGAGATCGGGCAGGGGATCACGCATTTTTCGTCACCAGTCACAATTTCCTGTCGGTGATTTCACGGAAAATCACGAATGGGCATTGCCGGACACCAGTGAATCCGTGAGGTTCAGCAATCACCAACGAATGGCAGGAATAGCAATTTGTCGGACAAATTGCCGGGTGACCGCAATCACGCGGGTGGCTGGACGGGGCGGGATGGGCCGTCCTCCCCGTCGTCGTCCAGGGTCTCCATGTAGCGCCGCGTCGCCTCGAGATGCGCGAGCAGCGCCGTGTCGCTGCAATTGGCGATCCAGTCCTGAATGACCGCCTTGCGGCTTTCCGGCCAGTCGGGCATGAACAGCACCGGAAAGCCGATCTCGCCCGCGACCAGCACGGCGGCGGGGCTGGCCGCCATCACCTCGTGCTCGCCCTTCAGCCAGCCGCTCCACCAGGCCCTGGCCGCGTCCGAACCATCGGCATGGGGACATTCGGCGGTGAAGCGCAGCGGCAGCATCGCCAGGCCGGCGTGATAGCCCTCGGTGAACGGGTCCATGTCCTCTCTCCGCGAAATTGAGTCGCCGGTGTCATGCCATCGTGGCGGTGCCGAGCAGGTTTTCGCGCTTCAGCGCCGCCGGCCAGCGCATGGCGGGCTCGATCATCTCCGGCGTGACCGCGAAGGTCGGGTGGTCGGGGGCGGGGACCCAGCCGCGCATCAAGGGCCGCTTGCCGGCGGCCTTGATCGACAGGTGGGGGCCGGAGATCGGCACCGGGTGGTAGCCGTTACGCCGCAGGGTGCGGCGTAGATCGACCAGGGTGGGGAGGGCGTTCTCCATGGTCAGCCTGAACCGCCCCGGGATTGCCGGAGGCTCCCACTCGTGAGAAGTCGGAGCCATGATGAGCAAGACGACGAACAAGTTTTCCCCCGAGTTGCGCGAACGCGCGGTTCGGCTGGTTGCCGAGCACGCCGGTGAGCACGCCTCGCATTGGGCTGCGATCGTGTCCATTGCGGCCAAGATCGGCTGCGCGCCCCACACGCTGAACGAATGGATCAAGAAAGCCGAGATCGATCGCGGCGAACGGGCCGGTATTTCCACGGAGATGGCGGCCAAGCTGAAGGCGCTGGAGCGCGAGAACCGGGAACTGCGGCAAGCCAACGAGATCCTGCGCAAGGCGTCCGCATATTTTGCCCAGGCGGAGCTCGACCGCCGGTTCAAGCCATGATCGCCTTCATCGACGATCATCGTGGTGCGCACGGGGTCGAGCCGATCTGCAAGGTGTTGCCGATTGCCCCGTCCACCTATCACGCCCACGTGGCAGGGCGGCTCGATCCCGCCAAGTTGTCGGCGCGGGCCCGGCGCGATCTGGCGCTGAAGCCTGAGATCACCCGAGTCTTCATCGAGAACTTCGAGGTCTACGGCGCCCGCAAGGTCTGGCGCCAGCTCGGGCGGGAAGGGATTTCAGCCGCCCGTTGCACGGTGGAGCGGCTGATGCGCCAGATGGCTCTGCAAGGGGTGATCCGTGGCAAGGCCGTGCGAACCACGATCAGCGACAAGGCGGCACCCTGCCCGCAGGACCACGTCAACCGGCAGTTCCACGCCCCGGCGCCAAACCGGCTGTGGCTGTCAGACTTCACCTATGTCTCGACCTGGTCGGGCTTCGTCTATGTCGCCTTCATCATCGACGCCTTCGCCCGGCGCATCGTCGGCTGGCGGGTCAGCCGCACCGCCCATGCCGGCTTCGTCCTCGATGCCCTGGTCCATTCCGCATAGCCCCGCATGTCGCGCATGAAGGCGATGCCGCGCTTGATCTTGAGGTAATGGGTGCAGAGCCGCATGGTCGGGTTGGGGAGGAAGCCCCGCACCTTGATGATCTTCTCGAAGGGCTCGCCGTCGCGGGCGGCGCTGTTGTATCCCACCACGCTGGTGTCGAACGGCTCGGCGGGATCGAATTCCAGCCAGGTGATCGGGACCGACCATCGCACCGAGCATTCGTGAACGAAGCGCAGCGTCTGCTCGAATTCCCGCCCGGTATTGAAGAACACCACATGGACGTCGGCGGGCAGTTGGCCGTCATGGGCGTCCAGGATCTGGCGCAGCATGTAGCCGGACGTGCGCCCGCCCGAAAACGACACCAGGGCGGGGCCGTCGAGGCGATAGGGATTGCGGGTCATCGCTGTTGTCCTGCCGCCTGGATGCGGCACCCGATCCAGCGCATCACCGGCACGGCCAAGGTTGCCACGGGCGTCGTCCAGCGACTTGCGCAAGCCCGCCACCGAGAACGCCTGACAGGGTGTGCCGCCCACCAACACGTCGATCTTGCCGCGCCACGCTGAACCGTCGATGGCGGTCATGTCGCCGAGATTGGGGATGGCGGGATAGCGGTGCGCCAGCATGGCGGAAGGAAACGGCTCGATCTCGGCGAAAATCGCCGCTCGCCAGCCCAACGGCTCCCAGGCCGCCGTCGCGGCCTCAATCCCGCTGCACACGCTGCCATAGACCAGCGCTTTGGCAGCCAAGGCGCACGACATCGCGCCGATGGCCGGGGAGACCGGCTCGGTGAGAGCAATCTGCATGGGAATGGTAACCGGGCTGTGGGTGGTAACCGCCGGCTGGTAACCGGCGAGGTGGTAACCTGGGGCGTGGTAACCGGGGATGGTTACCACCCGGCCAGGAACGCGAAAGGCGCGCCGTCCTTGGACTTGCGCGCCTCATGGGGTGGTAACTGGTAACCGGGTGGTAACCCAGAAATTCAGGCTGTCGCTAGCGATATTCTGCGCTGTTGCCCCCCGCATAGCGAAAGTGCCAGGGAGGACCCGCTTTATTTCGTGCCGCCCCTCCGCAATCTTTCTCTTGACTGCGATTGGCGCTTGACTTGATGGCGTCGCCGCCGTCCATCCGCGCCTCTCGCAAGCATGGATGGATATTTACCCCAAACTGCCCCACTTGGTCTCAGCGAAAAGTGTCCGCCTCGGCGTTTCTTTCCGACAATCAGGAATCAGGGACCAGGACGGCCTGAATATCGCTCTGGGAGAAGTCGTTGCCCTTGAACAGCAGCGGCAGCCCACGCCCGGCCGCAAGGGCGTAGGCGGCACAGTCGCCGAAGTTGAGGGCGGCGGGGTGACGCCCCTTGCCGAACCGCAGGAAGGCATCGCGGGCAAGCTCGGATTGGCGACGGTCAAACGGCACCACCTCGATGCCGACCCGCTCGATCAGGGCGTCGAGATCATCGGCGGCACCGGCTCCCGACCGACCGATCAGCACCATGGCGGCTTCCAGATGGCTGACCGCCGACAGGATGCAGCCATCGGCATCGGCGATGGCCCGCGCCATGCGCGGTGCATCGCCCTCGCCCTGCAGCAGCGCCACCACGGCGGAGGTGTCGAGGACGATCACGACGGCAGGCCGTCATCGCCGTAGAGATCGGCCTCGGAAAAGCCGGGATCGATCACCGGGCGGGCCGCGCCGTGACGGGCAATCACCATGATGTCGGCGAACAATTCATCCGCCCTGGCGCGATCCCGTGCCGGACGGCGGCGAACGCCGTCGTCGATGAATTCCGCCCCCGCCTCCTCCAGCGCCCGCTGAACCTCCTTCACCGTGCCGGGAGAGACCCGCTGAACGCCATTGAACGCCTCCAGCCGGCGAATGGTGGCGGCGGAGATGTGGGCACGACGAGCCAGATCATCCTGCTCGATGCGGAGAAGCGCCCTGGCGGCGCGAACCTGTTCGGACGTAATCATGAGCGATATATATCACCATGCGCTGTTTTGTGCAATTGAGCAGGAGCGGCGGTAAACCGCCCCTGCTCTAACCGTCACCGCGACACCGCCTGCATCCGATCGATCAGGAACTGGCGTGATCGTTTGACGGGCACCGCTTGCCCCCGCAGCCGCCAGGCGATGACGCAAAGGCCGTACAGCCAGTGCTGATGGACGGCGGAACGCTGCATGCCCACCGACCAGCAGATGACCTTCCAGCGGTCGCCATTGGCCCGCAGCCAGGCGATCTTGGCATCCACCGGATCGAGCCAGGTCAGCCACGGCAATGCCTCGTCCATGCGGGTGATGGCGGCAGCCGAGGGTGGCGGGCGGCGCAGCTTCACCTCGGCGATGCCGTAGGATTCCCAGTATTCCCGCACATAGGGCGGCCAGGTGCTGGCATGGCCCTGCACCCTGGATTCGGGAAGGCGGCGCAGGATATCGGCGGCTTCGGCGAGACGCTCCTCGACCTCGGCCGGAGTCAGCGTGGCTTCAGCCATGATCAACCTCCTTGGCCGGACGGGTGCCGTAGAGCTTTTGCCCAAGCTGGCGGATCAGTTCGCGCTCTGGCCAGGTGAGGCGCTGGTCATCCTCGGCGATGACCAGGACACCGCTTTCCCGCCAGCCGTCGCGCTTGACCCGCTCGGCATCGCGACGCTCGCCGCCGAAGCCCTTGGGGAAATACGTCATCGCGCACCTCCCTGGGCATCGACGGCCCAGGCCGGTAGCGCCGGAATGCTTGCAATGTCGCCCTGAACGGGCAGAGTCGGGACTGCCATGAGGATCTCCTTCCATGGGATTGTCGTGGTGTGGGCGGCGACGGGGGGTTCTTGGCGGGACGACCCGTCGCCGTTCGGCTCAGAATGGGATCGGGTCGCCCTCCTTCCAGTCGATGGTGGCCAGGCCGATGCGGGTGATCTCGGCGCCGGGAAAGGCCTGCTTGACGCCCAGCACGGTGTCGCCCAGCGCGGCGATCAGCCGGGCGATCTCGGCCAGGGTGAACACTCTGCCGTGACGGCAGACGGCACTGGCCTCGGCCTCGGTGCGGACGATGGCGACGATCTCGCCGGTCTCGGGCAGGACGCATTCCCACACCTGGGGCGACAGCGGCTGGCCGCCGGTTTCGGTCGCCGCCTTGTCCAGCGCCGCCCAGGCCTTGCGCATGCCCTCGGCCTGGACCCGGACATAGGTCTCCCGCCCGCTGGCGATGGCGGCTTCGAGCTTGCCGCGCTGGGCATCGAACTTGGCCCGCAGCAGGTCGGACACCAGCAGCCGCAAGCGGCCGATGCCCCATTTGCGCTCCATATCGGCCGCGATCAGGTCCAGGCCCTCGACCATGGACTGGATGACGGCATTGGACGGCGCCCACGGGTCGGAGGCGAGGTCATGGGACGGGCGTGCCGGATGGGTCATGACGGTCTCCCGCTGGTCTGAGGTGTGGACGGCGCGGATGGGCGCGAGATCCTCGCGCGCGCATACGCGCAGAGGGGGGTATGGGGGGAGGAACTTCCGCCGCAAACCTCCGCAAGCAAAATCAATGGGTTAGCGGTCAACCTCCGTGACTTCCGCACTGGACTTCCGCAAGCGAGATAAGCCCTGTGTTTCCAATTGGTTATCCCGTTCTGATCTGTCGATTTGCGGAGGTTGCGGAAGTTAACCTCCGCGGACTTCCGTAAACTTCCGCAGTCGGCGCGGAGGTTGCGGAGAAGGAACTTCCGCAAGACTTCCGCAACTTCCGCAAAGTTCGTGATTTCAATCGCGTGCGTCATCGCAGACCTCCGCAGGAGGGGATGCCGGCCGCAAGCCCTTGCGCTTGGAATTGCGGTCGACCACATCGACCTTGAGCCGGCGCAGATCGCACAGCCGGAGATTGGCGGCGCGGACCAGTTCGGTCGGCAGACCGAGCCGGGGCGGCAGCGCCTTGAGCAGATGACGGTCACGGGCCTGGGGGGCATCGCTGTAGGGATCGCCGGCATCCCAGGCGCGGCTGATCTCGGCCAGTACGGTATCGAGAACGTCGGGGGCCACCTGGGCGGTCATCGTGGCGGCGATGTCGGCCAGATCCTCCGGCACCAGAACCCCGACCTCGTCGCCATTGGCGATGGTGACGCCTTCGCGCCGGAACCAGCGGGCATCGGCCGAGATCAGGCCGAGATTGGCCTTGGCGTCATCGAGGCGGATAACCTTTAAATTATTAGTACTTTTTGCGCAAACAGCACCGTAGTTATGGCCTTCCGAAGCATTGGGGATGCTGCATGAGTTCACCTGACGCCCTGGGCAAGCTCGGCCATCTCAGCGGGGGCGGCGCTGGTGCGTCGAAAGTCAAATCTGCAGGCACTGCAGCGGTAAAGCTGGCCCCAGCGACTTCCAAACTTTCCGGGATGAGTTCGGGGGCTGCCAAGGCTTCCTCCACCAGCATCGCTCTCGGCAAAATTAGCATCCCCTACACCCACCTTACTGGGGTCGGCTCCGGAACTATCAACGTGACCTCAGCCGGGATCGCGAACGGGACCAAGCTGGTTTCATCCATATTTTCCGGAAAAGGGCTGAGCCTCGGCCTCGGCTTAGGTCTCGGCGCTTGGGGGCCTGCATTGCTTGCGGGAACCGTATGCGTTGCTGGGTATGGGGCCTATCGGATGTATGCCGCCAATCCAAAGGGCAAACCCCGCTCTCGGACCAAGAGTGGTCAAGAGACCGCCACACTAGTCTCCCAAGTCGCGTCAATGGCTGATGCTGTTTTCGCCGCAGGATACGGAGCATTTAGAAAGCTGGTATCCTCACCTGATGATGAAGCGGCCCTGGCTGCGGAGCTTACCGCCGAAATTGCAGCCGCCGAGAAGCTAATCGCCGAGGCCAACGAAGCTGAGAAGCGTGCATTAGCGGCTGGCGCCAATGCCAAGCAGGCCATCAAGTTAGCAGCTGCCGCCAAGCGGAGGGCAAAAGCTGCTTTGGACCTTCAGCATTCAACAGAGTCCAAGCTGGCGGCTACTCGGGCGCGAAAGCGGAAGGAAGCTGCCGCCAACGTGTAGCCCCTTTTTCATGAAGCATTATTTCCAGAAATAGGAAAACTCACAGCCAGATCGCCCCCGCACATAGTTGCGAGCGCCTCTTACTATTAGAGCAAACCAGTATCCACAATAAATTTCTCTGGACAGATTTCGCCTCAGCTTGCGAGAATGGGGGGCGTGTTATGGTATATGCGCATACCAGCCTATATCTCTCCGAAGGGACTCGGGGTATCTTCAGCAGAACGGTTTGTCGCTCTGCGTCATTGTTTAGGGAGCTGTTAGCATGCTTGACCAAATGATCATGGCCAAGGTCGAGGGAACCACCCAGGCAGCTCTCCTGTCGTCGATGACCGGAAATTCCTACACGGTCGGCCAAGTTACTGCTACTGGGAATGGAATGGGACACTGGTTATTCCTGAACCCCGCTGGCGCTACCGCTGGAAAGGGGGCCGTTGCCCTCAAGCTGGAGGGTGCCCGTCAGGTCGCGCAGTTGTCCGGGATGGTGGGCAAGACCGTTACCATCGGAAAAGCCCCCCTCGTTGCAGATGGCGTGAGCAAATGGCTTGTGCTGTGCCCCAAAGCCGGTATCGCGGCAAAGGGCGCTGCCGTTGCTGCGGGCGCTGCCGGTGCTGGTGGTCTGACTGCTGCCGCCACCCAGGGCGGCGGGAACGGCATGATCATGATGAAGCTCGAAGGCGCAAGACAGGCCGGGCAGGTCCAGATGATGACCGGCAAGACTTTCATGGTGGCGAAGACCACTGCCGCTGGGAATGGAGCCGCAAATTGGCTCTTCCTTCAGCCCGTTGGTGAAACCGCTGCCACCATGAAGGATCTGGTGGTCCTCAAGGTTCAACATGGTGCTGGGCAAATGCCGTGGCTGGTCGGCAAGACCTTCGCTATTGGCGAATCTCCGATGATGGCCGGTACGACGAGCAAGTTCCTGGTTCTCAATCCTGTGACTGGTGTCGCCGCTAAGGGCGCGGCCGGAACCGCAATCGCCGCCAAGGGTGCCATGCAGACTGTGGCATTGCAGACCGCCGGTAAAACTGCTGTGGCGGGTTCGGTTGCCAAGGGTGCCGCTGCTGGCGCCGCCACCAAGGGTGCCGCCGCTGTCGGCACTCTATGGACTGGTACCGGCATGAGCTTGGGCCTTGGTTTGGGACTCGGCGCTGCTGGTCCTGTCATCCTGGGTGGCGTCATCGCCGCAGCCGGTTACGGCATTTACCGCTACCGCAAGGCCCGGACCACCTCGGCAGCATCCGAGGTTGATGACGCGATCTCGGACGCAGTGACGGCTTAGGCAAGACGATATGCTTGCCCCTTACGTGTTCACACTTCGTGCGGTGTAAGCTCAGCATGAACAGGAGGACGTTGGTCTGTGACTGATGTCCCTAAAAAAGGTCGAAAGCGGGCAAGCTCCTGTTCCAATGCATCAGGTGAAATACCCTGCGCTGCTGCGTGTTCAAGCATTGCCGTGCCCCCATCGGAGCGTAAAGACAACCACGAAGAGCGTGGGGAACGAGGCACATTCATTGAAGAATGCCTCGCCCTCATGCCCAAGGTTGAAGCTGGTCTGAGTGCATACCGTTCATCAGCAATTGCCCATCTCGAAAGCCCACCAAGTAGCATCATTCGCTTCATGGCAAATGGTGCAACTGCCCATACTCTGACGGATTTGGCATGCTTTGCGACGGCGTTTGAAGCGGCCCTACTTTATGGGGAAACGGAGGGATGGACGGACAGTCTGACCGAGGTTTCCGAGAAGAGCTTCGCCATGCTGTCACTTCATCTGGAGGTGGCTAAAGCCGGGGCGGACTGGAACTCAGATTGGGACATTGATTTAGTTGCAGACCTGATGATCGCCGCCAGCTCGCTGGACCAAATTGTGGATAAAGTGGCGGATAACTCACCACACCAATCGGGCATGAGCGTTGGCGAAGAAAGCTCCTCGGCCCATCTACCCCCCAGCCCACAGATGTCCCAGGTTCAGTATCACAAGCAAACCGCCACCCTTTGGGATGGTCGGGAAAGTCTATTTCTCAAGCTTTGGAGCGTTTTGCAACGAACAACGGCGACATGGTCGAGTGTGAAAACGAGTAAGCCTACCAGCATGGTCAAACGCCCTAAAAAAGCTAGGCGCTCGCGCGGCGAAGACGATCCGATCCTGGAGGCTCTTCGCTAAATCAGAGGGTTGGGAGGATATCATGATCACAAGCACCGTGACTGGATCGAAAATCGCTGCCGCAAGTGCTCCAGGGTTGGGCAAAGCCGCCATCCTGATCTTGAGCGCCAGCATGGGTGTCGGTGTCTTGATCGGCTTGTCACTGGCGACCGCTGCGGGCGGTTTCTATGTCTGCCGCAAGTTGTCCGGTGCGGCTGAACCCATCACATAATGTTGCACTCATTCCACATCTAGGATGCAATGTCCCATGGATGAGGACGAATTGGCGTGGCTTGCATCAAAAATAGTGATTCCATGGTCTCGCCGGAACGGGATTTTCGGCGATAAGCTCTTCGATTTGAACGAGGTCATCACACAGTCGATGCGTAATATTCTCGACCCAAAGCCTAAGAAACTCGCTGCGGTTCATGTCAACACACCCCGTGAAATCAGATGCCGGGAATCTCTACCCTCCCTCGTCCATCTGTTCTTTTGCGATTCCTGTGGAAAGATTTTCCGCAACATGGCATCGGAACTTCACCACAAGCGGTTCTGTTCCTCTAGAGATGTGCAGCACCGTCAGTTGGGATAAGCGGATTTTCAGCCTACCGTCCCTTGCTCACGGCTTTGTGGCGATCTGGTCGATCCGGGTTATGATTTCTACCCACCGCATCCAGTCATCGAGATTGTTTTCAAACTCGATCAAAAGGGCAACGGAGCGACTACCATCACGACGGATTTCCTGAAATTTCTTCACCCCCAGAACCACATCCATATTCGGGCAGATAATCTTGGTGACGGCCTTGACCTCGGCTCCATGAGTCTCGAATTTGACGCCGTGCATGGAAAGATTGATGGCAGCCGTTTCCCGCTTCTCACCATCAGCACTGATCCATTGAATTTCCATGGCCCCGGTAGGCACTGCAACACGCAATGAGAACCGTCGCTCGACCTTGACAGCTTCGCTTTCCGCGATAAGAAGTTTCCGCCGCAATTTCTCCGCGTCATCAAGGGCACCTTTGACCTTGGCGTCAATGTACTGAGAGGCAAGGTCCACCGGAACGGCTGGTTCGGCCTTGGCAGTCGCTCGTCGCCGGTAGACGATCAAAGCTCCAATCACACCGCCCAACAACACAAGAACAATCCCCCATATGGGTGACTGACTGGTTTGCGTATCCGCAGGAGCTACGAGCTGGGGCGCAACCGGCTCAGCCATCCTTGTTTCGATGGGGGGGGATAGCGGCTTGGGGGCGGGTTGCTCCCTCGGCTGAACCTTCGCCGCGATCTCGGGAATTGTGGTAAGGGCTATGGCGGCTCGATGCTCGTGGTCGTCCGGTAGGGCTTCCTTGACGATAGCACTGGAATGCTGTTGCAAGGCCGTCATGGCCTTCTGCAATTGCTCAACGGGATTTTCCTGAGCAGCCACCCGCATCGGCAGATATTGGGCACCCGCTGCCTTGGCCCAGGTCTTCAGATAATAGGAGGTTCCGGACAAATCCCAGATGATCAGCCGATCACCGATCAGTTTGGCGATGCCCGGCATCTGGCCTTCGATCAGATCGATATTGCGGGCGTGGTAAAGAGCGCCGAGTTTTTCAAACCGCTTCCGCTTCGAGACCCCGGCATCCTTCATCTGCTGATACTGGCGGTTTAGATCGTCATAGCGGGGGTCCGCTTGAACCTCCTTGCTGAGATAGCCCAGCTTGGCATCCCAAATTTCCGGCTCGCCATCGGATATGATCACGGCCAGTTTCGTCGAAGGCTTCGCATAATTCAGCAGATAGCGGAAGGGCATCTCCAAATCTGTCGCTTTGCCAACCGTTTCAATGCCATCGATGGCCCGGTTCACGGCATTGATGTCGGTGGCGGTATCACGGTCGATGGCGAGGTGACGGTACAGGGCTTCGTCGAAACCAACGATTTCGATCTTATACGGATTGTCGAAGGTCTTCAGGAAGGTGAGCAGCCATGCCTTGGAGGCAAGTTTTGGATCATGCTTTCCAACCGATCCCGATTGATCGAACAAGATGATAATGTCCGGCTGTTCTTGGGCTAAAACTGGACGAACCGGGCCAAGAACAACACTGGCAATCAGGGCGGCAGCCAGAATGATGCGAGCAAGCATGTCCGCCTCCCGTCTATTCTAGGTTGGACAGAATGGTCGAACGCTTCTCCGCAAGAAAGTCCTTGATCTCGGTCTCGGCCATGAGCTTCCGCTCCGAGGCGAAGGTCGAGAAATATTCATGGATGCTGTCGAATTCGGCTGTAACTTTCTCGATCAGCTGACGCCGCAAGTCAGTGACCTCGGTCTGATAGCTGCTCTCGAACCGCTCCTGAAGCCTCGATTTCTCGGACTCCGTCCACGCCATGATCTTGGACAGTGCCAATTCCTTCTGTGCGGCGACGGCCTCATCCATCTCGGCTACTTTTTCCCGGCGGCGCTCGTCGATATCCCGATCCAACTCGGCCATCTCAGCCTCAATCTCACGCTGCCGAGCCAAGAGATTGGTGATGCTCTCATCGAGAGCGTCCTTGGTCCGAGTGAGATCGGCAACGTCGGCGGATAGTTCATCCACATGCAATTTCTTACGGTCGGCGTCGGCCTGAAGGTCAGAGACGACATCGGCCAGCTTCCGCCCACTCTCGCGAAGCTCGCTAACACGAGCCTCAACTGCATTTTTGGCCGTGACAGCAGCATTGATTTCGTCTTGCTCGGCAGCCAGCTTCTCGCCTTTACGGGCATCCACTCCCTGCTCAAATTCACGGATAGAGGCGAGAAGCGTATCTTCTCTTGCGGCAAGCGCATTCACCCGAAGCTGAAGCTCGGCCTTCTGCCGGGTCAGTTTCCCAGCGTCATCGATACCCTGAAAATTTATTGAACGGCTATCTTTGGGGGCTGGCTTTGTTTTGTTGCGATCAGCCAGTTTAGACACGCCAACCATGACGGCCAAAAATCCACATGCTGACAGAGCGATAAGAAGTATCGGCATAATCCCCCCCCCAAATGGGCAACGGCCATAATCGCTTAGACTAGCACATCCGGTATTACCGCCCATGCCAAAAGCCGATAGCCCCCAACAGGGTTGGTAAATGACGGTTTGTGGCACAACCCCCGGGTCGCTCAAGATATGAATCTCGCCTATCCCATCCACCGCGACCGGATCGGGGCCAGCGTCGGGCAGGCGACGGGGGCTGTGCCCACTACCACGGGCATCCCTCGCATCGGCAGCATCGCCATCGCCGCCGCCTCGTCGTTCAGCCGCAGTCCCATGGCAACGAGGCCGTGCAGGGCGGCGGTGGCGTAGACGAAGGTGTCCAGCGCCTCGTTGCGCTCGCCGTCCCGTTTCGGCTGCCACGAGCGGATGGGGCGGCCCCGGTCGTAGCGGGTGACCACCCGTTCGGCGGTCAACTGGCGGAAATAGTCGGCGTCCATCCGGCGCGGGAAATGGACGGCGCCTGGGCCGGGTTCGGTCAGGCGCAGGCGGGCGTAGAGGGCGTCCTTGACGGCATCGACGCCGACGATGAACAGCGGCACCTTGCCGCGCACGCGGGTGGGGCGCCGCGGCCAGACCGGGATGGCGGGGCCGCCACGGCCCTTGATCGCCCAGATGCGCCGCGCCAGCCGGGTGCGGCAGAACTCGTAGGCCGCCTTGGTGTGGTGGCCGCCGGTATCGATGCAGGCGGCGCGGATGGGCAGATCGGCGACGGATTTGGGATGGGCGAAGGTGGTGGCGAGATAGGAATCGAGATCGGCCCAAACGCGCGGGCCGGAGGGATCGCCCCACAGCACGCGATATTCCACCACCCAGGCTTCCTCGTCGGCGCCCCAGGCGATCACCTGCACCTCCAACCGGTCGCCCTGGACATCGACGCCAGCGGTCAGCACTGTGGCCGCCTCGGGCAGGCGGTCGCCCCAATCCTCGCGCCGGGCCATCAGCGGATCTGCGGGCACGGTGTCGCCGGCCTGGTCCTCCCAGGACTCGCCCAGCTTGGTGTTGACCCAGACCTGGAGCCGGGGTGGATCGGATTTGACGCGGCCATGCTCAGTGGCGATTTCCGCCCAGGTCTCCCACGGAGAGTACAGCGCCGACAGGTGGAAGCCGGCGGTGCGGCCATCGCCGGGGGCGGTGGGGCACCATTCGCCCGCCGCCAGCAGAGCGGGTTTGTCGTGCTCGTAGTGGATGCCGCCGCAGGATTCGCAGACCAGGAACGCCTGATCGCGGCGGCCCTCGGGCCAGCGGATGCGCGCCCAGGTGATCGGGGCCATGTCGCCGCAATGCAGGCACGGCACATGGTAATAGCGCTGATCGGAGTCCAGGAAGGCGGCCTCGATGCGGGAATGGCCTTTCAGCGTCGGGGTCGAGACCATGTAGATTCTGCGTCGGCCCCGGAAGGTGGCGGTGCGCTGGATGGCCAGATCGACCGGATCGCCCTCGCCGTCGGCATCGCCGGGGTAACCGTCCACTTCGTCCAGGAACAGATACCGCACCGGGGTGGAGCGCAATCCGGCGGCGGAATTGGCCCCGGTCATCACCAACTGTCCGCCGGGGAAGGATTTGCGGAACAGGCTGTTGCCGGCGTCCCGAGAGCGGGCGGGCGACACCAGTTCGCGCAAGCTGGGCGTGGTCTCGATCAGCGGATCGATGCGCACCGTGGTGTTGCGCCGGACCATGTCCAGCGAGGGCTGCACCAGCATGGTGATGCCCGGCGCGTTGTGGATGATGTAGCCCAGCCAGTTGAGGCCGGCCTCGGTGCCGCCGGTCTGGGCGCCCTTCATCAGCACCACCCGCTCGCAGGGGCTGGCGGTGGACAGCGCGTCCATCACCGCCTTGAGATAGGGCGTGCGGCCGGTGCGCCAGCGGCCCGGCTCGGCCGAGGTGGGCGGCAGCACCCGGTTGCGGTCGGCCCATTCCGACACCGGGATCGGCGGCTCGGGCCGGATGCCCTTCCGCCATGCCCGGTCCACCACCGCCAGGGCGCTATCACCCTGCATCGCGCAAAGTCCAGACCGGGGTGTCGGACAGATGCTCCAGGTGCTCGCGCATGAACCGGTCGAGCGCCGCGAAGGTCGCCTGGGGATCGGCGCCGGTCTGGGCGGCCAGCAGCGGCGCGGTGCGGCTGACCCAGGCCATGTGGGAATCGCGTTCCGCTTTGGCGCGGGAGAACACCGCCGCCGCCGCTTCCTTGTGCCATTGCTCGACCACCGTGGTCAGCGCCTCCAGCTTGGGATCGGCACCCCGAATGCTGTCCATGGTGGCGCAAGGATCGGCTTCGCCCAGCCAGACCAGGGCATCTCGGACCCAGCGCGACCATTCGGTGAAGGAGCCGAGCGGCGTGGTCTGCTGCGGACGGCCAGCAAGGTGGTGGGCGCGCAGGATACACAGAACCGCTGCAACATAATCCCCACGGCAGTCGGCCACCGTGGCGACAGGGTCGCGGTCGAATTCGCGCAGTTCGGGGCGCTCGACACCGGCATCGAGGGTGCAGCGGATGGCGCGCCGGGTCATGTCGCCCACCACGGTCAGGTTGTTGCCGGTGGCGAACACCGCCGCCGTGCTGGGCACCTCGATGTTGAGCGACTTGCCCAGCAGGCGGACCTTGAGCATGGGCTGGGTGAGGGTCTGGCAGAGCAATTCACCGCCGAGGCCGATCTCGCAATTGTCGATGGAGATCAGCGGATCGCCGGCGATCAGGGCTGCTCCCAGGCGTTTTTCCATTTCCTCCTCGGTCTTGCCTTGGGCGATGACCGAGGCGGGGCGGCCCGAGACGATCATGCTGGCGATATCCACCAGCAGGGATTTGCCCGATCCGGCGGTGGGGGCGTTGAAGCCGTGGAGTGGGGCCGAGGGCAACGAGCGGCGAATGGCGGTGGTCAGGATGCCGGACAGAGCCACCGACCGATCCGCCTCGCCGACGAAGGGGAATGTCTCGATCAGGCGCTTGAGATAGCCCAGTGCAGCCATGGCCTGATGGCGATCCGGGAATTCGGGAATGGTGGGGAAGGACACTCCCTGCGGATCGAACAACAGTCCGGTGGCGGTGTCGTAGCCGGGTTGGTCCAGCAGCGAGCCGTCGGCCCGCAGCGTTGGGGCGTTGATGATGCCGGTCAGGACTGGCAGCTTCCACATGCCTTCGCGGGCGAGATAGGTGTCGGCGATGCGCAACGGGCAGTCGGTCGAGACCCAATCCATAGCGCGGGAGTCAAAGCGCTCCCAATGGGCCGCGACGGTCATGGCCTCGGCAATGTGGTGGCGGTTGGCGACGACCAAGCGAGGGGCGTTGATCTTGCGCCCGTCGGTGATGGTGACGGCGGACGAGGCCGGGCGCACCACCATGCTGCCGCGTTGATAGAGCGGCAGGCGGGAGTTCATCATCGCCATTTCCCCCTCGCCAACGACACGGGGCAGATCGCCCGCCGTGACGCGGATGGTCGGGCGACCGGGGGCCGCCCAGTCGCGTTTCATACCCTCATAGGGATTGTGGTGCGGGGCTCGCTTGCGGGCGGATTTGGGGCGCTCCCAGCCGTTCTTCTTGGCCTCCCAGAACAAGGTGCGGACGGTGATGTCGCGGCCCGTCGCGAAGCTGGGCCACTTGTCGGCGGTGGCTGCGGGATCGTTTTTGGACGCCTGCGCCGACCAGCTTTCCCACAGGTCGGCGCCTGTGGGGCCGAGACCGGCATAGAGGGCGAAGCCGACCTTGATCCATTCGTCGTAGGGCAGATCGTCGTTGGGGATGTGATCGAGGGCCGAGGCGATCAGATCGCGGTCGGGCACGTCCTGGGCATTGGCGGAGATGCCCGCCGCCTTGCGGCCCGCCCGCTCGACTCCCTTGATCTCGGCCCGCGTCTGGCCGCCGATACCGCGCAGGATGGTTTCCGCCTGGCCGACCACGCCGATCCGACCGAAGCCTGGAAGATGGCAATGCCCGCGATCCAGACCGCCACCGGCTGCCCCGACACGGCGGTGCGCGATTTTCTCGACAGCACCTTTGGCCGCCACTTCGCCGACGACGTCGCCAACGGATTGTTCGCCGGCAAGACCCTGACGGTAGCGGTCGACGCGGCGGTGGCCCGCTGGATGGCCTGGACCATCAGCCGCCACACGGCGCGTGACACAGGCATCCCGCACGGGCTGCCCTACCTCACCGGCTTCGTCACCCATTTCGAGATCATGGCCGACACGGCAGCCTGACGCCCGGCCTCGCCGGCAGCACCGTCTAGACAGGAGACATGGATGACCGATTGTACCGAGCTCGACCGCCTGCGTGCCGACAATGCCGCCATGGTGCAAACGCTGCGGGCCATCGACCGCGCCGCCGCCGAGATCGAAACAACGGATGGGCCGACCGATGACCGCGCCATGTGGGCGGCCATTTACGAAGCCCGGCATCTCCTGGCCAACTTGGCCGCCTGACGCCCTGGTTTCTCCCCGCCCCGACCGGGTCCGCCCGGCGGGGCTCGAGGTGGTACAGGCGCATCCCCGCGCCGACACCCCGGAGGAAACCATCATGACCCAGCAGATTCAACTTTCCGAGACCCAGACCACCATTCTCGCCGCCGCCTGCTCCCGCGACGACCGGCGGGTCTTCCCGGTCACCGCCAAACTGAAGGGTGGCGCGGTCGGCAACGTGCTCAAGAATCTTTTGAAGAAGGGGCTGATCGAGGAGATCGCCTCCAAGGACGACGCCACCGTCTGGCGCGTCGGCGAAGACGGCACCCCCCTCACCCTGCGCGCCACCGCAACCGCCGATGCCGCCCTCGGCATCGAGACCGCCGACGACGCGGAACCCGAGGAAGCTGAGGCTCCGGCCGCCCCCCGCCGCCAGCGCGAGGGTAGCAAGCAGGAGGCCCTGATCGCCATGCTGAAGCGGCCCGAAGGCGCCAGCATCGCCGAGATCACCGCAGAGTTCGGCTGGCAGGCCCACACCGTGCGCGGCGCCATCGCCGGGGCCTTGAAGAAGAAGCTGGGCCTTGAGGTCACCAGCGAGAAGATCGAAGGCCGCGGCCGTATTTACAAAATCCAGGACTGAGGCAAACGGCCATGCCCCGCTACAGCGTCATCATCACCCGCGACGTCACCGAAAGCACCAGGGTCGAGGTCGAGGCCGAAACACCCCAGCAGGCTGAGACGAGAGCATTCGAGAAACTGTTCAACAGCACCGACACCGAGTGGGAACTCGACGAAGGATCCTGGAACAAGGCCGACGCCTACGTCACCGCCGCCCTGAAGACCCATCCTCAATGGTCGCAGACCGACTTCGAATACTTCCGGGGCAAGGGCTATTCCAACCAGCAGATTCTCGAATTCTGGGAGCGCGATCTGCGCCTCGGCTGCAAGCCGCTGAATTGGAAGCCGACGGTCCCCTGCTGGTGGCCATCCGCGATAGTGCCGGCAATGTGCTGCGCCGCCCCGACGTCGATGCCTGCATCGAGCATGTGCGCCGCCACGCCATCGGGGTGCTGGTGGTCGATCCCTTCGTCGAGACCCATGCCGCCAACGAGAACAGCAACGACCAGATGAAGGCGGTGGCGGCCATGTTCCGCGAGATCGCCCAGAAGGGCGATTGCTCCGTGCTGCTGGTGCATCACACCGCCAAGCCGCCGCAAGGCTCCAGCGACGGTCATGCCGGCAACATGAACACGGCGCGGGGCGCCAGTGCCCTGCCGGGCATCGCCCGCGTGGTGCAGACCCTGTTCTCCATGAGCCCGTCCGATGCCGAGAAGCTCAACGTCTCGGCCGAGAACCGCCATCGCTATATCGTATCACGATGCCGTCAACAAGACGCCTCTTCAGAACGCCTCTTCAGAACCCATTTAAAATGGATCATTGTGGGTCAGGTCCGCCCCTCACCATCCATC
>NZ_CACVCH010000074.1 GCF_902729425.1 Magnetospirillum sp. SS-4 | reverse complement strand
GATGGATGGTGAGAGCGTCGCGTGTGGCTTCGCTCAGAGATTGCCCGACTGAGCAGTAACTCTGACGAAATCGCAGTCATGCTTGATCAGATGGACAGCATTGCGATTCGTTGGGCAGACGTCCTCATCAGAGAAAAGAAACTACCGACAGGCTCGATTTCCGAAAATGACCGTCAGAAGCTGACTGCATTGAGAGATAGCGTCTGCGGGCAATTGGTAAAATATGGCCTAAAAAGCTTTGACCCCGCTGAATTTGGCATTTCTCAGGATAGCTACCTGCCTATCTACGACAATTTTGACCTGTCTTTCGATATGTCTGCCAGCGATCTTATCCGCCTCGTGTGGGCCTACCTGTTAGGACTGTTGGAGATCGCACGGAAGTTCCCCAACAACCATGCGGGCTTCGTTTTCTTCGATGAGCCGCAGCAGCAAAACGTGAAGGATCTAAGCTTCAGCGCCTTGCTCCAGCGGGCCTATCTAACAAAGGGGTTCAATCAGCAGGTCGTGGTGTCTATCAGCAAACTGCCGCCGGATTTTACCGCCCTCATCCCCGAAGCCGACCGCCATTTGATCGACATTCATGACAAGTGGATGCTGATTCCCGAGTGACCAAGCACGCCTTTGATCTGGAAAATTCTGAGGTAGTCTTCATGCTGCGCATCGACCTGCAAGTTCCCTTTTACGCAAGTCATGATGCGATGATCAATCGCTTGCCCAGGCCTTTCGCAACGGCAGGACATCTGCTCCGCCTGTCGATCCATCCATTAGAGCGGCCAGCTTCCCCGCTGTGCGATCAGCAACAGCCTTCACCGGATCAGCCCCGGCATGGGCGTACCGCTCGGTCGTCCGGCTCTGGGCGTGTCCCAGTGCCTTGCCGACCAGATAGAGGCTGGCTCCGTCAGAGACTGCGAAGGTGGCGAAGGAGTGCCGTAGATCATGGATGCGGACGCCATCAATGCCACACCACTCCCGAACCGTCTCCCAAGCCTTTTGCAGCCCAATAATCGGGCCTTCACTCCGGTTGCTGGGCAGAACCCATTCCGAGGTCCGAGGCAACTCCGCGATGATACGAGCAGCGGCGGCTGGCAATGGAATAGTCTTGGCGCCGGTCTTGGAATCGGGAAGAGCCAGGACGCCACGCTCCAGATTCACATAGTCCCATTTCAAGCTGGTGATCTCGTTTTTGCGCGCGCCGGTCAGAAGCAGCAGCTTGATCGCCGCCCCCATGGTGGTGGAGACCATGCCAAGGTCTTCAAGGATGGCAAGGCCGTAGGCCAAGGTAGAAACCTCGGATGGGGCAAGCGGGCGCTCTTTTTTCTCACCCTTGTAGAGGGTCACTCCCTTGGCCGGGTTGGTGGTCAGCACCTTCCGCGTCACGCCATATTCCAGCATTGCAGACAGGGTTCCCAGGGAGCGGGCAGCCACCCCCTTGCCTCCCTTGACGATAGCGCGGCCACGGAAGCCCGTTTTCTCGTCCCGAGCAGTCTTGCCAGCGGCAACGTCCGCCTGGAACCGCTCAATCTCTTCTTTCGTCAGCAGGCGGGCAATCTTCCGCCCCAGCAGCGGCAGGATATGCCGGTTGATGCAGGACTCATCCTGCGTCCATGAGCTTTCCTTCTTCTTCGGTCGGGCAGCACGACCATCCGGCCCTAGGTAGAGTTCGGCAAGCTCGGCAAGCGTCTCCGCCTTCAGCCTTTCCTGCTTCTCCGCTTGCGGATCGGCACCATCCCGGATGGACTGGAGCATCTTGGCCGCTCGGGTCCGAGCCTCTTCGGGGGTAAAGGCACCATGAGGCCCCAGCGTGAAGCGACGCACAGCCCGGCCCACACGGTATTGGATAAGCCAGGACTTGCGACCGGACGCAAATACGCGGAGCCCAAAACCGGGCAGATCGTCATCCCACAGGAAGTAGTCCCGGCCGTCCGGTTTGGCGGCATCGACAAGACGTTTGGTCAGTTTCGGCATGGCGACTTTCCCCACCCCCTGCGGAATCACTGCGGAATCATGCGGAAGCAAAATCCGGCAATTTCCGGAAACACCGCCTCATTGCAGAACCTCGGAAAATATGGCAAATACAACGAGCTGGCAAGGACAAGCAAACCTGCGGAAGCACCGGAAAACCAAACACCTTAACATTCGCAATGAGGAGGTCAGCGGTTCGATCCCGCTCGGCTCCACCACCGGGATCTCGGCGGAAACGCCGGGATCCCGACCATCCCCCCCAATGACCGTCGCCGGATCAACCAAGCCGCAAACAGTGCAGGCCCGGGTCCGCAGCCCTGGTTAGGGCTTGCCAAGAGGCGGCTTCTCGTCCTCCAATATCCCCTTCCGGGACATCGGCACGGGGACCACCATGGCCATCGACCGCGAATTGAGGGCCGGTCTCGAACAGGGGCTGCGCTTCGCCATGCTGGTGACGCCCAGCGGGCGCTATCTCGACCTCACCTGGACCGAGGTCGAGGCCTGGAAGCCGGAGGACGGTTTCCTGTGGGTCCACCTGGAACGCGACGACCCCCACGCCCAGGCCTGGGTGCGCGGGCAATCCGGCATCGATCCGCTGGTGGCGCTGGCCCTGCTGGCCGAGGAATCCCGGCCTCGCGTCCAGGACGTGGGCGACAGCCTGCTGGTGGTGCTGCGCGGCGTCAACAAGCACAACCCCCACGAGGACAGCAGCATCGACACCGAACTGGTGCCCATCCACATCTGGATGGAAGCCAGCCGCTGCATCTCGCTGCGCGACAAGGACCACAGCCTCAACGCGCTGCGCGATCTGCGCCTGTCCATGATGAACGGCAAGGGACCGCGCGACGCCGGCACCCTGATGGCCCGCATCGCCGAAAAGGTCACCGATCATCTGGGTGACCTGGTGGAGGACCTGGAAGACGAGATCTCCGGCCTGGAAGACCGCATCGCCGCCAACGAAGGCGGTTCGTCCATGCGGGCCCATATCGCCGAGACCCGCCGCCGCGTCGTCCAGTTCCGACGTTATCTGGCCCCCCAGCGCGATGCCCTGTTTCGCCTGCGCCACGACGACGCCGCCTGGCTGTCGGCCGAGTCCAAGACCTATCTGGGCGAGGTCAACGACCGGCTGGTCCGCCATCTGGAGGATCTGGACGAAATCCGCCAGCGTTCCTCGATCTTGCAGGAGGAACAAGCCGCCATGGTCGCCGAACAGGGCAACCGCAACACCTTCGTGCTGTCCATCGTCACCGTGCTGATGCTGCCCATGACCTTCATCACCGGCTTCTTCGGCATGAACACCGGCGCCCTGCCGCTCGGCGCCGACCATTCCCACGGCACCTGGATCGCCACCGCCATCATCTCCGCCGTGGGGGCGGCCACCGCCGTCCTGCTGCGCTACGGCCTGCGGCGGCGGCACTGACATGGGCGGCGGCCTTCGCATCGGCATCGATCTCGGCGGCACCAAGACCGAGGCCGTCGCCCTGGCCGGGGATGGCCGCGAACTGGCGCGACGCCGGGTCGCGACCCGGCGCGGCAGCTATGACGGCACCGTCCGGACCATCCGCGACCTGGTGGAAGGGCTGGAAGCGGAGCTGGGGGCCACCGGCAGCGTCGGCATCGGCATTCCCGGCACCATCAGCCCCAGGACCGGCCTGGTCAAGAACGCCAATTCCACCTGGCTGATCGGCAAGCCGTTCGACCGGGATCTGGAACAGGCCCTGGGGCGTCCGGTGCGGCTGGCCAACGACGCCGACTGCTTCGCCCTGTCCGAGGCCAGCGACGGCGCCGGCGCCGGCTTCGCCACCGTGTTCGGGGTGATCCTGGGCACCGGCGTCGGCGGCGGCCTCGTCATCCATGGGCGGCTGGTCGGCGGCCCGAACGCCATCACCGGCGAATGGGGACACAATCCCCTGCCATGGCCGGAAGGCGACGAACACCCAGGTCCCCGGTGCTATTGCGGCCGGAACGGCTGCGTCGAGACCTTCCTGTCCGGTCCCGGCCTTGCCCGCGACCATGGCGGGGGCCTCTCCGCCGAAGCCATCGCCACCGCCGCCGACCCGGCCGCGCAGGCCGCCCTGGCCCGCTACGAACGCCGGCTGGCCCGCGCCCTGGCGTCGGTGATCAACATCGTCGACCCCCACGTCATCGTCCTGGGCGGCGGCCTGTCGCGCATGGACCGCCTGTACGCCGCGATCCCCCGGCTATGGGGAGAATGGGTGTTCTCGGACCATGTCGACACCTTGTTGCGTCCCCCCCGCCACGGCGATTCCTCGGGCGTCCGGGGGGCGGCCCGGCTCTGGTGATTGTGCAGCCGCACAATGCCGACAAGAATTCCTCCAATTTAACTTCATAAAGCCATAACCATCCCGATCATAATTATCCTTCCGATTTGACCAGCGTCATGTTTTATAGTGCCGGATACATGCACCGTACGATAAGTACATGGCAATTTGCGGGAAACTCGCCAGGATGGATACAAACGTCAATCAGCGCGGCCTCCACGCCTCCAGCGGACCGGTTCATGGACTGAGGCCGGAGGATCTGGCCGCCGTCGCCCGGCTGCCGCTGTTCGGCGACCTGCCCCCCAGCGCCTTGTCCGAGATCACCGTCGACGCCAGCGTGGTCAAGTATGCCCGTAACGACGTCATCTTTCACCAGGGCGACCGGCCGGACGCCCTTCGGGTGGTTCTGGACGGACAGGTCGGCCTGACCGGCACCGTGACCGATGGTGGCGAGACCATGGTCGAAATCCTGAAGGCGGGCGAGATGTTCATCGCCGCCGCCGTCCTGACCGAAAAGCCGTTCCTGATGAGCGCGATCGCGTTGCAGCCGTCGCGCATCCTGGCCCTGCCGGGCGAACGTTTCCGCCGCGACGTGCGCGAACGTCCCGATCTCGCCTTCGTCATGCTGACCTCGCTGTCCAAGCATTTCCGCATGCTGGTGCGCGAGGTCAAGGACCTGAAGCTGAAATCGGCAGCGCAGCGCCTCGCCCTCTACCTGCTGGGGCTGACCGCCAAGCGCGAGGGGTCAACCATCGTTCGCCTGCCCCACAGCAAGAGCGTGATCGCCGCCCGGGTGGGCATCCGGCCGGAAACCCTGTCGCGCGCCTTCGCCCACCTGAAGGAGCGCGGCGTGGTGGTCGACGGCAACGCCGTCGCCATCGCCGACGTCCCCGCCCTCCGGGCCTATTGCCACGAAGGCGAGGAAATCATCTGAGCGACCACGTCATGGCCGGAACCAAGCCGCGGGCGACGACGACGCCCCGCGGCCTTGGCTGCGGCACGGCGCCAGGCGCATGACGCCTCTCCTCCCGGATCATCACCCCACCCGATGGTCCGGCCTTTCGCACGTTTTCCGGAACCGATCCGAGCAAGCCGGTTTTCATTCGTCCCATCCGCCGGTATAGTCCCTTTGTCCAGGCTGATGCCGGAAGGGGAGCACGACTTGACTTTGCGCAACACACCCGAGGTCTTCGAAATCCTCCTGGTCGAGGATAATCCGGGCGATGCCCGCCTGGCGCAGGAAGCGTTGAAGGAAGGGCGCATGACCAGCCGCCTCAAGGTGGTGGTGGACGGAGTCGAGGCCATGGCCTATCTGCGCCGCGACGGACAATACGCCGGGTCGCCTCGGCCGCATCTGGTTCTGCTCGACCTCAACCTGCCGCGCAAGGACGGCCGCCAGGTCCTGGCGGAGATGAAGGCCGACGAGGACCTGCGCCGCATCCCGGTGGTGGTGCTGACCACCTCGCAGGCCGAGCAGGACATCTTGCGCAGCTATGATCTGCACGCCAATTGCTACATCACCAAGCCGGTCGACCTCGACCGCTTCATTTCGGTGGTCCGGTCCATCGAGGAGTATTGGTGCTCCGTCGTCACCCTTCCGCCGCGCTGACCTTCCGGACATGACCAGCCCATCCTCCGGCGGCGCCCCCCTGTCGGTCCTCGTCGTCGAGGACAATCCGGGCGACGCGCGTCTGGTGGAACTCTACCTCCAGGAAGATCCCGCCCATCCGTTCAGGGTCGCCAAGGCCACCCGGCTGGCCGACGGCCTGGAAATCTTGCGGGACCAGTCCATCGACGTGGTGCTGCTGGACCTGTCGCTGCCCGATTCCTTCGGCATGGAGACCCTGTCCAGCCTGCGCGCCGCCTCGTCGGTGCCGGTGGTGGTGCTGACCGGCACCGCCGACGAGGCCCTGGCGCTGGAGGCCTTGCGCCAGGGGGCCCAGGACTATCTGGTCAAGGGACAGGGCGACGGCGAACTGGTGCGGCGCGCCATCCGCTACGCCATCGGCCGGTCCCAGGCCGACGCCGAACTGCGCAACAGCGAGGCCCGGTTCCGTGCCCTGTTCGACAACGCCGGAACCGGCGTCATCCTGTCCAACACCGACGGAACCTATGTCCACTGCAACCCGGCGTTCTGCGCCATGGTCGGCTACGGCGATGCCGAATTGCAGGCCATGTCCTACCGCGACATCACCCATCCCGAGGATGTGATCCGCCACGCCGCCCTGCGCGAGGCGATGGTTTCCGGCGAGCGCGATTCCTACGACCTCACCAAGCGCTATATCGCCAGGGACGGCCGGACCGTCTGGGCGCGGCTGACCGTCACCGCCGTGCGCGACACCCCGGCGGGAGAGGTGCGCTATACCGTGGCGGTGGTCGAGGACGTCACCGAGCGCAAGCGCCTGGAAGACCACATGCGCCTCGCCGCCACCGTGTTCGAGAATACCGGCGAGGGCCTGTTCGTCACCGACGCCGCCCACCGCATCATCCACGTCAATCCCGCCTTCACCGAACTGACCGGATACCGGCCGGACGAAGTCCTGGGCAAAACGCCGCGCATCCTGTCGTCGGGGCGTCACTCCAGCGACTTCTACGATTCCATGAGCGAGAGCCTCGCCGCCACCGGCAAGTGGCAGGGCGAGATGTGGAACCGCCGCAAGACCGGCGAGATGTTCGCTGAATGGCTGAACATCGCCGCCGTCCGCGATGCGAACGACGAGATCACCAATTACGTGGCCGTGTTCTCGGACATCACGTCGCGCAAGCAGGACGAGGAACGCCTCAGCTATCAGGCCAACCACGACCCGCTGACCAGACTGCCCAACCGGACCTTGTTCCAGGAGCGCCTGTCCCGCGCCCTGACCCGCGCCCACCGCAGCCAGACCAGCGTGGTGCTGCTGTTCATCGATCTCGACTTCTTCAAGCAGGTCAACGACACCCTGGGGCATCTGGCCGGCGACCTGCTGCTGCAACAGGTCGCCGAGCGCCTGACCGCCTGCGTCCGCCAGGGCGACACCGTCGCCCGGCTGGCCGGCGACGAGTTCACCGTCATCTTGGAAGACATCACCGAGCCCCATGACGGCGCCCTGGTCGCCCACAAGATCCTGTCGTCGCTGTCGACGCCGTTCGACCTCCAGGGCCGCGAGGCGCGCATCAGCTCGTCCATCGGCGCCGCCATGTATCCCGCCGACGCCGGCGACCCGCAATCGCTGATCAAGCTGGCCGACGCGGCCATGTACCGGGCCAAGCACCAGGGCCGCAACGCCTGCCGGTTCCACTCCGAGACCATCAACGCCCAGGCCTTCGAGCGTCTGGCGCTGGAGAACGCCCTGCGCAACGCGCTCGACCACCGGGAATTCGTCCTTTACTACCAGCCGCTGTTCGATCCTCGCACCGGCCAGGTGACCGCCATCGAGAGTCTGGTGCGCTGGAACCATCCCGAAATCGGCATGGTGATGCCCAACCAGTTCCTGCCGCTGGCCGAGGAAACCGGGCTGATCCTGCCCATCGGCCGGATGGTGCTGGACGAGGCCTGCCGTCAGGCCAGGCAATGGATCGAGATGGGCCACCCCAGGCTTAGGATCTGCGTCAACCTGTCCAGCCGTCAGTTGCGGTCCCCCGATCTGGTGGAAACCGTGGCGGCGGCGCTGGAAACCGCCGGCCTGGCACCCGAGAACCTGGGAATCGACGTCCCGGAAAGCTGCGTCACCGACAAGAACCAGGACCCCAGCGCCATCTTCGCCCGGTTCAAGGCCCTTGGCGTCGGCGTCACCATCGACGATTTTGGATCGGGCTATTCGTCCTTCGCCTTCCTGCGCCGGTTGCCCGCCACCTCGCTGAAGATCGACCAGGACTTCGTGCGCAATGCCGCCGCGACCGCCGAGGACGCCGAGATCGTCACCGCCATCGTCGCGGTGGCGCGCGGACTGCACATGAACGTCATCGCACCGGGCATCGAGACCGAGGGCCAATTGGCCAGCGTCGGAACGTTCGGCTACGATCAGGTCCAGGGTTTCCTGTTCGCCCACCCCATGCCGGCGGCCGAGATGACCGAATTCCTGCGGACCGGCCGCGTTCCGCCGGTCCTGGGATAGTACCGTGCCGCCGATCGCCTCGGCCAATCTGGCGGCGGTGTTCGAGGATGTGTTGTCCGGACGGCGCCGGCTGGTGGTCTGGGGGGCCAGGGACGCCACCGCCGCCAATCTGTGGCAGTGCCCGTTACCCCGGGATTATGTGGTCGACGCCAACCGGCAACTTTGGGGAACCCGTTTCCACGGCCTGCCGGTTCGTGCCCCGGCGGCGCTGAGGAACGAGGCGCCGGACCGGATCGCGGTGCTGATCCACGACCAGTTCGGCGAACATCTCGACCGCGTCGCCGCCTTTCTCGACGACATCGGATCGCCGGACAGCTTCACCCCCGTCTGCCTGGGCGAGGCCGGCGCCAGCCTCGATTCGCCGCCGTCCGGTGGTCATAGCCTCGGGGATCTGGTCACCGCCCCCGTCCCCCCCGCGAATCGGATCGAGCACGCTTGGGCGCTGTGGCGGGCGGCATCGGCCGAGGACCATTGGGACCGCGCCCGGCGCATCCTTGCCCGGTTCCGCGGCCGCACCCGCCGCATGCCGCCGTCCGGCGCGGCCGGCAAGGCGGTCCTGATGATCGAACGGATGCAGCCGGGCGGGGCCGAACGCCAGATCTGCAACCTTGCCATCGGATTGCGCCGCCGGGGGTGGAACGTGGTCCTGGCGACGATGCGGCCGGAGGCGGCGGGGGCCGAGCATTACCTGCGATCGGTTCTCGACGCCGGCGTGCGCCACGTCGTCGTTCCGCCGGCCCTGCCCGACGCCGACGACCTGGGGCCGGCCCTGGTTGCCGCCAAGGGAGCGGAGATCACCGAAATTCTGTGGCACATCCCCGGCTTCCTGCTGCCGCCGGTCATCGCCATGCACGGCCTGCTCGACGCCGAGCGGCCCGATATCGTGGCCTGCCACCTGGACCGGCCCAACGTGATTGGCGCCGTGGCGGCGATCCTGGCGGGGGTGCCGTCGGTCCTGATGTCCGGCCGCAACGTCAACCCCACCCGGCTTCCGCATTTCTACAAGGGGCAGGACAACCATTTCCGCCGTCTCTACCGTCTGGTCCTCGGGTTGCCGGGAATCGTCCTGGCCGCCAATTCCCGCCATGGGGCGTCATCCTATGCCGAGTGGCTGGAGACGGCGCCGACCGACATTCCCGTCATCGCCAACGGCCTGCTGGAGGTCCCGCCCCCCCACGGCCGGAACGCCGCCCCGGCCTGCCGGAGACAAATGGGATTGCCGGCCGGGGGAAAGGTCGTTCTGGGCATCTTCCGCCTCGCCCCCGAAAAGCGGCCGCTGATCTTCGTCGAGGTCTTCGCCCGGCTTCGGCGGGTCATCCCGGACCTGCTGGGCGTCATCTGCGGCGACGGCATGCTGGAAACCCAGGTCGCCGAGCGGATCGAGGCGCTGGGCCTGACCGGAATCCTGCGGCTGGCGCCATCGTCGCCCGATGTCCCGGCCCTGATCGGCATGGCCGACCTGCTGCTGCATGTGGCCGAGGTCGAGGGAACCCCCAACGTCATCCTGGAGGCCCAGGGCGGGGGATTGCCGGTGATCAGCACCCTTGCCGGCGGCACCGGGGAAATCCTGGCTCCGGACCTGCTGGCCCTGGCCACCGACCCGGACGATGTGGACGGGCTGGAACGGAACGCCCTGCGCCTCTTGACCGACGACGTCCTTCGCCGCCGTCTCGGACGCCGGGCCGCCGACCACATGCGGCGGCGGCATTCACTGGAAACACTGGCATCGGAAACCCTGGCCGCCCTGGATCATTGAGCGGAACCCGGCGTCAGCCATCCCAGGGCAGCGACAGGGCGCGCCAACGCTTCCAGGCCTTCTCGGCCTCCTTCAGCAGGGCCGAGCGGCGCGACTGGTGCCAGCCGGCCACCAGGCCGGCGGCCTTGGCCCGCCCGCCCGCCATGTGCCGGCCGGTCAGCTTCGGCGCCGCCACCGCGATGTCGTTCAACTGCCCCAGGACTCCCTGAAGCTCGGCCAACTCGGCCAGATAGACCTTCATCTGCTTGCGCGGCACCAAGGCGGCGAAGAACTCGCCGGCATAGCGGACCTGCTTGCCCAGGATGCGAACCTCGTGCAGTTCCTCGTGGGTCAGGCGGCCGAGGTGATCGTCGGCGGCGGCCAGCAGCTTGCGTGCCGCCTTGCCCATGCGGGCGGTGGCGAAGGGCAGGATCGGGGCGGCCAGGCGGCGCGATCCGGGGAAGTCGGGCGTTCCCAGCCAGGGGCCGGCCTCCACCCACTCGCCCAGTTCCAGGACAAGCCGGGCGAAACGGCGGCTTGCCACCGCCTCCAGCGCGGCGGCGGTGCGGACGCCATGATCGGCCAGCCAATAGGCGCGCAGCGCCGCCAGTCCGTCATGATCGGGATGAGCCTTGGCCACCGGGTCGAGGATTTCGGCGACGAAGACCTCGGCATCGCGGGCGGGACCGAGGCTCTCCAGCAGCCAGCCCACCTCCCGCCGCAATTCCGGCAGCCGCGCGTCCCGGACCACCACCGGACGAAATATCTTGAGGGCGGAACGCAGACGCCTCAGCGCCACCCGCATCTGATGAATGGCCTCGCCGTCGCGGGTGGCCAGCAGGCAACGCTCGTTGACCAGCAGATGGTCGAGGCAGGAACGGGCGATGGCCTGGAACGCCCCGGCGACGGTCATGTCGGGCGACAGACGGGGCGGCCGGCCCTTGACCGGCCGGTCCGTCTCCCCCGCCGCCAGCCGGTAGCCGCGATCGGACTTGGTCAGGGCCAGCGGCCGGGCGGCGACGGCGGCCGTCACCCGCCGCGCCAGCAGGAACAGGTGCTCCGACCGCCCCGAGACCAGTTCCAGTTCCAGTTCCGAGATCGGCGCCGAATGGGGGCCGGCGGTGACCTCGCCGGAATCGAGGGCGGCCTCGACCTCCCAGACGCCGTCCTCGGCCAGGCGGAACAGCGTCCGTTCGAACCGGGTGGTGAACACCGGCCTCAGCGCCGCCACGACCGCAGCGTCGGCGAGAAGCGGCTGGGCGGTTTCAAGCAGATGGGCGGCGTCGGGTTCCAGGCTGTCCACCGGAGCCTCCCACTCGCCGCGGCGAAACAGGCCGGAAGTTCCGGTTCCGGCGGTCTTGACGGTCTGGACCAGTCCACCGCCGGTCTGGCGAATCCGCAACGACAGGCCAGCGGCGGCCAGGGCGAAATCGGGAGTGTCGAAATAGGTCGAGACCAGGGAGCGGGTCGCCGGCGGAGCCTTGGCGAGGGAGGCGAGACAGGAGTGCCCCCGCAGTTCATCCGCGTCCTCGGGGGTCAGGCCCAGCTTCAGTTCGATCTCTTGACCGGTCATGGGCGGCAACCATACCAGGGAAGCAACCGGACGCCAATCTTGGCAAAGTTAGCAAAGTATGAACTTTCTCCGACGCATGATGCGAACAGGCGTGCCCGCCTGTCTGCCGTGGGGGACGAGGACGATGACCATGGGACCAATCAGCCGGATCGTCTTGGCCGCCATGACGGCCGGGACCCTTGCCGGATGCGGCGCCATCAATGACCCGCGGGGATTGCGCGACGCCCTGGACGGCGCGCTGATCTTCGGCGACGACAGCCCCGACAAGGCCATGAATTTCCTTGCCCGCGGCGACTACCCCAACGCCGAGCGCCACGCCATCGCGGCGCTGCGCAAGAACCCCAAGGACCCCTACGCCCTTTACGTCTCCGGCATGGTCTATCAGGCCACCGGCCGCTACGACCTCGCCCGCCAGTATTACGAGGTCATCCTGGTCAACCGGCCCCAGGTCACCATCACCGTGCTGGCCGAGGGCGCGCCCCAGGTCAAGACCCTGATGGACGTGGCCCAGGCCAATATCCGGGTGATCGACAAGCTGACCGGCCGCCATGTGCCGCGCACCGCCTCGCAGGCCGGCCGGACGCCCGAGACGGTGTTGCCGTCGGGCGAGCCGGTGATGCCGGCCGGAATCGGCCGCGGCGCGGTGTCGGCCCAGCCGCTGGACGGCGCCGCGGCGGCCGGCGGAGTCCAGGCTGAGGCCAACGTGGCCAGCCGTTTCCGCATCCTGAAGCGGCTGCTGGACGAGGGGCTGGTCACCCAGGATGAATATTCCCGCCGGCGCGGCACCAATCTCGGCGCCCTGACCCCCTATTCGGCGGCGACGCCGCCGGCCCAGGGGCTGGAACGGCCCGGCCCCACTGACGCGCAGGTGGTGGACCGGCTGAAGGATCTGGCCAAGGCGCTGGAGACCCGCGCCATCTCGCCGACCGAGCATGCCGCCGAGCGCTCGGCCATTCTCGACGCGCTGCTTCAGGCCGAGCCGCGCCGGATGGAACTGCCGGCGCTGCCGCCCAGGGACGTCATGGAGGCCGCCACCGCCGTCGGCCGGGTCGAGCGGCTGCGGGCCGCCGGACTGGTCTCGGGCGAGGAGGCCGGAAAGGAACGCGCCGCCATCGAGCGCCAGCTGGATTCCCAGCTCGCCAAGGTGCCGGTCAGCGGCACCGCCACCGGTCTGCGCCAGGGTGCGCCGCCGCCCGCCAATGCCGGCGGCGCCAAGCCCGGCGGCGCGCCGGGAGTGCAGCTCGGCACCGCCAGGACCGAGGAGGCCGCCCGGCAGACCTGGGACAAGATCAAGGCCAAGTTCCCCGAGGAACTGGGAAGCTTCAACGCCGCCATGTACCAGCAGAATCTGGGCGAGAAGGGCGTGCGCTGGCGCATCGTCGCCGGCCCGCTCAAGAGCCGGGACGAGGCGGTCAAGCTGTGCAAGATTCTCAAGCTCCATCGCCAGTCCTGCGAAACGGCAAGCTTTTGATGCAAATCAGCCCTGCCGGGGATGGACTGGCGGTTGTCGCCGCATGGTCATAATATGGGCGGTGGAGATGGTGCGGATGTGGTCGAGGGGGATGCCATGACCTTCAAGGATATCCTGGTTCATGTGGACGATTCGGCGCGCGCCGCGATCCGGCTTGACGTCGCCATCGCCCTGGCGGCCGAGCATCAGGCCCATCTGGTGGCTCTCAACGTCCGGCCCCAGGGGCCGCGCACCGCCGCCATCGGCGCGCCGTTCGGCAACGAGTTGGAAGCGGCCATGGCGCGCAACGACGCCGAGGCGGCGGGCCGGACCCGGGCCATGGTCGAATCTCGTCCGGTTCCCGACGGCTTGGCCGTGGAATGGCGCGACGTCATCGGCGACCCGGTCGACGAAGTGGCGCTGCATGCCCGCTATTGCGACGTGGCGGTGATCGGCCAGACCGAACCCGACGCCCCCGGCGGTCGCCCGCTGGCCGACAATCTGGTGCTGGCGGTGGGACGGCCGCTGCTGGTGATTCCCCATTCCGGCCGTTTCTCGGCCATCGGGCGGCGGGTTCTGCTGGCCTGGAACGGCAGCCGCGAGGCCACCCGGGCGGTTCACGATTCCATGCCGGTCCTGGCGAGGGCCGCCGTCGTCCATGTCATCGCCGTCAATCCCGGCCATGGTCAGGACGGCCACGGTGACGTCCCCGGCGCCGACATCTGCCTGCACCTGTCGCGCCATGGCGTCAACGCGGTGTGCGAGCAGATTCGCACCGACGACCTCGACGTGGGCGAGATGCTGCTCAACCGCGCCGCCGACGAGGACTGCGACCTGATCGTCATGGGCGGCTACGGCCGCTCCCGCCTGCGCGAGATGGTGCTGGGCGGCGCCACCCGCCATCTGCTGGAACACATGACCGTGCCGGTGATGCTCAGTCATTGAGGGGACCTGAACGCTCCCCCCCCCCCCCCTCAAATCCCGCCCATGCAGAGATACTTGATCTCCAGGAAGTCCTCGATGCCGTACTTGGAGCCCTCGCGGCCCAGGCCGGATTCCTTCATGCCGCCGAACGGGGCCACCTCGGTGGAGATGATGCCCTCGTTGATGCCGACGATGCCATATTCCAGGGCACGCGACACCCGCCACACCCGCCCGACGTCACGGGAATAGAAATAGGCGGCCAAACCGAATTCGGTGTCGTTGGCCATGGCGACGGCCTCGTCCTCGGTCTTGAAGCGGAACAGCGGCGCCACCGGACCGAAGGTCTCTTCCCGGGCCGGCAGCATGGCCGGAGTGACGTCGGCCAGGATAGTGGGCTCGAAGAACGTGCCGCCCAGGGCGTGACGCCGGCCGCCGGTCACCAGCCGCGCCCCCTTGGCCAGGGCGTCGGCGATGTGGCGCTCGACCTTGACCACCGCGTCCTCGTTGATCAGCGGCCCCTGCTGGGTCTCGCCCAGCAGGCCCGGCCCAACGGTCAGGCCGGCCACCGCCCTGGACAGCCGGGCGGCGAATTCATCGTAGATTCCGTCTTGGATCAGCAGGCGGTTGGCGCAGACGCAGGTCTGGCCGGTATTGCGGTACTTGGACGCCATGGCGCCCGCCACCGCCGCGTCCAGATCGGCGTCGTCGAACACGATGAACGGGGCGTTGCCGCCCAGTTCCAGGCTCAGCTTCTTGACCGTGCCGGCGCATTGACGCATCAGCAGCTTGCCGATCTCGGTGGAGCCGGTGAACGACAGCTTGCGCACCAGCGGGCTGGCGGTAAGCTCGCCGCCGACCATGGCGGGGTCGCCGGCGGTGACGACGTTGAACACGCCGGCCGGCATGCCGGCACGCCCGGCCAGCTCCGCCAGGGCCAGCGCCGACAACGGCGTGTCCTCGGCCGGCTTGACCACCACGGTGCAGCCGGCCGCCAGGGCGGGGGCGCATTTGCGGGTGATCATGGCGATGGGAAAGTTCCACGGCGTGATGGCGGCGACCACGCCGACCGGTTCCTTGGTGACGACGATGCGCTTGCCCGCCGCATGTTCGGGAATGACGTCGCCGTAGACCCGCTTGGCCTCCTCGGCGAACCACTCGATGAACGAGGCGCCATAGGCGACCTCGCCCCTGGCCTCGGCCAGGGGCTTGCCCTGCTCGGCGGTCATCAGCACGGCGAGATCGGATTGCGCCGCCATCACCAGATCGAACCAGCGGCGCAGGATTTGCGAACGTTCCTTGGCCGTCCGCCCCCGCCAGTCCGGCCCGGCGGCATGGGCGGCGGCGATGGCCCGGCGGGTTTCCGCCGCCCCCATGGCGGGAACGTGCCCCAGAACCGTTCCGTCGGCCGGATTGGCGACCGGAAACACGGCCCCGTCGTCGGCATCCAGCCACATCCCGTCAATGTATGCTTTGTTGCGGAACAATGACTTGTCGGCAAGGGCGATCATGGGCAACATCCAGGGCTGGGGGAGAAACCGTCGGGACCTCAGGGTACCGCTGACGGAGCCATAAATCAAAGGGGCCGCCATGACCGCCGAGTTGACGTGTTTGGGCCGACGTTCGCTCTATCTCGACATCTGCGGTCACGAGATGCACGTCAGCGAATGGGGCGAACGGAACGCGCCCGCCCTGGTGATGTGGCATGGGCTGGCCCGCACCGGCCGCGATTTCGACGTGGCGGCCCGGCACTTCGCCCGACGCTATCGGGTGATCTGCCCCGACACGCTGGGGCGCGGCCTGTCGGGATGGTCGGCCAATCCCGACCGCGACTACACCCTGGAGGCCTATGCCGACCACGCCGTCGCCCTGCTGACCGTCCTGGGGATCGAGCGCTGCAAGTGGGTCGGAACCTCCATGGGTGGATTGCTGGGCATGAGCCTGGCGGCCGGCCCGCTGAAGCGCCGGATCGAGCGCCTGGTGGTCAACGATATCGGCCCCCGCCCCAACCCGGCGGCGATCACCCGCATCCGCGCCTATGTCACCGCCCGGCCCAGCTTCGCCAACATGCGGGAGTTCGAGGCTTTCCTGCGCCGGATCTATCTGCCGTTCGGACCGCTCGGCGATCGGGAATGGCGAGCGATGGCCGAGACCTCGGCACGCCGGCGCGACGACGGCAGCATCACGGTTCACTACGATCCCGAGATCATGCGGGTGTTCGCCGACCAGCCGGACGGCCTGCATTGCTGGCCGGTCTGGGACGGCGTCGACTGCCCCACCCTGGTCCTGCGGGGCGAGGATTCCGACGTTCTGCTGCCCGAAGTCGCCGAGGAAATGACCCGGCGCGGCCCCGGCGCCAGCCTGGTGACCCTGCCCGGCTGCGGCCACGCCCCGATGCTGAACGTGCCCGACCAGATCCAGGTGGTCGAGAACTTCCTGGCCGAGCGCGGCTCGAGCGGCGAGCCCCATATCTGAAGCACCCTGACGGAGTGGATTTGGCTCAGAATCGAGGCAAGGGGCGCCGAGCGTAGCCTGCGCTACGGTCAAGCCCGTTGCCGAAGGTAATGGGGCAAATCCGCCCGTCCCACGCATGCTCCGCATGCATTTTACCGAAGTGTCGGCGAAGCCGACGGCGGGTTTCCATGGGGCGGGCATCCGCTGCGTTCCGCTTCTTGCCCGATGCGCCGCATCGCGCCGCGAAGCGCGCCTCGCGGTCTGTCTCGCCCCATGAGAAACAGGGCCGTTTCAGATATGGGGCTCGACGCTCTAGCATCCCTCCCAGCGCGGATGGCGCTTGGTCAGGAAGGCGTCGATGCCTTCCCGCGCGTCCCTGGCCAGCAGGTTGGCGGTCATCACCCCGGCCGCGTAGGCATAGGCCTCGTCCAGCCCCATCTCGGCCTGACGGTAGAACGCCTCCTTGCCCAGCCTGACGGTATGGGGCGACTTGGCGGCGATCAGACCCGCCATGCCGGCCACCTCGGCGTCCAGCCGCTCCGGCGCCACGGCGCGGTTGATCAGGCCCCACGCCTGGGCGGTGGCGGCATCGACCGGCTGGCCCGACAGCAGCATCTCCATCGCCTGCTTGCGCCCGACCACCCTGGACAGCGCCACCATGGGGGTCGAGCAGAACAGGCCGATATTGACGCCGGGAGTGGCGAACCGGGCGGTATCGGCGGCATAGGCCAGATCGCAGCTGGCCACCAGCTGGCAGCCGGCGGCGGTGGCCATGGCGTGGACGCGGGCGATCACCGGTTGGGGCAGCCGCACGATGGCCGTCATCACCCGGGCGCATTGGGCGAACACCGCCGCCACCGCATCGCGCCCCTCCAGTTCCTGCATTTCCTTGAGATCATGGCCGGCGCAGAAGGCCGGACCGTTGGCCGCCAGCACCACCGCCTTGACCGAACGGTCGGCGGCAAGGGCCGCCAGGGCGCTTTCCATCTCGGTCATCAGGGCGATGGACAGGGCGTTGCGGGCGGCGGGACGGTTGAGGGTGATGGTGGCGACGCCCCCCTCGACATCGCGCAGCAGGATGGATTCGGACATGACCAAAGGCTCCTTGATGCGGCCGGCGGGAGCGGCCAAACTGGTCCGACCACTTTATACCCCGGAGACCTCATGTCCGCCATAACCGCCGACGTCTTCAACGACTTGCTGGCCGAGAAACTGCCCATGGGAGTGGCGCTCGGCATCCGCGCGCTCTCGATGGGCAAGGGCACCGCCCGGCTGGTCATGCCGTTCGGCCCCCACCTGACCCGGCCGGTGGACGTGGTCTGCGGCCCGGCGCTGATGACCCTGGCCGACGTGGCGCTTTACGCCGCCGTGCTGTCCGAGATCGGGCTGGTGGAAATGGCGGTGACCAGCAACCTCAACATCAGCTTCCTGCGCAAGGCCGAACGCTGCGACGTGATCGCCGAGGCCAGCCTGCTCAAGCTGGGCCGCCGTCTCGCCATGGGGGCGGTCGAACTGATCGCCGCCGGCAGCGACGATCTGGTGGCCCATGTGACGGCGACCTACGCCATTCCGTGACCCATCCCGACGGCTTGACTGGGACCGGCGGCGGGCGCACCATCCGAATGTATTAAACTGTGACGGCGCCAGCGCCATGAACGAGTCGTCCAAGCCAGCAACCAGAATCGGCACCCTGGTCTCGGAACGGGTGGCCGACTGCATCCTGGCCCGCATCGCCTCGGGCGAGTGGGGGCCGGGGCACCGCCTGCCCGGAGAGCGGCAGCTGGCCGAGGACCTGGGGGTCAGCCGGGTCTCGGTCCGGGCCGCCCTGCAAGGCCTGAAGGCGCGGGGCCTGCTGGACGCCGTCCAGGGCGGCGGCACCCGGGTGATCGCCTCGGCCCAGGCCATGGACCCCGGCATGCTGGACCTGGTGCGGGTCGATGCCGGAAACCTGACCGACCTGGCCGAGATCCGCGCCATCCTCGAAGTCTGGGCGGTGGGGCGCGCCGCGCTTCGCCGCACCCAGGCCGACCTGGACGAACTGACCGGAATCATGGCCGCCACCGAGGCCGACATCTCCGCCGGCCAGCACAAGAGCGAGAACGACGTCCGCTTTCACCTGGCCGTCGCCCGCGCCTCGCAAAGCGGCATCTACCAGCACATCGTCGCGGTGATCCGGGGCGTGCTGCGCGAGATGGTGGAGTATCACCGCTACGAGCTGTTTCCCACCCGCGAAGACGACGTCATGATCCTGGAACAGCACCGCGCCGTGTTCAACGGCATCAAGGCCCGCGACCCCGAGGCGGCCCAGGCCGCCATGCGCCTTCATCTCGGCTGGGTGCTGGACCGCTATGCCCGCGAGAAGGCCGTCAAAAAACCATAACGTAGCCACGGCGTTCTCCCGGCGGTATGGTGCGCCGGCATTGACCACGAGGACTCCCATGAGAAGAACAAGAAAAGCCAAGATCATCGCCACCCTGGGACCGGCCACGTCGACCCCCGAGGCGATCGAGAAGCTGTTTCGCGCCGGCGCCGACGTCTTCCGGCTGAACTTCAGCCACGGCAGCCACGCCGACCACAAGGCCCGCCTCGACGCCATCCGCGATCTGGAACGGGCGGTTCACCGCCCCATCGCCATCCTGGCCGACATGCAGGGCCCCAAGCTGCGGGTCGGCGACTTCCGGGACGGCAAGGTCCGCATCGAGGCCGGGGCCTCCTTCCGCCTCGACATGGATCAGACTCTGGGCGATCACCTGCGGGCGCCGCTGCTCCATCCCGAGGTCTTCGCCGCCATGACCAAGGGCAGCGAATTGCTGATCGACGACGGCAAGATCCGGCTGCGGGTCGAACGCCACGGCCCCGATTTCGCCGACACCAGGGTGCTGGTCGGCGGCGAGGTGTCCAATCACAAGGGCGTCAACGTCCCCAACGTCATGCTGCCCATCTCGCCGCTGACCGAGAAGGACTTGGCCGACCTGGAATTCGCCGTGGAGATGGGCGCCGACTGGATCGCCCTGTCCTTCGTCCAGCGCCCCTCGGATGTGGCCGAGGCCCGGCGGCTGATCTCCGGCCATGTGGGATCGCGGGTCCGGATATTGTCCAAGCTGGAAAAGCCGTCGGCCATCGACCAGCTTCACGACATCATCGAACTGTCCGACGCGGTGATGGTGGCACGCGGCGACCTTGGCGTCGAGTGCCCGCCTGAAACGGTTCCCATCCTGCAAAAGCGCATCATCCGGGCGTGCCGACAGGCGGGAAAGCCGGTGGTGGTCGCCACCCAGATGCTGGATTCCATGGTTCATTCGCCGTCCCCCACCCGCGCCGAGGCCTCGGACGTCGCCACCGCCGTCTATGACGGCGCCGACGCGGTGATGCTCTCGGCCGAGACCGCCACCGGCGAATTCCCGGTCGACGCGGTCACCATGATGAACCGCATCGTCGCCCAGGTGGAGCAGGACGAACATTATCTGGTCATCGCCGAGGCGTCGCGGATGGAGCCGGAGAACACAACCCGCGACGCCATCAGCGCCGCCGCCCGTCAGGTGGCCCATACCCTGGGATCGGCCGCCATCGTCACCTTCACCTCGTCGGGATCGACCACCCTGCGGGCCGCGCGCGAACGGCCGGAACAGCCGATCCTGTCCGTCACCTCCGACGTGGAGGTGGCCCGTCAGATGGCGCTGGTGTGGGGGGCGCATTCGGTCCTGGCCAAGGATGTCCGCAGCTTCACCGAAATGGTCCAGAAGGCCGCCCATTTCGCCGAGACCGAGGGCTTCGCCGCCATCGGCGATTCCATCGTCATCACCGCCGGCGTGCCGTTCGGCTTTTCCGGCTCGACCAATATCTTGCGGGTGGCCGAGATCGAGGACCCCAACGCCCACCACCACGGGCCGCACCGGCCGCACCATTCCGACTGATCAGCGGCAGCCCGGCGACAGCCTGGCGGCCTGTTCCAGCGTGGCGGTGGCGGCAAGACGGGGAGCGCAGGCGGCGGTGGAGACGGGACCGGGGGCCAGCAGAGAGGGCACCGCCCGCGCCGGAACGATCGTGGCCGGTTCGATCTTCGGCTGGGGCGGCGGCGATGCCGGCGGGTCGACCGTCAGGGTCACGATCTCCGGCTCGGCCGGCGGAGAGGGCGGCAGAGGCTCCAGAATGGCCGGCAGAAGCGCCGCCGCTCCGGATGCGGGGGGGGCGACACCGTCCTGTCCGGCAGCGGTGGGCGAAACGGGCGCGGAGGATTCGTCCGGCGCACTGAAAATACGGCCGATCCCCTCGATCATGTCGCTCAGCGCCTCGGCGATGGGGTCGGCGGCGACCGTTTCGGCATCGGTCTCGGCGGCGGCGGCGGAAAAAGCCACCAGAACCGCCATGGCGAAGCCGGCCGCCGACGGCAGGAACCCCAACCGCATGCCCCGGCTACTCCGCCAGATCGATGGCGTAGTTCTCGATCACGGTATTGGCCAGCAGGCCCTTGCACATCTGCTCGACGGCGACCCTGGCCTTGGCCGGGTCGGTCTCGGCCAGATCCAGCTCGATATACTTGCCCTGGCGCACGTCGTTGACGCCGCCGAATCCCAGCGATCCCAGCGCATGCTGCACAGCCTTGCCCTGGGGATCGAGGACGCCGGTCTTGAGGGTGATGTGGACTTTGGCTTTCACGGGATTCTTTCCGTTCATCATGGACGTAAACAAGGAAGAGGAGAGGCCGGAGCCCCTCCTTTACTGCATGGTCGCCGGCCCCTTCAGGTCGCGGGGGCCGCCCTCGGGCAGGATGCCGAGACGGCGGGCGACCTCCTGATAGGCTTCCTCGACCCCGCCGAGATCGCGGCGGAAGCGGTCCTTGTCCATCTTGTCGCCGGTCTTCATGTCCCACAGACGGCAGGAATCCGGGCTGATCTCGTCGGCCAGAACGATCTGCATGTCGTCGCCGTTGTAAAGGCGGCCGAACTCGATCTTGAAATCCACCAGCCGGATGCCGACGCCCAGGAACAGGCCGATCAGGAAATCGTTGATGCGTAAGCTGAGCGACATCATCTCGTCCAGGTCCTGGGTGGTGGCCCAGCCGAAGGCGGTGATGTGCTCCTCCGACACCATGGGATCGCCCAGCGCGTCGGACTTGAAGTAATATTCGACGATGCAGCGCGGCAACGGCGTGCCTTCCGACAGGCCGAAACGTTGCGACAGCGAGCCGGCGGCGACGTTGCGGATCACCACTTCCAGCGGAATGATCTCGACCTCGCGCACCAACTGCTCGCGCATGTTGAGGCGGCGGACGAAATGGGTGGGAATGCCGATCTCGCCCAGGCGCAGCATCAGATACTCGGAGATGCGGTTGTTCAGCACCCCCTTGCCGGTGATGGTGCCCCGCTTCTTGTTGTTGAAGGCGGTGGCGTCATCCTTGAAATACTGGACCAGGGTGCCGGGCTCGGGACCTTCGAACAGGACCTTGGCCTTGCCTTCGTAAATCTGTCTGCGTCTTGCCATGGAAAGCATCCGGGAATGATGGGCGCGCGTTGATGCGCACGGAAACGGCCCGACGGCGTCGATCGACGCCCATGTCGAACCGTCCGGGTTTGGTATAGCAGGGATGCCGGGGGGAGACAATCAGCACAAGCCCCCCAA
>NZ_CACVCH010000071.1 GCF_902729425.1 Magnetospirillum sp. SS-4 | reverse complement strand
CGGAGGTCAGCAGGTTGCGGTGAACGCCGAGCTGGGTCGGGTCGAGTTCCAGCGCCCGGCGCAGATGGGCCATGGCCTCGTCGAAGCGGCCGAGGATTTCGAGGATGTTGCCCAGGGTGTTATGGGCCTGGATGAAGTCGGGACGGATGGCCAGGGCTTGTTCGGCATGGAAACGGGCGCCCTCCAGGTCGTCCAGCCGCACCAGGATGTTGGCGAGGTCGAGATGGGCGTCGTGGTGGTCGGGTTTCAGCGCCACCGTCCGCCGGTAGGCGGCGGCGGCATCGCCCGGCCGCCCCAGGCGTTCCAGGACCTTGGCCCGGTTGCAATGGATCGCGGCGTGGTCTGGCCGCGCGGCCAGGGCGCGGTCGAACCGGGCCACCGCCTCGTCCAGCCGGCCCCGGGACGCCAGGATGTTGCCCAGGTTGTTGTGGGCCAGGGCGTCGTCCGGGTTGAGCGCGATGGCGCGGAGGTAATGCCCGGCGGCCTCGTCCGGCCGTTCCAGCGACTGAAGGGCGAGGCCCAGGTTGTAATGGGTCTCGGCGTGGTCGGGCATGGCCGCCAGGATCGCCCGGTAGATCCGCTCGGCCTCGGCCAGCCGTCCGGCCTGATGGTGGGCGGCCGCCAGGGCGAACGCCTCGTCGACGGTCACGGTCCGGCCGGCAGATGGATGTTGGCCAGGGCCTGAAGCTCCTCGTCGGGCATCCAGCCCTTGCAGGCGATGGCCCACAGGTCGAAGTGGTCCGGGCGGCCAAGCCCGCCGGCGCGGGAAAAGCCGTTGGCGGCCAGGGCCTCCAGCAGCACCGACAGGGTGAAGCCGCATTTGTGGGCCATGAAGACGTTGCCGCGTCCGATCTCCGATTGCAGGCCGAACAGCATGTCCATGGCTCGGATCGGCCCCATCTGCGACATGTAGGCGGTATCGGTCAGGCGGTCGTCGGCCACCAGACGGGCGATGGCCTGGAGGTCGGGAACGGTGATGACGGCGAAGCCGCCGTCGCGGACGACGCGGGCGAATTCCCGCACCACCCCGGCCACCTCGCAGAAGTGGACGTGTTCCAGGTTGTTGGCCGAGAACAGGGCGTCCACCGAGCCGGTGGCGACCGCCACCATGTCGCGCATGTCGGCGACGATGTCGGGTTCGGCGGCGGCGTCGATGTCCAGGCGGATTTCCCGCCATTCCCCGGCGGGAAAGCGGGTGGTGTAGGCGGTGATGGGCGTGCGGCCGCAGCCTACGTGCAGGACGGTTTTCATCTCTGATCCCTACAAGGAGAAGGCTGCCGGCGGCAGCCCGGCGCACCAGCGCCGCCACATGATCCGATAGGCCGAGGAAACCGCGCCGGCGTAGAGCGGCGCGTCCATCAGCGGCGAGGCGGCCATCCGCTGGCGCAGTCCGGCGCGCAGGCGGCGCAGGCGGTCGCGGTCGGTGGCCAGGGCCGCCGCCAGGGCGATATAGTCCTCGGCCGAGCCGGCGGCCAGTTCGGGCAGGCCGACGGCGGACAGCAGGCACAGGCCGACCCGGCCGAACGGCCGGGTTCCGGCGCAAGACACCACCGGCACCCCCATCCACAGCGCGTCGCAGGTGGTGGTGCCGCCATTGGGATAGAGCGGGTCGAGGCCGATGTCGATGCCCAGATAGGGCTCGTATGGATTGTCGGTCCAGGGCGACAGGATCAGGCTGTCCGGGCCGACGCCCAGGCGTTCCAGCGCCTGGGCGACGTGATCTTCGACCCCCTGCCCGATTCCCATCCATTTCAGGCTCAGCCTGGAGGCGGGAACCCGCCGCAGCAATTCGGCCCAGGCGGCCAGGGTGGCCTCGCCCAGCTTGGCGAAATTGTTGAAGCAGCCGAAGGTGACGACGCCTTCGTCGTCGCAGGGCGGCCGGTCGGGCGGCGCCGGAGAGTTTGGACCCGGCTGGTAGCAGACATGGGCGTGGGGCAGGCGGACGATCTTCTCGCTGTGGCCGGCATCGGCCCAGGGCGGCGCGAAACGGGCGTCCATCAGCCGGTAATCCATGGTGGATATTCCGGTGGTGCCGGGATAGAGCGGAAAGCTGACCTGGACCGGCGCCGGCTTCAGGCCGAACAGGGCGATGCGGTTGTCGGCCATGTGGCCGCCGCAATCCACCAGGATGTCGACGCCGTCGGCCCTTATCCGCTCGGCCAGCGTCGGGTCGTCCATCGCGGCCGCGTCGCGCCACTCGTCGCTCAGCCGCCGGAATTCCTCGGTCATGTCGTCCCGGCCGGGGCCGTGGGAATAGGAAACGATCCTGAACCGGTCGCGGTCGGTGTGGGCGAACAGCGGCTTCAGGAAATTTCCCGCCGGCGAGTTGCGGAAATAAGGAGAGACATAGCCGATGCGCAAGGGGCGGTCCGGATCGCGTTCGTTTGCGTGCGGCCGCAGGCGCGCCGCCAGCGGACGGATGAAGCGCCGGTCGAAGTCCTGGCATTCGGCCAGTTCCCGTTCGGCCGTCGCTTCGGAATCGAAGGTCAGGCCGAACAGGTAGTTGCTGTGGATGACCATGCTTGCCCGGCCGGCGGCGACGATCCGGCGCAAGATGTCCTGGCCCTCGGGTATCCGGCCGGTCATCTTCAGGTGCGTGGCCAGATTGGCCCAGCCCTCCACCTGGTCCGGCGCCGCCCCGATGGCCTGGCGGAACGCCGCCTCGGCGTCGGCGAACAGGTGCAGCGCCTTGAAGGACAGGCCGATGGCGACATGGGCCTGGGCGAGATCGGGCCTGGCCCGGATCACCGCCCGCAATTCGTCGATGGCCTGACCATGTTCCTTCAGGCCTTGCAGGCAGCGGGCCAGATTGTAGCGCAGCACCGGATTGCCGGGGTCGAGCGCCACCGCCTTGCGATGGAACGCCAGCGCCTCGGCGCTGCGGTTCTGGGCGGTCAGGGTGGCGCCCAGGTTGTTCAGGGCGGAAACGGCCCTGGGGGCCAGGGCGACGGCCTGACGGAACGCCGCCTCGGCGTCGGCCGGCCGGCCGGCCCCCATCAACGACTCGCCCAGGCGTTCCCAGGCGGTCAGGGCGGTGAATCCGGCCCCGCAATGGCCGCAGGCGTAAAGCCGCAGGCCGTCCTTGTCCTTGCGGCCCCGTTCCCGCCGGTCGGTTTTGGCGCACAAGGGGCAGGGCGGGGTCTGCGGCGGCATGGGGCTTGCGCGATCCTTGACGTGGCGGGGGCGACCGGCGAAGTCTAGGGGGGCGTCCGGATCAGGTCAAACGGCTTCCTTGCGGCCGGCCGGGGGCTTCTCTATCCTGGCGCCGGCATGAAAAGGGGGGGGCATGGTGGGACCGTTTCATCGCGGCCGGGCAGGCGCCGGGGACGAACGCGACCCCGCCGGGGTTTTCGTCGTCTGGGTGGCGGCGGGGATGGTCGGCGCGCTGTACGCCTGGTTCAGGCATCCGGCCGACGGCCTTGTCGAGATGATGACCTATGCCCGCTTCCTGGCCGGGATCACCGTCTATCCCGAGGGCAGCCCCATGGCCTACGGCCTGGCCGCCACCACCACGCCGGCCCATTGGGGGCTGGCGCTGCTGATCGGCGGCGGCGCGTCGGAACGCTTCGTGTCGCTGGTCCTCAACATGGGCACCGCCGCCCTCTACGCCCAGTCCTTCGCGCTGCTGTGCCTGGCGCTGACCGGCCGGGCGCTGGTCTCGGCGGCGCTGGGGGTGGCGCCGGTTCTGACCTGGGCCTTCGTCGAGGGGGCGGACTACCCCATCAACATGGTCAACGCGCCGGTGCCGGGCACCATGGGATTCGGCCTGCTGCTCCTGGTGCTGGGGCTGGCCGGCTGCGGCCGGAGGCATTGGGCGGCGCTGGCGCTGGCGCTGCTGGCCATGATGCACCCGGTCTACGCCGCCCTGGCCGGCGTGCTCGCCGTGGGCGGAATCCTCGCCGCCCGGCTGTGGCCCGGACGATTTCGGGCGCCGCTGGACTGGCGCGCCCTGGCGCTGGCGCTGGCCGCGGCCGGGCTCGCCTGGGCGGCGGCGCGCGGAGCCGTGCCCAAGGTGGCGGAGCTGCCGCCGGTCGAGCCGTTCTGGGTCGAGGTCTATCTGGACCGCTGGGATTTCCACCGCAACGTGCCGGTGACCGGGCGCAGCCTGCTGATCGCCGCCCAGGCGGCGCTGGCCACCGTTCTGGTGGGCGTCCTGGCCTGGCGCTCGCCGGCGCGGCTGGGGCCGGCCGGGCTCGCCCTGGCGGCGATGCTGGCGGCGGGCGGCGTCATGGGCTGCGTCGCCTGGGGGCTGTTCCACGCCCTGCGCGACGTGCTGCCGGCCGTGCTGGTGCTGCCCATGCCCAACCGTTTCCTCAACCTGCCCGAGGCCTTCGCCCTGGCGGCTGCGGCGGGTGGAATCGCCATGATGCCGTCCCGGCCGGCGCGGCTGGCCGCCATCGGCCTGCTGCTGCTGACGGCGGCGCTGTCCTGGGGGGCGACGCGGGGGCATTGGTTGGAGGTCGAGACCGTCAAGACCGTGGAACGGGGCGTGATGATCGCGGCGCTGCTGGCCGGGCTGGCGGCGCTGCTGCGGCCGGGGGCGGCGCGGCCGGACCGGGGGGCGGCCCTCCACCCGGCGGCCCATCCGGCGCTGTCGCTGGCGGCGGGGGCGGCGCTGCTGGGCGGCGTCGCGCTGCTGGCCGTCGCCGGCCGCCCGCCCGAGGTCGAGACCGACGCCACCCGGGTGGTCGACATGGTCTCGCGCACCGGCCTCGTCATGGTGGCCGAGGACAGCCTGAGGCCGTCGTTCCTGCCGTTCCGCAATCCGCTGCTGATCGACGTCTTTCAGATGGACCTGCTGCCCTACGTGCCCAGGCTGATTCCGGTCTATGCCGGGATCCTGAAGGACGTCTACGGCATCGATTTCAACTATCCGCCGCCGGACAGCACCCGCAAGGGGGTGGTGGCGCCGCGCACGTCGCGGGCGGCGTGGGCGGCCAGGACCGCCGGGGAATGGACGGCGCTGGGACGCAAATGGGGGGTCCGGCTGGTCCTCACCTCGCCCGGTCTCCAATTGCCGCTGAACGGCGTCACCATGGACGATCTCGCGGTGTGGGAAATCCCGGCCCGATAGCCGGCCCCACCAGGTTCTGGAGCCCCGGCCGCCAACCGCCACAACCCGTTGACTCCGGACGGCGGGGCCGGCGGATGGCCGTCCGCAACCGCGACAGGCAATGTGGTGTTTTTGCAACACCCGGACGCGCCGTATGATTTTGGGCAAAAAGCCCTCGCCATGTGCGGGAAATGCTGGTATTTGGCTCTGTGAATACATTTGGGTTTAGTGGATTCGGCGGCCGTGCCGCGTGATCTTATTCAGGTTTCAACGAGGGGAGTGACGTGATGAAGTCCAATTGGATGAACAGGTTGGGGCGGAAAGAGGCCCTTCTGCTGGGCGCCTCGGCGGTAGCGATCCTGTCGGTGAAGCCGGCCAAGGCCGCAACCGTCAATATCGCTGAAGATGCCGATACGGCGGTAGACTCGGTCACCAATGACTATGTTCTGGCGCACACCAACGCGACTCTGACCCTGAATGCGGGGGCCCAGGTCACCGGCACCGTTGACCACGGCACGTCGAGCGGCGGTATGGTCATCTTCTCCGGTTCCGGCACCATCACCGGCAATGTCGGCTCGGGTGGTGACACCGGAGGCTCCTCCCTCGGCACCATCACCGCCGGCGTAGCCTCGTCCAACGCCCAGTTCGATGGCACCGTCAACGCCACCACGATCCTCATCACCAATACCGGCTCCGTCACCTTCTCCGACGGTTCCACCCTGTCCGGCGCCATCGTCGGCAGCGCCGTCAACGGCGAAGTGGTCTTCACCGGCGACGGCACCGTCGCCGGCACCGTCGGCCTGGAAGGCTCGGCCATCACCACCATCACCGCCGGCGCCACCGGCAAGGACGTGCAGTTCGGCGCCAACATATTTGTCGACGCGCTGCTGATCACCAACGACGGCTCGGTGACCTTCGCCGACAACGTCTCGATGACTGGCGCCATCGTCGGCAGCGCCACCAACGGCGAAGTGGTGTTCACGGGCGACGGCACCGTCAGCGGCACGGTCGGCGCGGTCGGTTCGGCCATCACCACCGTCACCGCTGGCGCTGCTGCTACCGGTGTGGAGTTCGGTGCCAACTCGTATGTTGACGTGCTGCTGATCACCAACACTGGTTCGGTGACCTTCGCCGACGGCGCCTCGCTGGCCGGCTCCATCGTCGGCAGCGCCGCCAATGGTGAACTGATATTCACGGGCAGCAGCACCGTCACCGGCACCATCGGCGCTACCGGTTCCGCCATCACCACCGTTACCGCCGGCGCCACCGGCAAGAACGTGCAGTTCGACAGCAGCTCGTATATCACGACCCTGTTCATCACCAACGACGGCTCGGTGACCTTTGCCGATGCCGCCTCGCTGGCCGGCGCCATCGTCGGCAGCGCCGTCAACGGTGAACTGGTGTTCGCGGGCGACAGCACCGTTACCGGCACCGTCGGCCTGGAAGGCTCGGCCATCACCACCATCACCGCCGGCGCCACCGGCAAGAACGTAGAGTTCGGCGCCAACATGCATGTCGACGTGTTGCTGATCAGCAATAACGGCTCGGTGACCTTCGCCGACGACGTCTCGATGTCGGGCGCCATCGTCGGCAGCGCCACCAACGGCGAAGTCGTGTTCGCGGGCGACGGCACCGTCAGCGGCGCGGTCGGCGCCGCCGGCTCGGCCATCAGCACCGTCACCGCGGGTGCGTCCGGTTCGTCTGTGCAATTCGATGGTGCAGTTCAGGCCGATGTTCTGCTGCTTACTCATGCAGGGGCGGTCACTTTTGCTGATAACGCAACCCTGTCTGGCGCGATCGTGGGAACTTCCAGCGCCAGCGCCAGCAGCAGCGAACTGCTGTTCGTCGGCAGCAGCACCATCGCTGGTGCCATCGGCACGGCCGGAAGCACCATCACCACCATCCGGGCTGGTGTCGCTGGTGATCAGGTGCAGTTCGACAGTGATGTCAGCGCCGACCTGATCATGGTGACGGCGGAAGGCACCGTCAGCCTGGCCAACGGCGCCAGCATCTCGGGCGCCATCGTGGCCAGTTCCGCCTCGACGAGCGCGGGTGAACTGCAATTCGCCGGTAACAATACCCTGGGCGGCAACATCGGTATCGCCGCTTCCGGTATCGACACCATCTCGGCCGGCGCCGCCAGCACCACCGTCCAGTTCGACGGCACCGAGATCTATGCCGCAGCCATCAACCTGAGCACCGGCACCGTCACCTTCAGCAACAGCGCGACGGTCGGTGGCGCCATCGCCGTCTCCGACGGCGGCACGCTGGATATCGGCAGCAAGACCATTACCGGTGCCACCGGTGGTGGTGCGGCCGGTACCGTCACCTTTGCCGGCACCGGCACCACGGTCCAACTGAAGATCATCGACAGCAGCACCTTCGGATCGATCAGCTCCGCGACCGACTTCAATGCCGCCAACGCCAAGGTCACGGTCGACCTGGGCTCGGCCACCGGCTACATCGCCAACGACCAGACCTTCAAGATCTTCGATAGCTCTGGCGGCACCCTTAGCAACGGCGAAGTGGTGGTGACCACCCTCAACTCGGCGGTGCTCAGCTTCACCTCCGGCTCGGCCGGTAATGCTGTCACCCTGACGGCGGTCCGCGCCACCGGCGGCTACGCCGCCGCGGCGGCCGGCACCTCCACCACGGCGGTGTCCGGCATCTCCACCACCCTGGAAGCCCTGGGTGCCTCGGCCACCGGTTCCATGGCGACCATGCTGTCCAAGCTGGACGCCATGAACGCCACCGATCTCGGCCAGGCCCTGACCCAGCTGGCCCCGCCCAGCATGAACGGCGCCACCACGGCGGCGGCCTCTCAGGTCACCACCGCGGTCAGCAACGTGGTCAACGCCCGTATCGCCATGCTCCAGGGCCATCAGGTGGCCTCTGCCGATGGCGTCGGGTTCGAGCCCGCCTCCGGCGTCTCGGCCGGTAGCGGCGCCAAGCGTCACGGCGCCTGGGTCCAGGTGCTGGGATCGTACGGCGACCAGGGAACCCGCAAGAACGTCGACGGCTACGACAGCACCACCTACGGCATGGCGCTTGGCGTCGATACCGCGGTGAAGGACAAGGCCCGGGTGGGTCTGGCGTTCAGCTACGCCAACACCACCATCGACGACAAGGGCGCCCGCGACGGCAACAGCACCGACGTCAACAGCTACATGCTGAACCTGTACGGCACCTACGACATCACCAACGCCTGGTATGTCGACGGCGGCCTGACCTTCGGCTTGCATCAGTACGACACCACCCGCAAGTCGACGCTGCTCAGCGCCACCGCCAGCGGTGACTTCAACGGTTACCAGTACGGCGTCAACACCCGGGTCGGCTACAAGGTGCCCCTGAACAAGGGCAAGATGCTGCTGACCCCGTTCGCCTCGTTGGACTACACCCGTCTCGACCAGGACGGCTACACCGAAACCGGTACCGGTGGCCTGCCGCTCAAGGTCGACTCGCAGAGCTTCGACTCCCTCAAGATCGGTGGCGGAGCCCGGCTGTCGGGTGAAATCAAGCGCGAAACCGTCCGGTTGCTGCCGGAAGTCCATGGCGGCGTGTTCTACGACACGCTGGCGGGCAAGACCCACACCACCGCGACCTTCACTGGTGGCGGCAGCGCCTTCCGGGTCGACAATGTCGAGCCGGCCAGGACCTCCTTCAACGCCGGTCTCGGCCTGTCGGTGGTCACCGCGTCCGACCTGACGGTCACCGTCACCTACGACGCCGACCTGAAGGAAGACTTCGCCGGCCACACCGGCGCCATGAAGGTGCGCATGCCCTTCTAAGTCGATCGGGTAGACGTGAATACGGGGAGGCCCCCACCGGAAACGGTGGGGGCTTTCCTCGTTTCAGGGGTGGATTTGCGCCCAGGACGGCGGCAGGCGCGCGCGTGCCGCCGGGCGGCGATGGCCGCCGCGGGCCGCGCTTCGAAGGAAAAAGATTGGGAAGATAAGGCCCCTCAGCGTCCCGACGTGGACAGCCAGGTCACCAGTTGCTCGGCCGGCATGGGCTGGGCATAGCGGAAGCCCTGGACCTTGATGCAGCCGGCGTCGCGCAAATGGGCTTCCTCGCCCTCGGTCTCGACCCCTTCGGCGATGATGGACATGTCCAGCGCATCGGCAAGCCCAAGGATGGCCGAGACGATGGCGGCGTTGTCGCTCTGGCTGTTGACGTCGCGGATGAAGGATCGGTCGACCTTGATGGTGCTGAGCGGCAGCCGCTTCAGATAGCTGAGGCTGGAATAGCCGGTCCCGAAATCGTCGACCGAGACCTGGATGCCGATTTCGCGCAGGCGGCCCAGCTGCTCGATGGCCCGTTCCGGTTCGGCCATCACCGTGCTTTCCGTCAGTTCGATCTCAAGCTGCGACGGATGGACGCCGTACTGGTGCAGCAGGTTCGAGATGCATTCGACCAGGGCGTGGTTGAGGAACTGGCGGCCGGACACGTTGACCGCGATCTTGACCGGGGGCAGGCCGATATCGCGCCAGATGACAAGCTGGCGGCAGGCCTCCTCCAGCACCCACCAGCCGATCAGGGAAATAAGATTGCTTTCCTCGGCCACCGGAATGAACACGCTGGGCGCCACCAGCCCCCGTTCCGGACAGTTCCAGCGGATCAGCGCCTCCACCCCGGTCATCATGCCGGTGACCAGATCGATCTGGGGCTGGTAATAAAGCTGGAATTCGTTGCGGATGAGGGCGCGGCGCAGCGCTTCCTCCAGCTTGAGACGGTCCAGCGCCTCGTCGTTCATGCGGGAATCGTAGAAGCAGAAGGTGTTGCGTCCCTTTTGCTTGGCCCGGTACATGGCGGCATCGGCGCCCTTCATCAGGGCATGGAAATCGCCGCCGTCGTCGGGATAGAGCGCGATGCCGATGCTGGCCCCCACATGGATGGCGTGGCCGGACAATTCCACCGGATCTTCCAGGACCTTGACGATCTTTTCCGCCACGTCGGCCAGTTCACCGCTGTTCTGGAAATGGGTCAGCACCACCACGAATTCGTCGCCGCCCAGCCGCGCCAGGGTGTCGCTGCGCCGCAGGGCGTGACGCAGGCGCTCGGCCAGGACCTTCAGCAATTCGTCGCCGGCGACGTGGCCCAGGCTGTCGTTGACGATCTTGAAGCGGTCGAGGTCGATGAACATCAGGCCGAGACGGCGGGCCTCGCGCCGCGCCAGCTCGATGGCGTGATGGACCCGGTCCTCCAGCAACAGGCGGTTGGGCAGGCCGGTGAGAAGATCGTGGGTGGCCTGATGCTCCAGCTTCCGTTCCGCCTCCTTGCGCGGCGTGATGTTCTCCTTGACCGCCATGTAGTGGGTGACCATGCCGTCGTCGTCGCGGACGGGCGACAAGGTGGCGTATTCCCAGAACAGCGAGCCGTCCTTGGCCCGGTTGCACAGCTCGCCCTGCCAGGTGCCGCCATTGCCGAGACAATGCCACATGTCGCGGTAGACCGAGTTCGGGGTGTCGCCGGATTTCAGGAGGCGGGGATTGCGCCCCAGCACCTCGTCCTCGGAATAGCCGGAAATCAGGACGAAGGTGCGGTTGACGTATTCGATGGCGCCCAGGCGGTCGGTGATCATCACCGAGACCGGCGCCTGTTCCAGCGCGGTTTCCAGCTTGCGCAACTGCTGGCGCCGCTGGTGGCTTTGGGTGACGTCGCGGCTGAACAGGGCGATGCGCTCGATGCGGCCCTCGTCGTTGGCGACCGGATGCATGTGGATGTCGAACAGCCGGGAGCCGATGGCCTCGTGTCCCTCGACCGTCTCGCCCAGCTTCAGGACCCGTTCGGCGTCCTGGCGCAGCCGGCGCGCCACCGGCGGCGGCAGCAGCGGCCAGATGGACTCGCCCGCCAGCCGGGCGGCGTCGTGGTCGAGAATGGCGGCGGCGGCGGAATTCAGCGCCAGGATAAGGCCGGCGTCATCCAGCAGGGTGATGCCGTCCACCGAGGAATCGAGCATGGCGCGGATCAGGGCCTTGCTGTCGCGAAGCGTGCGTTCGGCCTGCTTGCGCGTGCTGACGTCGTAGATCCAGGCAAGGTTGACGTCCTCCCCATCCAGGATCGCCGGCCGGATGGTCAGCACCGACCAGAACGGCGAGCCGTCGGCGCGGCGGAACTCGACGTCGGCGTCCTTGATCTCGCCGGCATCCCTCAGCTGTCTGATGACGTCGCGGCGCTGCTGCTCGTCGGCGAAGTGGCGTCTGGCCGGGCTGCCGATGCAGTGCTCGCGCGCGATGCCGGTGATGTCGCAAAAGCGGCGGTTGGCGAAGACGACGACGCCGTCCCGGCGCCTGGAAACGGAGACGCCGACGGGACTCTCGTCGAGGATGGCGAGAAAATCGGTGATCTCGGCGGGGATGGACATGAGGCGGGGAGTCTCTGGCCAGCGCGGGTCTGAACAAAGTTAGCCGGTAGATGACGGAATGTCACGAGAATGAAACGTTCCGCCGGGCGGTTTCCGCCACCGGCCGCGAACGCTATTCCAGCCCACCGATATAGGTGGACACCGCCTTGATTTCCAAGGTGGTCATCTTGGACGCGATGGCGTGCATGATGGATTTGTCGTTGGTGCGCGAACCCTTGCCGAAATCGCTCAGCTGGCTTTCGACATAGGCGGGATGCTGGCCGGCCAGGCGCGGCAATTGGGTGGTGCCCGCCCCCTTCTCGCCGTGGCAGCTGGCGCAGGCGGCGATGCCGGACCAGGAATTGCCGTAGTGGAAGATGTACTTGCCCACCGCCGACAGGTCCTGGTTGGACGGCCGCTTGGAGACCGGCTTGCGCGAGCTGAAATAGGCGGCGAGGCCGGCGACCTCGTCATCGGTCAGGTCGCGGGCCATTTCATTCATGGTGCCGGTGCGGCGGCCATCGCGGAAATCGCGCAGCTGCTTGGCGATGTAGGTTTCGTTCTGGGCGGCGAGGCGGGGATAGACGGCGTTGGCGCTCTCGCCCTCGACGCCGTGGCACAGCGAGCAATGCTCGGCGACGATTTCCTTGACGCGGCCCTTCGGTTCGGCCGCCTGGGCGGTGACGGCAGCCAGAAGGCCGGTTGCCGCCAGCATGGTCAGGGCCGTCACCCTCATCTCGACGCTCCGTTCTCAGTACATGCTGGTCAGCACGTTCTTCAGCTTGGGCATTTCCTCCAGGGCGCGGCCGGTGCCCAGCGCGACGCAGGACAGCGGATCGTCGGCGATGGAGACCGGCAGGCCGGTGGCATGGCGCAGCACGTAATCCAGGTTGGACAGCAGGGCGCCGCCGCCGGTCAGCACGATGCCCTTGTCGACGATGTCGGCGGCCAGTTCGGGGGCGGTGTGTTCCAGGGCGACCTTGACCGCCTCGATGATGGCGCCGACCGGCTCGGCCAGGGATTCGGCGATCTGGCGTTCCGAGATGATCAGTTCCTTGGGCACGCCGTTCATCAGGTCGCGGCCCTTGATCTCCATGGTGCGGCCCTCGCCGTCCTCGGGCGGGCAGGCGGAGCCGATCTCCTTCTTGATGCGCTCGGCCGAACCCTCGCCCACCAGCAGGTTATGGTTGCGGCGGATATAGGCGATGATGGCCTCGTCCATCTTGTCGCCGCCGACGCGCACAGAGCGGGAATAGACGATGCCGCCCAGGCTGAGCACCGCCACCTCGGTGGTGCCGCCGCCGATGTCCACCACCATGGACCCGGTGGGCTCGGTCACCGGCAGGCCGGCGCCGATGGCGGCGGCCATGGGTTCCTCGATCAGGAAGACGCGCCGGGCGCCGGCGCTTTCCGCCGATTCCTGGATGGCGCGGCGCTCGACGGCGGTCGAACCCGACGGCACGCAGACGATGACCAGCGGGCTGGCGAAGGAACGGCGGTTGTGGACCTTGCGGATGAAGTGCTTGATCATCTCTTCCGCCACCTCGAAATCGGCGATGACGCCGTCCCTGAGCGGCCGGATGGCCTGGATATAGCCGGGCGTGCGGCCCAGCATCATCTTGGCCTCGTCGCCGACGGCCAGGACCTTCTTCTTGCCCTTTTCCTCGGCGATGGCGACCACCGACGGCTCGTTCAGAACGATGCCTCGGCCTTTGACGTAGACCAGGGTGTTAGCGGTTCCCAGATCGATCGCCATATCCGCGGACATCCAACCCGTCAGCTTCGAAAACATGGTCCCTCGCTCAACATCCGATATCGTCTATACCTGCGATGCCGCCGGCTCGGCCGAGGCGGCATCGCGACTCATCCCCATCTTGCCTCAGGCGTACGCTGCTATATCACGCCGCCGGCTCGGCCGGGGCGGTTTTCTGCCGTTTCACCAGAAGTTTGTTCAGGGCGTTCACATAGGCCTTGGCCGAGGCCACCATGGTATCGGTCTCGGCGCCCTGGCCCATGACGGTCTTGCCGTTCTCCTCCAGCCGGACGGTCACTTCCGCCTGGGCGTCGGTGCCCTGGGTGACGGCGTTGACCTGATAGAGCTGCAACCGGGCGTCGTGGGGGAACAGCGCCTTGATGGCGTTGAAGGTGGCGTCCACTGGCCCGTCGCCGGTGGCGCGGATTCCGGTCACCACGCCGTCGATGGACAGTTCCAGCTCGGCCGAGGGCGGCTGGTGCCGGGTACCGCACAGCACCTCCAGCGAGACCAGCCTGATATGGTCGTTGCCGCGCACCACCGAATCGTCGACCAGGGCGACGATGTCCTCGTCGAACACGTCCTTCTTGCGGTCGGCCAGATCCTTGAAGCGGTTGAAGGCGTCCTCCACCGCATTGTCGCCCAGGTCGTAGCCCAGGTCCCTCAGCTTGGCCTTGAAGGCGGCACGGCCGGAATGCTTGCCCATCACCAGGTGCGAGCGGTGCAGGCCCACCGATTCCGGGGTCATGATCTCATAGGTCTGGGCGTGCTTCAGCACCCCGTCCTGATGGATGCCGGATTCGTGGGCGAAGGCGTTCTTGCCGACGATGGCCTTGTTGGGCTGGACCACGAAGCCGGTGATGGTCGAGACCAGGCGCGAGGCCTTGGTGATGCATTCGGTGTTGATGCCGGTCTTGAACGGCAGCAGGTCGGGCCGGGTGCGCAGCGCCATGACGATCTCTTCCATGGCGGCGTTGCCGGCGCGTTCGCCCAGGCCGTTGACGGTGCATTCCACCTGACGGGCGCCCTTGCCGACGGCGGCCAGGGAATTGGCCACGGCAAGGCCGAGATCGTTGTGGCAATGCACCGAGATGATGGCCTTGTCGATATTGGGCACCCGGTTGAACAGCATGGCGATCAGGGCGCCGTATTCATCCGGAACGGAGTAGCCGACAGTATCGGGAATGTTGATGGTCCGCGCCCCGGCGTCGATGGCCGCCTCGACGCAGCGGCACAGGAAATCGTGCTCGGTGCGCGAGCCGTCCTCGGCCGACCATTCCACGTCGTCGGTCAGGGCGCGGGCATAGGCGACCGAGTCCCTGACTTTTTCCAGCACTGTTTCCGGTTCCATCTGAAGCTTGTACTTCATGTGGAGCGGGCTGGTGGACAAGAAGGTGTGGATGCGGCCCCGGGCCGCCGGCCGGATCGCCTCGGCGCAACGGTCGATGTCGCCCCTGGTGGCCCGCGCCAGGCCGCAGATGGTGGAGTTCCTCACCACCTTGGCGACCGCCTCGACCGCCTCGAAATCGCCGTTGGAGGCGATGGGAAAGCCGGCCTCGATCACGTCGACGCCCATCTCCTCCAGCACCAGCGCGATTCTGACCTTCTCCTCCAGGTTCATGGAGGCGCCGGGCGATTGCTCGCCATCGCGCAGCGTGGTGTCGAAGATGATGACCCGGTTCTGGTCCATGGGGCGGCTCTTGCAGGCAGGGCGGCGGATGTTTCACGCTTGGGCACAAGGAAGTATGAACCACCCCCCGCTGTCAACAGGATCATGTGGTTGGAACGTGTGAAACAGCCATATTTCGTCCGGATGGAAAGCCGTGCCCTATCTTCGCAGGCCGGCCTGCTTCAGCCCCCGGTCGATCCAGGCCCTGGTCAGCTTTTCCCAGGTGGAGTTCTGGGCCAATCGCTCGGCCAGCGACACGAAATCCACCTTGTCCAGCGGCTGGTCCTGGTCGGCGCAGGTGAAGACCACCTTCTCCTCGCCGGTGACCGGGTCGCGATGGCGCTGGAGGCACTGGGCGCAGACCTCCTTCAGCATGCATTGCATGGGCGAGTTGATCGAGCCGATGCCGGCGTGGCCGCGCTTGAGGACGGGGGCGAGCCGCTCGTGCCGCGCCCGCGCCACCGCCGCCATCATCCGGTCCGAACCGATGGCGATGATGCGGTCGACGTCGGTGATTGCAACCGTCTGTTCTCCCAGCCGGCCCTCGCCATAAGCCACCATGGCCTCGACGATGTTGCCGACGAAGGTCCGGTCCTGGGGGCGGCCGGGGGCGAAGGCCTCGCCGCCGTCGACGCACCACACCACCACGTCGGCGGCTGCCTCGATATCGGCGACCTTGAAGCGGTCATGGGCGTTCTTGTAGCCGGCGAAGTACAAGACCTTCGAGCCGGCGGCGCGAAACGCCGAACCGATGGAGAACAGCACGGCGTTGCCCAGCCCGCCGCCGGCCAGCAGCACGGTTTCCTTGCCGCAGACATGGGTGGGGGCGCCGGTCGGCCCCATCAGCACCACCGGTTCGCCGGGGCGCAGATGGGCGCACAGGTCGCTCGATCCGCCCATTTCCAGCACGATCAGCCCGACCAGACCGGAATCGCGGTCGACCCAGGCGCCGGTCAGGGCGAGGCCTTCCATGGCGAGGGAGGAACCGCCGGCCTTCAGCGCCAGCATCTCGTAGTTCTGAAGCCGGAAGAACTGGCCCGGCCGGAACGCCCGGGCGGCGGCGGGGGCCTTGACCACCACCTCGACGATGGTCGGCGTCAGGCGGTTGACCGCGTGGACGCTGGCCCGCAATCCGTCGTTCAGCCGCTCGAACAGTTCGGGGCCGGCGACGGCGGACGCGGGGCGCCGGGCCATGGCGCGGGTCACCACCGGATGGCCCTGCTTGGCCGAGGCCATGGCCGAGACCACGTTGCCGGCGAAGGACGGGTGCAGGTCGCCGAAAAAGCTGATGGTGCGGTCGAAGCCGTCCACATGCATCAGCACCTGGGCGGCGTCGGGCTTGGCGAGGCGTTCGGGCGAGACCGGGCGGCCATCCTCGTCCACCGCCTGGAAGAACTTGCCGTCCAGGGTGATGCCGGCGCGTTCGCGCGCCAGATTGGTGTTGGGAACGGTTCCCGCCGCCACGATGATGGCGCGGGCGGGAAGAAAGCGCGGCTGGCCGTCGCCGCCCTTCAATTGAATGCCCGACGCGGCGCCGAACTCGTCGACCTCGACCGCCACCGGAGAGAAGCCCTCGGCGAAGCGGATGCCTTCTTCCATCGCCTTGGAGATTTCCTCGTGATTGCGATAGGCGGGGCTGTCGATCAGCCGGCGGCGATAGACCAGGGTGGCGCCGCCCCAGCCTTGCAGCAGTTCCAGGATGCGGGGGGCGCGCCCTTCGATGGACGCCGCCAGCCGTTCGGCGCGGATGGCCTGGGCGTGGGCGATGAACTCGTCGGCGATGACGTGGTCCTCCTCGGACCAGTGTTGCCGTGTCGCGTGCTCGCCGCGCTCGGCCACCAGCAATTCATGGCGGGTGAGGAATTTTTCCACCTGCACCGGGTAATAGGCCAGCGCCTCGGTGCAGGTGTCCACCGCCGTCAGGCCGCCGCCGATCACCACCACCGGCAGCCGCAATTGCAGATTGGCCAGGGTGTCGGCGCGGGCGGCTCCGGTCAGTTGCAGCGCCATCAGGAAGTCCGAGGCCTGCCGCACCCCCTTGGCCAACCCCCCCGGCATGTCGAGGATGGTGGGCTTGCCGGCCCCGGTCGCCAGCGCCACATGGTCGAACCCCATGGCGAAGGCGTCTTCCAGGGTGATGGCGCCGCCGAAACGCACGCCGCCGAACAGGGCGAATTCGGCCCGGCGTTCCAGCAGCAGGCGGATGACGTCGAGGAAGTTCTTGTCCCAGCGCACGGTGATGCCGTATTCGGCGACGCCGCCGAAGCCGCCCATCACCCGTTCTCCCAGCTTTTGCCACAGGGCGCGGATGTCGCGCACCGGCTTGAACGGCACCCGCCTGCCGTGGGGGTCGACGCCGGAAAGGTCGGAGGCCAGCGGCTCGATCTTCAGGCCGTCGATGGCGCAGACATGGTGGCCGTCCTGCATCAGGTGATGGGCCAGGGTATAGCCGGCCGGTCCCATGCCGACCACCAGCACCTTGCGGCCGGAATCAGGCCGGGGCAGCGGCCGTCTGATGTTGAGCGGATTCCAGCGGGTCAGCAGCGAATAGATCTCGAACCCCCAGGGCAGTTCCAGCACGTCCTTCAGGGTGCGGGTCTCGGCCTCGGGCACGTTGACCGGATCGCGGTTCTGGTTCTGGTAGATGCAGGCGGTCATGCAGTCGTTGCAGATGCGGTGTCCGGTGCCGGCGGCCATGGGATTGTCGACCACGATCACCGCCAGCGCCGCCAGCGAGTCGCCGGCCGCCTTGACCTCGTGCATCTCCGATATCTTCTCCTCCAGCGGACAGCCTTCCATGGCGACGCCGACGGCGTTGGAGGACAACACCCCGGTCTTGCGGTCCTTCATGCCCTTCGAGCACGAATCGCGGCCCTGGTGGTGGCAGAGGATGCAGTAATTGACCTCGTCCAGCGCTCCGGCCAAGTCGGTTCCGGCGTCGGTGAGATCGAAGCCCTCGCGCCGGCGCAGCCGGGCCGGCTCGAATTCCAGCGCGGCGATGCCGCAGACCTCCACCGGCCGCACCGGCACCATGGCCAGGGGATCGTGCTTGGCCGGCAGGCGGAACAGGATGCTCCGGGGATGGACCTGCCGTCCGGCCTCGGCCACCTTGGCGGCGGCGAGACGGGCGGCGAGCTTCAGGTCGTCGGCGTGATTGGCCTCGTCGTCCAGCCACCCCAGCACCTTGCGGGCGAAACCCGGTTCGTCGAACGCCTCGCCGACGCGCACCGAATACTCCAGCGCCAGGGCGTCGGCGTCGAGGGTGGCGGCTTCCTCGGGCTTGACCTCCTTGACGGCGCGGCGCTGCACGAACAGCCGCTTGGCCTGGAACAGCGGCGCCAGGGCGTCGTGACGGCCGCGCAGTTCCGCCGCCGCGGCGCGGATGCCGAACAGCTCCACCAGGAAGTCGTCGATATGGGGGGCGAGGGCGACGATCAGTTCGGATTCGTCCTTGGCGGCAAGCGCGTCCGGGGCGGCGCGGGCCGCTTCCAGGCGATGCCGCAGCGTCTCGTCCAGATGGTCGAGGAAGGCCAGATCCAGACGCTCCAGTCCATCGCGCCGGTACAGTTCGGGAAATGAAACGCCGAAACCAAGGGCCGGAAGGGTCATATCCACACTCGCCTATAGCCATTATCGGGAAATTCTATGGGTGATATGGCATTGTGTAGAATTATCGACAACAGCAAAAATTTTATGGTGAATTCCAGGCAAGCCGGATCAGCGTTTATCGGCCTCAATCCGGCCGTTGAAACCGGTCCGATTGTCGGGTCATATGGGGCGGTGACCGTCTTGGGGGATGCCTGCGCATGAAGACCGAATGGGATTACACCGATCTGGCCGACGCCTATCTGAAGCGTCCCGATTACTCGGATGCGGCCATCGACGCCATGCTGCGGCTGGCCGGACTGTCGGCCGGCGCGGTCTGCGACGTCGGCGCCGGCGTGGCGCATCTGACCTTGATGCTGGCGGCGCGCGGCTTCGACGTCACGGCGGTTGAGCCCAACGATTCCATGCGCGCCAACGGTATCCGGCGGACGGCGGACCTGGCCCATGTCCGTTGGTTCGAAGGCACCGGCGAACATACCGGCCAGGCGGACCGGGCGTTCGATCTGGTGACCTTCGGCAGTTCGTTCAATGTCTGCGACCGCGCCCAGGCGCTGAGGGAGACCGCCCGCATCCTGAAGCCCGGCGGCTGGTTCGCCTGCATGTGGAACCATCGCCGGCTGGACGATCCCATCCAGTCGCGTATCGAGGACATCATCCGCCGGGCGGTTCCCGCCTATGGCTATGGCACCCGGCGCGAGGATCAAAAGGCGGTGATCGAGGCCAGCGGCCTGTTCGGCCCGGTGGTTCACCTGGATGCCGGCGTGGTGCACGAGCAGGGGCTTGGCGAATGCGTCGAGGCGTGGCGTTCGCACGCCACCCTGGCCCGGCAGGCCGGCGACGCCTTCGCCGAGGTGGTGGCGGCCATCGACGCCTATCTGCGCGGCCTGGGGCAGCCCTCCATCATGATTCCCTACGACACCAATATCTGGATCGCCCAATTGAAATAGGACGCGGCCGTGACGGCGCTTTCGTTCTCCACCAAGGCCGGAACCCTGGTCCAGCTTCAAGGCATGCTGCGAAGCGCCCGCATCCTGCCGCTGGTCAGCTTCACCGTCGCCCGGTGGCGGGCGGAGCGGGACGGCTGTCTGGCGAAATTGACCGCGGGGCGCTGGATCGTGCGCTCGTCGTGCCGGCGCGAGGACGGTGACAGCCGCTCCAATGCCGGCGCCTTCCTGTCGGTCGCCGACGTGGAGCTGGGCGGGCTGGCGGCGGCGACCGACGCGGTGATCGCCTCCTACGGCGAGGCGACAGGCGACGACGAGGTGCTGATCCAGCCGATGCTGGACGGCGTGGTGCGTTCCGGCGTCGCGTTCTCGCACGATCCCAATACCGCCGCGCCCTACCGGGTGGTGAACTGGGCCGAGGGCGCCGATGCCGCCCACGTCACTGGCGGCGCCGGGGGGCGGACGTGGCAGGCCGCCGCCGCCTCGACGGTGCCGCCGCCGCCGGCCCTGGCCGGGGTAGTGACGCTGCTGGAGGAACTGCTCGGCCTGTCCGGCGGCGTTCCGGTGGATTGCGAATTCGCCGTGACCCGCGAGGCCGGGGCCGAGATCCTGTGGCTGTTGCAGGCCCGTCCGCTGGTGATGGCGGCCGGTCCGGAATCATCCGAGGCCCAGGCCCGCCGGCTGGGCCTGATCGCCGCCAAGGTGGAACGCGGCATGCGGCCGCATCCCTTCCTGATGGGGCGCCGGACCGTCTATGGGGTGATGCCCGACTGGAATCCGGCCGAGATCATCGGCGTGCGGCCAAAGCCGCTGGCCCTGTCCCTGTACCGCGAACTGGTGACCGATTCCATCTGGGCCTATCAGCGGCACAATTACGGCTACCGCAATCTGCGCAGCTTTCCGCTGATGCCGCATTTCTTCGGCCTGCCCTATATCGACGTGCGGCTGTCGTTCAATTCGTTCATTCCCGCCGACCTGGACGACGGCCTTGCCGCCCGGCTGGTGGATTACTACGTTGATCGGTTGCTTGGCGAGCCGACTCTTCACGACAAGGTAGAGTTCGAGATCGTCTTCTCCTGCTACACCCTCGATCTGCCCAATCGGTTGGAACGGCTGGCCGAGGCCGGATTCTCGGCGTCGGAGCGGACCGCCATCGCCGACAGCCTGCGCCGTCTCACCAACCGTATCGTGCATCCCAGGGATGGATTGTGGCGGGCCGATTCCTTGAAGCTGGACACCCTGGGGAGCCGGCGCGAGACCCTGCTGGCCTCGGATGCCGATCCGCTGGAGCGCATCTACTGGCTGCTGGAGGATGCCAAGCGCTATGGCACCCTGCCGTTCGCCGGGCTGGCGCGGGCCGGTTTCGTCGCGGTGCAGATGCTGCGCTCGCTGGTGGCGGTTGGAATTTTCTCCGAGGCGGACAGCGACGCCTTCATGGCCAGCCTGTCCACCGTCAGCGGCCAGCTGACCCGCGACCGCGCCATGCTGGACCAATCCACCTTCCTGGCCCGCTACGGCCATCTGCGCCCCGGCACCTACGATATCTTGTCGCCCCGCTACGACGAAGCCCCCGACCTGTATTTCGACTGGAGCCGGCGGCCGCCGGTTCCCGAGCCGTCCCGGCCGTTCGCCCTGGCCCTGGGGCAATTGCGCGACATCGCCCGGCTGCTGGAAACCCACGGCCTGCACCCCGACGGAATCGGCCTGTTCGACTTTCTCCAGGCCGGCATCGAACTGCGCGAACTGGCCAAATTCCACTTCACCCGCAACCTGTCCGACGCCCTGGCGCTGGCGGCGGCCTGCGGCGAGCAATGGGGCTTCGGCAAGGACGACATGGCCTATTGCGACATCGCCGCCTTGAAGGAGCTGCATGTGGCGGCGGCCGAGCCCCGCGACGCCATCGCCCGCTCCATCGAGCAGGGCAAGGCGCGCCATGCCGAGACGTTGCGCGTCGCCCTGCCGCCGGTGATCGCCTCGCCCGACGACGTCTGGGCCTTCGAATGGCCGGAGACCGCGCCCAATTACATCACCCAGAATCAGGTGACGGCGCCGGTGGTCGACGCCAGCCGCCACGACCTTCTGGCCGGAGCCATCGTCTGCCTGCCCAATGCCGACCCCGGCCATGACTGGCTGTTCGCCCATCCCATCGCCGGACTGGTGACCGCCTGGGGCGGGGTCAATTCCCACATGGCCATCCGGGCGGGGGAGCTGGGCCTGCCGGCGGTGATCGGCGCCGGCGAGATGCTGTACCGGCGCTGGTCCAAGGCGCGGCGGCTGCATCTGGACTGCGCCGGCCGGCGGGTCGAGGTGCTGGGATGAAGCCGCGTGTCGCCATCAGCCAGAGGGTGGACGTCTGGGCGGAACGGGGCGAACGCCGCGACGCCCTGGACCAGCGGCTGGCCCGTTGGGTCGCCCTGGCGGGGGCGGTTCCGGTTCCGGTTCCCAACCATCCCGAGGCGTTGCCGGACTGGCTGGCGGCGCTGTCGCCGGATGCGGTGATCCTGTCGGGCGGCAACGATATCGGCGCGATTCCCGAGCGCGATGCCGCCGAGGCCCGGTTGCTGGCCTATGCCAGGGACGGAAGGATGCCGCTGCTGGGGCTTTGCCGGGGCATGCAGATGATGGCCCATTGGGCGGGAACCGCTCTGGTTCCCGTGTCCGGCCATGTTGGCGGCCGTCACCGCCTGGCGGCCGGCGGCTGGCCGGTCGAGGTCAATTCCTTCCATAATTTCGCGCTGGCCGATTGTCCGCCGGGCTACGAGGTGGCGGCCCGCTCCGGCGATGGCGCCATCGAGGCCATCCGCCACCGGACCCTGCCGTGGGAGGGGTGGATGTGGCATCCGGAACGGGACGATCCCGTCGACCCGCTGGACACGGCGCGGCTGGTCGCCCTGCTGAACAGGAGGGGAGCGCGTTGAAAGCCATCATCCTGGCCGCCGGGCGCGGCAGCCGCATGAAGACCCTGACCGACGAACGGCCGAAATGCCTGGCCGAATTGCGGGGCCGGAGCCTGCTCGATTGGCAGCTTGCCGCCTTGCGAGGCGCCGGCATCGCCGACATCGCCATCGTCACCGGCTATCGCCGCGAGATGCTGGCCGGCCGGGGGCTGGTGGAATTCCACAATCCGCGCTGGGCCGAGACCAACATGGTCAGCTCGCTGGCCTGCGCCGGGGACTGGCTGGCCTGTGGTCCCTGCGTGGTCAGCTATTCCGATATCTTCTATGAATCCGCCGCCCCGGCCGCCCTGATGGACTCCCAGGCGGCGCTGGCGGTGACCTACGATCCAAACTGGCTGGCGCTATGGGAAAAGCGGTTCGGCGACCCGTTGCTGGACGCCGAGACCTTCCGCCTCAATCCCGACCATACCCTGGCCGAGATCGGCAACAAGCCCGGCAACGTTGCCCAGGTGGAAGGCCAGTACATGGGGCTGCTGCGCTTCACCCCCGCCGGCTGGGCCGAGGTCGGACGCATCCGTGCCGGCCTTGATGCCGCCCTGTGCGACCGCATGCACATGACCGGTACGCTGCAAAGGGTGATCGAGGCCGGACGGGTGCCGGTGGCGGCCATTCCCTATGACGGCCCCTGGGGCGAGGTCGACAGCGCCGAGGACCTTGCCGCCTATCAGGACTGACGTATAGGGCGTACTCGCCCTTGTAGGTTTGGCCATAAGGTGGGAATCGATCTGCCATGATTTCACCC